>JAIQFG010000086.1 GCA_020073375.1 Terriglobia bacterium | reverse complement strand
CCGGGTTCAATCCGGATTAGGCACACCGAATGAGGAGAGCAATGAATCTTGAAGATCGTGATAGCGACCGGCGCGGCGCGCCACTTGGCACCTCAAATTCCGAGGGCGTGAGAGACGATTCACTCCAGCTCTTGCTGGTCGGCGACTGTATGCTCGGACGTCTGGTGAACGAAGTTCTGGAAAGTGCCCCGCCCGAGCGCCCTTGGGGAGATACGCTTCCCATTCTGCACGGCGCCGATTGGCGGCTCTGCAACCTCGAATGTGTCATCTCGGATCGAGGAGCTCCATGGTCCGCTTATCCCAAGGCTTTTCATTTCCGATCCTCCGCAAAAAACATCGCCGTGCTCACAACTGCCGGGATGAATGCTGTTTCGCTGGCGAATAACCACGTCCTGGACTACGGATACGACGCCCTAATCGAGATGCTGAGGATCCTGGATCATGCCGGAATCGTCCATAGTGGGGCGGGCCATAATTATGAAGAGGCATCGCGGGTTGCGACATCGAAGGTGTCTGGCCGGAAGCTCGGACTCCTTGCCTTCACCGACAACGAGCCTGGCTGGGAAGCGAGCGCGGACCGGTCCGGGGTTTTTTATGTTCCTACGGACCTGACCGATTCGCGAGCGAAGAAGTTGTTGGAACTGATTCGAGAAAGCCGGGATGTTGTGGACGTATTGATCGTGTCCGCTCATTGGGGATCCAATTGGGGCTACCGTCCCCCTCACGAACATGTCCTTTTCGCTCATGCACTGATGGATGCAGGAGCAGATATTATTTTTGGTCACTCAAGTCACGTTTTCCGCGGGATTGAGTTCTACAAGGACCGGCCAATTCTGTATGGGGCAGGCGATTTTGTGGACGATTATGCGATTGATAAAGTTGAGCCCAACGACCAGTCGTTCATCTATGTGATGGAGATGGCAGGCAGGATTGCGCGGGGTGTGCGCATGTACCCGACCCTGATTCGCGGCTGCCATGCTTCACTTGCCGAGGGAGTGTATGCGCTAAGCATCACGCAAAAAATGGTGGATCTTTGCGCGGAATACCACACCCCGACCCATTGGAATCCAGCGCGAGGATGCCTGGAAATCACGCATTCCCATACGGACGCGCACAAGGCGAGCAATAGCCACTGAACTCTCCTGGCTAAGCTCCATTCTTGGATCCTGCGCTGGGATACCAGATGGGGCGGACGTCTCGGAGGAAGATTCGGGCCGTCACTGGCCCGATGTGCTTGAACCCCTGCAGCTTGCGTGAGAGTTCCGATGCGGTCCTTGCTTGGGCAAGGAGATTTGTCATCCTGCCGTAATGGCTCTTAAATTCCTGGCACACCTCAAGAAGCTTCGTCGCTGTGGAAAAATCATGCTGGACGTAGTGAGCACGATCTAGCAGGCGGAGGAGTTTGTCCCACCCCGCCCGGAGGATCGCATCGGGACTCGTAAGTCGCGCGGCCACGAATTCCTGATAGGCTCGTTCGGCAATCTCGGTCTGAATCGATTTCCCGGAAAGCAAGCATGCCAGAAACCATTTGAAAAGTTCTTCCTCATTTTTCGACGCAAGGTCGATTCGCAAACGGCGGGAAAACCACGCTTTCTTGATCATTGGATCCTCAATCAGAAAGTCCTCTCGTATGCTTCTGGTGCGATTCAAATCTAACGTCAGTGATGCCCATCACTGCAGCTCCCGTGCATGGGTATACCTTTTTCAGTAGCTCCTTCATCATCCGACCTGGTAAGAGGATGGTCATGGCTTTCTGGAACGAATACACGCTCTTTCAAAATCGGGCAGAGGCCGGCCGCAAGCTGGCGGCGCTGTTACATGCATATGCGAATCGCAAGGATCTGATTGTCCTGGGGATTCCTCGCGGCGGAGTTCCGGTCGCCTTTGAGGTCGCGAAAGCCTTGCATGCTCCGTTAGACATATTTCTTTCGCGAAAGCTCGGCGCTCCGGGACAAGAAGAGCTCGCCTTTGGTGCTTTAGCGACCGGCGGCACGCGGGTGCTTGACTGGGAGATTATCGAAGCGATCGGAATTTCCGAGGAGCAAATCGATCAAATTACAGCCAAAGTGAAAAAGGAGTTGGAGCGGCGCGCGAATTTCTATCGGGGCGCACGGCCCCCATTGAAGGTCGAAGGGCTGACCGTTCTCCTCGTCGACGATGGCATTGCCACGGGATCCAGCATGCGCGCAGCCATCCAAGCGCTCCGGCAAATGAAGCCCGCACGGATTGTGGTCGCCGTTCCGGTGGCCCCGCAATCCACTTGCAGCCGGCTTGGACGAGAAGTATATGAACTTATCTGTGTGCATTCGCCGCAAGATTTTTACGCGATCGGCCAGTTCTACGAAGATTTCTCACAGACGGCGGATGAGGAAGTAACGGAGCTGCTTCGCCAGGCTGCCGAGCCATCTCCGCAGAACGTCGCACAGGACGATCCCAGTGATCCAGGAGGGAGATCGAACATGATCCCAGGAAGACAATCACAATCGGATGGCATTAAGCGCGAGGTATCGATTGAGCTGGTAGAGGCGACGCTCGAGGGCACATTAGTTTTTCCCAAGCATGCGGATGGTTTGGTCCTCTTTGCGCACGGCAGCGGCAGTAGCCGCCACAGCCCGCGGAACCGCTATGTGGCGCAGGTGCTCCAGGCGCACGGGATCGCCACCTTGTTGTTTGACCTTTTGACTCGGAGCGAAGAGTCCGTTGACCAATATTCAGGCGAACTTCGTTTCGATATCCCTTTCCTGGCGAAGCGCTTGGTTGGCGCGACCAAATGGATTTTGAACAGTCCCGATACAAAGGACCTTAAAGTCGGCTATTTCGGAGCCAGCACCGGAGCCGGCGCCGCGCTCATGGCCGCTGCCGAGCTTCCCAATGTCATCTCTGCAGTCGTTTCTCGCGGAGGCCGCCCCGATCTGGCCGGAGATGCGCTCGAACTTGTTCAAGTTCCAACACTTTTGATCGTCGGCGGGGATGACGAGCCCGTAATCGGTATGAATAGAGAAGCCTTGGCAAAACTCAAGTCTCCGGACAAGAAGCTGGTCATTGTTCAGGGTGCGACCCATCTGTTTGAGGAGTCGGGAACACTGGAAGAAGTGGCGCGAATTGCCGCGGAGTGGTTCAGCCACCACTTCCGGACGGCTAGGAAGCCCCAGGTGCGATCGGCCGCGAACTGAACGCAAGCTCGTTCGAGGCGACGGAAAGCGTCAACATGGAGGATTTATGAAAACCGATAAACAGCTTCAGCGCGATGTATTGGGCGAACTGCAGCGCGAACCCAGTGTGGATGCCACAAAAATCGGGGTCATCGTTCACAATGGAATTGTTACGCTCTCCGGTATCGTGGCAAGTTTTGCGGAACAGTGCGGCGCGACGAGTGCTTCCGAGCGGGTTGACGGGGTCAAGGCAGTTGTCAACAAAACCAAGGTTGAACTGCCTTCGATGCACCAACGTAATGACGTGGACCTCGCGGAGGCAGTAGTGAATGCGTTGAAGTGGCATGTCTGGGTACCCCACGACACCATTAAAGTGAAGGTTGGACAGGGATGGGTCACATTGGAGGGTACCGTGGACGCCAAATTCCAGCATGAATGCGCCGACGACGCCGTCCGATGCCTGACGGGTGTGAAAGGCCTGACCAACCTGATCACCGTGAGGCAAAACGCGCGTAATGCTTCAGAGATGCAAACGAAGATCGCGTGAGTGCCAGCCCATCCGGCCAAAGTCCATCGAAACAGCGGATGCTGGCAGCGTAATATGGCGGTAGCTATTTCCGGGTACGATGGGAGCCGGCTCATAGTCTATCGTTTGTGCGTCTATGGGTAGTCGATGGCGAAGTGTTTGACCGTTAGACTGGTCATCCCCAGCGCTGTCGCCTCGTTGGATGCTCGCATGACGTCCCAGTAATCGATCACCAGCCGTTTGGTAAACCGCATCGTGGCCGCACGACCTCCCCGCGCACAGTGAATGAACACCGGCTCACTCCATTTTGCGGTGATCGCGTCCAGAAACTTGTCGGGTGCCGCCGGATCAGATGAAGCGGAGTTGAATGGAATGGAGTAGTAGCGACGATCAGCGGCTTTCGCGGCGGCTTTCCCTTCGAGGTCTGCATCGGCATCGCTGGCCTTCCGCAGAATGACGATTGGCGCAAACCCAAATTTTTTGATTTCGGGTACCGCAGTGGCTTTGGTCGCGCTGGCGCAGGACCGTTGTCTCGCTGCGATTGAAATTCGTAAGGCCCTCAACCATTTCTTTGGTCATCTCCTGGGCACGGACCGGCGCCGCCGCCAACCATGCACTCGAAATCAAACCCACGGCAAGCGGGAAATGTGATTTCATCGCAAATCTCTTCGATTGGAAATTGCGTTATGCGACAAGCCAGCCTTGCAAGGATAGTCCATGGAGTTCTGAAGTGATGCGGGTCACCGCGAAGAAAGCCCATAGAGCATATTTTAACAACAGTTGAGTATCGTGTAAGCAGGCTGTCTTCCTTCGTAGTGGAGGCGCTCTTGAAAATACTATTGGCAATCGATAATTCCAGGTTTTCCGAAGCCGCGACACAATCGTTGATCTCGTTGGTGCGGCCGGATCTCGCGGAAGTGCGGGTGATTCATGTCATCGAAGTCTATCCGCTTTATCCCGCCGGTAAACGGTCAGGACCGGACCTTGCGGTCGCAAGCGAGGAACACCGGCATCAAGCTGAGGCACTAGTGGCGCGTTCCGCCCAAGCACTGCGCGACGCAGGGTTTCAAGTCACGACGAACGTTGAACAAGGCGACCCCAAGGTTGTGGTCCTCGACACGGCCGAAAAATGGAAGGCGGATTTGGTCATGCTCGGTTCGCACGGAGAAAAAAAATGGACCCGTTTTCTGATGGGAAGCGTTTCCGATGCTGTAGCTCGCCATGCTCCATGTTCCGTGCAGGTGGTTCGGATTCGTGCCGAATCCTGATTCGATGAAGTGGACCGTTTCCACAACATGTGTTACTGAAGCTCCTGGCGGGACGCAAGATAATCGATACAACCATCGAGCGTGGCCAGCCGGGGATAGTCCGACTCTGGAATGTCAACTTTGAGTTCCTTATGTAGGCCAATAACCCAATTCAGCAAGTCCATGGAATCAATGTCCAATTGATCGCGAATCCTGAGATTCGATTGGATCTGTGACAAATCAGCTTCGGGCGCAATTTGGCCAAGAACGCGCAGAACGGTTTCTCTGATTTCCTGCTTCGTCATAGCTTCTCCGGTTCCTGCAGCCTGCGGTCAACGCCTGCCAGAAAAAGTCCTCCGCGGTGCCCGTCGCTCACGCGATGGTCGGCGGAGAGCGTGGCTGTGATAAGCGGCCGGGAGACAACCTGGCCTTCCACGGACCAGGGGCGCTCAACAACTTTGCCAAAACCCACTAAGGCGACTTGAGGCGGATAGATGATGCCGAAAACAGTTTCCACACCTTGCTCGCCCAAACTCGTAACCGTAATCGTCGGATCGCCCAATTCGGAACTCCGAAGCGAACCCGCGCGCGCCCTTTGCACCAGATCGCGAAAGGTTTTCATCAATTCATCAAGGCTCTGGCGGTCCGTATGATGCAATGCCGGGGCCACGAGCCCTCCGCCCCGCAAGGAAATCGCCACGCCGACGTGAATTTCGCGAACCGGAGTCGCCTTTCCGCCGGTCCAAATGGAATTCAGTTCCGGTGCATCGCGTAGCGCCAGGGCCACTGCCTTGAGAAGCAGCACTCCATACACCAGCCGGTCTTCCACCGCGTGCTTGAGATTTTCCTGAATGAGCCAGGCCATAGCCCGGCTCATGTCGATCGTAGTGCTCAGGTAGTAGTGGGGAATTTCTCGCTTGGAACGTGCCATCGCTGCGGCGATTGCCTGGCGGATCCGCGCCTGCCTGTCTAATGGTGCCTCCGCCGCCGGAGGAACAGGTTTGGCCTTAGCCGCCCGCTGGACGTCTTCCAAGGTAATTCGTCCTCCGGGGCCCGTCCCGGTCAAGGCAAACGGATCGACGCCAAGTTCGGCTGCGACCTTTCGAGCTGCGGGAGATATGTGGAGCCTTGATTCGCCCGCTGCGGTGCGCGCTGCGCTCATTGTTGTCGAAGGAGCAGGGGCTGCCAGCGCGGCTAGAATCGGCTGAGGCGCCGTAACGGTTGCAATGCGCGAAACCCCGGCCTCGAGAGGCTTGCCTTCCTCGCGGATGATGGCCAATACGGTCCCGACGGGAACTCTTTCCCCCGGCTGCACCAGGAATTTTTCAATCACACCCGTCGTGAACACTTCGATCTCAATGTCCGCTTTATCCGTTTCGACGATTGCAATGATATCGCCGCGCTGCACGCAATCGCCGATTTGCTTGCGCCAGCCCTGGAGTTTGCCGGCGCTCATGTCCGCGCCGAGCTGCGGCATGAGAAACTCAGCCATGGCGCGGCACCATGTTCCGCGCGGCGTTCACGATGCCCTCGACCTGAGGGAGGGCCGCCGTCTCCAAGTGTTTTGCATAAGGCATCGGCACCTCGGCGCTGCACACGCGAGCCACTGGTGCATCCAGATCGTCAAAGCCGAGCTCCATGATTTGCGCGCTGACTTCCCCCGCGAAGCTTCCCGTTTTCCAGCCCTCGTCAACAATCACGGCGCGATGCGTCTTGGCGACGGAATCCAGAATCGCCGCTGTATCGAGCGGGCGCAACGAGCGCAGATCGATCACTTCCGCGTCAATGGATTCCGCGGCGAGAAGTTCGGCAGCCTGCAAAGTCTTGCCCAGAGTTCCTCCATAGGTGATGAGGCTTACGTCGCGCCCGGCGCGGCGCACGGCGGCGCGGTTTATGTCCGCAATCTTCGCTGTCTCGTCGACGTCCCCTTCCAAGGGATATAGGGTCGCATGTTCGAAAATGAAGACGGGATCGGGCTCAGGAATAGCGCCGAGCAACATGCCGTAAGCGTCAGTAACGGTTGCAGGCGTCAAAACCTTGATGCCGGGGATGTGGGCGTACCAGACTTCCAGGCTATTGGAATGTTGCGCCGCCATCTGGCGCCCTCCTCCGGTGGCGATGCGCACGACAAGCGGCACGCTGAACTGGCCGCCGGACATGTGACGCAAGGTCGCGGCGTTGTTCAGGATCTGATCCATGGCCAGCATGCTGAAATTCACCGTCATGATTTCCACGATGGGCCGCATCCCGCCAAGAGCGGCCCCAATTCCCGCTCCCACGAACACGGATTCAGAAAGCGGGGTATCGCGGATGCGTTCCGGCCCAAACTCACCGAGCAGGCCGTGACTCACCGCAAAGGCCCCGCCGTACCGGCCGACGTCCTCCCCCATCAGGAAAACCCGAGGATCGCCTCGCAGGGCCTTGCGCAATGCCGCGCGTACCGCCTCGCGATAAGTCATTTTTGTCACGGCTTCACCTGAGTGGAGACATCTTTGAGAAGGTCTTCGATTGGCTCCTCCGGGCTAATTTCCGCAAACCGGACAGCCTCCTCGATCTCCGCGCTGATTTCCGACTCGATGCGAACCATGTCCGATTCGTTCAGGTATCCCCACTCTTGCAGCCGGAACTTGAACAGTGGGATCGGGTCGCGCTTTTTCCATTCCTCGATTTCCTCTTTTGTCCGGTACAAGTCGGGATCGGCCATGGAATGCGCACGGAAGCGGTAGGTCTGCAATTCCAGCAGGAAAGGTCCGTTGCCGCTTCGCACGAACTCCGCGGCCCGCTTCGCGGCGGCCTCGACGGCAAGCACATCCATCCCGTCCACGGCGCCGGATTCCATATTGTAAGCACGCGCCTTCAGGCTGATGTTTGTCTGTGACTGATGCCGGACCAGCGCCGTGCCCATGGCATAGAGATTGTTCTCGCAGAGAAAAGCCACGGGAAGCTTCCAAAGCGCCGCAAGATTCATGGATTCATGGAATTCGCCCTCGGCAACCGCTCCGTCTCCGAAGAAACATGCCGTCACCCTTTTCCGGCCCTGCATCTTGTCGGCCAGCGCCAGCCCCACGGCAATGGGCAAGCCTCCGCCCACGATCGCGTAGCCGCCATAGAAGCGGCGACTTGCGTCAAAAAAATGCATCGAGCCGCCGTGGCCGTGACTGCAACCGGTGGCCTTGCCAAACATTTCAGCCATCAGAACGGGGGCCTGCATGCCGCGCGCGAGCGCATGGCCATGCTCGCGGTAAGTCGCCACAATCGCGTCGTCCGGCGTGAATGCCTGCATGGCTCCCACACCCGTGGCTTCCTCGCCGATATAGAGGTGAAGGAAGCCGTGAATCTTCTGCAAGCTGTACATCTCAGCCGCCTTCTCTTCGAATCTTCGGATGCGTAGCATTTCTTGAAACAGGAACAGCGCGTGTTCTTGATTGACCGGCAAAGTCTCCGAGACGATATTCGCACTCATTTACTCTGACTCCAGTGTGGAAGTATCCCCTTCGGGAAGGCCGAGTTCCCGCGCTTTAAGCAGCCGGCGCATGATCTTACCGCTCCGCGTCCTTGGCAATGACTTTACAAACTCGATTTCCTTCGGCGCGACGACGGCCCCTAGCCGCGTCCGTGCGAAGCCAAGCAATTCCCGCCGTAAATTCTCGCTGGCCTCGTAGCCTTTGCGAAGCACCACAAACGCTTTCACGATTTCGAGCGCCATGGGGTCGGGCTTGCCGATGACCCCGGCTTCGGCCACCGCCTTATGCTCCATCAAAGCGCTCTCCACTTCAAACGGACCAATCAGATGGCCGGAAGTCTTGATCACATCATCCTTGCGGCCGACAAACCAGAAGTATCCATCTCTATCCCGCTTTGCGAGATCGCCGGTCAGATAGTAGCCGCCAGCAAAGCATTTCTTGTACCGCTCCGGCTCGCCCCAGTAGGCCCGAAACATGGAAGGCCAGCCGGGGCGAAGGGCCAGTTCGCCCTGGATGTCAGGATCCGAGATTTCCTGAATGGAGCCGTCCTCGGTCTTTTGCACAATCGCCGCTTCAATGCCAGGCAAGGGCCGGCCCATGGAACCGGGCCGAATGTCCATCGAAGCGAAGTTGGCGATCATGATCCCACCGGTTTCGGTTTGCCACCAGTTGTCGTGGAAAGGAAGTCCAAACACTTCCTTGCTCCAAACGACCGCCTCCGGATTCAGCGGCTCCCCCACGCTGGAGAGGAACCGAAGCGAATCAAGATTGTACTTCCGCACGATTTCGGATCCGGCCTTCATCAACATGCGAATGGCAGTTGGCGCGGAGTACCAGACGCTCACTTTTTGCGATTGAAGAATTCCGTACCAACGCTCCGGGTCGAAGTCCGCTTCGTCCACAACGCTCGTGATGCCGTTTGTGAGCGGAGCGATGATGCCGTACGACGTCCCCGTCACCCATCCAGGGTCCGCGGTGCACCAGAAAACGTCCTGTTGATGAAAGTCGAGCGCAAGCTTGCCGGTAATGTGATGGGCGATGACGGCCCCGTGGACGTGGATTGCGCCTTTGGGAGTTCCTGTCGTCCCGCTGGTGAAATGCAGGAGGGCTGCATCTTCCGGCGCCGTCGGCGGAATTGTGTAGGAGTCGCCGGCATTCTCCGTTAGACGAAGATAATCCTTCGTGTTGGGCACATTGGTCGCCTGGTGATTGCTCCCGATCAGCACGACATGATCGAGAAACGGCAGAGAGGGAAGGAGCGCCTTCACCTTTCTGTCATAAAGCACCTCGGTGGTGATCAGCACTTTTGCGTGGCCAATCGTCAAGCGCGCCCGGATGGGTTCCGGACCAAATGCCGAGAAGAGAGGACAGAACACGCCGCCATGCTTCCATGTCCCCAAGGCAGCAACGTACAATTCAGGGATCCGGCCCGCCAAAATGTATACGCGGTCGCCTTTGTTCACCCCGAGTTGTTGCAAGGCATTCGCGAACTGGTTCGAGAGTGTTTGCAGCCGACCGTAGCTGTAGTCTTCCACTTCCCCATTCTTGCCGAGCCAGCGAATGGCCAGATGATCACGAAGCGGACCATTGGCGTGGCGGTCGACGGCTTCGTGCGCGATATTCAGTCCTTGCCCGCCTGGGAGGCCATCAAGTTCCTTGCGCGCGCCTTCCCAGGCGAACGCCACCCGTGCGCGCCCATAATCCGCAAGGTTAGGAGGGAGCGCCCAGTCTCTGATTGATTTTGCGATTGTCTGCCAAGCCATGCATCTTTCCTAGCCCTGCTCGATTGAAATGCACCGGCTTCCCTGAACATCGCTCCCGTTCATTCCACACCCTCTAGTTGACACAAAAGAAGCGCAAATTTGTGGGAACATTCCGCCACACGGCCATCAGACCGGGATGGAGTGCTCCAGCTTTTCAAGCTCCGGAACTTCGCCTTCTACGATCAGCTCCGGCTCAAGAACTGTTTTGCTGTTGATGGAACGGGCGATTAGGCACGTTTGCTCCGCCTTTTCGAGCAAGCGGGTCGCGCGTTCACGATCCTTTTCCTGGGCAATCGTCAGCCGGGGATGCAGATTGACCTGCGCGAATCGCCACCCAGTCTCCTCTTTCCTTAGGACTCCCTCCACCTCCAGATGTAGCGAGAGAAATTCAAACTTGGAGAATTGGGCCATCCCGGAAAAGGTGCTCACAAAACAGCCGGCCACCGCGGCCAGGAACAAATGCTCGGGTGTCCACCGCCCCGCTTCTCCCTGAAACTCGGGTGGAGCGCTGAAGGCGATCGCCGGCTGAATCCCGTCGGAAGTTGCGACCCCGCCGCGAACCGCCGCGGCATCGGCCCTCACGCGATAGGTATATTGCTTGTCCATATCGTCCTCCTTCTTGCCATATCTTCAATCATCTCCTTGTTCTATATAGCCGGACCGGGTCGGAAGGAACAGTGACCTTCATCACAGCAAGCACAATTGTCGAATAATTATCTGGTGCGTGACCTGGGACACAGCAAATGTGCGGCCACTTTCGTAGTTTCTTCACAAATCCGCTCGTGATGGCATGTGATCGCCTTCACCGGAAGCTGTGATCGGTCTCACTGAGCCGGACTTCGTCCAGTGCTGGAATCTAGGAGCGGGCCAGGGCTGGGAAATATTTAAGAGGGTATTTCCATGATCTTTGCAAATCGCACGGAAGCGGGCCAAAAGTTAGCCCTGCGCTTGAAACAATACGCAAATCGCGACGATGTAATTGTCCTGGGAGCGCCGCGCGGAGGCGTTCCTATCGCATTCGAGATAGCCGCGGAACTGAGGGCGCCACTGGACGTATTCATGTTGCGCAAACTCGGCGTTCCGGGCCGCGAAGAGTTTGCCTTCGGAGCGATTGCAAGCGGTGGGGTTCGGATCCTTGATAGGGATACCGTGGAAGGCTTGGGACTAACCAAGGCGGTTATCGAGCGAGTTACGGCAACTGAAGAACAAGAATTGGACCGTCGCGAACGGGCATACCGGGGTGGAAGATCTCCGTTGGACGTGGCTGGCCGGATCGTCATTCTCGTCGATGACGGGATCGCGACAGGGGCAAGTATGAGGGCGGCGATTCGCGCGTTGCGGCAAATGAACCCTGCGCGGATTGTGATTGCTGTTCCTGTGGCCCCGGCCGACACCTGCAACCGACTCCAATCCCAAGTGGACGAACTCGTGTGCCTGGAAATGCCCGAACCCTTTTTCGGAGTGGGACAATTCTACGATGACTTTTCGCAAGTATCAGACGATGAGGTGAGAGACCTGCTCGATAACGCTGCACGGCAACGAGAACCACAGTATGGGGCCGCGTAGGCCACAGTAAGAAGCCCGAGAAATGATTGACGGACGAGCATTCCAGAGGCCATGCGCTAAAGAATGCCCCCCATCGAGACCTTCAGAATGTTTGCGAGAGCGGAGGTTCACAAATGAATGCTAAACACGAACACGATCTGATTTCTGCGGTTCGTCAATCGGCGCACCCCCTTACGGGGAGTGATGCCGATTTCGATCCTTTGCTTAAGTTAGTTGGCGACTCTCGTGTCGTTCTCATCGGAGAGGCTTCGCATGGAACCCACGAGTTTTACCGGCTCCGCGCTCAGATCACCAAGCGATTGATCGCGGAAAAGGAATTTACCGCGGTCGCCGTGGAAGCAGACTGGCCCGACGCCTATCGCGTCAACCAATACGTCCGGTTTGACTCCGCGGACGAAGACGCGATTGACGCGCTTGCGGGGTTCCGGAGATTTCCCGCCTGGATGTGGCGCAATGCCGATGTTCTCGATTTTGTGGGCTGGCTGCGGAATTACAATGAGCACCGCCATTCCAAGCGGGCCGGCTTCTACGGCCTGGACCTGTACAGCCTGCATGGCTCGATGCGAGCCGTGCTGGATTTTTTGGACAAAGCCGATCCCGACGCGGCGCGCCGCGCGCGGTATCGCTATTCCTGCTTCGAAGATTTTGGCGAGGATATCCAAGCCTACGGCTATGCGGCCAGCTACGGCCTGAGCAAGAGTTGCGAGGACGAAGTCGTCAGCCAGTGGATGGAAATGCGGCAGCGCGCGGCGGACCTGGCAAGCCGCGATGGCCGTCTTGCGCGGGACGCTTTCTTTTTTGCGGAGCAGAACGCCCGCCTGGTGAAGAATGCCGAGGAGTATTACCGCTCTATGTTTCACGAGCGTATCTCCTCCTGGAATTTGCGGGACACCCATATGGCCGAAACTCTGGATGCGTTGACGCATCACCTCGGCGCCACGTCAAAGATTGTCGTCTGGGCGCATAATTCCCACCTCGGCGATGCTCGCGCAACCGAAATGGGGCAGCAGGGCGAACTGAATCTCGGGCAGCTCGTGCGCCAGCGGTACGGCAATCAAGCGACGCTCATCGGATTCACAACGTATACCGGCACGGTCACCGCGGCATCGGGCTGGGATGCACCCGCGGAACGCAAACACGTTCGGCCAGCTCTGGCCGGGAGCTACGAGGCGCTTTTCCACGAAACCGGAATCCAAAATTTCCTGCTTCCGCTTGGCCCGAAAGAGAAAGCCACGTCCCTCTTGCGGGAACCGCGCCTGGAGCGGGCCATTGGTGTCATCTATCTTCCGCGATCGGAGCGTGCGAGCCACTATTTCCATGCCCAGCTTCCCGATCAATTCGACGCCATTCTCCATTGCGATGAGACTCGCGCCGTTGAGCCCCTCGAACGAACAGCGGCCTGGAAGATTGGCGAGGTTCCCGAGACTTACCCTTCAGCGCTATAGAGATTTGAACAACTCGCCATGGATTTCTGAGGAAACATCTCGTAGGAGCCGCGTGGTCCCGGGTGAGGCCCTTTGCGGGGCACCATCGTATCCTGGTTCTCCCAGAAGATAGCTTGCAATGAAGATCGCTCGCATCATGTCGTGATACTGTTTGTTTCGCGGGAAAGGAAGGCAGCCTGATGCAGCAAGGAATTCTGCAGATCGGGCGCAAAACACCACCCATGAAAATCCTCCTGGCAATCGATCGATCTGATTTCTCAAAAGTGGCCATGCAGGCGGTTGCCAGACAGTTCCAGACAAAAGGCACGCAGGTTCGAGTGCTGCACGTGGTGGAACCAATTAGCGCATATGTGTCGGTCGATATAATTCCGCACTTTGTGCCGCACATCGCAAAGGTGGAACAGGATCGGCGAAAAGAAGCCAGGATTCTCGTTGAGAGCGCAGCTCGATACCTTCGAAAAGCGGGTCATAAGACAAGTGAACTCGTGGGAGAGGGTGACCCGAAGTCCGTGATCCTTGACCAGGCGGCAAATTGGAACGCCGACTTGATTGTCCTTGGCTCGCACGGATGGAAAGGTCTGGGCCGGTTCTTGATGGGAAGCGTGTCGGAGGCCGTGACGCGTCACGCAGGGTGTTCGGTCGAAATCGTCCGAACTCGAGGCACTGCAAAGCGGGCATCTGCCCGCTCGCGCCGGGGAGCAAGAGTGAAGAGACCAAGATAGACGGTCCATTACTACTGCCGCCGGAGGCGCTCCACCAGTAGTGTGATATATCAAAATTTCAGTTCAAAACCACAGCGGAACTCGAAGGCCTGACCGAATATATTGGTCAGAACCTTGCCCTAGAGGCCGTTCGATTCGGGGTTTGAATTCGTCGGCAGGGTCTTAATCTCTTTTTACTGGGACCTGCGGGAACAGGAAAGTATGCCGTCCCCCCTCATCGGAGCCAATGGATTTCGGCTGGTTTTCGTCCATGCGACTCCGGCCACGCCTTCGGATGACCCAACACGATGGGTGCGACGACGTGATAGTGCTCCGGCACCTTGAGGTCAGCTTTCGTTGCCGGCATGTCGAGCCAGGGACGAGCGAAGCCGATCCAGCAGGTTCCGAGCCCCTCGTTACGTGCGGCCAGCATCAGATTTTCTGCTGCGAGGCAGCAATCTTCCGCGGCTTGCGTCCCTGAGGACTTGGCCAGCACGACGACGAGCGCAGGTGCGTGGTAAAACAAGGCGAATTTCGGATCCTCAAGCATATGGCGGATCGAAGGGTCGTAAGAAGATTGCGAGAGACTTGCGAGCAACCATTCCTTGGCACGCTTTGCGTAGCCTTCGATCCGATCGCGATCAAGCAGCACGGCGAATGCCCAAGGCTGCAAATTCATCGCACTCGGCGCCAAAACCGCAGCCTCAATGAGGCGCTCCACCGTCGCTCGATCGATTGCAGCATTGGTGTACTCGCGTACCGCACGCCTGTTCAGGATAACGTCTGTCAGTTCCATCGTGAACCCCTGAGCGCATGATCCTTGCCTGGCCGAACAGATGCGCCAGGATGCGAGGCACGTACATAGGCCACGCCTGCTTCTAACCGGGTCACCCCTATATGAGCGCCTTTCTGGATCAAGAATAGGATAGAGAGACATAGTCCCACTGCAACAAACAGAATAGTAAAGAGGAACAACTCTGCTAATAGTTCCCGGACCTGGAAGAATCCAACTGCCGCCATGGCCACTCCGATGGCGGCCAGAACCGCTCCTAAGGATTTGTATCCATAGCCTAGCTTCATAACATCATGTTGCGAGTCGCCCTGCTGTTTGTATGTGATGCCACTCACATCCAGTCGTGATCTTTCGACGCTCTTACGAAATTTGCTCTCATACGCCTTCGTGCCTCGATGGCGGTGCCACCCTGCTGCAAATTTAATCTTGGTCGGTTCGCATTGGCCATTGCGGCATGGACAGGTATGAGCCCGGGAGCGTTTCTGAATCCGTTGCAATCCAGTCAGACCGCTCAATTAAGACCGTTCGGGAATCTGGACTGAGCGGAGCCGGCGGATGCAGAGGACTTCGCGCGTCAGTCGGCCCTCATCTGACGATTCCCGCCCATGATTCGCTCAGACACGAATGACCGGATAAGATCCAAACTCCAAATCACGCGATCCCGGGGCCTTCCTCATGCAGAGGATTGTTAGCGTCGTGCTCGTCCCGGCACTCGAAGCACACAAGCTCCTGGCACAAGCCGCATGTCTCAATGTGAGTGTCGCAGAAACTTCGTGAGCACTCGGAGCATTCCCTCCGTCCTTCATGCGTACATCCAGCAGTTGCGCATTTCATGGCTCACATCCTCTTGTCCACGGTGAAAATGCATTTCGTTTAAAAGCTCCACTCAATTCGTGAAATTGCTGCGCGGCCGATTTCTAGTGCTGGAATCGTCCGACCACCTCAGCCTCGGCCAGGATGTGGCCTTTGATGGAACGCTCCAGTTCAGCTTTGATGGCTCCGGCCTTGAGCGTTAATTTGCGGTCGAGCGCGTAGAGCTTGAAGAAATAACGATGCGGGCCGCCCTTTGGCGGACATGGCCCATCGTAGCCAATCTTGCCGAAATCATTCCGACCCTGGCGCGTTCCATCGGGAAGCTGGAGATCCTTCGCGACACCCTCCTCCAGCTTGCGAGCATCACCAGGAAGATCATAGAGTACCCAATGGACCCAGGTCCCAGTCGGGGCGTCAGGATCGTCCATAATAAGAGCGAAGCTTTTCGTTCCGGCGGGCGATTCCGTCCACGCAAGCGCAGGCGATATGTCCGGCCCATCGCAAGTGAATTTTTTCGAAATCAAGCCGCCAACTTGAAATGCCGTGGTAGTCGCATGAAATGGCATAGTTACCCCTCCCCCCTGCCGTGTAGAAGCACGGATCGAAAAGAGTTGAACGCTCGCCGCTTCTCAACGCTTCGGGATGACCGCCGGCCGTTTCAGGCGTCCGCCCCCCATGCTTCCCGCTTGGTCCCGATCGACTTGGAAATTTCCGCGAGGGTCTTGGCTACTATTCCATTTGGTGCGTGCAACGCGATGTCGGCCTGCGCGACGATTCCGACACAATGTCCCTGGGTGTCGACCACCGGGATCCTTCGGATTTGATGTTCTTGCATCAGCGCCTCGCAGTCCTCCAGCGTGTTCTCGGGCGCGCAAGTCACGGGATTCCGCGTCATAACCTCCGCGATCTTTGTCCTTTCGGCAAGTCTTGCCTCGGCAACGACGCTGCAGCACAGATCGCGGTCGGTCACAATCCCCTCGAGCTTTGGGTTGAGAATGTCGGATACAACGGGAAGGGCTCCCACTTGATGAAACTTCATTTTTCGGGCTGCTGTCTGTGCGGTATCCGATGGCGTGCAGAAAATCACTTTCTTTGACATGACTTTTTTAACGAGCATGATCATTTTCTCCTTGAAGATTCTTCAGAGAATGAAGGAAAGACGAGATCGTTCGGATCTCGCTTCATGTGTAACTTCTAAACCCTTCCTAGGCGGTCCACAGTGATACACATCACAGCTATCTGTGTTGCGTTACAGCGATTAGGCATGGTCGCCCGGGATTGCTTCTGCCGGAGTGCGGATAACGGCTCTGGTGATTCATTCTGTAGCGATGCACATTGCAAATCGGGTCGGTCGTTCGGAATCAACCTTTGACGCAGATGACAGGTACCAGCCGGGCGACTCGCCGCGCCAAGTGTGCCTGCTCCGCGGCCGCCGCAACGGCGCTCACGTCCTTGTAGGCGCCCGGCGCCTCTTCTGCGACACCGCGAATAGACCGCGTACGAATCAACACGCCACGATTGCGAAGTTCTTCAATGATTTGGCGCCCCTGCCAGCGGTGGGTCGCCTGAGTTCGGCTCATCGCTCGTCCGGCGCCATGGCAGGCCGAAGAGAAAGCCAATTTTTCACTCTGTTTCGTGCCCGCGAGAATATAGGACTCGGTTCCCATCGTGCCGCCGATTAGCACCGGCTGTCCTACCGCTTGCAATGGAGGCGGCAGGTCGGGATGCCCCGGCCCGAGGCTGCGGGTTGCGCCTTTGCGATGCACAAACAGCTCTCGAAGTCCGCCATCGACGGAATGTTCTTCAATTTTGCAGGTATTGTGAGACACGTCGTACAACAAAGTGAGTTTGACGTCCGGCAAAACCTGGTGAAATGCGCCACGCACTAGATGCGTGATGATTTGCCGATTGGCGAGTGCGCAATTGGTCGCGGCACGCATTGCGCCCAGATAATGTTGCCCAAGTTCGGAATGAATCGGGGCGCAGGCGAGTTCACGATCCGGGATGGGGCGATACCCCTGAATTACCATGCTCTTCAAATAGTCCGTGCCGACCTGATGGCCAAGGCCTCGCGATCCGCAATGGATGCTCACGAGGATATCGTTTTCGTGCAATTCCATGGCCTCGGCCGCCACAGCATCGAAAATTTGTACGACCCGCTGGACTTCCAGGTAGTGATTTCCTGAGCCCAGTGTTCCCATCTCTTCACACTGGCGCTTCTTGGCCTCGCGCGAGACGCACTCAGGCTGCGCGCCAATGGCCCGTCCGCGTTCTTCCGTACGATCGAGATCTGCCGGGTTTCCGTATCCTTTTCCCACGGCCCACTGCGCCCCTCCGCTAAGCATGCTGTCCATCTCGGGTTCACTGAGCCGGATCGCGCCGGTGCTGCCTACCCCCGCGGGAACACCTCTGAATAATGCTTCGGCAAGATCCGTCTTTTGAGCTTCCAAGTCATTTGCGGTGAGCGTGGTTTGGAGTGCGCGCACGCCACAGGAAATATCAAATCCGACGCCGCCCGCGGAAATCACGCCTCCTTCATTCGGATCAAACGCCGCAACGCCGCCGATTGGAAATCCGTAACCCCAGTGGGCATCCGGCATCGCATACGCCGCGCGTTGAATTCCTGGCAGGGTGGCCACATTGATAAGCTGCTCGCGAACCTTTTCGTCCATGCCCGAGATCAGTTGCTTATCCGCATAGATGATCGCGGGCACTCGCATTTGGCCTGTGGGTTTGATCCACCATTCAAAATCTGAATAGCAAAGAAGCGATTGTGGATCCATAGTGACTCCCGTGCGCCAATCAGACATCGACGACGCATTGTGCCAGCCATTGACCGTCCTGGTCGCAACTGACCTTCAGCTCCGTGACCGTCGCCCCTTTTGCTTCGACTGCAACTCGATGGCGCTCGGGGTCCACCTTTTCGCCGGCGAGTGTGCCCGTCAGGGAACAGCCAGCCAACACGATTCGGAACGTGCCAAACAGCATCTTCCTCACGGCCATCTCATAAATGATTGCGTTGAGCCAACTCACCAGCAAAAGTTCCAAATCCGGTGCTTCGCACCGCACTTCGATGCTCTCTCGCTGCTTGATTGCGTTCACGTCCGCCACAACGGCCGTGAGCGCAACGGCAGCTTGCTCGAACGCCTCTTCCACGGACCTTCCCATCCCGCGAACTCCGATGTCCGAACCGTGCGAAAAATGTTCCCAACTCGCCATTTGTTTTTTCAATCGGGGACCGAGCGATTTATTGCCAGATCTTTTGTAGATTGTTATCCTCGCGTTCGCCTCATTCCCCACTATCGCATCTTTAAGTTCCCTTTGATGAATTTGTAGTCTATGCGTCTATCTTGTTGCTGTGATGAATATCACCTCACGAGGTATCCCAGGGCATAGCCAACCGTTTGAACTACGGACTAGCAAGTTTGCAGATATAGGATTTGCGAGTCCCATCAACGGAAGTTTGCATTCGCCAGATCAATGGCAAAGTAGATGGGTAGGGGTCCCTTCGGGATTCGCCGTTACATTGGGGACTCCTACTACTGTCAAGACTACGACAAGTGGCTCCCGCCTGAGGAGCGAAGTGCGGATTTCAGTAATCGTATTGACCTTCGCGACGAATTTCTTCAACCCGGCTGCGAGGCGCAATGGTGTTTGTTTGACCCACTAATGTCCATTATTTATGGAACCCAATACTTGCAAGACTTCACCCGAGAAGATTCCCTTTGTTTGCAATTGGAGCACTTTAATCGTTCAATTTCGCAAATCTGCGAAATGGATCGATGCCCCGAGTTGTACTACTTGAGGAATGGTCAATACGTTCCGAATGAACACAGGCCGTTTGCTTGGACGCAAGCCAATCTTGCCATCGCGCTCCACTATCTCGAGGTTGTGAGTCAATTGCGAACCTCTGGGAGCGGCTAGCCGCTTCCATATTTTGGGCGATGATATTTCGGCGTTCTCATTTTTCGTGCTGCTCTCTGACGGGCCCCATTTATGCAGTGTGTTAGAGGCGTTGTGCCACTACTACCATGCTGAATTCTTCATTAAACGTAAAGTTGAGAGGGCGAGATTTGGAGGAGCCGGGCCACCTGGCATTAACAGCGGTCGCAGCAATCAATTAAGAGGAGAAAATTCAAACTTCGATCCCCACTGCCCTGCCGAGGTCCTGAGAAACACTTATTCCGACGTGCGACCAAGGAGTGCCGCTGGCCACATGGCAGCGAAAGGTGCAGCGCCCACGCGGACGAGTCCCCAACTCACACTTTGTGATCCCCGCATAAAATGAATCTTGGTGGTCCGGGTCAGAAAAGGAGATAAGGAACCCGTATTTTCGTAAACGGACCTACTTTGGATTTCACCTTCCGACGCTGGGACCACCGCAAGAAATGACATCTAGCATGATGAAACTATTCCGCGTGCGTAAGTCTTTTGTCCCTCGTGCCCCAAAAGGACTCCAAATGATAAATTTTCTGCGAAGCTGCGCACGGCTGAAAAGGTGAAGCCAAGATTATTTTTCCCTCCCCTATCCGGTAAGGACAAGGCGGCAATATCGCTGCGTCGTGCAAGCATCAGGGGCGTGACGCTTGTTGGGGTGAGGGCGTCTAATCTGTCTCAGTCGTCACAGTCGGCTCAACCGTCACAGTCGTCTCGGAACTGAGGGAATCTCATCGGATTGTCATACTTTTGACGATTTTACTTCTTGAAGGTGTGCCCTTAAGACGGGGCCGAGTCACGGGATCCATAAATTCGCGTTGAGATCTCCCGCCGGCGGTTTGAGCTGGACTAATTGGACAAGTTGGACAGGTTTTTCCCGCTATATCTGTTCTGTATGTGTTTGTTTTTGTTTGAAAATCAAATCTATTCAATATGACAGTACATGTCCAGAAATCTTGTCCAACTTGTCCAACCTGTCCAATTTCATAGGTGAAGTGCAGTAATTCATTGAGGGTGAACGTCGGACAAGTTTACGAAAAACCTGTCCCTAAACCTGTCCAACCTGTCCAATCTCAGAATGCGGACTCTTTGAATGCCAACCCGACAAAGTTTCTAACACCAGATGTCTTGACCCCGGTCTCTAGCGGATACCCTTGATCGACGCAATACCTTTGGATGGACAACGTCAGCTCCGTCGTCGATTCCTGGAACTCATTCGTCTTTTTACACCAGTTGGAGTAACAGTCATAAACCCTAGAAGCAGGGATTTTCCAACCTGCCTTCGCTTCGAGGTGTTCTTCGAAAAAGCGACCGACCCAGCTTTCTTTTTCTCGGTACAAGGCGGTGTCATCCGTAATTTTCGGCGGCGTCACGAGGCCCGGTTCATTCCGTTCAAGCCGCGCCCGCACACGTTTCCACCCAGTCAACATCCAACGCAGCACACCGGGTCCTTCCGTGTCTATCACCTCCTGCCCAAGCTGTTCGTTCCATTCGCTGCGGGGTATTTCCACCGTAAAATGCACATACCGCAGCCTCCGCCATGTGCCCTGACTTTGGTCGATGATCCGAGGCGGATGATTCATGAGCAAAAGAATTTTTCCCTGAGGCTTAAACTCCGCGTTCTTGCCCTTCTGCCACAGATCGCGTGCATTCACTTCCTCGTTGCCGGTCCAATCTTTCAGCAACTCCAGGTCGAGCATGACGCGGCGGTTTGCTTCAGAAGCGGTAATCAACCTTACTCCACGAAAGCCGGCTAGATCAGTACGCGCGCCTCCGGGATTTACGTTCTTAGAAACCGTAAACGTGCTCATCGCGGCTTTTCCTGCATACCTCCCAAGCACACCAGCAATGATCGTGCGGATTAGGCTTTTCCCGTTCGACCCATCGCCCAGAAAAATCAGAATGTCCGGCACCATAAGGCCGGAAAGGCATAACCCGAAG
>JAIQFG010000085.1 GCA_020073375.1 Terriglobia bacterium | reverse complement strand
GTGGCGCCGTCGAGGCAGTTGCCGTCTTCGTCGATCGTGACCTGTGCGACCACCGGGATACCGGGATTGACCTCACGTGCCGCCAGGATCGCCTGATGAAGTTCCTCGAGGTAGCCGAAGGTTTCCAGGATAAGCAGGTCCACGCCGCCGTCCACCAGCGCTGCAATTTGATCACGAAACGCATTCCGCGCCTCCTGAAACGAGGTCTTGCCCAGCGGTTCAATGCGGACACCCAACGGACCAACGGATCCGGCAACCCAGACGTCAAAGCTCTTGGCGGCTTCACGGGCTACATGAGCTCCGGCCAGGTTGATGTCGCGAACTCGGTCTGCCATGCTATGCCGTGCCAGCCGGAAGGAGTTTCCCCCGAAGGTGTTGGTCTCAATGATCTCCGCGCCGGCTTGCAGGTATTCGTGGTGGATCCCGCGGATCAAATCGGGCTGGGAGAGATTCAATTCATCGTAGCAGCGGTTGATGAACATTCCCTTGGCGTAGAGCAGCGTGCCCATGGCGCCATCACACAAGATGGGCGACTGTTTTATCCGCGCAAGCAAGTCAGAGGCCATTGGTTTGAGAATACAAGATGACCGCTGGTTTTGCATCCTGCGTTGCCCAGGGGAGGACTGGCGTCACGCCCTGTCTATCCGGGCTAGGGACGCCGTTCCTGGCTCTGCTATAATCCCGTTTCTTGCATCTAAATCTCTGTCCCTCCTATTCTTGGGAGTTCCAGGTTTGAAAAGAGCTCTAGTCAGTGGAATTGTGCTCATCGTCGCCAGCGCGGCGTTCGTTTCCTGCGGTTACAATGGCTCCAGCAGTCAGCACAAACTGAGTGGGGTCAAGTTTCGCGCCCTGGTGTCGAACCCTCTTCTTCCTACCGGCACTGGGACGGTGTCCGCCCTAAATATTGTGAACGCGTCCAAGGATGTGCTTTCCGCTTCCGCCATCAGTTTGTCAGGAGCGCCACACGCCGGGCTGATGGCAATCTCTCCCAATCTCAAGCTGATAGCTGTCTTCAGTGGTCAGGGGCAGAATAACTCCATTGCGACAATCGATACCACCACCGAAAGCGCTGCCACCGACAGCAGCGGCAAGGGGACGGTCCCTACTTTCTCCATTCCCGGCGCGACCGAGAGCATGTTCATTGCGAATGACAACATCACAGCCTACGCCGCTGTGCCCTCGGCTCCGATCGTGGGACAGCCTTCCGGCGCCGTGGTGGTCATGGACTTGGGAACGGGCACGGTGAAGGCCACGATCCCCGTGACTGGGGCTCACTTCGTCGTCCAGAGCCCGGACGGCAACCATGTCCTGGTATTTAGCGACAACTCGGACTCGATTACTGTACTGGACACCATCCTGATCGGAACCAGCCAGGATCCACGCACGACTGTAAGCGGGTTCGATCGTCCGGTGTGGGCGATCTTCAGTGATGACACTTCAGCCTTCATTTTTAATTGCGGACCGGAATGCGGTGGGACCGCAGCGGGGATTGCCACGTTCGATATAGGAAGTCCAGGCCCCGGCCCGAAACTCGCGCTGGGCGGCGCGACTTACGGGTTGCTCGATGGCGCCACGCTGTACGTCGCCGGCACTCCACCGAACACGCCGTGCGGTTCTGGAACCGCAGCCACGACCTGCGGGACGCTGAACCTCGTGGACACGAGTTCGATGACGATCACGAACTCCAGCCCAATCATCATTACCGACGGTTATCACGACCGCATGCAGATGGGCGCCAATGGACGGCTCTTCATCGGCTCACACAGTTGCACCAACATCAACGTATCGGGCGGCGAAGTGCGCGGCTGCCTGTCGATCTTCAACACCAGCAATTCCGGGGTAGTGGTTCCGCCCCAGGTCGGCGACGCCACCGGGATCGCGCCCATCCCTGGGCGCAAAGTGGTGTATGTTTGCCAGGGTGGCGTGTTTCAGATCTTCGACACCACGACCGACCAATTGCTGGTTCAGACCCGGCAGACCGACATCGTAGGGCAATCGACGGATGTCAAGGTAGTAGACCCGCCACCCAGCTAGTTTCTAGCGTCTCGATTTGAGCAAGAGGCGGTGCGCGCTGGCCTTTTCCGCAGCCTCCGGTGAGAACGGCCAAGCGAACGTAAATCCCTTGTACCAGGCCTCCCATTGGTCGAGGTAATAAGGGCTACCGAAGTTTCCGCTCTCCCCGGTTACAAGGTTCAAAGTAGAGCTGTCCAGATCACCCAGGTCGACGGTCATTCGCTCCGAAGGTCCCTCGGTCCGTACCACCGCCTTGACGGTGTAGCCGCTGCCGGATTGAGGGTGAATTCCGGGACCGGTCCAGTGGCTCAACAGTGGGATTCGCCCCAGGACGGGATTCTGGATCTCCACCGGATTGACGGTCCCCCACTTCCAGTCGTTCAGATCTTGAGGCGCCGACGGAAGGGCCACAGTCTTCTCCACGGCAGCCGCCAGCAGTTCGTCGTAGTTCGAGTAGGCATCTGGCAGCCAACGCTTCCACTGATGTTGCACCACGTTCTCCAGCCACACCGCGCTCATCATCCAGCGGTAGCTCTTCCAGTTCAGCGACAGCTTGGCCTGCTGCGCATCCGCCGGTGCAGGGCCGAGCTTGGGCTCCAGTAGCAGCTGCATAAGTCCCTCGCGGGAGCGGACTGCGAGGGTTGGTGCCGCTGAGTCTGCGCTCATGCGGCCGTCCCATTGCCGCAGGATGTTGGCCGCCGCTTTGGCCCGGGCGGAAGGAGCTTCCGAGTGGTCCACGGCGTACACGAACTTCTCCGCAAAGATACGATCAAGGTCGGAATAGATGTCGGTTTGCAGGTTGAGCATGTCAGCCGCGGAAAACTTCCTTCCTGATTCCAGCACCCGATAAATGCGGGAGGAGCGCCACGGCGCTTCCCATTCCGCGCTGATGGAGAACGGATATTTGTCAGGAGCAATCCGGCTGTTGGCCGTGGCGATGATTCCTGAAGGCGGGTTCAACACGCTGGGCAGTCTTTCAAAGGGAATGTAGCCGGCCCACTCGTGGTCATTGTTGCTGCCATCCTCCGGCAGACTGCCGTCGCCCGACGCCCTGATGGGAACCTTGCCCGTAGCCTGGTATCCGATATTGCCGTCCACGTCGGCATATACGACGTTTTGGCCAGGCGCGTCGAATTCAGCAAACGCGCGCTGAAATTCATCCCAGTTGTGGGCCGAATCGACCGCGAAGAAAGGATTTCGGATACCGTCGTAGAGGGTCCAGCGCAAGGCTAGTTTGCGGGTCTCACCGGGAACGAGGTCGCTGACGATCGGTCCGTGGCGGGTGAGCATAACATCCACCACGCTATCTTCCTTCCCTTTCACGTGGATGACTTCGCGGCGATGCTCGGGCTTCTTCCATCCCTCCGGCGTGAGATATTGCCCGTCGGCCTTGAACGTCTCTACGTAGACATCCTCGATGGTCGGGCCGATGTTGGTAAATCCCCAGGCAATGCGTTGATTGTGTCCGACGATCACATAGGGGTATCCCGGCAGCGTGACTCCGGCCACGTCGAAGTTGCCATTACACAGAATCAGACACCGCAGATGTGCTTGGTACCACAGGTTGGGCATCTGATGTCCGAGGTGCATGTCATTCGACAAGAGCGGCTTGCCTGACACGGTGTGGACGCCTGAGACTACCCAATTGTTTGAGCCCAAGACCAAAGGAGGCTCGTCGAAGAACCCGCGGCTGATGATGTACGCGAGGCTGGCGCCCGGGTAGTTGCCCTGCAGTCTCGCGATCGAGCTATTCCTGTCCGAGTCCTGCTCAGCATCACCGTTCGTGCCCTGATCAAGCGTCGCGCGTGGTACGGTGGGCGGCCGGTCCCGCCATGAGGAATTCACATAGAGGTCGGCAGTGAGTTCAGGTCCTAGCTTGGCGAGGATTTTTTCCCGCGCGAGGGCGTGGGCCGGAGTCGTGGTGAGGTCTTCGACCATGTACGCGCCGATCAAGGCTGAATCCTCCGGGGTCCAAGGCTGCGGCGAGTAGTGCAGAGCCCGGAATTCGAGAGGCAAGCTATCGCGGTGCGAGTCGATGAAGGCATTTACCCCGCGCGCGTAGGCTTCGAAGCGCGAACGATCGTCCGCGGAGGTGATCTCGATGGTCTTGCGCGCGGCCACGCGTAATCCCAGGATCCTTTGCTGCCGGTCATGCTCCAGCGCATCTGGCCCGACCACTTCGGACAGCTCTCCGGCAGCGAAACGGCGCATGCTATCCATCTGAAACAAGCGGTCTTGAGCGGTCACGTACCCTTGAGCAAAAAACAGATCGTGAAAATTGGAGGCCAGAATCGTGGCTCCGCCATGGTTGTCGCGGGTCACGGTGACCGGAGCTATGAGCCCAGGCGCCAGCACGCTTCCGTCCAGTTGCGGCAAGGCGGCACGAGTTATGGAACAGAGCCAAAGGGCTAGACCCACAACAGCCAATAACAACGCGATGAGTGGGTAAGCCAGTACGCGGATGCGACGCTTGGGGCGCAGGTTGAGGGAAGCGGTGGTTGCCATGCAGAAATTCTGATTCTACCAGCCGGATCACATCTCCGGATGCCGGTTGGCACATTTCGTCAAAGCCGTTATTATCCCAAATACTTGTGGTCTCGCCGCGATCCGGTGGGTGCCTCACAAGCGCCATCTTATGCTGCAGAAACGCATTGACGACCAACCCAGCATCTCGCGCGAGATGTTGCGCGAGGCGCAGCAGATTCTGCACCAGCATCTCAAACGCGTGGGTCTCAAGCACACCGCCCAGCGCGACACCATCTTGCACACCTTTCTGGAAACTCGCGAACACCTCTCCACCAACGAGCTGCACCGGCTGGTGCAGAAGAAGGACGCCCGCATCGGCTTTACGACCGTGTATCGTACATTGAAGTTGCTGGCAGAGTGCGGCCTGGCGAGTGAAGTGGCCTTCCACGATGGCATTGCCCGCTATGAACACCAGTACAATCGCCGCAGCCACCATCACATGGTGTGCACCCAGTGCGGCAGTTCGGTGGAATTCTTTTCGCCAGAAGTGGATCGTCTGGAGCAAGAGATCGGACGCAAACACCACTACGCCACCACCCGCCATACGTTCCAAATTTATGGTGTATGTGAGGATTGTCGTAAGAAAAGCCAGCCTCGCCGCTTAGTCTAAGAGAACTATGCCCATCACCTGCCCGCAATGCAATGCCTCAATGCCCGAGATTGCGGCGTTTTGCCCGGGCTGTGGCCGCAGGATGATCACCTCGCCGGCGGCGATGGGAACCACCGGCTGGCTCAAAGAGAATGTCGCCGGGGCGCTCGCCTATTTCACGTTCATCCCCGCAATTCTTTTTCTGCGAATTATGCCGTTCAAGCGTAACCACTTTGTGCGCTTCCATTCTTTCCAATCCATCTTCTTTGCGCTCGCCGCGATCGTGGTTGGAATCGCGATGCGAGGTCTTTTTTCCATACTCGGCCTGATTCCGTGGCTCGGGTACCTGCTAGCCTGGCTGACGGTTCTCCTGGTCGGGCTGGCATGGGGGATCCTCTGGTTGGTGATGATCGTCAAGGCCCTGCAGGGCGAGTTGTTCAAACTCCCGCTGATCGGAGACCTGGCGGAGAAGCAGTAACGGTGCCGCCTAAGATCCCGGGCGAGTGCTCTCTCTACCGCGGCTCTCCGCACCCTCCGCGATTTAGGACCTTGTGTTTGCTGAATTCAGTCAAGACCCCGCAACGCAGAGACTGTCGAGACAGCCGTAGAGTGCGCGAAGGGATTCTCCAGCTGCTGAAATTGATCCACCATCCTGACAAGTGGCAGCTTGCTTTTTGGCGTCTCTTCTGTTAACTTCGCCGCGACTTTCGCCTTCCCCCAAGAGAATCTGGAACGCATAGAGCTTCACCCGTATCCGGCGCGGGCAGTGATGCAGTGAAATTCCGAGCAGGAGTTGCCGTCATGCACCGTCTCGAATTGGTTGGGATGCTGTTACTTGCAAACGCTCACGCTGCCGCGCTGCAGCGGGGCAGTGATGCTGCCGGCGCGGCGTCGGCTTGCGGATGCCTGGGTTTCTTTGGCTTTGTGATCGTTGCCATTATCGCGCTGAATATCGCTCTTCTGGTTTGGGTGGCGCGGGATGCCAAGGCGCGTGGCATGGATAGCTCGATCCTTTGGATGATCCTGGTCATGGTCACCGGCCTCATCGGCCTGATCATTTACCTGTGCGTTAGGCCGCAAGGCAACATGGTTCAGTGCGCCCATTGTGGCAACCGCAGATTGCAGGTGAGCGCGAAATGTCCCCACTGCGGAAATGCCTGAAACATCCCGGGTCTTATCTGCTCCTGCTGAGTCTGCTGGGTGTCCTGGTGTGTGTGGATGCGCGGCGCCCGCCAGAGTGCCAGATTACCTCACAGGGCTACATTAGAGTCGTCGGCGCGTACCAGCGTGTGGGCAGCCCTCTGCTCCGTGGATATATTCAGTGCCGTTATCGCCCCACATGTTCGCGCTATTCGGTCGAGGCCGTCCGCAAATACGGAATGGAAAGAGGGATGGTCCTCACCGCGAGGCGACTGTGGCGGTGCCGAACCAGCGTGCCGCTCGGCAGCGGAGACGAGGTCCCTTAACGCTTCAAGTTTCCAATTGCGTTAGTGGAGCAACTCTGTTAAGTTGCGCGAAACTGAAGATCGCGAGCTTGGCAGCGACAGACCGTGCAGCGTTGAATCCAGTTTCAGGGAGGCGTCTATGGCGTTTTGCAGCTCGTGTGGAGCCCAAATACCGGCCGGAGCCACGACTTGTCCGGCATGCAGTCGCGGAGCGGCCCCGGCAACCGGAACTGCCCCATCCAGCACCGGCGGAATGACCGATAACGTGGCCGGCATGCTGGCTTATGTCACGATCGTGCCAGCGATCATCTTTCTTGTGTTAGAACCTTACAACCGCAGCCGATTTGTCCGTTTCCATGCTTTCCAGTCCATCTTCTTTGCCGTGGCCTGGACTGTTCTTTGGATTGCCCTGAGCTTCGTCGGTATGATCCCGGTTTTGGGCTGGGCCACGATATTGATCTGGCCTCTGCTCGGACTTGGCGGTTTGATCCTGTGGATCATCCTTCTTCTTAAGGCAAATCAAGGGCAGATGTTTAAGTTGCCGGTGATCGGCGACCTGGCAGAGAAACAAGCCGGCGCGTGAGCGCCTGCTGACATTAGTGTCCTAACCAACCACAAAGGACACCAAGGAAGCACGAAGGAAGTCCTGAGGGATTTCACCCTTTGTGTCCCTTCGTGCCCTTTGTGGTTGATGTATTTAGGACACTGCCCACACCCCTCCCTTTTCCTTCCAGCCTGTTTCCGGTAGTCTGTCTAACTCGGATCGAGAGGAGAGCAAGGTTTGAAAGTTCGGGTGTTCTACCATGACAAGTGTTTTGACGGGGCCTGTTCGGCGGCGCTGTTCTCCCGTTTCTACCGCGAACGCATTCGCAACGACGTGGAGTTCATTTTCTCTGGCCTGTTGCACCGCGCTGGGGCACTGTTCAACGAAAACGACTTCGATGGTGAAGAGAACGCCATCGTGGACTTCAAGTATTCCAGCTCTCCGAAAATTACTTGGTGGTTTGACCATCACGAGAGCGCGTTCCTGACCCCGGCCGACGCGGCCCATTTTGAGCAAGACCAGAGCAATCGCAAGTTCTACGATCCCGACTTCAAGTCCTGCACCAGCTTTATCGCCACCGTGGCCGAGCAGCGCTTCGGCTTCAACCCTGCACCGGTGGCCGACTTGGTGTACTGGACCGACATCATTGACGGTGCGCTCTATCCCGACGCCCGCACTGCCGTCGAAATGCGGGCCCCGGCGATGAAGCTGACGATGGTGATCGAGTCCACTCAAACCTACGGCTTTGTGCCGCAGCTGATCCCGCTGCTGGCAACCAACCCTCTGGGCGAGATTCTCGACGAGCCATTTGTAGCGTCGCTGTTGCCCCCCCTGCTGGAGCGTCATCAGCATTCCATTGCGATCTTGCGGGAGCGAACCGAACTGAAAGACGGGACGCTATTCTTCGACGTCACCGACCATGAACTCGAAGGCTACAACAAGTTCATCCCCTACTACCTGGAGCCAGAATCGATCTACAGCGTGGGCCTAAGCAAAAGCAGCTTCCGGGTCAAGGTTTCGGTGGGCTCGAACCCTTGGGCCCCCGCGGAGCCCGTGGTCAACTTGGCCAAGGTCTGCGAGCGCTATGGCGGCGGAGGACACGCCCGGGTAGGCGCGATTTCTTTCGAGGTCACCCAGCAGGATGCCGCAAGGAAAGCTGCCCATGAGATCGTAGAGGAGTTGCGGGCGGCGGTGAGGGGGCAGGGAAGTTAGGTTTGCGCACCGCCGATGACCAGCAAATGCCCTGCCGTGCGAAGCCTACCGGTTCGTGGTATTGTCGGTGATTCTTGCGGCTTCCGGATTAACTTCCCTGGTGACTACTCCGCAGATACGTGCCCGTATTTTTACCTCCGTGGAACAATTGATGCTGCACCACGGTAGATAATACTGGGCGACACCGAACATGCACAGCCACGCCGAAACCGCGCCCCACAAGCATGACGCTGAGCTGCAGTTGCTTCGCGCCGTTGCCTCCATCGAGCTGACCAAGGGCGTGGTCGTTCTTCTGGCTGCCTTCGGAGTCCTCTTTGTAGTACATCGCGACCCGTGGGATCTGGCCGATAGTTTGCTCCGGCTCGTGCACGTCAGTCCGGACGGGCATTTTGCGCAAGTCTTTCTCAACTGGGCGGACACCTTGACCGACGCCAAGCTATGGACGGTCGCCGCCGTAGCTATCGCGTATTCAATGCTCCGCTTCGTTGAGGGCTACGGGTTGTGGTTCGCGAGGGCCTGGGCAGAATGGATTGCGCTGGTCTCGGGTTCGTTGTATCTGCCTTTTGAAATCTACAAGCTGATTCACCGGCAAAGCGCCTTGCACATCGCTATCTTGGTCGTGAACCTGGCCATCGTGCTGTACATGGCCTACCTGCTCAAGGTGGGCAGGAGCAACCGCAAAGCACGAGAAGCTTGAGTGCTTACGGCAGAGAGTTACCGGCGCTCAGACAAGATGCGGCGCTGCCATCGGCGGAGAACCGGATTTGCCCCGACTCATCGCCGCAGAAAGCCCGCGCTCCCGAATTCGGTGCAACCGGGACAGCAGTCGCTTTGAAGCTTGAAGCGGGGCTTCCCGTGCACCGCGAGAGAGCAAAGATATAACCATTCTTTTTGCCCGCTGCAAGCCGCGGATTGATCAGCCTGGCTTGGTGCTCATTGGGCTCGCTCCCACCGCCCATGCCACCCAGATCGGACAAGGAACAGGTGTAGCCCGTTGCCGGGTACTGTTGAGCGTAAGTTTTCTCGGCAGCCAGAAGCATTTTCATCGAAGCCACCGTCGCAGCGTCGTCGGCACGCGTCCCGTTCCAGGCGCCGTCGTCCGCGGGCCGGGTCTGGCTTGAGCTGATCGTCGAAGGTTGTGGTCGGCTGGCGATGGCTTTCAAAAGCCCCGGATCGGTTAGCGACACTTGCACGGTTACCGTGATCTCACTCAGCCGCCAGATGCCCGCCTCTTGCTTCATGGCGAAGACCAATCGCGGAGAGAAGCCGCTGGTCTGGGACTGTCCATCTTTGTACGCGTGGAATGCCAGCTCGATGTCGTCTTGGCCGGCCTGCAGGTCATCACGCTCGACCGTGATTTCGAACTTGCTGTTCTGGCGGTGGTCCTCGACGAGCAACAACGTCGATCCCACCTCGTAAGTTTGCAGTTCCTGGCCATGGGACTGCATCTGGCTGGTCCACATCGAAAGTCCATCGAGCATGGAGTTGCTCGAGCCTGCCTTATGAAGGGCCGCCCGCAGGGCTTCCGGCAGGTGCTTTTCCAGCGTGCCCGGAGTCTTGCTGAAAAACATCTCGAGCAGCGCTTGCCGTGCCGTCTGCGGCGCGGCGGGCGGGGCCTGGCACAGTGAAAAAGCAGCACCAATGAAAAGATACAGGGCAACTGACCAGGCAGTTCGAGTGATCGTACGTGTCATCGGCAGACCTCCGCGGCTGCAAGATCATGGCAGCCGGCCCCGCGATCGCGCCAGTTACAAAGGTGAGTGATTTCGGGCAGGAAAAGGTAACGGCATCCCACGCCTTCTGTCCACTTGCTCTAGGAAGCTGTTCCTTCCTTCATTGTCTTAGCTCCATAATAATGTCACCCCCTAACGGCTACGTGAAAATGTCACCCTATGGAGACATACACGTTGAGCCAGAAGGAATTGCAACGAGTAGCGGTGATTTCATCTTGCGTGAAGGGGGAGTTGGCGTGTGCCAGAGCCGCCTCACTGCTCGACCTAACGCCACGACATGTCAAACGGCTCAAATCCCGGTTACGGCAAGGCGGTGAGGCGGCTCTGGCACACGCCAACCGCGGACGGCCCAGCCATCGCCGCCTGCCGCAGCGCGTGCGGGATCGCATCGTGCAACTGGCTCGCACCACCTATGCCGGTTTCAACGACCATCACCTGTGCGAAAAATTGGTCGAGACCGAAGGCTTCTCGCTCGGACGCGAGACCTTGCGCCGTCTGCTGCGTTCGGCCGGGATCGGCTCGCCCCGCAAGCGACGCGCTCCCACTCATCGCCAGCGCCGCCTGCCGCGCGCTCGCGAGGGCGAGATGTTGCTGCTCGACGCCAGCCTGCACCGCTGGCTCGAAGATCGCGGCCCGCAGCTTACCCTGCTCGGCTTCCTGGACGACGCCACCGGCAAAGTCCTGGTCGCCGAATTCTTTCCCACCGAAGACGCGCGCGGCTATTTCCGCCTGCTCCACAGCCTGTTGCGCGGCTTCGGCATTCCCATCAGTTTCTACGGCGACCGCCACAGCGTCTTCGTTCGCAACGACGATCACTGGTCGATCGAAGAACAACTCGCCGGTCGCCGCGAGCCTACGCAGTTCGGCCGCGCGCTGGACCAACTCGGCGTCACCTACATCGCGGCGCAGAGTCCGCAAGCCAAAGGCCGCATCGAACGTCTCTGGGGCACGTTTCAGGATCGCCTCACCAGCGAATTGCGCCTGGCCGGTGCCAATGATCGGGACACTGCCAACCAGGTTCTGCGCCGCTTCCTGCCCGACCACAATCGCCGCTTCGGCCGCACGCCGCGCGATGCGCAAAAAGCCTGGCGCCCCGCTCCCGAAAATCTGGATCGCATCTGCTGCTTTCAGCACGAGCGCAGCGTCAGCAACGACAACGTCGTCCAGTGGGACGGACGCCGTTTCCAGATCCCGCCCCAGCCGCGACGCTTCAGTTTCGCCGGGGCGAAAGTCCAGCTGTTTGAATCTCTGGAAGGAAAGGTTTCGATCTATTACGCAGATACCAAACTCCACCTCGACGGTGGATAATTCCACGCAAGGGGTGACATTTTCATTGGGCTGTTAGGGTGACATTTTTACGTTGCTACAACAACAGGCACTCTTGCCTGTCCTCATTCAATCCCGGCAACACTCACAGGGACAGGCAAGAGTGCCTGTCCCACAACTCACGCACACCCAATCGCGTGCCCCAATCCACACCGTGTTGCGAATGCCACGCCGCGCAATCATCGCAAATCCTGCAACCCTCACATTTTCAACATCTCCCAAAATGGCGCATCCCGTGCCATATCCCAAACGCAGAAAGTGAGGGCACGAAAATGAGATCCTTCATGAGCGCGACATTCCTGATCGAAGTCACATTCCTTTCGTTCTTCCTGGCCCTGTGGCTCACCTGGCTCGGACTGCGCGGCTTGTTCCGCCTGCTGCCCGCCACCAGCCGCACCGTGGCCCCGGTCCGGTGCGTCGCCAATCGCCGCGCGGAATACAAGGCTCGGCACGCGGCTTAAAACCGCGCCAAATAAATTCCCCTCGACGAGCGGGAGCACAGACTCGAGGGAGCGGAGGTAGAAAAAATGTTCGCACTGAAGTGGTTGCTGATGGCCGCGGGTGTGGCGATGTTCGGCACGGCCGCGGGTGTGGTTGGGTACGATGTCTATTTGGCGATGCAGTTCCAGAAGCTGATGGGCTCGGGGGAGCCCGGGGCGGCCGAAAAGGCGGGGACGCGCCGCCCCTTGCGGTGGCCGCTCGCCGCGAAATTGTTTGGCTGGGCGTGGGCGCCGCTGCTTCTGGCGATGAGCATCACGTTCGTGCCGGCGGGATCCGGCGGAGTCCGCATCAGCCAGATTTCCGGCACCCTGCCGGGAACGCTCTACCCCGGCGTGCACTTGGTCATGCCGCTGGTGCAGCGCGTGGCCGTCTATGACTTGCGAGATCGCTTGTACACGACGAATGCCGCGCCGGGCGCGGCCGCCAAGAACGAAATCCTCAACGTCCAGACGCGCGAAGGCCTCACCATCGGCCTGGCAATTTCCGTGCGCTATCGCCTCGACCCCCAGCGCCTCGGCTACATTGACGCGAACCTGGCCCAGCCGGTCGATAGCGAAATCGTCGCGCCCGTGGTCTCCACCGCGTTCCGCGACCTCGCGCCCAACTACGTCGTCCGCGAAGTCTTCTCCACCAAGCGCGACGAATTCCGCGCCAAAACCACCAAGACCATTACCGACCGCCTCGGCGCCGATGGCATCCTTGTCAAGGAAGTCCTGCTCCGCGACGTTCACCTGCCCGAGGAGTACGCCAAGGGCCTGGAAGGAATTCTCCTGAAGGAACAGGAAAGCGAACGCATGGAATTTGAAACCGCGATCTACGAAAAGCAGGTCAAGGTCGCCGAACTGCAAGCCGAAGCCGAAAAGGCGCGCCAGCTGAAACACTCCGAGGCCGACGCCGCTTCCCGCGTAATCGCCGCCAAGGCCGAATCCGATGCCATGCAGTACACCTTGCCTCTGAAGCAAAAGCAAATCGAAGAATCGCGCCTGGAAGCCCAGGCCCGCAAGGAAGCCACCGTCGAAAACGCCGAAGCCGCAGCCGAATCTAAAATCACCGACAGCAAAGCCGAGGCCGAGCGCCGCCGCGTCCTGGCCGCAGCCGATGCCGACACCGCGCGCCTCAACGCTGCCGCAAACGCCGACACCACCCGGCTGAACGCCGCAGCCAACGCCGAAACCATTCGCCTCACCGCCGCCGCCGATGCCGAGCGCCTGCAGGGCGAAGCCGCAGTGCTCAAACAGAATCCCATGCTCATCCAGAAAATTATCGCCGAGCGCCTCTCCGACAAACTCCAAATCATCATGGTTCCCACCGACGGCCGCAATTTCTTCGCCTCCGACGTCCTGCGCTCCGCATTCTCCGCAGGCCTTCCGCCCGGCGCCGCCGACGAAACCGAACAAGATAGCCCCGCGCCCGCCCGCAAGCAGGCGCAGGTATTGAAGAACAAATGAGATTGAGTTCCACCGGCCTAAACCCTTGCAGGCCGCTTGCCGGAATCCGGGACAGGGACCGCCGCCCCTGCGAAGGTTTTCCCCAGCAAGCGCGACCCCGGCTGGTGGCCATTGCGCGCCCCGCGTCCCGACACCGTCGGGGCGCGGACGCGCGTTTCAGTAGGACAGGCTTCAGCCTGTCTGCTTTTGGATTGCCCGAAACGAAAACCGACAGGCTGAAGCCTGTCCTACCAAAATGCCCGGTAAACATCACGCAAATTTGCGCACCCGGCGGCCATCGGCCCCGCAAGCCTGTGCTATGATTTCCACTAGTGTTAGCCAGCGCGTGCGGTTGCTACTCGAATTCCGCGCGGCCGGACTTCGCATACCGACGATGGGCGCCAACCGATCCACCCTTTCCCGCCGCACGATCCTCTTCCTCCTCGTCTTGCTTGGGACGCCCCTTGCAGCTCGTTCTACCACGCTGGAAGATTCCGCGAAAGAACTGGCGCGCAAGATTGCTGCGGCGTTGCCTGCGCGCGATGTAACAAGTTTGACCCCGCGGGATGACGTATCGATGGAAATTCGAAATGTTTCATCCTTGGCGCCGGAGGAGATCGCCGGGATCAACCAGTCGTTCGCAGTAGAACTGCGAAAATGGGGAATTGCCGTGCCGCCGAGCGGCGGTGTAACTGCCGAAGTGGTAGTTACGCTCTCACAGAATTTTACGAACTACATTTGGACTGCCGAAATTCGTCAGGGGAACACATCTCAAGTTGCTTTAGTAACGCTTCCGCTGCCACTGGTAAATCGTGTTGTTTCCGATTCGATGAGAGCGACGCTTCACGGCGATAAGGTCTGGCAGGGGTCGGAGCGCATTGTCGATGTCACATTCGTCATTCTCCCAAACTTGGAGTACCGAATGGTATTACTTGTCCCTGATGGCCTGATCATAACAAAGCCCGAGACCGGTGCGGCTTTCCAAAGGATTGAATTTCCTCCTGCCAGAACTCACGATCGAGAACCAAAGGGCTCTCTCTTTCAAGTTGGAAGCCGTGTCGAAAGCAGGCTGAACGGGCGAGATTGCGAGGTGGCTCTGGACGTGTTGAAGCTAGTCCGGTGTTCCGTACCGCGCCCCATAGAGGATGTTCCATTGGGCGCTGTGGTCTCCGACAAGCCTGACTACGGGGATCAAGTCAAGGATCTCCCAAGCAATTGCGGAATAAACAACCCCGTGCTTGTCACTGGCAACGGCGACTATTCTCAATCGGATTCGGTCCAAATACTTAGTAATAGAGTGCTCATAAGCAACCAACTAAATTTTCCCGGGCCTGTCCTCAGGTTTTCTCAAGGACAGGACACCCAATTCGTCACCGCAATTGTCCACAATCTGAAAGATGGAAACTATGAAGCGTATCGTTTATCTATGTCTTGTGGGCAATAGGGCCTCCCGTGCGCTCGCCATAGCTCTCTTAGCAGGGTCTTTGCTCGCCCCTGCTCGCGCCGCTACATCGGTGGAGCCGAAAGAAGGGGGAACCCTACGCGTTCAGCTGAGCGAACGTCTAACGACCATTGATCCTCGCCAGTTGCCTTCCAACCCGATGCAGGCCGCCGCTGCCGAAAGAGTGGACTCGCTGCTCTTCGACCGCCTCGTCCGCTTTGACGACCACGGCGCCCTCCAACCTGCCCTTGCTCTATCCTGGCAACATGACGCGCAATGGAAACGCTGGCAGTTCGTACTGCGAAAAGGCGTGAAATTCAGCGATGGCTCGCCGTTCACAACGGAATCCGCCGCCCTCGCCATTCAGCAATTGCTCGGCAACGCTTTCGACGTTAGCGCGACTGACGATTCCATCGTGATCCTGGCCGATCACTCGTTGCAGGGTCTTCCGGCGATGCTTGCCCAAGGACGCTTTTTTATCTTTCGCACGGCGAACGAGGGATCGTTACTAGGCACTGGGCCATTTCTCATTTCCATTTGGCCCGTAGCTGGTGCTGAAGCGAAACTCGCGCTCACCGCCAACGAATCCTGCTGGGCCGGCCGCCCCTTCGTGGACAAGATCGAAATCACGATGGGCGTTGACCCTCAGCAACAGGCCAACGCTATCGCCTTCGGCCAGGCCGACGTGGTCGATCTGCCCGCCCCGCAAGTCCGCCGAGAAGCCCAGCGCGGCGTGCGCACGGTTTCCAGCGATCCCGTGGATCTCTTCGCCTTGCAATTCGTCATTGCGCGCCCCGGCGCGCAGGACGCCCGCGTCCGCCAGGCGATTTCGCTGGCCATCGATCGCGCATCCATCGCGGACGTAATCCTCCAGCGCCAAGGCGTGGTTGCCGGCGGCTTGCTCCCAAACTGGATTTCGGGCTACGCGCATCTGTTCCCGGCAACGATGGATACGGCACGCGCCAAGGAACTCCTCGCCGCCGCCCGCGAAGTTTCTCATCCTACCCCCCTTGTGCTGGTCTATGATTCTGTGGATGGCGAGTCGCGCGCCGTGGCCGATCGCGTGGCCGTCAACTTGAAGGAGGCGGGGATCGCCGTGCAAGTCTCAGGTCGGCAGGAAGCGACAAAAATGGCATCCGCGGACATACGCCTTGTTCGCCGCCGCATCTTCGCGCCCGATCCCGAAATCGCTCTGGCTGAATTGTTGACGTCCCTCGGCGAGCCGCCAACGGAAATGGAAACCCTGGAACAAACCTACGCCGCCGAGCGCGCCCCCATCGACGCCTTCCGAATCGTTCCCCTCGTCCACATCTCCGAAAGCTTCGGCCTCAGCCCGCAAGTGCGCGATTGGATGGCGCCGCGTTGGGGCGGCTGGCGCCTGGAAGACGTGTGGCTCGGGCCCACGCAATCGGCTGCGGGGACCGCGCCATGAGTTTCCGCACCAAACTTTTGGCATTCTTCACGCTGACCATCGTCGCGGCGGTGACGCTGGTGGCGTGGGGCGTGACGTCCTACACGCGGCGAGCGTTCGAGCAGCAGGACCGCCAGCGCACCGACGCCCTGGTCGCGCAGTTCCGCCGCGAATACGCGCAACGCGGCGACGATATTGCCCGCCGCGTTCAGGGCATTGCCGACGCCGAAGCCACTCTCCGCATGGCCATGGACCTGAACCGCCCGCAGGCTGACGCCTCGCAGTATTACAACGACGCGCGCGGCGTCGCTCAGACGCAAGGCCTCGATTTCCTGGACATCGTTGCCGACGACGGCACCCTGATTTCCTCCTCCGAATGGCCCGCGCGCTTCGGCTACAAAAACGATTGGGTCGCCGCGGTCCCGGACTGGAGTTCGCAGCCCGCCTTCCTGCGCCGCGTGGATTTGCCGGACTCGGTGGAGCTGGGCCTGCTCGCCGTGCGCACCGTGCGCGTTGGCGAGAAGCGCATTTTTCTGATCGGCGGACAGCGCCTGGACCAGAATTTTCTGGCCACGCTCGTCTTGCCCGAGAGCATGCGCGCGCTTCTGTACCGGAATCTCGAACCGGGTTACGTGCCGACCGCGCTCACCGACGTGCGCGGGCCCGTCGGCCAGCCGGAATTGTTTTCCCCGCTCATCACCCAGGTGCAGGGCACGCGCCGCGAGCAGCAGCAGGAAATCAACTCCACCTCGGATCGCGCCGCAACCTCCGAAAATTTCAACGCGATCCCGCTCACGGGCCGCGACGGCGATTTGCTGGCCGTTCTTCTGGTCGGAAGTTCACGCCAGGACCTGCTGCAGATGATCAACTTCGTCCGCTCGCTCGCGCTGCTGGTCGGCGGAGGAGTGATTGTTCTCGGGCTGATCCTGGGCTGGTGGATTTCCGCGCGCGTCACGCGCCCGATCGAGGAGCTCGCCGCGGGCGCGCGCGAAGTGGCCGCCGGCCGCTGGGAAGCAAGCGTCGCCGTTCACTCGCGCGATGAAATCGGACAGCTCGCCGAGGCCTTCAACGAAATGACGCGCCAGCTCGCCGAGCAGCGCTCGCGCCTGGTGCAGACCGAGCGCGTAGCCGCCTGGCGTGAATTGGCCCGCCGCCTCGCCCACGAACTGAAAAATCCGCTGTTCCCCCTTCAACTAACGGTTGAGAATCTGCAGCGCGCGCGCGAACAGACATCTGAACAATTCGATGAGATATTTTTCGAATCCACCGCCACATTGCGTGCCGAACTGGAAAATCTCAAAACCATCGTCAGCCGCTTCAGCGATTTCGCCAAGATGCCGCCGCCCGAATTCGAATCCGTAGACGTCAACGAGTCCATCCGCGGCGTCGTCAAGCTGTTCGAGCCGCAGTTGAGCGCCGTGGGACGCCCGCCGATCACGCCGGAGCTTTACCTGGACGAAAAAATCGCGCGCCCCCAGGCCGACCCGATCCTGCTGCGCCGCGCCCTCGAGAACCTGGTCCTCAATTCGCTGGATGCCATGCCCGCCGGCGGCACGCTCACCGTGCGCACGTCCCAGCGCAACGGCTCGGTGCACATGGAAGTCAGCGACACCGGCGCGGGCCTCACGCCGGAGGAATGCGCGCGCCTGTTCACTCCGTACTACACCACCAAGCGCCATGGCACCGGCCTGGGCCTGGCCATCGTGCAATCCGTGGTCAGCGATCATGGCGGAAAAATCGCCGTCGAATCCGAACCCGGCGCCGGCGCCACGTTTCGCATCGAGTTGCCCGTCGAGCACCGTAACCATCGCCCCGAAACTCCCGGCGCCGAGACTCCGCCGGCCGATCCGCCGCTTCTGTTCAACCCGGAACTTAAATCATGACCGTCCTCAAATCCCATCTCTTGCTGATTGACGACGATCCCAACACGCTCGCCTCTTTGTCGCGCGCGTTTCGCCTGGCCGGATATGAGGCCACCGTCTGCGACAGCGCCGCGCGCGCCCTCGAGCTGATCCGGGCGGAGCGCTTCGACCTGATTTTTTCCGACGTGGTCATGCCAGGCAAGGATGGAATCTCTCTGCTCGAGGATTTGAAGGCCATGGGCGTCACCACTCCGGTGGTGATGATTTCCGGCCAGGCCAGTGTGGAGACGGCGGTGCGCGCCACGCGCCTGGGCGCGGTGGATTTTCTTGAAAAGCCGCTCTCCACCGAAAAACTTCTGGTAACCATCGAAAACGTTCTGCGCCTGCGCCACCTTGAGGATGAAAACCGCGACTTGCGCCGCCGCCTGGGCAAACACGAAGTCATCTGGGAAGGGCCCGCGATGGAGCGCCTGCTCGCGCAAGTAGAACGCGTGGCCGCCAGCGAATCGCGCGTCGCCATCATGGGCGAAACCGGCACGGGCAAGGAACTCATCGCCCGGACCATTCACCAGAAGAGCGCGCGCCACGCGGGGCCTTTCGTGACGCTGAATTGCGCCGCGGTCCCGGCTGAGCTGATCGAATCCGAATTGTTCGGCCACGAAAAAGGTTCGTTCACCGGCGCCGCCGCGCGCCACATCGGCAAATTCGAGCAGGCCGCGGGCGGCACTTTGTTCCTGGACGAAATCGGTGACATGCCGCTCACGATGCAATCGAAATTGCTGCGCGTGCTGGAGGAGGGCGAGGTCGAGCGCATCGGCGGCGACAAACCCATCCCGGTGGATGCGCGCGTCGTGGTGGCGACGCACCGAAATCTTGAGGAGATGGTCCAGCAGGGAACTTTTCGCGCGGATTTATTTCACCGCGTGTACGTCTTTCCGCTCATGCTGCCGCCGCTGCGCGAACGCAACGAGGAAATTCCCATTCTCGCGGAATATTTCGCCTCGCAGGTGGTGGCGCAAAACGGCTGGCGGGAAAAGCATTTTTCCACCGGGGCGCTGGAGGCCCTGAAGCGCTACGCCTGGCCCGGCAACGTGCGCGAATTGCGCAACGTCGTCGAGCGCGTGCTGCTTCTTTCCGTTGGAGAATCCGTCACTGCCGAGGACGTGAACCAGGCCTTGCCCACGGCTCGCAACGGCCAGCCCGCCCCCGACGCAGCCACCGGAACCCTGGCCCAGCGCATGGAATCCTACGAACGCGAAGTCCTGCTCGCCGAATTGCGCCGCAGCCATCACCACATGACCAACGCCGCGCGCGCCCTCGGCCTGGAACGCAGCCACCTCTACAAAAAATGCCAGCAGCTCGGCATCGACCTCCGCTCCGAACGCAAACCGGAATAGAGCAAAGTAGGACAGGCTTCAGCCTGTCGCATTTTTTTCACGCACACGCAACTCAAACCCGACACGCTGAAGCCTGTCCTACTGGGAATTGTCCACCCATCGGCTGGCGCAGGAAGGAATTCATATCCCTGCCTTGATACAGAAGACCTACGGAAACACCGACTCCACAACCGGATCCGCCGGCCGTGTGCTCCACAGGTTGGTGGACTCCTCGCGGATGGCGCTCAGCAGCCGCGCAGCCGCTTCGTCGTGCAGCATGGGATCGGCGAGCTCGGCCATTACCTTCTCGAATCCGCCACCAAGTTCGAGAGCGGAAATCATGGCGTGCAGCGCGTAGCGGTCTCGCGAATCGACGACGCTCTTGAGAATGTCCACCGTCTCGCGTTCAAACTTGGCCAGCGCCGTGGCCGCGCGAATTCGGACCAGACGATTGGAGTCGCGCACCGCTTCCAGCAAAACCGGAATGGTGCGAGGGTGAAACAGCTGGCTCAGCGCAATGGTCGCGCGCAGCCTCACGAACCAGATTTCGTCGCGCGCCAAGTCGCCCAGGGCGGGGATCGCAAGCGGCAGCGGGGCATAAGCCAGCGCCTTGGCGGCGGAAGCGCGCACCTCGGGCTGACGATCGGCCGCGAGTACGATCATCTCGTCGGCCATGTTCGACGTGGCGATCTCGCCGGCTACGCGAGCGAGCAGTTCACGCGATTCCCCCATCGACCGCCGGAGATACGGCAGCAGCGTCTCGGTCGAATCTTGAAAGCACCGCATCAGCGCGTTGTCCACCGGGCTTGCCGGCACTTTCAAGGCTCCGACCATGAGCATTTCGATGATGGGCGACGCCGCTTCAGGCAGGGCTGTGCGCCCCAGGGCTTGCACGGCAGTCATGCGGGTATCGAGTTGCCAGTCGTCCAGCAATTCCGCCAGAGGTGAAATCGCTTCCGGCACGCGCATCGCGCCCAGCGCCAGCATGGCCCGCCGCCTTACCCAGCCGCGCCCGTCGTATACCTTTTGTATGCACCGTTCCACCAGCCCGCTCGAGCGCAGGAATTCCTGCAGCCCCGCGCGGTCCTTGTCCACCGCGGCGTCCATTTCCTGAATTACGATCGACTGCATAATGTCGCACTTGGCGGAATCGTGGATCCATTCTTCCGCGGGAACGTCCCCGCGCACGATTTCGCGCCACTGCTTGTGCAATTTGAAGGCGAGCGCGTCATGGCGCTGCGCGCGAAGATGCCGGATCCCGCGCTGCGCCACCAGGAACAGGGACAACAACGCGACTCCCCCCAAAGCAAATATGATGCCGCTGGTCAAAAGCGATAACTGATTCAGCCGCGGAGTGACGATCAGAAGGGAACCCATTGCTCTCTCCAATACTTCTCAAGTAAGAGTTCGCGCCGGTCTAGCAAAATGAAACAACGCCGGGAACACTTCCCCCGATACGGGCCGATCTTAGTTTTCTAGATCCCATCGTGTGCCGATCGGCCATCCAGGCGGTATTCTCCCGTCGCCCCGGAATACAGTGCACGGATTTCACCAAATGCAAGTCGCGGTGGATGCCCCATTTCATTTTTTAAGTCTTTTCCAAGCAGAGGTTTGGCCTGAAGAGAATTTTCGTGCTGGAGATTTCGTCCGGGCCGAAGTCCCAAAACGGCGTCCCAGTTTCAAATTGGATTTTCAGTGGCGTAGACTTCAGTCTGCGCGGTCTAGATTTCGCACGCGCCACAATGAATCAGCGCAGGCAAGAGTCCACTGCACTAAAATCTCCTTGCCTTCGTAGCGCCGGCGTTTCGCCGGCAACTTGAGCGAAATTGACGTTATGGCAGAATGCCGGCGAGACCCCGGCGCTACGAAAAGCAAGCGCCCACTCCGGAACCCCGGTTCAAAGTTCCAGTCGCATCGGGAATATGTTGAGAATGAAGACCTAATCATTCGGTGGGACTTGAAGGGCCGCCGCGCCACCGGCCCTGGCTGCGGCTCGAATCGCAAAATAATTTCGCGCAAACGCGGCATAGGAAGTCCCGGCATCGACTGCGATGGCCTGTACCGTGTAGCGCCCCGCGTTCAGCCCGGAAAGCGGCAGGCTGATCCGGAAGGAAGCGGTGCGCGTTTTCTCGTCGACTTCGGCGGGCGCCAACATCGGCGTGTCCGACAATCGCTGCCCGTTCCGGAAAAATACCAGACCCGCGCGCAGCGAATCGGCCTGCGCCTTCTGCGGCAGGTACGCCTGGAAGAAAACGTACAGCGTCTGCTGATCGTTGAACACGCGCGTAACGCTCGGAATGATTCGCTCGCCGCCCACTTCCAGAGGAGACGATTTCATTTTCGCGTCCAGCCCCAGCGCCTGTGTTTTTATCTGCGCCGTTTTCTGCACGGCTTCCACCTGGCTGGAGAGTAGCACCGAACTCAACTGCAGCCGGTCCGCTTGCAACGGAGCCAGCGTGATCGTATCCTCGAACGTGCCGATCCGCCCCGACTCGTTTTCCCGCGCCAGAAACTTCAATTTGTACTGCCCCGGCGAAAGAATGATCCCGCCCTGGTAGACCAGCGCGCGCTGCTGCAAATCCTGGAAATGTTCGGCGTCGATTTTCACGGT
>JAIQFG010000004.1 GCA_020073375.1 Terriglobia bacterium | reverse complement strand
CGTTGAATATCGTCGACTAATTTCTGCGGATGCTCAACTCCACACGTGGCGCGCGGTCTCCACGACCAGGCGACCTTGCACGGCAAATCGTAGCGGTGGGGCGTTCTCGATTTCCTCGGGCGTATCGAACAGGTTCTGCCCGGGCGCTGTATTGTCCGCGGCGATTCGGGACAGCGAGTCCATGGCGCGAGCAATAATGACGCTAGCATCTTCGCCGTCGAAGACTTGTTTCTGCAAGGTATTCGTCGAATAGATAACACGACGTAAGATCGCCTTTTGCCGTACGATATCCGCATAAAATCCGACATTGGAAACGCACGGTACGCAATCAACCAATTTGGCAAGATAAGGGGCCCCGCCGGAGGCTTCTAGATCGCCGATCCGCTCCAAATCATCCCTCAGCGTTAAGGTGTCGATCGCTACACGCCGCTTGCGCATGTCAAGCATTTGCTGAAAAATATGATGATGTTCTTGGCAAAAGAAATGTTCGGGCGCGACCTTTTCGGAGGCGATGGCTATGTAATCGTTGTTTAGAAGGACGGCGCCCAGCACGCTGCGCTCGGCTTCCAAGTCGTGCGGCAGCTTAGGGAATTCGTGATTGTCGCACGCGGCAGAATGATCGCGGTGATCGGCCATGCCTGGGGAGCCTCCCTTTGCGAACGAAGTTCTCCCTCTAGTTTTGTACTTTAATTAATGCGATAACTTCTGACTGCAGTAGCAAGGTGCGGCCGGTAACTTTGCCGCCAACTTTGTACCGCTTGAGTTTTTTCTTGGTAAGAAATCTGCGGACAGAGATTTCGGACAATCGGAGAATATTCGCGGCTTCGCGCACAGTCAGATAGACTTCCTGGCCTTTCGCTTTTGCTGGCATCATTTTCAAACCTCCCACAAAATATCTTGACGCTCTATGATATATCACGTACTCTCAGCGTGACGAGTATAGTGTAATACTATGAAGAACACCCTAAGCCATGTGCACGACAAAACGGACCATTTGCCCGAGCGATACCTCGGTGAAAATGGGGCACGTGCGGTCATTGAATGGTTGAACTTGAGGCCAAAGAAGAAGTCGGATGACCCAGTGGAGCAGCTTATCCGTGCATACGCGAAATGGACGGCGGGCGAGAATGTCAATGCAGCTACGAAGCAGATCAGGTCCATTCTGCGACGCTCTAAATTAGTGCTCACACCTTATTGGTTTCCGGTCACCCTGCATGTCATGCGCTTCTCCAAACACCGCGGCGAGTTGGCTCCCAAACCCATAACGGATTGGAGGCGGTGGGGAATTGAATGGGATGCGACGGCAGAGGGAATGGATCGGGCACAGTCTCTTGCACTGCGTGAGTTGTTGGAACTGGCATCAAGAGGCCTGCTCGGCCACGTGAAAAAGTGTGAGCGGGGAGAATGTGGGCGGTGGTTCTTCGCTCGATTTCGCCATCAGCGTTTTGACTCGAAGAAATGCCAGTTAGAGGTTTTTCGATCTAGTCCAGAGTGGAAGCAAAAGCGGCGCGAATATATGAAACGATTGCGGCACGAAGAGAGGCAGGAAAGAGTTCGCGTGGAACGACCGAGGAAAGACAAGCGAAGGAGATAACAGAAATGTCAATTTATAGGCGTGGCGGGAAGTATTGGTACAGCTTCGTTTTTAACGGGCGTCGTGTTCAGGCCAGTACGAAGGTCGGAAACAAAAACGACGCGCGAGATATTGAGAAAGCGGCGTGGACGCAATTGGCCCGCGGGGAGGTCGGTTTGCCTGTCGAGGGCGAGAAGAAGCTCACGACAACCGAATTGCTAGACGCGCTTGAAAAGCATTACAGATCGGAGGGAAAGGCGAGCCCACAGAATCTCAGTACGCTTGCAGTGGCTCGCGGTGCTTTTGGGAAGAAGAAAACGCTCACCAAAGCAGACGTGGACCAATACATCGAGAGGAGGCTCGGAGAGGGCGCCAGGCCTGCGACAGTCAATCGGGTAATCGAAGTTGTTCGGCGGGCCTTCAGGTTGGCAAAGCAAGTGGCACCGGAAATGCGCCACCTACGTGAAGATAATGCGCGTGAGGGATTTTTCGCCTGTGATGAGCTAGACCGCGTTGTCTATGCCTTGCCGGAGGATCTGAAAGATTTCGTCCGATTTACATTTGCGACGGCATGGCGAAAAGGCGAAGTCGCATCTTTGCGTTGGTCGGATGTGGAGGATTGCGTCATTCGGTTACGCGCTGCAAATTCCAAGAATAGGGAGGCGCGGCAGGTCGTCATCGATGGCGATCTGATCGATATCGTTAAGCGCCGTCGAGCAGTCCGTGCTGTAGAGACTCCTGACGGGACCGCTCTCTGCGAATATATCTTCCATCGCAACGGTGACCCGGTCAAAGAATTTCGGAAGAGTTGGGCCCGGGCTTGCGTTGCCGCGGGCGTCGGAAAAATGGTCTGCCCAAAGTGTAAGAGCGAAGGGAACACGCTCTTTTGTACGGAATGCAAGATGGCGACAAAGTATTGCGGCCGGATCGTGCATGATTTGAGACGGTCAGGCGTCCGTGACATGATTCGCAGCGGTGTCCCGCAATCCGTGGCAATGAAGATCTCAGGTCACAAGACAGCCAGCATGTTCAGGCGGTATGACATTACCAGTGAATCTGATTTGCGACAGGCAATGCTCTCAGTCCAGAAGTACCGCGAGGCGGAACGGCAGAAGGTATCTGTAATTGCTGGAAAGTGAACGTGCATGTCTGAACCGACGCCGGATGATGTCTGCAAGTTGGTCGAAGCCGCTCATTGCTTGCGGATAGTTGTCGGCCCGTACTTGGTGGGCCAGTGCCCATTCTGTGAGGTCAAGGGCGGAGGCCATAATCCTAGTTGCAGGATAGCCGATCTTGCGCGGAAACTATTCCCATTCCGGGATCAGATTGGTGAACCAATTAATTTTCAAGAGAATCTTCCCGACGTTCGATGCCTCGTTCTCACCGCGCGTGAGATTGTGGATGTCTTAGATGGTTTTGACCCTCAATGGTGCCCGCCCTGTTTGCCTCTTGTAGAGAACCTCAAGGCGAAGCTGGTCGCGTTCGACGCCATTCAATGAGGGAGTTTAGTTGCTACAATTTTCGCTACATTAGATTTTTGATGAACGTAAGTGGTGGGCAGTGCAGGATTTGAACCTGCGACCTTCCGGGTGTAAACCGGACGCTCTAACCGCTGAGCTAACCGCCCCTTGAATGTTGATTCTATAGGTTAGCTAGAAAAAATCCTAAAGCAAATCGAATCTATCCAGGAATATTCCCCGTTTCGGCTCACGGCGAATTACGATTCACTTAATTATAATACGAAAAACTGTTCGGAACATCAGCCCGCTCATGTCTTTTCTGTTTCAGCCGATCCTATGAGACACCCGGCAAGTGCAGGGACTGCTGCCCGGGTGCGCCACTTCAAAAGGAGGAGTTCATGGATTTCGATCATGCCATTGCGGCACACAGCAGTTGGAAGCAAAAACTGCGAAGTTATCTCGCCAAGCCGGACCACAGCCTGAAGGCTGCCGATGTTGAACGCTCAGATAAATGCGACCTGGGGAAATGGATCGTCGAAGAAACCACAAGATATGGAAAAATGCCGGAATTCCAAACCCTGCGTTCGGCACATGAGCGGTTTCACAAGGCTGCTGCGGGTGTCATACGACATGTCGACTCTGGACAGAACGTGACGGAAGAGGTTGCCCTGGGCGGCAAAAGCGAATTTTCGTCCGCTTCGTCCAGCGTTGTCAGCGCGATCATGGCCATCAAAGCCAAGGCCGGCAAGCAAGTCCTGGTCACCAAGTAAGTTCGCGGGAAGATCTAGATTTGGATTGCGGCGGGAGGCACTACGGCCGCCAGCCTGCAACGAGGGCTGAAGGGTTCACGCGCCGCAGCTGAAAGAAAGCTGGCGGCCGAACCTCCTGTGTGGGAGGACCAAAAGCAGACAGGCTGAGGCCTGTCCTACTTTACTCCGTGCCCAAGAACGCATAGCGGAGCAAGAACAGGGCCGAGAGCACCCAAATCAGCGGGCTGATTTCGCGCGCGCGGCCCGTGCCGATTTTGATGAAGGTGAAGGAGAGCAGTCCGAGGCTCAATCCGGTGGCGATGCTGAAGGTGAGAGGCGTGGCGATCATTGTGATGAAGGCGGGGAAAGCGTCGCTCCAATCGTCCCAGCGGACTTTGGCGACCGAGCCGCACATAAGCGCGCCAACCAGGATCAACGCCGGGGCCGTGGCATAGATCGGAATCGCGCCGACCAGGGGCGCGCAAAACATGGCGCTGAGAAACAGTCCAGCGATGGCGAGGTTGCCGAGGCCGGTTCGCGCTCCCGCCGCAACGCCCGCGGCGCTCTCGATGTAACTGGTGACCGTGGACGTGCCGCAAAGCGCGCCGGCCATGGTGCCGAACGCGTCGGCCAGCAGGGCGCGGCTGGCGCGCGGGAATTTTCCGTCGCGCATAAAGCCGCCCTGTTCGCAGACTCCGACCAGGGTTCCCACGTTGTCGAATAAATCCACAAAGAAGAAAACGAAAACCAAATCACCCAGGCCGAGTTTCAGGGCCGAGCGGAAATCCAGCTTCAGGAATGTTCCGCCGGGATGCGGCAACGAAAAAATATGCGCGGGCAAATTCGTGAGGTGAAGCGGAATGCCCGCCAGCGCAATCACCACGATGCCGATCAGGATCGCGCCGCCGATCTTGCGCGCCATCAGGATGGCGATCAGGATCAGGCCGAACGCTGCCAGCAGGACCTGCGGATCGGACGATTTGCCGAGTGTGACGAACGTCGCCTGGCTGGCCACGATGATCTTCGCGTTGCGCAAGCCGATAAACGCGATGAAGAATCCGATGCCCGCGGCGGTGCCCTGTTTCAGGCAATCGGGAATGTCGTTGACGATGTGCTCGCGGATGTTGGTCAGCGTGAGCAGCAGAAACAGCGAACCGGAAAGAAAAACCACGCCCAGCGCGGTTTGCCACGGCACTCCGCGGCCTAACACAATCGAGTACGTAAAGTATGCGTTCAGCGACATCCCGGGCGCCAGGGCAATCGGATAATTCGCCCACAGCCCCATGATCAGCGTGGCGATGGCCGCGGAAATGCACGTGGCGAACAGCACGCCCTCGACGGGCATCCCTGCCTCGCCCAGAATGCGCGGGTTCACGGCGACGACGTAGGCCATGGCCATGAACGTGGTCAACCCACCCAGAAGTTCCCGGCGAACCGTGGTCTGATTTTCCGACAGGTGAAAAATTCGCTCGAGCAATCATTCCCCTCAAGAAAAGACGCCACTATAGGCAGGGAGAGGCGGCGGCGTCAACGGAGAAGCATGGATGGGAAAGATCGCAAGATTGGATGAAGGACATCTCGGCGCGATATTCAAGAACCAGCAGGGCTACGGCAGGCCGATATCCTCATGCCAGATTTCGGGGTTCGCGCGGATGTAATCCCCCAGAATGGAAACGCATACAGCGGAATCGAGGTCGATGACGTTCACGCCCAGCGATCTGAGCCAGTCGAGGCCGCCCTGAAAATTGCGGCTTTCGCCCACTACCAGCTTGCCAAATCCGAATTGCCGTACCAGGCCGCTGCAATACCAGCACGGAGCCAGCGTCGTCACCATGAGAAGGTCGCGATAGCTGCGCTGGCGGCCGGCGTTGCGAAATGCGTCGGTCTCGCCGTGCATGGAGGGATCGCCATTCTGCACGCGGCGGTTGTGGCCCGAACCAACCAGGCGCCCGCTGGAATCGAAAATCGCGGCGCCGATGGGGATGCCGCCTTCGGCCAGGCCTTTTCGCGCTTCAGTTAGCGCGACATCCAGCATGGCCGCATAATCTTGTTTGGTGCTCATTCGTGTTCCTGCCGCAGATGGATGCGCGTGCTTGATCGTGCGGGCACGTTAGGACCCACTCGTTCCCGTGGACGCGGCTCTGGCAGGTTGCGCCGGGCCCGAGCCCGCTTGGGTCCAGGAGATCGCGCCGGCGATTTCCTCGCGATCTTCCAGAGTCAGTTGCACGCTGGCCGCCTGGATCCATCCGTCCACCTGCGCCGGTGTGCGCGCGCCGACGATGGCGCCGGTCATGCCCGGCCACGCAAGCGTCCATGCAATTGCAATCGAAGACACGGAACACGCATGGCGTTTCGCAATCGGCCGCAAGGCATCGCGCAGCGCCAGATTGCGGCTAAGGTTCGGTTCTTGAAATTCGGTGGCGTCGCGCCGCCAGTCGTCCCCGGCAAGGCGCGACATGCGCGAAGCCTCGAACGAGTCCGTCAGCAGCCCGGACTGCATGGGGCTGTAGCAGATCACTCCAGTGTTATGGCTCTTGCACCACGGAAGTTCGCTCTCGCCGGCCTTGCGATTGATCAGTGAAAATGGTGGCTGTAGCGAATCGACGTGCCGAACGGCTTCGCAGCGCTCCAGCAGCGCCGAATCGAAATTCGACACGCCGGCAGCGCGCACCTTTCCCTCCTGAACGAGCCTGGCCATTTCGCCCCAGGAATCTTCGATGGGGGTTCCGCAATTATTGGGCCAGTGAAACTGGTAGAGGTCGATGCGCTCGATGCCCAGGCGCCGCAGGGAAGCTTCGCATTCGCGCCTTATGGACGCGGGATTCAGGATGCGCTCGGCAGTTTGCATGGGATTGTTGACGTCCCATTGCAGCCCGCATTTTGTGAAGATCAGCGGGCGCTCGGGCGCGGGCAATTCGCGTAGCAGCCTTCCGACCACCTCTTCGGAATGACCAAGCCCATAGACCGCGGCCGTATCGATCCAGTTGATTCCCAAATCCAGCGCGTGGCGCATGGTGGAGATGGAAACATTGTCATCCTGCGGCCCCCAGCTGAACGCCCAGCCGCCACCGCCGATGGCCCACGCGCCAAAACCTACCGTGGTAATTTGCAGTCCACTGGAGCCCAGCGGACGAGTAGGCAAAGCCATGATTGCGCCTCCCGAATTATTTTCAAGCCGAATCGAATCTTGAGATCGCCAGTGTAACGCCGATTAGTGTAGCCGCGTTTTCGCCCATGTTCCAGCGCAAGTGCTCGGGTTTTAGTAGGACAGGCTTCAGCCTGCCGGGGTTGGTTCGCGCGAGATCGATCCTGCTGCAACGAATCCCGGCAGGCTTGAAGCCTGTCCTACTGGCGCCGAAATTTTCATCGACACCCGCCGCTCGTGCCGATAGACTCCCGCATACGAGCGGCTCCCAAAATATGAAACGAGGTTTGATCATGCCCAATCGCAGGGACTTTCTGAGAAGCGTCGGCGCCTCAGCAGGAGTGGCTTTTGTCGGCTGCAGCCTTTGCGATGCCCTGGCTGCAAGAGTGCCCGCGCAAACCGGCGGCGCCGCGCCGCGCAAGCAAACGATGGTAGGGAAGCGCCGCGTCAAGACCATCGATGTGCACGCGCACGTATCCATTCCGGAAGCGGAGAATCTGCTGAAGGGCACAAAGCTCGACGGCCGGGGCCGCGCGCCCGGCGGCTACAGCGACGTCAACTTGACCCCAGCGCGCGTGGCGGCCATGGACCAGATGGGCATTGACGTCCAGGCCGTCAGCATCAACTCATTCTGGTATTCCGCCGACCGTGATCTGGCCAGCCGGCTGATCGATCTGCAAAATGAAAAGTTGGGCGCGTTGTGCGCGGCACAGCCGGATCGCTTCGTGGCCTTTGCCTCGGTAGCTCTGCAATTTCCGGAGCTTGCCGCCAGGCAAATGGAAGAGGGCATCAAGAATCATGGTTTGCGCGGTGTCGCCATCGGCCCGTATTGCGAGGGCAAGGAACTTTCGGATCCGGAGTTCGATCCCTTCTGGGCCAAGGCCGAGGAGCTGCAGGCGCTGGTCTTCGTTCACCCGCAGGACAGCGCCAACGCCACCGGCATCCGCGACCGCGTGAAGGGAAGCGGCGTGCTGGGTAACGTGATCGGAAATCCGCTGGAAACGACCATGTTCCTTTCACACATGATTTTCGAGGGAACGCTCGACAAATTTCCAAAGCTGGAAATTTGCGCCGCTCATGCCGGAGGTTTCCTGGCCACGTATCCCGACCGCATGGACAATGGCTGCCGCGTTTTTCCCGCGCAATGCACGAAGACGATCAAAAAGCATCCCTCGGAATACATGAAACAGCTGTATTACGACTCCATTATTTTCACCGAGGAGGGCTTGCGGCACTTGGTCGCCGAAGTGGGCGCCGGGCAAATCGGATTGGGCACCGATTACCCTTTTCCGTGGTCGGTCACTCCCGTCGAGCAGGTGATGGCGCTGCGCGGCCTGAGCGACGCGGACCGCATTGCGATTCTCGGCGGCACAATGAGTAAACTGCTGAAGATTCCGGCCTGAGTAGCGCAGGCTTCAGCCTGCGCGGCTTAGAGTGTTCACGCGTGAACTGAATGCTGCGGGGTCGAAAAGCATCGCTGGTTAATTTTCCATGTCATCCTTCCAAGCGAGGCGAGGAATCTCTCTTCGATTTACATTTACAGATAGATTCCCCGCCTCGCTCGGAATGACGCGAAAATATAATTTCCCGCAACCACCGCCGCCGGTGCCGCTACCGACAGCCGGCGTCCCAGTAGGCAATCAATTTCTGGCGCAGCGATTCATCGAGCATGGGGCCTGTCCCGGCACGGCAGTTTTCGGCCATGTGCTCGGGCCGGCCTGTTCCGGGGATCACGCACGTGACGGCTGGATGAGCGATCGCGAATTTCAGCAATACCTGGGCCCAGCTTATGCAGCCGATTTCCTCGACCCAGGGCGGCAACTGCTTTCCGCGCAGCTTGCCGAACAACCGTCCCTGCCCAAACGGCAGATTCACCAGCACCGCGATGCCACGGTCTATCGCCAGCGGCAACAGCACGCGTTCAGCCTCGCGTTCGTCGAGCGAGTAATTCAGCTGCACGAAATCCAGCGTTTCCCCGCGCATCACTTGTTCGAGGTCGCCGTACGCGCTGGAGTTGTAGTGCGTGACGCCCAGATATTTGATGCGGCCTTCCGCTTTCCACTCGCGCAGCGTTGCAAGGTGAACGCGCCAATCGAGCAGGTTGTGGACCTGCATGAGGTCGATGCTCTTCCTTTGCATTAATTTCAAGGACTGGCGCATCTGCTCGATTCCCGCGGCGCGGCCCTGTGTCCAGACTTTGGTGGCGATGAACGGAGCTGCCTGCGAGCGCTCCGCGGCCAGCAAATCACCCACGACGCCTTCCGCGCGGCCGTACATCGGCGAGCTGTCGATGACCGTGCCCCCAAACGAGAACAGTGTGCGAAGAACTTCCGACAACGCCGCGCGCTGTGCTGCTCCTGCCCCCACATCAAAACCCTTGTAGGTCCCAACGCCGATTACGGGCAGCGCCGCGCCGCTGGAAGGAATAATCCGAGTGTGCATAATCGCATGAGTATGCCACAGCCCTGTAGGGCAGACACTCTTGTCTGTCCTGCCTTGACACCACTTTGCGCGGGACAGTACACTGCTTTGCCAACCAATTCAGAGGATTGAACCGATGCTGATCGCGCGGGACTATGTGGGCTACATGGCGGACGAGGTGGTCAAGCGCCTGCTTGCCTCCAAGATGATCGAGGCGCCTTCCGCCGAGTCCCTGGCGGCCCGCGTGCGCACCGTCATGCAGGACGAAGTCAGCATCGAGGACCGCCTGAACGAGGAAGTCCGCGAAATCCTCACCAAGCACGCCGAGGAAATGCGCCGGACCGGCGCGCAGTACCAGGAAATGTACAAGAAAGTGAAGGGCGAACTGGCGCGCCAGAGAAAGCTGATCTTGCGATGATGCCGGGCGCCCCAACCAACGCAGGCCTCTGCCAGCCAGGGCGAAAGGGAAGAGACAAAACCAGCCGATGCGATTGACCCGCGAAAAAACCATTCGCCTTTCCCACGTAATTACCGACCTGCTGGTGGCCAGCCAGGATGTGGAATTTGTCGAGGACCGCGACACCATCCGCCAAAAGACCGTGCAAATCCTCCAGGATCTCTTGAAGGAAGAAGAAGCCGTGGACGCCGAAGTCAAAAAGAAGATTACTTCGCAGAAAAAAGAGATTCTCGAGGGCAGCGAAGAGTACGAAGTCCTCTACCGCAAGTATTACGCCGAGGAATTGCGCCGCATGGGCGTGGTGCACCAGCCCAATCCCCGCTGAAATTGCCCGTGGTTTTGTAGGGCCGATGTCTCGCCGGCGGTTTGACGGTTTTTCGATGCGCGCAAAACATCCGGCGGGACGCCCGCGCTACTAAAAACCAGCGATTCGCCGGGAAAACGGTAATCTTTTCGCCCCAAAACCGATTTCCCCCGCAAAGAATTGAGTTGCAAAAAAACAAGGCGCCCAATTCCTTCGGGCGCCTTGTTTATTTTTGAATTGCTTGCGGGCGAATTACTGGCTGTCGTCGGTGCGCTTTTTCAGGACGGGCCGGTCGGGATCGGAGTCGTCCGAACCTTGCTGCTGCGTGTCGGTTTTATTCTGCTTGTCCTGCGTGGTCTGCTCGGTGCGTGTGCGCAGCGTTGGCTTGTCGCCCGATTTCTGTTCCTGCAGTTTGTTCCGGTTTTCGATTCTGCGCAGTCGCGACTTGATCAGATCGAATTCGGAAGTGGTGACGATATATTCGTTCCGCGCCGGAAGAATCTGGGTGATCTCTTCCTGGGCTTTCTGCACGCGTTCCGGAGTCGGCGGATGCGTTGAAAAAACCTTGGGGATGCTGCCGGGATGGTGGCGCTCCTCGGCCTCGATTTTCTCGAAGAAGCTCACGAACGCGTTGGGGTCGTACCCGGCCTTGTACATGTACTGCAGGCCCAGGTAATCGGCCTCGCGCTCGGCATCGCGCGAGAATTTCAAGTAGCCCATCGGAATAGCCAGGTTCAGGCCCTCATACAGGCCGTATCCCGCCCAGCCGCCCGGGCCCAGCAGGATCAGAGGAATCGAAGCCATCTGCATGATTTCGCCCTTGGTGGCGCTCTTGGTGCCGTGCCGCGCGGCCACGTGCGCGATTTCGTGGGACATCACGCCGGCCAGCTCCGCTTCCTCATCGGCGCGCAGGATCAGGCCGCTATTCACGTAGAAAAACCCCCCCGGCAGCGCGAAGGCGTTGATTTCGTCCGAGTCGATGACTTTGATGGTGAAGGGAACCTTGGCGTCGGAATTGCGCACTAGGTTCTGGCCCACGCGGTTCACGTATTCGGTGACCACGGGGTCATTAATCATCTTGGAGGATTTTTCGACCTCTTGCGCGGCCTGTTTGCCGAGCGCGATCTCGCGCTCCAGGGAATACAGGTTCATGCCCTTGCCCACGTTGCGGTTCCCGATGGAATTGACGTCCTTTTCCGATCCGGCCTTCACGCCTTTCGGGGTTTGGTCCTCATCGGAGGAACTCGTTTGACCCTGGTCCTGCGCTTGACCCTGCGCCTGGCCCTGGTCTTTTGCCGGCTGCGGTGTGTCCGCGGCAGGCGGGGCGGGCTTCTTGGTTGGATCCACCTGAGCCGTCGACGATTGCTGGGATTGCGGTTGCGGGGGCGCGGCATACCCGGCCGGGACGGCCAGGCAAACCCCCAGGATCAGCACCAGGATTGCGCTGCAGAGGGATTTCATAGCTCCTCCAGATAACACTTCACATCGCATTATACAATACACCCGCGCACACGCGGTAACTTCTCTTTCCCATCAGATGGTTCCGGGTGCGATTTGGTTTCCTAGCTTGCGGTGGAAAGCGCGCCTTGGCCAAGCATTGACACTCGGCGGAGTTCTCACTAACCTCGTTGCAGGCTCTGGCGAGCCGGGAAATGGCAGGCGCGAATGTCGGGTCAGAAAATCCAAATCGGACAGGTCTGGAAGAAGGTGGGGACCGAGGAAACCTTTCTGGTCACCAAGCTTTATAACGAGGCACTGTCCACGATTGCCGTCCTGCGCCCCACCGGCGCTGCTACCGCGTCCATGATCCGCATCCGCGTCGAGCGCCAGGGCGAGGGACAGAACTTGCCCGGTTACGCGATGGCCCAGGGCGGCGACGCCAGGTAGGACAGGCTTCAGCCTGTCGCTTTTAGGTCTTCCTGGCCGCTCCCCAAAACCGACAGGCTGAAGCCTGTCCTACCAGATCTATATCGACCTCACAGGCAGTTTCACCACGTCATCCACCTGCATCACTTCCTTCACCAGGAACGGCTCGGCGTATTCGACTCCGGCCAAGTGCCCGAAATAGCGAGCGATCAGGTTCACCTCCTGATGCAGGCGATCGAGCGGGATATCCACCTTCGATTTCTTGTCCTTGGTTTTTGGCCGGAACTGCGAGCCATACGCGAGGATCGCCTTGTACCGGCGGTCAAAGTAGGGCGAAATATCCACCACGAACGTGGGGCGCACTTCCTTGTAGTAGACCGTCGCGTACAGAATCTTGAACGGGCGAAAGGCCTCGCCCTCAATGGGTAATTGCTTGAGCCCTGCCAGGAAGCAGCCCTCGTAGGCCAGGCGCGAAGCGGTGTAGTGGTCCGGGTGGCGCCCGTCCCAGTAGGGAAGGATCACCGTATGCGGTTGGAGCGCCCGGATGCGGCGGGCGATCGCCATTTTGAAATCCTTGCTGACTTCCAGATGTGCGTCGGGCAGGCGCAAATTCTCGCGATGCGCCACGCGCAGAATGCGGCCTGCCCTGGCGGCCTCCTTGAGCCGCGTTTCCGGCGTGCCGCGCGTGCCCATTTCGCCGGCGGTCAAATCCAGGATGCCGGTCTTATAGCCCTGGTCGTGGGCCTTCAGAAGTGTGCCGCCGCAGGTCAACTCCACGTCATCCGGGTGCGGGGCGATCGCCAGCAAATCCAGTTTCATTTTCCCTCCGAGGCATTGAAGACTAGCATACGTGCCGGGTTGCGTGAAATTTCGGGGATCAGCCGAGCGCATAGCGCAGGGCCGCGCGAGCCAATAGGCGCGTCGAATCGAGCGTGGGCAGCGGGGAGTTCCCATCGTTGACCAGCAGGGGAATCTCGGTGCAACCCAACACGACCGCGTCGCAGCCCCGGTTCTTGAATTCCTGGATGACCTGCTGGAAATAGAGCAAGGACTCCGGCTTTCGCTGGTCCCGGACTAGTTCCTCGAAAATAATCCGGTTGATGCCGTCCTGCTGGGCCTCGGTGGGTATCGTGTAGCGGATGCCCAGCGCATCCAGCTTTTCCGCATATACGGGGCCGCGAACCAGAAACTTCGTTCCGGTCAATCCCAGGTGGCTGAATCCGCGCCTGTGGGCTTCCTTGCCGACTTCCTCGGCGATGTGCAGCCACGGCAGGGGGGAAGCCGGCAGCACATACGGGAGAGCCTGGTGGATTGTGTTGTCCGGGCAAATCAGGAAATCGGCTCCGCCGCGCTGCAGCGCCTGCGCGGAGCGCAGCATCAGCGCGGCCACGCCGTTCCAGTCTCCCGAGGGAAAATACGGCATGTATTCCGCGAGGGCGATGGTGTGCATCGTGATCTCGGGATGCGCGTGCTTGCCCATCAGCGCTTCCGCCTCCAGGCAAATCGTGCGGTAACAGAGCGCCGCACCCTCGAAGCTGCATCCGACAATGCCGATCTGTTTCGTGGATGAATTCCGCCGGGCGTTTTCCGGAAATTCCATTTCACGATTCCGCGGCTTCCGGCGCAGGCTCCGCCGGAAGCGCCTTTTTCGGGCTCTTTTTTCGCGTCGTGGTGATCACCACCACGCTGACCAGGATAAAAAGCGTGCCCAGAATCGTGCGCGAGCCAATCGTTTCGCCGCCCAGGAAATATCCGAACAGCACGGCCACCACGGGATTCACATATGCGTATGTCCCTACTTTGGTGGGCGATTCGTGATGAATCAGCCAGAGATAGGCGGTATACGCGAGGATGGAGCCGGCGAAAATCAGGTAAGCCAGGGCAAGCCATGCTCCGCGCGAGACATCCTGCGGGCGAAAGCCGTGATATTCGCCGAGCGCGACGGATGTAATCCCCAGGCACACCCCGCCGGCCAGCATCTGAGATCCCGAACTCATCACTTTGGACGGCGGCAGCGGCAGCTTGCGCGTGAGCACCGACCCGATCGACCAGCCCAGCGATGCCACGATCAGCGCCGCCGCGCCCATCTTGTCGATGGGCGCCCCGCCCAAATTTATCGACCGGCTCACCAGCACGTACACTCCACCCAAGCCGATCAACAGAGCGCCCGCCAGCCGCACCGTGAGGGTTTGCGTGCGCAGGATCAGGATTTCAAAGAACGCCAGAAACGCCGGGATCATGGCCATCATCACGGCCGCAAGCCCGGAAGGCACGCGCCGCTCGGCCCAGAACAACAGTCCGTAATCGAGAACGAAAATCAGGATGGCCAGCAGGAACGCCGACATCCATTGCCGCAAATTTGGCGATCGCTCGCCGCGTGCGATCGTCCAGGCGTACAGAATTAGTCCCGCAAGGAAAAAACGAATCCCCGCCAGAAGAAACGGAGGCACTTCGCGCACCCCGACGCGTATGGCCAGGTACGTGGATCCCCACACGAAATAAATGATGGCGAACGCCAGCAGCGTCTTCCACGCGGGGCGATGGACGGCGGTTTCGGCCATAAAACCTCTCCGACAATCTACCATTTTTTTCCCCGCGGGCTTGCCTCGGCATCGGGATTGCGGCTTCGCGGATAGCGGGAGGTTCGCCTTATCGATTCATACAGTGGTTCGGAGCGGCCTTTCGTAGCACAGCCACTCTTGGCCGCGTGGTTTTTGGCAATCTCGATTGGGACTGTGACGTAGCGATGGCCCACAAACCCACACAGCCAAGAGTGGCTGTGCTACTTGTCCTGCGTTAGGATGTTTGAGCGCGGAACAAGGAGAGCAAATTCACCATGCCATCGTCTCTTGCGGGAAAAGTCGCTCTGGTCACCGGCGCTGCCAAACGCATCGGTCGCGGGGTGGCGTTGCGCCTGGCGTCGGAAGGCGCGGACGTGATTGTCAACTACCGCAACTCCCGCGATGCGGCCGAGGATGTCGCCGCCCAAATCCGGGCGATGGGCAGGCGCTCGGCGGCCATTCAGGGCGACGTCGCGAAGCGAGCGGACGTCGGCGCGCTTTTTGCGGCTGTTGAGGCCGACTTCGGGCGCCTCGATATTCTGGTGAACAATGCCGGAATGTTTTTCCCCGCGAAATTCGAGGAATTGACCGAAGAACAGTGGGACACGATTCTGGACACGAATTTGAAATCGCAATTCCTGTGCTCGCAGGTGGCGGCGCGGCTGCTGCGGCAAAGCGGCAGCGGCCGGATCGTCAATTTTGCGTCGTTGGGCGGCCTGCTGGCGTGGCCGTCCTACACGCACTATTGCGTGTCCAAGGCCGGCGTGATCATGCTGACGCGGTGCATGGCGCGCGCGCTCGCGCCGGAGATTACCGTGAACGCCGTCGCCCCCGGAACAATCTCATTTCCCGGCGACGCGCCCGAATTATCCGAGGATTACGTCCGCCGCGCGCCTCTGGGCCGCACCGGCAAGCCGCAAGACATTGAAGACGCCGTGTTGTTTCTGGCCAAGTCGCCATTCATCACCGGACAGGTAATCGTGGTCGATGGCGGGAGGGCCCTCACGTAGGACATGCTTCAGCCTGTCGGTTTTCCGCTGATTGGAGCAATACCCCCAGTGCAATCCAGTATTCTGCGCCACCGCAGTTTTCTAATATTCAGGAAAAATTCAAAACCGGCAGGCTGAAGCCTGTCCTACTGAAGTGCATCGAGCGGAATCTTGCTCGCAGCCAGCAAGCCGACAAATTCCTTGTCCGCCTGCAGAAAATTGTATTGCGGCAACGCTGAGGAATCGGCCCACTCGAATCGCTCGAAGACCAGGTTTTGCAGCGGCGCGGAAGGGTCGACGTCGGCGCGCAGAAAGATCAGCACCAATTCGGTGCGGGAATCGCGGTAGCGGTGGCTGGTGCGGAAAATTTCCTTGCCGATCGTGGCCGTAATGCCAAGTTCTTCCTGAAGTTCGCGGGCCAGAGCCTGCGCGGGAGATTCCCCGGGTTCGACTTTGCCGCCGGGGAATTCCCATTGCAGCGCGTAGGTGTCGTCGCGCCGCCTCTGGCAAACCAGAATTTTCGGGCCGCGCGTGATAAGCGCGGCAACTACGGTAATCATGTGTTCCGTGAGACGCCGCGGGGCGCGCCTGGGTTTCTTTCGCTTCCGATCAGGTATAAAGCGGATTGGGCTTGCCCGCATCGATTCCGAATTCCTGGATCGCCTTCTGCACGACGCACGCCTCGATCTTGCCTTCGCGATGCAACTCGGAGAGCGTGGCCAGCGCGATGAACCGCGCATCCACCTCGAAGAAATCGCGCAGCGCTTCGCGGCCGTCGCTGCGGCCGAATCCGTCGGTGCCCAAAGCAGCCATGTGCCGCGGCGTCCAGCGGCTGATCATGTTCGGCAAGGCCTTCAGGTAATCCGAGGCCGCGACCAGAACTCCGTCGGTATCGGCCAGGCATTGCGTGACGTAGGGAATTCGCGGCGGTTCGGAGGGATGCAGCAGGTTCCAGCGCTCGGTGTCGATTCCGTCGGTGTACAGCGCCTTGTAGCTGGTTACGCTCCATACATCGGCCGAGACGCCGTATTTCGTCTCCAGGATTTCCTGGGCCTTCAGCGCCTCGCGCAGAATCGCGCCGCTGCCGAACAGTTGCGCGCGAAGCTTCGGATTCTTGTTTTCCGAGGCGCGGAACTTATACATGCCCTTGAGAATCCCATCCTCCACGCCCGTCGGCATCGGCGGCATGGCGTAGGCCTCGTTCATCACCGTGATGTAATAAAAAATGCTTTCGCCGTCCTTGTACATCCGCCGGATGCCGTCCTGGATGATGACCGCAATCTCAAATGCAAACGCAGGATCGTACGCGCGCATATTAGGAATGGGCAAAGCGAGGATGTGGCTGTTGCCGTCCTGATGCTGCAGGCCTTCGCCGGCTAGCGTCGTGCGCCCGGCCGTGCCGCCGAGCATGAATCCCCGGCAGCGCATGTCGGCTGCCGCCCAGATAAAGTCGCTGATGCGCTGCAGGCCGAACATCGAATAATAGATAAAGAACGGAATCGTGTTGATCCCGTGCGTGGCGTACGCCGAGCCCGCGGCAATGAACGAGCCCATCGAGCCCGCTTCCGTAATGCCTTCTTCCAGGATCTGGCCGTCTTTCGCTTCCTTGTAATAGAGCAATGTATGAACGTCAACCGGCTCGTACAGCTGGCCGCGGCTGCTGTAGATGCCCACCTGCCGGAAGAGCGACTCCATGCCGAACGTGCGCGCTTCGTCCGGTACGATGGGCACAACGAGCTTGCCGATTTCCGGGTCGCGCAGCATTTGCCGCAGCATTCCGACAAACGCCATGGTCGTGGAAACTTCGCGGCCGTCGCTTCCGGTGTGGAATTCGCGGAATAGCGCGTCGTGGTCCGCCACCAGAGGCTTCGAGCGCACCTTACGCGTTGGCACGTAGCCGCCCAGCGCCTGTCGCCGCTCGCGTAGGTACTGGATTTCGCGGCTGTCGTCGGGGGGCCGGTAAAACGGCGTCTCATGCAACTGGTCGTCGTTTATGGGAATGCCGAAGCGCGAGCGGAATTCGCGCAGCTCTTCTTCGTTCAGCTTTTTCTGCTGGTGCGTGATGTTCCGGCCTTCGCCGCTTTCGCCCAGTCCGTAGCCCTTGATGGTTCGCGCGAGAATCACGGTGGGAGATCCGGTATGTTCCACGGCGGCCTTATACGCCGCGTACACTTTGCGCGGATCGTGGCCCCCCTGGCGCAGTGTGCGGAGCGCTTCGTCCGGATAGTCCTCGACCATTTTCAGCAGGCGCGGGTCGGAGCCGAACACGTGCTCGCGAACGTAGGCGCCCGATTCGATGGACAACTTTTGCATTTCGCCGTCCACCATTTCGCCCACGCGCTTTGCCAGCAGCCCCTCGGTGTCGCGCTCGAACAGCGGATCCCAATCACTGCCCCACAGGACCTTGATGCAGTTCCACCCGGCGCCGCGGAACGCGGCTTCCAATTCCTGAACGATTTTTCCATTCCCGCGCACCGGCCCGTCCAGGCGCTGCAGGTTGCAATTGATGACAAAAATCAGGTTGTCGAGACGTTCGCGCGAAGCCAGCGTGATGGCGCCCAGCGTTTCGGGCTCGTCGGTCTCTCCGTCTCCCAGGAACGCCCAGACCTTGGCGTCAGTGGCCGTTTTCAGCCCTCGATCCTGCAGGTAGCGGTTGAATCGCGCTTGATAGATGGCCATGAGCGGGCTCAGGCCCATCGACACCGTCGGATATTCCCAGAAATCCGGCATCAGCCACGGGTGCGGATACGAAGACAGGCCGCCATCGGGACGGAGTTCGCGCCTGAAATTCTCGAGCTGCTTGAACGACAAGCGGCCTTCCAGAAACGCGCGCGAATAAACGCCAGGGGAAGCATGTCCCTGCAGGTAAACCGTGTCGCCCTCGAACTGTTCGGTGCGCCCGCGGAAGAAATGATTGAAACCGACCTCGAACAGCGTGGCGGCGGAGGCGTAGGTGGAAATATGCCCGCCGATGCTGTGGTCCACGCGGTTGGCGCGTACGACCATGGCCAGGGCGTTCCAGCGGATCAGGCTCTTGATGCGGCGCTCGATCTCCTGATCGCCCGGGAACATGGCCTGCTTGTCAGCGGGAATCGTGTTGAGATAGGGAGTGTTCGCGGTGAATGCGTGGCCGACGCCGAGATCGGTGGCGCGGGCGCGAAGGCGATCCAGCAGAAGCGTCGCGGCGTCGCGGCCTTCCTCCTTCAAAACAGCTTCGAAGGATTCAATCCATTCCTGGATTTCCTGGGCGTCAATTCCCGCTACCTTTACGTCGGATTCATTCCCCATGGTTGCTTGCCTCTACGCCTCTTTGGCGCTCTTATCCACACTATTATGCCCGATTTCGCACAGGCTTCCAAAATCACGAAGGCTTCCATCCCTCGGTTTACAAGTCAACGTGGCTCGTTTGCTGCGCCAACCCAGGACACACGCAGCGGCAAACGTGGCTGCTGCAATGAAGAAGCACTTGTGCTGCTGAACACGAATATCTTAGCAGGTCCGGCAAATCCTGCAAATTGCATTTCGGCGTTTTGTAGGGATGTATGTTCCCAATTCCCAAATGCCCGGCGGTCGCGCAACCCGTGACGCCGGCGCCACTTTTAATTCAACCCCGAAATCAGCGGCGGCGCCGGGTAATCCGGAAGCTTTTCCTTGCTGTTGTCCGCGCGCTTCACTTCGAGTTCGTCAAACAGCACCGAAGGGCTCACGATGGTAATGAAAGGCACGCCCCCGCGGTTGCTGACAAGTGGATCGTCGCCAGCGGCAACCAGATCGCTGCGCAGGGCGCGCGTGTCCAGCTCGTTGAAAATGGCGCCGCGAACCAGCTCTTCATGACCATCGTCCGCCCAGATTCGATACAACACGCGCGGCGACATCCTCGGTCCCAGCGTATCCACGAAATAACCGTACTTCATTCCGCGATCACGGCACTGGTCCATCAGCTGTTTCTTGAGCTGCTCGCGCGTGCTTGTTTTCGCCGCTCGTATGAACAAGTTTCCCGGAGCAGGCCCCGTTGTGCCGCCGCCTGACGCGCGACCGTGCCCGTTCGAGGATGGAAAGTCGCGGATGGGCAGCCGTCCCATCAAATAATTCACCAGGATGCCTTTATCCACGACGGAAACGGGTGAGACCGGAACGCCTTCATCATCGACTTTATATCTTCCTGCAAGACTGTGCCCGGAGAAGGTTTCCATCGTCGGGTCATCCACAACAGAAAGAAAATCGGGAAGCACCCGAGCCCGATAGCTGCTCGCAAATGCTCCGGTGGTGCGCGCCGGGCGTCCCGGAGCGGGCCTGCGACCCAGGATGTTGGGCAGGATCAATTCGGAAAACATATCCGCGGCGGCGTCATTCGAGAACAGGACCGGGCCGCGGTACTCCTCATCCACAATGGGGGCCTCGCGGAGTTTTTTCATTCCATCAATCAGATCGAGCGCGTCCTTCTGGAACTGTTCGGGCGTGGGCATTTCCTCCAGGCTGTTGGATGCGTATTGCGGGGACCTGTCCAGCCTCATTCCATCGGCCGCCTGTTCGCTGGCGGCCAGCGCGATCAGGTAGTGCGTCGAGCCTTGCCGCGTCGATGTGCCTTCGGTGTTCACGAAGTACTGCGACAGCGCGATGAAGTCCAGCCGCGCGCCCAGGGCCTGGATTTGCGGGTCCTGCTTGTAAACGGACGTCGCCGACTCCAGCATCTTTGTCCACTTGGCCTGGTCCACATCCAATTTTGCCAGCGGGCCGATGGATTGGACTGGGTCGGCCTTGGCGAAATCGTCCACCGGCTGCTCGACGTTCAGCTGCTTCAGTAGCGATTTTTTCGCGGCCAGCGCCTCGCCGGCACGTTTGTAGGCCTGATCGGTGGCCAGCCAGATGGAATGGCGCACGGCGAGCTCGTCATTGTCCAGAGGAAGAATGTCGCTGACGCCCTGGCCGCGCTCGTAGAGGCTGTCCACTTTGTAATCGCCGAGCAGAACCGTGGCACGCAAGAGCCGCAGGCGCGTGCGGCTTTGTTCGCGCAGAGCCCCAAACGCCGCCGAGGCCTCGAACTGGTCCACGTCGAAGATGCGGTACTCGATGTAAAACGGCGCGTCGACATTTTCCATCTTGAGCTGCGCCTTCGAGCGCGCCAGTTCCGCGTGCAGAGCGCGCAGGACGGGATCAGATGAATCTTCAGCCGATGCCGGTTTAGACTGCGCCAGGGCTCCGGCAGGCGAGATCAGGAAAAAAGCGGCCAATGCCGCTGCCGCAAGCCGGGCAGGGAATCGCAGGGAACGGATCATCGCGCACCCCCGTTCGTGGACGCGGGCGCCGCATTTCGCTGGAAGTCCTCAAATCCGGGCGGCGGCAGAATCGGAGGCCTCTCGCGCGCCGCGCTGCGCTTCTGCACTTCCATTTCGCTGAACAGCATGGCGGGCGCGGACGCGGAAACCGGCACGCTGCCGGACTCGGCGCCGCAGATGCCGTTGAAGACCTGCGTGGTGTCGCCGGTCAGAACGATGCGATTCAGCGACGCCAACGGCGTGCCCACGATATCCACGCCGCGCACCAGTTGATCCGGCCGCCCGTCGGCGTAGATGCGCCAGACAATCACGGGAAGCACCTGAAACGCCTGCGGCAATTCGCGCGTGGTGAGCGTGAATCCTCCCTGCACGTCCTCGAAGTACAGGCCGTAGGGTTTCCCGGCCTTCTTGATTTCCTCGATCAGCTTGCCGCGCATTTCGGAATCCTTCGCGGTGTTTGTGGATTGCACGATCAAGTTGCCTTGCCTGCCGGTGGGCATGAACCCGGCCTGGTGGCGTCCGTGGCCGTTGCTCTGGCCGAAATTCGTGATGGGCATGCGCGACATCAGGAAATTTTTCAGGATGCCGTCCTGAATCAGCGGCACGCGCTGCGCGGGCACGCCTTCGTCATCGTGCGAATAAGATCCCGACAGGGGAATGCCGTTCATCCTTCCCAGCGTCGGGTCGTCATATACGCTCAGGAAATTCGGCAACACCGGCTGGTTCACTTTTTTGGTAAACGTCTGCCCCTCGGTGTCTCCCCGCTGGCGATGTCCCTCCAGGCGGTGGCCCAGGACTTCGTGAAAAAAAACGGCTGCGGCGCGCCCGGACAAAAGTGCGGGGCCGTCGAAGGGTTCCGCGAGCGGAGCCTGGCGCAGCGCCATCAGGTCGGCGGCCATTTTTTCTTCCTTGGTCGCCACTTCTTGCTCGGAGGGAAGGCCCTCGGGCTTGGTGGATTCAAACGTCTCGACGCGCACCAGATCCATTCCATCGTCGGCTCGCGTATTGGCCTCCACCACCAGTCGTGCCATCAGCCCGGGCGTTTCGACCTTGCTGCCTTCGCTGGAAACGAAGTAGGAGGTGGTCTGCTCGATCTGCAAAGTCACTGACGACGTATAGATATCCGGATACTTGCGGAACGCGCCGGAATATTTCCGGATCTTGTCTTCCCACTCCTTTTGATGGAACGCCACGGGCGTTTCCGGCGCATCGATCTCCGTCTGCGGAGCTTCCTTGGAAAAATCGGGAGATTTGTCCTCCGCCGCGGCCTGGACGGCGGTGTTGGTCATGACCTTCGCGAAAGCGGGCGAAGCGCGGCGGTATTCGCGATTGGTCAATTCCCACAGCGTGCGCGCGATGGCGTCGCGGTTGTCGGAAAGCGGCAGCGGCCCGGAAGACATTCCGGAAGCGCGGTTTTCCTCGTGGGTGTTGTCCATGGCCGGCGTTCCGACGCGCATGGTCACGTCGGCCCAGCGCTGCGTGGACGCATTCGAGTTGACGATGGTCCCGTACGTGCCGGTCACCACCAGGTTACGCTGGTCGTAGACTTCGTAACTGATGAAGTACGGCGCGGGGTCGGATTTTGCCAGCGACGTCCTGGCGCGCTCGAGTTCGGCCTGCATGGCCGGCATTAGCGCGCCCGAGTCTTTCGCCGGGCGCGGCGCGCTCTGGGCAAACAGTCCGCCGCAAACGGCGCCGGCCGCGAGGAACCCTGCAAATGAGATGATGGCTGGGTATTTTTTCATAGAAGTATTTGACGCACTGCCTCCTGATTCGATGGCCGCCGCGCCGGCGGCTTTTCGCCCTGGTATCTTCTATGTGGTTTTGTTGTTCTGGCCCGCCGCGACAATCTCGATGATGCCCGGAATTGCAGCCTCCGGCAAACGATTTTCGTTTTCGATGATCCAGAACCATGCACACGGCCCAACGGCGTCCGGCGGGTCAACAAGCATTGCGGCAACAAGCGTTGCGACAACATTGACCCCGCCCTTCTTCCGGAAGTAAGATGCCTCGAACGCCCAGAAGGAAACTTCCAGTTCATCGATGTACAGCGAAACCATACTCGACCACTTCCAGAACCCGCGAAACGCCGGCACGCTGGACGCAGCCACCGCAACGATATCGGTAGAAAATCCGGTTTGCGGCGACATCCTGGAGCTTTCCGCGCGCATGGAGGCCGGGCGAATCGCCGAGGCCCGTTTCCGCACGCGTGGGTGCGTCACGGCCATGGCCTGCTCGTCCCTGCTGACGGAATTGCTGCGCGGCAAGACCCCGGCCGAGGCCCGCGCGATCACATCCGAACAAGTGTCGGAGGCGCTCGGCGGATTGCCTCCCGCGACATTTCACGCGGCGCAACTTGCGCGCGATGCCGTGCAGGCGCTGCTTGCCAAGCTGAATTAGGAATTAGCCACCGAGGCACGGAAGTTGAATCCACAGATGAACACAGATAAACACTGATAAGAAATGAATGCGAAGCCTTATTGTTGCCTCGACAATTTCTTAATACCTATAACTGTTTCCGTTCCCGGTACCTTATATCTGTGTTTATCTATGGATTCGGTCTCACTCTGCTCTCTGTGGCTATTCCTTTTCCTGATCGGCGACATGCTTCAACATGTCGGGACTATTGATATTCAGCAGAATTCCTTCCTCCTCGGTGGGAACCTCCAGGACATCGCCGGCGTGCGCCCAGACCACGGCGCGCGCTCCTTGCTCGGTCGGTGCGGCCAACAGTTCGCCATACAGAGCGTTGGAAAAAATCGCCGGATGCCCGCGGCGGCCGTTGTGGGTAGGCAGCACAATCAGTTTTCCGCTGTTGTAAAACTGCTCGATCAATTCACTCACCAGGGCCGCGCTGACCAGCGGGTGATCGACAGGGCAAAGGACCACACCGTCGGTCGCCATGCCGGTGAGGCTCCGCACGCCCGCGCATATGGACGAAAGCTGCCCATGCTCCCATTCGCTGTTGATCACCACAGCCGACGGATCGAGTTTCGCGATAGTGCGAATCTCCTCGGCTCCCGCGCCCAGCACCACGCGCGTGACGCCGATCCTTGGATGGCGCGTTACGTCCAGCAAATGTTGCAGGAAGGTGCTCTCGCGGTAGGGAATCAGCGCTTTCGGCCTTCCCATCCGGCTGGAAGCGCCGGCGGAGAGAATCAGGGCGGCGAGCAAATGGGATCCTTTTTCGATGAGCTTACTGCTCGCTGGCAGTGTTTGGAACAAATCCCCAGGCGGGGTGGCTCAAAGACCGCCATACAAACTAATAATGCGTCATTCCGAACGAAGAGAGGAATCTCTCCTGGTTTGAGGATCATGGGAAAGATACATTCCTCACTTCATTCGGAATGACAACTAAAGAGGGGTGTCCCCCGCGCGCTAACCGACCGAAGCCGGCGTCGCCTGCTCGGCGTTCACGGACTTGTGGGAAAGATTTTTCGCGCCGCGCCGGATGGCGATCAGTTCCGCCGCAATGCTGATAGCGATTTCCTCGGGTGTAAGCGCGCCGATATTCAGTCCCACGGGCGCGTGCACGGCCGCGAATTTTCCCGGCGAGACGCCTTCCTTTTCCAGCGCGCGGTACACGGATATCACTTTGCGTTTGCTGCCAATCATGCCGATGTAGCGCGGCGACGTGCCCACCGCCCAGCCGAGCACGCGCATGTCGTCCTTGTGGCCGCGAGTTACGATCACCATGTATGTGGACGCCGTAGGCTTGATCTTCGCGAACGCGTCCTCGAAGCTGGTGTAAATTTCGTGCGCCATCGGGAAACGCTGGCTGTTGGCGAACGATTCGCGATCGTCAATCACCCCGATGGCAAACCCCGCCGTGTGCGCCGCGTTGGCCAGCGCCATCGAGACGTGCCCGCCGCCGAAAATGTACAGCACCGGCTGTGGCAGGATCGGCTCGACAAAAATTTCCAGCGTGCCGCCGCAGATCAACCCGTTATCGTAATTGGCTTCGTTGTTCAGGTTAAAGGTCATTTTGCGCGGCGCCTCCGCCTGCATCACTTCCTTGGCCGCGGCCCAGACTTCGGCCTCGACGCACCCGCCCCCGATCGTTCCGCTGATCGACCCGTCCTCGCGCACCAGCATCCGCGAACTCTCAAAGCTCGGGATCGACCCGTTGGTATGGACGATGGTAGCCATTGCCCCGCGCTTTCCTTCGCGCCGGAGCTTGATAACTTCCTCGAATAGATCCATAGGGATTCGCCTACGGTTAGGTTACGGCGGGTAGTTCCAAGTGTCAACCCGGTACATGCCAACCCTTGACCTAATTGACTTAAGAAAGCCGGCCTCTCCGTCATCATTTGCTTGGGGCGGAGAGGCCTTTCCGAGGCCCCGACTCACGATCCAGGATGAAAAATCCAAAGCCCGTGGTCCAAGGATGTGCGGCTTTCCGATCGCGAATTACGAGATCGATGCTAACTTTGTCCCGCGGCTTTGGCGAAGAACGTTTCCTGCCTGCGCTTCATTTCTTCAGGAGCTACGTCTTCTTTGTGCGTGGAAATACCCCACTGCTGTCCGAAGGGGTCGGTGATTTTGCCGTAGCGGTCTCCCCAGAACATGTCCGAGAGCGCCATATCAATGCGCGCGCCGCCGGTGATTGCTCGATTGAATGTGGTATCGGCATCGGGAACGTAAAGATGAATATACATGGGGTTGCTGGTGCCGGCTTCGGGGCCGGTGGGTGGATTTTTGCTCATGGAATCATTCACGAAAATCCTGGAATCGCCAATCTGCAATTCGGCATGCAGGATCGCGCCATTCGGGCCGGGCATCCGCATGATTTCGGTCGCGCCAAATACGGATTTGTAAAATTCGATCGCGCGAGCCGCATTACGGCAGACCAGATTCGGTGTGACCGTGTGAAATCCTTCGGGGACGGGTCTTACTGGACTTGGCATAGTGATCTCCTTAGTTAGTCTTGCCGGGCGGGGTTCACGGTTTCGCGGCGATGCCGTGGAACCGTGAGTGAGTAGGCGGATTTTGAAACTCTGGATCGCTCGATGTCAATACACTATTGTGCTAAATCGATCCTAATTGGCTTTCGCTTACGCGTAGTTGTTTAATGGGATTTTGAGTGATGTCCTGATTAAAGCATCACCAGTCCATGCCACGAGTAGCACGCACCCGCTGTTTGTGAGAAAATAGAACATGCGGGCCCGATTCCGAGCCCACGGGAATATCGAAGGGCGGGGTCCCATGAGCACGTCGGTCGGCAAAAACGTGACGCTGGAAAAACCGGATGATTTCGGCAAGCTGCTGCAGGACGAAGGAATTATCTTCACGCAGCTGGACAAGGCCGTGAACTGGGCGCGTAAGAGTTCGATCTGGCCGCTGGGCTTCGGCCTGGCGTGCTGCGCGATCGAGATGATGTCAATGGCGGCGGCGCGGTTTGACGTCGCGCGCTTCGGATCCGAAGTATTTCGACCGTCGCCGCGGCAAGCCGATCTGATGATCATTGCCGGGCGCGTGTCGCAAAAAATGGCGCCGGTCATCAAGCAACTCCATGCGCAAATGCCCGAGCCCAAGTGGGTCATCTCCATGGGCGCATGCGCAACCTCCGGCGGCGTGTTCAACAATTACGCCATCGTGCAAGGCGTCAACCAGGTTATCCCCGTCGACATCTACGTGCCCGGCTGCCCGCCGCGCCCGGAAGCGCTGCTCTACGCCATCCTGCAGCTGCAGGAAAAAATCACCAACGAGCGCGGCAGCTTCAAGCGCGCCCTGAATATCGCCTAGGGAATGGGAAGCAGGGAGGAGGTCATAGGGAGTAGGTGGTAGGGTAAAGATCAGATTTTGGGGATTTGAAATTTCAAATTTGAAATGCCTGAAGTAATAATTCAGAAATGCCAGCCGACAGGCCACAACCAACCACCTACAACCTGACTCCCCCCTACCGCCGCCCGCCGGTAAACATTCCGATTCCCAACCGCAGTTGCACGGTGTTGATCCCGGGGTTGACCGACGCAAGTCCGGCGCTGGAGATGTGCATGAAGCGAATGTCCGCATTCCATTTCAGTTTTGCCATCAGAAAATGTATTCCAAATCCGCCGTCACTGGTGAAATTGATGCGCGATGTTCCCGGCGGCACCTGCGTGTTTGTGAACAGCGCGCCGCCGGACAGTTCCGCGTAAGGCACGATGCGCCCGTGCTTCTGGAAATTCCAGACCAGGGCGAACGGGTCCAGCCCCACGCCGTACGCCGTATTGGTGGGCTGAAACACCACGAACGCGGGAATCGCATCCACCGCGTATTCAAATTGTCCGCGCAAAAATCCTGGTCCGTGAGGGCCCGTGAAGATCCATCCATAACGCGCGCCGGCCAGCCACACGCCGGTGTGCTGCTCGACCCCGTTAGTGCCGTGGCCTCCCGCCGTCCAGAACTGCAATTCGTGGCCGCCCCGCTCGGGCCCGGTCTGCGCGCGCATGGAGGGAAGCACGCACAAAAAAAGCGCTCCGGTCATCCGAAGGATCAGGCGGGCGCGGTTCATGATCGGGCTTCTCCTCGGCCGATGCGCGTCCTCGTTCCTCAAAGTGGGTGAACGATACAGGAAGCCGGAAAAATAAACAAACGCGATCGTCTCAGCGGCAGGGGTATGCCATGGCGTGCCCCTAGTTTGGCGAAAAGTGAATTTCACGCAGCAGGAAGTTTCGCCGGAAGCGGCGGTCGAATCACTTCCGCGGGCGTGCCGGAGGCATCGAGGCGCGTTCCCACGGCGGTGTGCTCGCGCCGCACGTAGCCGAGGCCAATCGGCCGTCCAAGCGCCGGAGAAATCGCGGCGCTGGTGACCTCGCCAATTTCCTTGCCGTCGTGCAAGAGAAGGGCTCCCGCGGCGGGCGCATCCGGACCCGAAAATTGCAGTTCGGTCAGCCGCCGGTTCGCGTGGCCGCGCGACCTCACCCGCTCGACAATTTCCTGGCCCGTGTAGCAGCCTTTCTCATAACTGATGTGCGAGTGCTCCAGCCCCGCTTCGTGTGGAATATTTTTGTCGCCGAAGTCGTGCCCAAACCAAGGCGTTCCCCATTCGAGCCGGATCGAGTTGATGGCCGCCATGCCTGCGGAGGTTCCGCCGCGGGCGCGTACGCGCGCTTCCAGTTCGCTCCAGAGCGCCGGCAAATGCTCGCGCGGCGCAACAATCATTGCCGCCGGATGATCGAGCCAGGCTTTGCGCACAATGCGGCAGGGAATCGCACCCAGTATCGCTTCGACATGCGAAAAAGCCGCCAGTCCGGCCAGATCGACTCCGCACACTTCGGAAATCACCGCAGCGGCAAGAGGCCCTACCAGGTCCAGCGTGCCGATTTTGGTCGTCGCGTCCTCCAGCGTCACGTCGTCCATGATGATGAATTTATCGAACGTGGAAAACGTTCGCTCCCGCACCATCGCGTGGGAAGACGCAAGCATGCCCTTGTCCGTCAAAAAAGTTTCGACCTCGGCGAGGATGTGCCCTTGCGGCGTCAGCAAGAGTCCCACTGCACCGCCGCCGGGTTTCAGGTCGCGCACGTTCGACGTCAAAATCGCGTTCAGGTAGCGCTGCGCATCCGGGCCCGTAAAGGAAAACAGCGCGCGGAAATTGGAGTCCACAAGTCCCACAGTGCCTGACGCCGCCGCGTACTCTTTCACAAAATCGCCAAAACGCGCAGGCAGCAGGGTTCCGAATGTTTCGCCGATTTCCGCGCTCGCGGCGCGGTGCAGTTCGAGCAGTGGAGTTTCCAGAGGCATAGGCAGTCTGTTGCAGGTCTCAAGGCCTGCGCATTCATCTTAGCAGAACCGGGTGTGGGCTCTGCTTGGAGCACAGCGAAACCGGGTGTGGGCTCTACTTGGAGCACAGCGAAACCGGGTGTGGGCTCTACTTGGAGCCCACCCAAAAAATGTTATATTGGCTGTCGTGCGGGCCACGTCCAGCCTCGTCCACGAAATTCTTCCCGTCGGCATGTTGCAGTGCAACTGCCACATCGTCGGAGATCCAAAAACGCACGACGCTATCGTCATCGATCCCGGCGACGACGCCGAAAAGATTCTCGAAATTCTCAAGCATCATCATTTGAAGGTCAGCGCCATCGTTATCACCCACGCGCACATCGATCATGTGGTCGGCCTGCACCGCATCCAACAAGCCACCAATGCCCCGGTCTACATGCACGCCGACGATTTGGGCCTCTACCAGATGCTGGGCGAGCAGGCAGCCTGGCTCGGTTGGAAAACGCCGAAAAGCGTGAACGTCGATCAGCTATTGCGCGAAGGCGACGCCATTCGCTGGGGGCCTTATCAGGCGCATGTGCTGCACACGCCCGGACACACCCAGGGCAGCATTTGCCTGTACCTGCCCTCGGACATGCCCAAGGATCGCGCCGCCGCAATCGCCGCCAAGTCCACCGAGCGCCCGCCGGGGCGCCTGTTTGCCGGGGACACATTATTTGCCGGAAGTATTGGGCGCACCGACCTGTGGGGAGGTTCGTTCGAGGAAATCATCCGTTCGCTGAAGGGCAAGGTCCTGGCGCTTCCCGACGACACCCTGGTGTATCCGGGCCACGGCGCGTCCACGACCATCGGCGAGGAGCGCCAGTCGAATCCCTATTTAGTTGGGAATTGAAAAGAGGCGCTACGGGCCTAATTGCTGCGCAGCTGGTTTTCCCGCTCGTTCCGAAGATCTTCCATCACACTCTGGATCAGCTCCTTGGCTTTCCGCAATTCTTCGGTAATGATCTGGATGTCCATGGTGGGTTTGGTGGGATCGCGATGGCTGTGGCAGTAAACGCCGTGCTGCCCCACCAGGACCATGGCGTTGGTCACGCGGTCCAGCGTGACGGCCAGGCGCCCGCGATGCGCGCCCAGCATCTGTTCGTAATGCTCGATCTCATCCTTGTGTTCGTCAAATGCGGACATCGGTTCTCTCCTGCCTGCCGGCTTTTCGCGATACCCTTCCATTAAAGTTACGCGACTACATCCGGATTGGCAATTCCTCCGGCCGTTGTAGGGCAGACACTCTTGTCTGTCCGCTGCGCCGCACCCGCACGGGACAGACAAGAGTGTCTGTCCTACAAAACCTGTTGCGCGTCTGGAACCTCAAGCGGGCCGCAATCTTTACTCCCGCAGTCACTGGTCGGATAATTCGAGATGACTTAGGAGCCCATCTACGAGCGGTTTGCCATCGTGGGATCTGACGGCGTACGCCGCGAGGTTGAATTTGTACGTGCAGGGTTTTTGGCGCAGGGAGACCGGCCTGAACTTTTCTTCTTTCGAGTGAATGGAGAAGAAACCGTGGTTGGAATTTCCGGCGGCAGCCTGGCTCGATTCGAGCGCGGGCGGCCGCGCCTGACGCGCGAACAGAACCGGGCGCGGGCTGTACTTGCAGCCCGCTGCATAATTCACGTGGCAGGACGGTGGTTGAAACGGCAGATGGAAGCCGGGTTGCCACTCGATTCGCGGAGCTTATACATCCAAGACGATGAGCTGGCAAATCTGGCAATCCAACTCGATTTTACTCAGCGAGGTAGCGATGAGACGCTCTGATCTGGTGCAGACGCCTTCCAAGGGCGCCACGCCCCGCACGACCCAAATCGTATTCGGCGAGCGCCAGCACCTGCTTCGCGTGCTCGACTCGCTGGAAACGACGGCCGTGCCGCAAGTGCGCCTGGGCGAAGAACGCCGCGTGCTCGAGGAACTCATCCACGAACGCACCCGCGAACTCAATCACATCAACGCTTCATGGGACGAAAAAGTCGGCGTCGTGCTGAACGCGGACTCCAAAGCCGAAATGCTCGACAAACTTTCGCGCGAGGCCCCGGAATCCGATTTCTACCTGCTGCGCCTGATAAGCGAGCATCCCAAGGTAAACTCCAAGACGCTTGCGCGCCTGGCCAAACATCCCTACGCCGCGATCCGCGAAAATGTCGCACGCCATCCCAACGCCGATCCCGCCACCCTCGCCTTGCTCGCTCGCGATCGCAGCCAGCCGCTCTGGTACCTGGTGGCCTTCAATCCCAATACCCCTGCCGCCCTGCGCCGCAAACTGCAGGAACGCCTGCGCAAGCTCGGGCAGAGCGCTTCGAGTAAATAAGAGGTCTGGCGAAAAGCCCGACCCGAATTTGCAGGCCTGTGGCGGTTGGCATTTCCTCACAATGGTTATGCCGCGCCGTTTATAGCTTTCCGATTCCACCCGCAGAATGCGCCGGATCAGGTATCTGTAGCGCCGGCGTCTCGCCGGCAGTTTTTTGTGCCCACGTACGGAAACCTGCCCGCGGGACGCCGGCGCTACTAAGTGACGCGCGCCTCCTCCTCTTACTCTTGCCATCCCGAGAGAAAACTTCCGATGGCGATATGGATTTGGATATGTATAATTCGCTCGCCTCAGGAGGGCACTTACGATGCGCATGTTACTCAAGGTCTCAATCCCCGTGGAAGCGGGAAATGCGGCGGCCAGGAACGGCACGCTGGGCTCCACTATTTCCAGCATTCTAGCGGACATCAAGCCGGAAGCCGCTTACTTTGCCGAGGATAACGGCGAACGAACCGGCTACATTTTCTTCGACATGAAGGAATCATCGCAACTGCCTGCGATTGCCGAACCGTTTTTCCTGGCCTTCAACGCAAAGATCACCGTGCGCCCGGCCATGTCCCTGCAGGATCTGGCCGCGGCCGGCCCGGGAATCGAACGCGCCGTGAAGAGCTACGGGAAATCCGCCACGGCCTGATCAGGCCTGGTCCCGCAGCATCTGCGACGTTTGAAAACCGTTAGCCGCAATCGACAGCCTTTGTCGGTTTGCGTTTCGATTGTAGGTACACGGCATTGCCGTGCCCCTACTTCGCTAGAGGCTTGGTCATTAGCTCGACGAACAGCTTCTTGAACCGGTCGTGATCCACCTCCCGCAGCACGTTCACAAGCCCCGCCGAAGGCGGCGGCCCCAGGTAAAACTGTCGCGGGTTCACGAACACGCGGCTGTCGGATGCGCTCACCGATGATTTCTGCGGCCCGTCCGCGCCTTCCCAATTTTTCGCCCAGAACATGGAATCTCCGTACCGCGGCCCCGGCGTGGTGCAGATGTCCACGTACATCTGCTCCGATTTTGTGAAAATGCCCGGCTCAACGATCTGCGCGGCGATCAATTCATCCGCCATGCGGAACAATCTCCGGCCGGGATTCTGCCGCAACGGCTCCACTGCGTATCTTTGAAATAGGTCGGAAATCGGGGATGCCGCACGCCCCGCGATTTCGTTGATCATCCTGCGGCCTGGCGCAATCTCGTCGCTCTCGTGCAATTCCTCGGCCAGGTCCACGGTTACCACGGTCATTTTCGGCCATGGCGCACGCAGCGTTTTCCGCGCGGCCTCGGGATCGAAAAAGATATTGAACGCGTTCGTGAACACGTGAAACCCGGTTCCCATGACCACGATTTCCGGTACCAGCGGAACGATGTCCGGAGCCAGTGCGATCGCTAGCGCCACGTTTGTCAGCGGCCCGCCCGCGTAGATCGTCACCTGCCCCGGATTTTCCCGCACCGTCTTCACGATAAACCGCGCGGCGTGATCCGGCTGCGGTTTGAGGTCGGCGAATCGATCGTAAGGCGGCGGCAGCGGCTTCACCTCGTCCGGTCCGACATTATTTTTGTTGAACGCGCCCAGCCACGGGTCCAGGCGATGCCCGCCATACAGCTGCAGGCGCAGCAGCCATTCCTCTTTAGTGTTGAGCATCGGAAATTCCGCGCCGGGGAACACTGGAATTTCCGTGCGCCCCATCAACTCCAGCAGGCGCAGCGTGTAGGCCATTTCCTGCCTCATCCAAGCATCCCCGGTGACCATGGTGATCCCGAGCAGGTCGACATTCTCGGCCTGCAGCATCATCAGCGTTCCCAGAATGTCGGTGCCGAACGGGCCGGAATTGTCCTGGTCGTAAATGACTTTGCGCTTTCCACTGGTCTGGGGCAGCGGCGAGACAGGGATCGCGACCGGATCGGCCTCCGCGCCCACCGCCGAAGTTTCAGGAGCGATGTGCGTGGAAGCAATCGCGGCTCCCACTGTTTTTATGAATTCGCGTCGCGTTGTTGGCATGGGTTTTCCAGTAGAACAGGCTTCAGCCTGTTGGTTTTTTGCATCCGTGAAATCAAATCTAAAAGCAAACAGGCTGAAGCCTGTTCTACTTAAGACCTCACCGGCCGCGTCATCAGATCGACGAACAACTCCCGAAATCGCGCTTTATTAATGTCCTTCAGCATCTGAACGCGCCCGGCTTTGACGGACGGATTGTTTTGCCCAAGCCCCGCCGTGTCTCCGCCGATGCCTTTCCAGTCCGCGTCCCAGAACGACGTATCGCCATAATGCCCGTCGTTGTGCGTCACGACGTCGATGTACATTTCGTCATAGCCGCCGAAAATCGTGGGATCGATCACGTGCGCGGCCATCATTTCATCCGGCATGCGGAACGATTGCCGCTTCGGGTTGGCGCGCTGCGGCGCCTGTTCATATAATCGGAACAGGTCGGCGATGGGCGCGTGCGCCCGGCTCACGATCGCGTCCACTTTTCCGTCGTCGTCCAGATGCACTTGCTCCGCCAGGTCCGTGGTGACCAGCGTGAATTTCGGCCACCCTGCGCGAAATCCGATCTTTGCGGCTTCGGCGTCGAAATAAACATTCACCGAACTGGTCGAGTGATGAATGCCGCCGCCCATGAAAATCACTTCCTTGGTGATGGGCACAATGTCCGGCGCGAGCATGGCCGCAAGCGCCAGGTTGGTCATCGGCCCGCCGCAATACATCGTCACTTCGTTTGGGTTCGCGCGAATGGTGCGAATGATGAAATCGGCGGCGGGCTCGGGTTGCGCTTTGATCCGTGCGAATCGGCCGTACGGCGCCGGCAACGGTGTCAGATCGCCGCGATTCCCGGCGTCTTTCGCGAAGCAGCCGAGGTATCCTTCATTCCCAAGCGTGCGCGATCCAAACATCTGGTAGCGCATCTGCGCCTCGGCCTTGGTGTTGAGCAACGGCTCCTCGGCGCCCATGAACACCGGAATTTCCGGGCGGCCCATCAGTTCCAGCAGCCGCAGCGCGTAGGCGGTTTCCTGCCTGGCCCACATATCGCAGGTCACCGTGCAAATCCCGAGCAGGTCGATGTTGTCCGCCTGCAGCAGCATCAACGTCGCAATCGTGTCGGTGGAAAGCGGCCCGCGGTGATCCTGGTCGTAAATCACTTTTTTCTTGCCGCCGGACGCGGAAGAAATTTGCGGCGCGGGCGAAACCATGGCGCTGTGCGCCAGCAGGCCGGATGATGTCGGCATCGGGTCTCTTCTCTTTCGGCCGTCCGGCGAAACTGCCCCAGCCGGTCCAGATTCAAAAGACGGCCCCACATCCGTCGAGGGATCGGAAACGAACCCCGCGATCTTAACTCATCTTGCCCCTGCGGCGGAATTTCCCGGCGATCGCGGCCGCCCGCTTTCTCACCACGGCTGCAACGAAAACCGTCTCTTACCGGAGGATGCGGCGGAAGAAACAGGGGCCTACTGGCGGGTCTCCGCCCGGCGGCGGAGTGGTGTACGATTTTAGCACCATCGATATTCCCGTTCGGAGTGCTCCGACATGCGCAGAGAAGCTGTCATCGCACAAATTCAGAAAGCCTTCGGCGCCAATGCCTACCCTGGCGACAATTTTCTGCAGGGTTCGTTCGACGGCTGCGAGCCCGCCGAGGAGGTCGGGGCTTTTGTCGGAAAGACCGATTGGAACAATCTCGATTCCGCGATGCTGGACGCCCGCTATTGCGTCCTGAGTTTCTTCTCGGAGGCCGGTTTTCGCTTTTTCCTTCCGGCGTACCTGATCGCGGATCTGCGCGAGGAACTCCAGACGGCAGACCCGCTGTTTCACCTCTGGCATGGATTCGCCACGGTTTCAACGGAGGTCCCTGTAGGGTCACAGACATTTCAGCGTAGTTCGGGCGGGACGATTTTGTTGAATCCCAAACGATATGGCGCGATGACCTGGATCGATTATGCCCGGCACCGCATGTCCGTATTCGCCCGGGAAGAGGCCCAAGCCATCGTCGCGTACCTGAACTACAAGGCCGAACGCGACGCAACGGGAATCGACAAGCCGCGAATCGACTCGGCCCTTGCGGGGTTCTGGCTGGACCGCGCCGAAAATGCTCCCACCCGCGAGTCGTTGCAGCGCCATCTGCGGGAGGAAGAAAAGTCTACGATGGAAATTTTGCGCGCACGGCAGGAAAAGAGCTAGCGATGGCCGACGGAAAAGGGAAGCGGCTTGCGAGTGGGATCCAGTTGTTGGCGGAAACCGAGGGACAGGGTCCCGCGGCCGCAAAAGGGAACGGGGTTATTTACAACATCAAGATATGGCTCAATCGCGGCGATGAAGTGCCGCTCAATGCGCTGCAGGCGCAACATTTGCCCGAACGCATGATCAGAACCGTGAACGGGGAAAAGCTGGTGGACCACACGGCGGCTCTGGGGAAGCGGGAAGTGATTGCTGGAATCGAGCGCAGCCTGGTGGGCATGAAGGCCGGAGGCTACCGCAAGGTGCGAGTGAGCCCGCATCTGGCATACCGCGAAAAGGGCTTGCCGGATTTAATTCCAGAACACGCCGTGCTCGTGGTCGAGCTGTGGGTGCGGGAGATCCTGCCGGGCTGAACAGGAGGAGAGTCTCGATGCAGAGCTTTGCATTTGGCAGCGTTTCCGGGAGCACATTCGCGTTTTATTTCTTTTTGCTCCTGGCGCTGTTCACCGGCTTTGCAATTTGCAGGATTCTTCTGGAGCCGCGTTTTCAAAAAATACTTGGGAAATCGATCCCCCGGTGGCAGGCTCTGGCGATGGGCTCCGGCATCGCCCTGCTGGTGATCGCGGGAGTTTACTTCAGTTCGCTCAATGGTTTTTATCGCCTGGAAATCGACGAAACCGGGCAGGAGATTCATCTGCAGTATATCTTGCCCGCACGGATTCTAATTCTCAGGCGAAGCGCGATAGCCGAGGCTCGCCGTTTCCCCAGCCACAAAAACCTATGGCAATTGGTCCTTTACACGCCGTCCGGCGCGCAATACAGCAGCGCTCGCGCGGATTATGCTCCGGCCCGCAAAGCGTGGGAATATTTGAACGCTCATCTGGATGCACAACCAAAGCCCGAGGAGTGACGCTCCTCGAGGATGCCTGCGGCAGGCTCGAACGAAGATGAACGCCCACCGGCGTTGATCTACACCAGCGCCCCAGGATTCTTCTTATACCGGTTCACAATCGCATCCGCGGCCATGTACGCCAGCGCCTGAATCGTCAGCGTCGGATTGAACCCGGCCATGGTCGGATGCGTCGCGCTGCCCATCAGGAAAAGATTCGGGATGTCCCACGACTGGCTGTAGCGGTTCACCACGGACGTTTTCGGATCGCTGCCCATGCGCGCGCCGCCTTGATGATGCGAGCCGGGAGCGCCCGAACTGAGGTTTCCTCGCCACACTTTGGTGGCGCCCATGGCGTGGCCAATGCCTTCCAATTTTTGATACAGGAATTCGATGCGCGCCAGTTCGTTGGGGCGCCTCCAGTCGTATGTAACGCGCGGCGCTGGCAGGCCGTATTGGTCGCGCACGTTCGGATCCAGGTCGATGGCCTGGTCGGCGTAGGGAAGATTCTCAGTTTGCGCGACGATTCCCGCATAGCGATTGAAATATTTCGCGGCGAAGTCGCGGTACGCCGCTCCCCAGCGGGGTGTTCCCGGCGGAGGCACCAGGCTCATGGCCGTGCCGATGGGCCCGGCTTCGGCGTCCGCGGGCGCCACCGAAATCTGCGCCCCGCGCATGAAATTCATGCCAGTGTGATCGAAATTGTCGGCGTTGAAATCGTCGAGCGTGTGCTTCTGCGCGCTGGGACCCATGAAGATATTCACGTAGCGGTCGTCAAACGCGGCAAACACCCGCGCCGAGATGTGCGCCATCATGTGCTTTCCCAGATGCCCGCTGGAATTGGCCAAGCCGTTCGGGAATTTATTCGTTTTGGAAAGCATCAGCAGCCGCACAATGTCATAGATGAAGGGAGCAATAATCACCAGCTCCGCTTCCACTGTATTCTCCGAGCCGTCCGGACCGTAATACGAAACGCCGGTGGCCCGACCGCTGTTGTCCGTGTTCACGCGATACACCATCGTGCCGGTAAGCAGCTTGAAATTTCCGGTGGCGTCGGCCTCGGGCAGCTTCGTCACCAGGATGCTCCCCTTGGCGCCCACGTGGCATCCGAACGCCTGGCAATATCCGCAATACGTGCAGCTGGGCCGGTCCTGATACGGCTGCGAGAGAATTGCGCGCGGCGAGGAAAACGGGTGATACCCCAGCTTGCTCGCTCCCTCGTTAAACAGAACGCCGCTTTGATCCGGGTGCAGAGCCGGGAGGGGGTACTCGCGTTGCCGCGGCGCCTCAAAGATGTTTCCGCCGTCGATTTTCCGCCCCTTCAGGTTTCCCGCTTTGCCGGAAACTCCCAATTCGTATTCGGCGCGATCGTAAAACGGTTCGAGATCGGCGTATGTCATCGGCCAATCGGCGACCGAGGAATCCGCGGGGATGGCTTTTGCGCCGTAGCGCTCGATGGTGTGCGACCGCACGCGAAAATCGTCTTCGTGAAACCGCCAGGAGAGCGCGCCGTAGTGAACCGTTCCGCCGCCCGCCTGATTTCCGTAATTCAAAAGCGTCATGGGCGTTGCGCGCACCCCGGCGTTGGGTCGCCAGGTGACAGGCTGGCGCTTGTAGTTCGGGCGCAGGTCCTGCCGTTGGAAATACCGCAACTCGTCGGCCGGCGCGAAATCCGAAGTAGTCAGCCGCGGGCCGCGCTCCAGACCAATGACCTTCATGCCCGCTTTTCCCAACTCCGCCGCCAGGATTCCCCCTGCCGCGCCCACCCCTACGATCACCACATCTGTTTTTTGAGTGGCCATGGCTTATCCCTTCCTCGCCGGGCTATTGGACGGCCCCAGGGAAATTTTGGTCAGCGCTGACTGCAGCCCCATGGTGGGCGCGCGCGAGAAAGCTTCCTTGCTATCCATGTCCTTCGGCGAATAAAACAGTTGCGCCCCCGGAAATCCCACCAGCTCCCAGCCCGCGAAATCCTTGTTACCGCCGTAGATCGGGTCCGCGAACATGCCTTCCATCGTGTGCGTCCGAACGGTATTGAAAAACGCCTGCGCCGTGGGCCACACGAATCCCGTGGCCTTGCCCTGGTCGAGCGCCGTCAGCACTTCATCCTGCTGCGCGGGCGGGAGCTGCACGAACGGCTTCTTATATTTTTCCTGGCAGTACGCGCCAAGCTGCGTCAATCCGTGCCGGTAAAATTCTTGGAGATCTGCGTAAGGGCCGGCAAGCGCCAGGTCGATGTAATTGAGCACGTCGGCGTCGCGCGCTCCGGGTTTGCCCGGCGCGCCGGGCATGATGCGCTCGACAAACGCGGCCACGGTGGCGGCGTCGGCGTGATTGAAAAATGCGCCCAGCTTTTCGTGATCGCCGCGCATGTGCGCGTGCGTCGCCGCGGGGAAAGAGGGGTTTGCTTCCTTGCCTTGCTCCTGAGTTTCGGCGAACGCCCCCGGCACCAGTCCCGCGCCGGCCACGGCGCCCGCGCCGGCCGCCGCACGCACCAAAAACGCGCGCCTTTTTGCATCATGCTTCTCCATGGTCGTCTCCTTCGCGCAAGATCACAAACTTCCACCCCAGATGACTCTGCAATTTCCCTGAACAATAACAATTTCGTGGAGGGTTGTCAGCACTAAGTAGAACTGGCTTCAGCCTGTCGGTTTTCTGTTCCGCATCACAGAACAAACCCGACAGGCTGAAGCCTGTCCTACTGAATCTTCTATATCCGAGTGGCCGGCGATTTCACTGTTGCGATTGCGCCCCGTTGCTGTTGACGGGCGTCGATACCGGCTGCAGCGTGGCGCGCCAGCAGCGTTCGCACAACTCATCGGGGTAAACAAAATAGTTGGAGTTCTTGTGGCACTTCGGGCATTCCAGCGGCACCGGACGGGCCACGCCGCGAACGCTGAGGCCGCGAGCGGCCGCCTGGCGTTCCACCCATTTGCCGAAATCCAATGCGACGTTTCGATTTGCCGGCATTTCCTGGCCTGCGATCCATTCTTTCGAAACCCTGAAGAACGGCCAGGGGCGCAGCAAAATTGCCAAACCTACGACTGCGAAAAGCATCAAGGGCAAGTAGATCATGGGTCTCTCGAATTCTGGTCCGGGTTTTCTTGCGTCCAACAATCTGAAAATACGCCCACGGGAAACCGCAGTCATCGGGTTGTTGCGTTGTGGACACCAATCGGATACTGCCATTTTGGCACAGTGGATTTTGGGGGCCGCTAACTTGAAGAAGGTCAACCGCAGGAAAATGTAGCGCCCGCCTTCAGGCGGGCATCGTTGGCTCAAGCTCAAGCACATGCCCGCCTGAAGGCGGGCGCTACATACTCAAAATCCGAAGCCTCACACTGCCTTGGCAGCCGCCGCTCGCAATTTGCCACGCTCGATATCCGGCAGGAACGCGGTGAGCAGGCCCACGGCCGGCAGAAAAGAACAAACCAGATACACGAAATTGATGCTCGTCAAATCGGCGAGTTCACCCAGAACAGCCGCGCCCAGCCCGGCCATGCCGAATGCAAACCCGAAACACAGCCCCGAAATCATTCCCACGCGCCCGGGAACTAGCTCCTGCGCGTACACCACGATCACGGAAAACGCCGATGCCAGAATCAGGCCGATCAACACGCTCAGGATTTCCGTCCAGAAAAGATTCGCGTACGGCAAGGCCATCGTGAACGGCAGCACGCCCAGAATCGAGCACCAGATCACGCGCTTACGGCCGATGCGGTCGCCGATCGGCCCTCCGGCAATCGTGCCCATGGCCACGGCGCCTAGAAATACGAACAGGTGAATCTGCGCGCTCTGAATGGTCAATTGAAATTTGTTCATCAGGTAAAACGTGTAGTAGCTGGTCAGGCTCGCGAGATAAACGAATTTTGAAAACAAGAGCGCCATCAGAATGGCGATGGACCACCCGATCCTTTTCCGCGAAAGAACCACGTGTTCCCCGGTATCCGCCGCGGTGAATCTTTTCTTGATTGCGCGGTGATGCTTGGCCCAGCCGCTGACGCTGGTGAGCATGAGGATGCCGACCAGGGCCGCGCCCGAAAACCAGGCGATGCTGATTTGCCCCCTCGGCAGGACGATCAGCGCAGCCATCAGCGGTCCAAGGGCGAGGCCCGTGTTGCCGCCCACCTGAAACAGCGATTGCGCCAGGCCATGCTGACCGCCCGACGCCATGCGCGCCACGCGCGACGACTCCGGATGAAACACCGACGATCCCGTGCCCACGATCGCCGAAGCAATGAGGATCGTCGCGAAGCTTCCCGCGATCGACAACAGCAGCAGGCCGACCAGCGTGGATCCCATTCCGATCGGCAGCGAATACGGAATTGGTTTTCGATCCGTGCGCAGCCCGATCAGCGGCTGCAGCAGCGACGCGGTCGTCTGGTAGGTGAGCGTGATGAGCCCCACCTTCATGTAATTCAGATGAAAATTATTTGCCAGCAGCGGGTAAATCGAGGGCAGCAGGGACGCAAGCAGATCGTTCAAAAGATGGCAAAAGCTGATGGCCGTCAGAATCTTGAAGACGGGCCTGGCGCCCACCTCGAGCGGAATTTCCACTTGCGTTGCAGTCATTTATCTTTCCCGGAAATTAAATTGGTTCCGAATCCCCGGCTGAAAACAGTGGCGCATATTGTACCGCGCGCCGTGCCGAGTCCGGCGCGAAAAGAAATGGGAACCTGGAATTATTCAAGAAGGATATCCCTCCTTCTGATAAACTCTCTCGTTGAAAATGCCGTCATTTATATGAATCGCATTGCAATCGAGGAGGCGGAATTGCGCGCACATGGGAATCTTACTTTTCGCATGTTGATGTCGATCGTCGTGAGCCTGGCCTTCGCGGCCATGATCTTTTGTCCATCCTCGCTGCGGGCGCAGGGTGTGCCCAAGTTTGAAGTCGATCCCTCCTGGCCCAAGCCGCTGCCCGGGCGCTGGGTGACCGGCGAAATGGGTGGCGTGTGCGTCGATTCCCAGGATCACGTGTTCATCGCGCAGCGTGTGAGCGACGTCGGCGGAATGGACGGCCACCTGGAAGGCTTGACCAACGACGAATTGAATGCCGGGCAGCCCGCTCCTCCCGTGATTGAATTTGACGCCGAAGGCAAGGTGGTGAACTCCTGGGGCGATCCGAAGATTCTGCCGAAGGACCTGCACGGATGCGCGGTCGACAAGGAAGGCCACGTGTGGATCGACGGATCCGAGGACGGCATCGTTCAGGAATATTCGCACGACGGCAAAGAGTTGCTGCTGCAGATCGGGAAGAAAGGCGTGTTCGATTCCTCCGACGGTACCGTCATGGGCGCGCCCCTGAACAAGAGCGAGTCGCAATTTTTCCGCGTCTCGGAAATCGGATTCGATCCGCGCAATGGAGACGTCTACGTCGCCGACGGGCACGCCAAAGGGAAGGGCAACAACAATTACCGCATCGTCGTGTTCGATAAGACCGGGCACTACCTGCGCCAGTGGACCCTGCACCGTTCGCCCGAGGAGGCCGCGACCGCGGCCCGCCCCACCATTCATTGCGTGCGCGTCAGCAACGACGAACTGGTGTACGCCTGCGACCGCTGGATGAACCGCCTGCAAGTCTTCGACACCAAGGGGAATTTCATAAAAGACATGCCGTTCAGCTTTAAGATTTGGACACCATTGCCCGCATCGGCAAGCGGCGCAAGCAAGGATGCCGCGCAGGTGGGATCGGTCTCCTCGGTCGAGTTTTCGATCGACCCCGGCCAGAAGTATATGTATGCGATCAATGAAATCGATGAGGAAATCGACATCGTGGAACGCGCCAGCGGCAAAGTGATGAGCAGCTTCGGGCGCCCCGGCCACCAGGTCGGCGAATTCATGCACGCGCACACCATGGCGCTGGACTCCAAAGGCAATCTTTATGTAGGCGAGTCGGTCGACGGCCGCCGCGTGCAGAAATTCAAGTTGGTGAGCAAATAAAAACCGCTCGCAAAGCGGGTTTTAGTAGGACAGGCTTCAGCCTGTCGGGTTTGTTCTCTGGTGACGGAACAGAAAACCGACAGGCTGAAGCCTGTCCTACTCAATTCACATGCCCCGGGCAGCCTTATACCAATCCAGAATTTTTCCGCCCGTCGTGAACATCACGCCGTTCTTGGCCGAAAGCTCGTCCAGGCATTTTTCAAAATACCCGATGCGATGCGGCACGCCATGCAGGTACGGATGGCACGCCAGCGACAACACGCGCGCCTGCTCGGGTCCTTCGGAAAGATAACGGTCGCAGGTGGCCACGGCACGATCAAACAGTTCGGACGACCTGTGCTTTTCGATGGCCATGAGCACCACGTCGTTCACCTCCACCGAATACGGCACGCTGTACAGCGGGCCCTCCGCGGTCTTGATCACGCACGGCTGATCGTCCAGAACCCAGTCGACGGTGTATTCCACGCCTGCCTTCACCAGCAATTCCGGCGTGTGGTGCGTTTCGGTGAGCCCGGGCCCCATCCAGCCGCGCGGCTTGGTTCCCGTGAATTTCTGAATCATTTCCACGCTTTTCAGGATCGCCTCTTCCTCATTGGGCATGGCGTGCATGGGTTTCTGAATCAGATTGTGGCCCATGAATTCCCAGCCGGATTCGAGCGCGGCCTCGCAAATCCGCGGGTACCGCTCAATCACCGAAGCGTTAATGCAGAACACGGCCTTCATGTCGCGCTTGTCGAGCGCCGCCTTCATGCGCCAGAAGCCCACGCGCGCGCCGTACTCCGACCAGCTCCAGTTGGGCACGTCGGGAATGAACAGCACGCCCTGCGGCGGCGTCAGAATCGTCCGCGGCAACGGCCCGTCCGGGTCCCACACTTCAAACGTCACCAGCGGCCACACGGCCACGGTCTTGTTGTCCGGAAGGCGCAGCGGCTTTCGATCCACAATTGCGCTGTAATCCACTCGGTCCCAAAGCTTCATTCGTTTCTCCCGTGTAGAGCCCGCCTTCAGGCGGGCATGACGCCGACGACAAGATGCCGGCCTGAAGGCGGGCGCTACAAAATCATGCCAAGGCTGAAGTCGCGCGTAAATTACTAGCGTTGCGGCAATGCGCTCCTGGAAATTTTGCACAAAGCAGCCCGCGGTTGAAAATTACTTCCTTACCGTCCGCCGTGCGCGGCGGCCTGATATTTCGCGTAGGCCTGCTTGTACGAATCGTTTTCCGGATCGCGCGTCAGCGCCTTTTCTTCCGTCGCCACGGCCTGGTCGGTCTGCCCGTCGGCAAAATACGCGGCAGCCAGGGTATTGAGGTATTCCGGGTTGCTCCCGGTCCCGACCGCGCGTGTCGCCAGAGCGATTGCCTGCTTCGGATTTCGAACCTTGGCATTCGTCGTGGTCGCCATGAGCATGGCGAGATTGCTCATGGCCGGCACGTAGTTCTGGTCCACCGCCTTCTGATACCATTCCGCGGCCACGGCTGGATTCGCAAGCACGCCGTCGCCGTTCCCGTAAGCCACGCCCAGGCCCATCTGGCCGGCAGCCAGATTCTGCTCCGCCGCCTTGGTCATCCAGTTCAAGGATTCCTTTAAGTTTCGGGGAACGCCCTGTCCTTGCGAGTATAGGACGGCGAGATTGTACTCGCTCTGCGCGTCGCCTTGCTCGGCGGACATGCGCAGCCATTTCGCGGCCTCTTCGTTGTCGGCCGTGACGCCGCGGCCCTTGAAATACATCTCCGCCAGATAGCGCTCGGCGACCGGATTATCCTGATTGGCCGCCATGCGCAGCCATTTCACGGCTTCCACGTCGTCCTTGGGCACGCCGTCGCCGGTCAGATAAATCACTCCCAACCGCACTTGCGCGGCGACGTCGCCGGCGAACCCGATTTCTTTCAAATCGGTGATCGTTTTCTTCCTGGCCGAGACTTGCTCCGCGGACTGGGTGCGCGCCCGCGCCGCCGGCAGAAGCACCATTGCCGCAAACATGAGGACTTCGGCGAATTTCTTCAGCGATCGCATGATTTACACGCGAGCTTATCACTTCGGAGCCTGCGCTGCACGCGCCCGCCACGCGTGGAATGCCCCGCTCGATGCAAAGGGTTGGAAATCCAATTTTCACCGGTGATTTGCGTCACTGTGCCGGGTGACGCCGTGCACAGAAGAAAAGGCGGGCAAGAGTCAAATTGGTTGTGCAAGCGCAAGGGGAGTAGGCGGCAAGTGTCGGGAGGAATTTATGGGCAGCCTGATCAACTTTCTCGATTATCTCTTGGGATTTTGCGGAGCAATGTCGGCATTCCTGGTGGTCCTTGTAATTTACGGAAATGCCCTCGACTCAAGAGAGGATGAAGAGCTGTATCTGAACCAGAAGGAACAAAACGTGATGGCGGGAGACCAGCCGGCGCTGATCGCACGGATGAACCGGCTTGCGCGCGTCATTGCGATCGTGGCTGTGGTCACCGGGGTTTCCTTGCTGGGCACCGCCGGATTATGGGTTTGGATCCGGCTTTACAAATCGTAGTGAGGGCGTCGAATTAAGTAGGACAGGCTTCAGCCTGTCGGTTTTGATTTTCGATGCGCAGCACAAACCCGACAGGCTGAAGCCTGTCCTACCAAACCCTCAGACCGTTTTCGTCTGCCCGCCGTCGAGGTCGATCAGCGCGCCTTGCAGGAAACGGGATGCGGGAGACAATAGAAACGCCGCCAGATTGGCCACGTCCTCGGGTTCGCCCACTCGCGTAATGCTCGCCTTGCCGATGATTTCCTGCATCGCCCCTTCCAGGCTCATGCCTGAGCGCGCCGCCTGCGCCTCGACCATTTTTTGGAATCTGCCGGTGCGGATTCGTCCGGGATTGATGGCATTCACCTGCACGCCGTCGCGGATGCCGATATCGGTTAGGGCCTTTGCGAACGACAGGCATGCGCCGTTCACCGATCCGCCGATGGTGAATTCCGCGCCGGGCGTGCGCCCGCCGATGCCGATGATGCTCAGCACGGAGCCGCCCCGCGCCTTCAGGTGCGGCCAGGCCGCGCGCGTCAGGCGCACCGCTCCGAAAAATTTCAGCGCGAAGCCGTCCAGGAAATCGGCGTCGGTCAGGTCAAAAAAATCGCCGCGCTTGGTCGCTCCGGCGTTGTTGACCACGATGTCGATCGCGCCGTGCGCCTCCAGGGCCGCCCTTACCAGCGCGCCGGGGGCGTCGGCGTCGCGCAGGTCCAGCGCCACGCACGTCGCCGCGCCGCCTTCGGCCTTGATCTCCGCGGCCACCCTGGACAAATCCTCCGCCGTGCGCGCGGCCAACACGACCGTCGCGCCGTCCCGCGCCAGCCGCAACGCAATGGCCCGGCCGATCCCGCGGCTCGCTCCCGTGATAATCGCGATCTTTCCTTCGAGCAGCTTTGCATTTGCCATTCGGTTCACTTCCTTCGTTTTCGCAGTCTTCATGTCGGCGATTTGCATGCCAATAGGGACGGGAATTGTAACCCGCGTGCGGATCGTGGAGCACGGAAAAGTAGGACAGGCTTCAGCCTGTCTGATTTTGGCGATGGGAGGGGAACGGCAAAATCGACAGGCTGAAGCCTGTCCTACGGGAGACAATTTGGCACTATACGCGGCTTGCTTATGCTATATATTGGACTGATTGGGAGAGCCAATGATTCCGCTCCATTTGCAGCCCGAAAGCCATGTGCCGCTCTATATTCAGCTGCGCGACCAACTGCGCGCCCTGGTGCACGCAGGGGATCTTCGCGCCGGCGACCGTATTCCCGCCAGCCGCGAACTGGCCCTGCAACTCGGAGTTCACCGCACCACCGTCGCCAACGCCTACGCCGAACTGGAATCCGAGGGCCTGATCAGCGGCCACGTCGGCCGCGGCACGTTCATTTGCAGCGAAGATGGTGTCGTGGAAATTCCCGCGCCACCTTCGGCCGCGACCGTCCACGGCGGCTTGCGCTGGGAAGCGTTGTTTGCCGACGAGCGTGGCGAGGAAATGTTGAGCCGCCTGACGCAATCCGCGCCGCGCGGAGCCATTTCCTTTCTGATGGCCCGGCCCGCTTCGGAATTTTTCCCCATCGAGGAGCTGCGGAACTGCACCAACGCCGTGTGGCGGCGCGAAGGCTGCGACATTCTGCAATTCGGATCGTCCGACGGCTACCCTCCGCTGAAGCATGCGTTGATCGACATGCTGAACGGGGAGGGGTATGGCATAGCCGACGAAAATATTATGATCACCGATGGCGGCCAGCAGGGCCTGGATCTGCTCTGCAAGGCGTTTTTGCGCCCCGGCGACACGATCGTCACTGAAAATCCAACTTACCCCGGAGCTCTGGCGATTTTTTCCAGTGCGCGGGTTCGCATTCTGGGCGTGCCGATGAAGACCGAAACCAGCCCCGGCAAATTGCCCGGCGTGGACGTCTCGGCCATTGAATCCGTGCTGCTGCAGAACCGCGTGAAAATGATTGTCCTGACGCCGGATTTTCACAATCCCACCGGCACCACGCTTCCGGTGCCGGAGCGGCGCCGCCTGCTGGAAATCGCGGCGCGTTTCCAGGTTCCGGTGATTGAAGATCACATTTACGCCCGCCTGCGGGCCCGCGGCGAGCTGGTTCCGTCGCTGAAGCAGCTTGACCGTTCGAATCTGGTGGTGCAGATCGACAGCTTTTCGAAAATCGCCTTCCCCGGATTGCGCGTGGGATGGATTCTCGCGCCTGCAACGGTCATCGACCGGCTGCGTCTGGTGAAGCAATCGACCGATCTGCATACCGGACACCTGGCGCAATCGATTCTGGCCGAGTACATGCGGCGCGGACGGCTCGGTCGCCACCTGGATCGCATGCGCAAGGCCTACAGCGGGCGACTGGCCGCGATGGAGCACGCGCTTGTGACTCACATGCCTCCCGGAACAAAATGGACGCGTCCTGAGGGCGGCATGAGCGTTTGGCTCGAGCTCCCCGTGGGATTCGATTCGAACGATTTGCTGATTCATGCGCGCGAACGCGGCGTGTTGTTCGCCCCGGGCCGCTATTTCTATTTCCAGAATCCGCAGCCGAATACGCTGCGGCTTGGATTCACCGGGCTCAGCGAACGCGATATCGCACGAGGCGTTGCCACGTTGGCCGACGTGCTGCGGAACGAAATGCGCAAGCGCCAGCGCGGTGCCCGCCGTGCCGAAGTGCCGCGCGTCGCGCTGGTGTAGTCCAAGTAGGACAGGCTTCAGCCTGTCTGCTTTTCCGAAGTGGCAGGCGTGATTGCCGGAGAGGCTGGAGTTATTTTGCGAAGTGCGACAGGCTGAAGCCTGTCCTACTGGAAAGCGTCCCGAAAAGAGCAAAATGAAAATCGACCCCAAACCCGGGAATAATTGTTTCGGCTGCGGCGGCGGCAACGCCCGCGGAATGCAACTTTCCTTTGAGCAGGACGACGAGCGCCAGCGCATCGTTGGCCGCTTCCGCTTGGGCGAGGAGTACCAGGGCGGCTCGGGATTTCTTCATGGCGGGATCATCGCATTGCTGCTGGATGAAGTGATGAGCAAGGCCAGCCGCTTTGACGGCCAATCCGCGGTAACGGCGGACCTGCGCGTGGAATACAAGCGCCCCATCCGCGTGAACACGGATATTGTGGTGGAGGGATTTGTCACCCGCCGCGAGGGCCGTCAGTTGTATCATGAAGGGGAGATACGGAACGCAGCGGGGGATTTGCTTGCGCGGGGTGAAGGCCGGTTTGTGATCATCGACCGGAAGAAATATGCGGCGCAGCCGTAGGCGGCGGATTTGCGCTGATGAGCCAGCCGCAATAAGCCCCACGTTGTCATTCCGAACCCGCTCCTGCGGGTTCGGAATGACGACATTCACGTTTAGAGAATTGGAACTGAAATGAGGAGATGGAAATGACAGCGACGCAAGGAAGCAACGGAAACTATTTGAACGACGCCTGGCGCGTGAAAGTGGGCCTGGCCGAAATGCTTAAGGGCGGCGTGATCATGGACGTGACCAACGCCGAGCAGGCGCGCATCGCCGAGGACGCCGGAGCCTGCGCCGTAATGGCGCTGGAACGCGTGCCCTCGGACATCCGCAAAGAGGGCGGCGTGGCACGCATGGCCGCGCCGAAAATTATCCGCGAAATCATGGACACCGTGAGCATTCCGGTGATGGCCAAGGTGCGCATCGGGCACTTCGCCGAAGCGGCGGTGCTGGAGGCGCTGGAAGTGGATTTCATCGACGAAAGCGAAGTGCTCACGCCCGCCGACGAAGAGAACCACGTGTGGAAGCACGACTTCAAGGTTCCGTTCGTGTGCGGCGCGCGCAACCTGGGCGAGGCCTTGCGGCGCATCGCCGAAGGCGCGGCCATGATCCGCACCAAGGGCGAAGCGGGTTCGGGCAATGTGGTCGAGGCCGTGCGCCACATGCGCACCATCACCGGCGAGATGCGCAGGCTCACCACGCTGCGCGGCGATGAATTGATGCACGTGGCCAAGGAACTGGGCGCGCCGTTGGACCTGGTCCGCGAAATCGCGCGCGCCGGAAAACTTCCCGTGCCGAATTTTTCCGCCGGAGGCATCGCCACTCCCGCCGACGCCGCGCTGGTGCGGCATCTCGGGGCGGAATCGGTGTTTGTCGGATCGGGAATCTTCAAGTCCAGCGACCCGGAAAAGCGCGCCAAGGCCATCGTGAAAGCCACCACGCACTATCAGGACGCCAAGATTGTCCTGGAAGCCTCGGAAGTGCTGGGCGAAGCCATGAAGGGCCTCGACATCCGCCAGATTGAAGAGAAGGATTTGCTGCAGACGCGCGGGTGGTAAGCGGAGGGTGAGGGTTTGAGTTCGAGTTTTTCGCCGTCATTCCGAACGAAGTGAGGAATCCCTCTTCGGTTAATGGGAAAAGAAAGAGAGATTCCTCGCTTCGTTCGGAATGACGGCATTTGATTGTCGGTCGAAATAGAGAGAGCGGTTCGTTAAGAAGCGAATGGAAAAGCCAGTAAAAATCGGAATCCTTGCCGTGCAGGGCGACTTTGAGGCTCATGCAGCGACGCTCGCTCGCCTGGGAATTGAACCCGTCTTTGTGCGCACGCCCCGCGACCTGGATGGCGTGGACGCCATGATCCTGCCCGGCGGCGAAAGCACCACGCAGTGGAAATTTCTGGTCGAGGAAGGACTCGACAAAAGCCTCCGCGAATTTTCCGCGCGCGGCGGCGCGATTTTCGGCACTTGCGCGGGAGCTATTCTGCTGGCCCGCGAAGTGCATCATCCGGACCAGGCCTCGCTCGGACTCGCCGACATTGCCTTGATCCGCAACGCCTATGGCCGCCAGCTCGCCAGCGAAGTGCGCAGCGAAATGACTCCACTTTCCTCCGAGCCCCTGGAAATGGTTTTCATTCGCGCGCCCATCATTCAGCGCGTCGGACCGGATGTGGAAGTCCTCGCGACGTCCCAGGGCCAGCCGGTCCTGGTCCGCCAGGGCCGCATCCTGATCGCCACGTTTCATCCCGAACTCACCAGCGATACTACCGTGCACGAATATTTTCTGCGCATCGCGCAGACGGGGGCGTTCGCCGCGGCTGAAAACGATCCTCTGCTCAAGCTTGCCGGTTCGGGGAAAGATCTTTGGTCCTCCGAACACACCGACGACTACATCCGTAGACAGCGAGAATCCTGAGCGGAGCTATCCGCGATACCAGCCGCCCCTCGACGGCCCGCCAGGGGCTAAAGCCATTGTTTTCATGGCTCTGGATGTCGCGGCTGAAGCCGCGACCCACAACGATTGCTTATGGGATAGTCTTTGAAATTAAATAGTGTTTCAATTTTGTGCCGGCTCTTCTCGGATCGCGCCATCGAACGGGGTAAGCTCCTCGTGTAGCGCCGGCATCTTGCCGGCAATTTATGTGCGATACGGCAAGGAGCCGGCGAGACGCCGGCGCTACGGGAACCATTCCCTTGAGCATTGAGACATGATGGGTGGTGCATGGCGCCCATCGATTCACGCCGCTTGAGCCCCGGTAGAAACCGTGTCATTCTCTTTGTGTTCGGAAATCGCCACCGGAGAAATCGAATGGTTGCGCACGCAAAAGTCCTGTTCCTATGCGTCGGCAACGCCTGCCGGAGCCAGATGGCCGAGGCCATCGCCAAGGCCGTTGCGGCGGACGTAATCGAACCCACCAGCGCCGGGCTCGTGCCGTTCGGCGAAATCACCGGGCCCACACTTGAAGTGCTTGGCGAGCGCGGGTTTTCCGCGGACGGCCAATACTCCAAGCCGTTAGTCCCGGAAGAATTGCACGCCTCCGATCTGGTGGTGAATATGACGGGGCGCTCGGGTTCCGCGATTTTCACCGAGTCGACGCCGCCGGTGGAAGACTGGGATGTGGGCGATCCGTTCGGATTCAACCTGGCCGTGTACCGGGCGATCCGGGATCAGATAGAATCGCGCGTCGAAGACCTGGCGCGGCGATTGCGCGAACGGGCGATTTCTCCCGGAATCCCCCTCGAAAGCACGAAAGCCGACTGATGCCACGAGAAAAAACCAGCGTGTCGCGCGAGGATTACCTGAAGGCGATCTGGGACATCGTCCAGGAGGAGCATGAGCCGATCAGCGCGCGGCTTGCGGAGGAGTTGGGCGTCACGCCGCCGGCGGTGACGGCGGCGCTGAAGCGCCTGACTCGCGACGGGCTGCTGGTCGTGGGCCGCGACGGCCGCATCACACTGACGCGCAAGGGCAGCGGCATCGCCGATCGCCTGGCCATGCGCCACCAGCTTGCCGAAAAGCTGCTTACCGAAGTGATTGGCCTGGACTGGACGCGCGCGCACGACGAAGCCGAGCGGCTGGAACACGGCATTTCGCCCGAAGTCGAAAAATTATTGCTGGCGCGGTTTGGCGCGGAGGGATTTTGTCCGCACGGCGTGCCGCTGCAAGGGGGCCTGGCGAAATTGCGGCGCAAGCACGGGGCCGTCCCGCTTTCCGATCTGCCCGCCGGACAATCCGTGGAAATCCTCTGCGTTTACGAAAAAGACCCGGATTTTCTGAAATTTCTATCGGGCTTGGCACTTCATCCGGGAGCGCGCGCCCGCATCCGCAAACGCGAATACGATGAGACCATGACGCTTGCCGTCGGCCAGCGCACCATCCATCTAGGCAAACCCGCCACCAGCCGCATCTGGGTTCGTCCTTTACAATCGTAACGAACGCCTGCGGTGTTGTGGACGCGGCGCTACCATCCCCAGGATGTTTAGTGATTCTAGACTCCATTGTAATAGCGAAATATTGCGGTCAGGCCGGGCTAATGTTTGCAGGCTTGGTGCAGGGGGGCTGGGCTTTTCTGACGCCGCGCAGAAAACAAATGCCGCGAAATGAAAAGGGCCGAAGTACCTCTTCGGCCCTTTCTTCTTTCACATGTACGTTGCGCGCCGCGGGATTACGAAATCGGCGTGCACACAGCCTTCACCTCGGTGTATGCCTCCAGGACTTCGTGGCCCATTTCGCGGCCCCAGCCGGACTGTTTGTAGCCGCCGAAGGGGAGCGCGGCGTCGAACACGTTGTAGCAATTGATCCACACGGTTCCGGCGCGGAGCAGGCTGGCAATGCGGTGGGCTTTCTTGATGTCGCGCGTCCAGACGCCCGCCGCCAGGCCATAGACCGAATCGTTGGCCTTCGCGGCGATTTCCTCGACGTTGCGGAAGGGAATCACGGTGACGACGGGACCAAAAATTTCTTCCTTCACCACTTTCATCCGGTCGTTCGTGTTCACCAGCACCGTGGGCTTCACGAAATAGCCCTTGTCGCCGTGGCGCGATCCTCCGGTGACGGCTTTCGCGCCCTCGGCCTTTCCTGATTCCAGGTAGCCGCAAACGCGGTTCAGTTGTTCCTCGGAAACCAGCGGGCCCATGTCGCTCGTCGGATCCATGCCGGGGCCCACCTTGATGTTATTGGCGTGCTGCGCGACGCCGTCGACGACCTTGTCGAAAATTTCGTTTTCGACGAACAGGCGCGAGCCCGCGCAGCAGCACTGGCCGTGATTAAAGAAAATGGCCATCGCCGCGCCGTCGATCGCGGATTCCACATCGGCATCCTGCAGAACCACGTTTGGAGATTTTCCGCCGAGTTCGAGGGAAACTTTCTTCAGGTTTCCGGCGGCGGCCTGCAGGATCAGCTTGCCGACTTCCGTGGATCCGGTGAAGGCCACTTTGTCCACATCCGGATGAGCTGCCAGAGCCGCTCCGGCCGTCTCGCCGAAGCCGGGAACGATATTCACCACGCCGTCGGGAATTCCAGCCTGCTGGATCAATTCGCCGAGCAGCAGCGCGCTGAGCGGGGTCTGTTCGGCGGGTTTTAATATGACCGTACAGCCCGTGGCCAGGGCCGGGCCAAGCTTCCACGCCGCCATGAGCAGCGGAAAATTCCAGGGAATGATTTGTCCGACGACGCCGACCGGCTCGCGCAGCGTGTAGGCCAGAAATTGCGTCTTTCCGCCGCCCGAGGAAATCGGAATCGTGTTGCCTTCGATCTTGGTGGCCCATCCGGCCATGTAGCGGAACATATCGGCGGCCAGCGGCACGTCGGCGACGCGCGCGACGGCCAGCGGCTTGCCGTTATCGAGAGATTCCAGTTGCGCGAATTCTTCCAGATGCTTTTCGATCAAGTCGCCGAGCTTCCAGATCATGCGGCCGCGCTCGGACGGAGTGAGCATCGACCACGGACCGCTGTCAAACGCAGCGCGGGCCGCCTTCACGGCGCGGTCGATGTCTTCCTTGTCGCCCTCGGCCACGCGAGAGAGCACATCGCCGGTGGCGGGATTGTAGGTGGAAAACGTTTTGCCGGAAGCGGCTTCGCTCCATTTGCCATTGATCAGAATTTTTTGGGTTTTGCCTACGAACGCGGAAACATTCTGGTTCAACACGGGTGCGGATGCTGTGGTTGCCATTTTCTGTTCTCCTTGTCTGCGATGTGGTGCGAGGCGCGCGAGCGCGGCGCCTCCAAGTGCCTCGAATAACCGGTTGAGTAGGTGGGGCGAATTTCAAAGTACTCCCCTGCATCGGGAAATTCAAGCGGGCAGTTTTCTTTTCATCGGGCATTCACAGAAAGACCCGCCGAAAAAACCATCGCAAGCGAAGTTGCGATACACTAGGGGCGCGTACCTCAATGGCGGGGGAAGAATTTCGATGGATCTGCGTTACCCGGTCGGCAAATACGTCAAATGCGAGTCGCTCACCCCGGCGCAGCGCGCCGAGGTTATCGCGGGAATTGCCGCCACGCCGAAGAGTTTGCGCGACGCGGTCGCGGGGCTGTCGCAGGAGCAAATCGACACGCCCTACCGGCCGGGAGGCTGGACCGTGCGCCAGGTGGTGCACCACCTGCCAGACAGCCACATGAATTCGTACGTCCGTTTGAAACTTGCGCTCACCGAAAACGGTCCCACGATTAAACCGTACGAGGAACAACTCTGGGCGGAACTGGCGGATTCTCGCGACACGCCCGTCGAAGTCTCTCTCACGCTGCTCGAAGCGCTACACCAGCGGTGGGTGATTTTGCTGCGCTCGATGAAGGCGGAAGATTTTTCGCGGACGCTGCGCCATCCGGTTCTCGGCCCGATGCCGGTGGACAACCTGGTGAACATTTACGCGTGGCACGGACGTCACCACGTCGCGCACATTACTGCGTTGCGGGAACGCGAAGGCTGGAAATAGCCGCTTGCTCCTTACCGCGCTGCGCTATTACTGGATCACGGCCAAGGGCTACCGCCTGCGCCCCTGGGCGAGCCCCTACATTCGCTGGCGCCTGGAAACTTTTTTCGGCGGGGATATGCACGCGCTGGGGCCCGGCGAATTTTTCCGGCTGCTGTGGCGCGAGCGCGCGCGGTCCAGGCAGTTTCTTGCGTGGCTGGCCGAGCGCTGGCGGGTGCAGGACGCGAGGCGCTCCTGATCCCAATTATTCGTGCGGGTGTATATTGGGAATGACAGGAACAGCCGCGAATTGCGCCGCCGTGGGACGCCATGCAGGAACTGAAAATATTCCAGAAGACCGAATCCCCGCACGAGGCGCGCTGGTGGGAGACGCTGCCCGACGGCCGCATCCATTGCTTCCTGTGCCCGCGCCATTGCCACATCGGCGAAGGACAGGCCGGATTCTGCTTCATTCGCGTGAATCAGGGCGGAAAACTTTACAGCCTGGGATACGCCTCGCCGGCCGCGCTGCAGATCGATCCGATAGAGAAAAAACCGCTCAATCATTTTCTGCCCGGCACGCGCGTTTTTTCGCTCGGCACCGCCGGCTGCAACATGGGCTGCTTCTTTTGCCAGAACTGGGACATCTCGAAATCCAAATCGGATCAGGTCCATTCCACGCACGTGCCGCCGGAGGACGTGGTGGCGCTGGCGATCCGCTACGGTTGCCCCTCCATCGCATTTACGTATAACGAACCCACGATCTGGGGTGAGTACGTAATCGACATCTGCCGGGCCGCGCGCGAAGCGGGCATTCGCACCGTGATGGTGACAAACGGATACATCACGCGCGAAGCCTTTCACGACATTTACGACCACGTGGATGCGGCCAACGTGGACCTGAAGGCGTTTACCGAGAATTTCTACGGGCGCGTGACGCTTACGCACCTGCAGCCGGTACTTGATGTGCTGGAGTGGCTGAAGCAGGAAACCCACGTCTGGTTTGAGATTACAAATCTGCTGATTCCCACGCTCAACGATGACCCCGGTGAAATCCGGCGGCTCAGCGACTGGATTCTGGAGCATCTCGGCCCGGACGTTCCCCTGCATTTCACGGCGTTCCATCCGGATTTCAAGTTGCGGGACAAGCCCGGGACGCCGCCCGAAACGCTGCACGCCGCGCGGAAAATCGCGCTCGCTGCCGGGCTCCACTACGTGTATGAGGGGAACATTCACACCGAAGCGGCACATACGTACTGCCCGGGGTGCGGCCGGATTCTTGTTCGTCGGTCGTGGCATGAGGTGCTGGAAAACGCGATCCGCGACGGGGCGTGCCCCTCCTGCGGGCAGCTGATTCCCGGGAGATGGACATACCCGCAGGGTGCAAAAAATTCGGCGGTGCAGTCCGCGGAGAGAATTGCGCGCAAGTACGACGATTTGAATTTGTGACTCGCTTCGATTTTGCAATGCGCGGCAAATAATTTCGTTTTCCGTGCGAAGGATAATCCATACCGAACAATTTGGCTGGGGGGTGAGTAGCACAGGCTTCAGCCTGTGGATTTTTGTGCGTGACGGCCTAAACCCCACCGGCTGAAGCCAGTGCTGCCAAAAGCGCGCCGGCGCCTAAGGGGCAGGAATGTACTTTTCTAGGTCCACATCGGGGAAGCCGCGATTGGTGAGATGCGCGATCAATCGTTCGGCGGTGACGGGGCCGCGTGCAAGGAGCGCGCGGATGGACTCGAAGACGACCTGGTGTTCCGGTTCCGCAAAAACATGGCGAGCGTAACCTTCGATTATCGCTACGCGTTCCTCACGGGGAGTCAACTCATTGCACAGCGCGCGAAGGAGCTTGAGGTCCTCTTGCATCCGATGATTTTATTCCAGCCGGAGAATCGCAAGGAACAATTCTTCACCGCATGACCGCTTTCGGGGAAGCGCTCGATCGAAGACGAACCGCGGCGGCTTTCGCCACCGCGTCGGATGGATCCATCTCCAGGCCTTTCTCGAATTCCAGGAGCGCGTCGGCCGGGTGGCCGGTGGCTTCGAGGACTTGCCCCAGGCCCACGTGGGCGTCGATGTCGAATTTGTCGACGTCCAACGCGTGGCGAAAGGCCTGCTCGGCCCTCGGCAGATCTTTCCAGGTCAAATAAATTTTTCCAAGCTGGTCGTAGGCGTCGGTCGTGGCATCGGCGGAAACCGAGCGCTCGTATTCAGTCCGTGCGTCATCCAGTCGGCCAGCCTGAAACAGGAATTTGCCGTAAGCGTTGTGTGCGCGCGTCGAAAGGGGAGTAAGCGAGATGGCGATGCGGAATTGCCATTCGGCTTCGGCGTCGCGGCCCAAGTCGGCCAGGGTTTCGGCCAGATTGACGTGCGCCATGGTGTACTCGGGTCGCCCTCGCAACGCCCGCCACGAATAATCGAGCGACTCCAAGTAGCGGTGCTGGTGCTGGCGGAGAAGCGCCATGTTGTCCATGGCGAAAACATTTGTAGGCCCGTAGGAGAGCGCCTCCTGCCATTCGCGCTCAGCCTCGGCCAGGTTGCCGTGGTTGTAGAATACGGAGCCGAGATCGGACCGCACCAGGCTCGCATCGCCCTGGGACTGGAGCGCCTGGCGGAACAGAACTTCGTCCGAGGTCCAATCGCGGTTTCGCGTGACCGTTCGCGCGGCGTATACCAGCGCTATCATTCCAACAAACGCAGGCACCGCGCGCGCCAGCGGCTTCAGCAGCGGCGGGCCTTCGCGATTCCAAATTGTTACCGCGCTCCATGCAACAAGCCAGCAGAATCCCACCGAGGGCAGATAGAGGTAGCGCTCCGCGAATACACTTGCGGGCATCCAGCGCGCGTTGAGGACGGGGCCGAGCGGTAGAAAGATCAGAAAAAACGCGAAGGAGAGAATGTGCGCGCGCTTCCACAGGAGCAGAAATAGGATCGCACATGCGATCAGGCCGCAAGCGCCGAGCAAGACGCCGGCGTCGGTGAAATGCCGGCTGGGATGAAATACATAAAATGCGGCAAAATGCGCGGGCCAGATCAGTTTCCACATGTAGCGGCCCAGCAGGGCGACGGAAGAAAGCAGCGTATCATGCCAGGAAAGATTCGGGCGCATCAGGACGCTGGCGACGCCGCCCAGGATCATCGTGCGAACAGTCAAGTAAAGCGCGGCCACGGCCCAGAGCGGGCCGATGCGCGAGAGTTTTTCCCAAGCCGTGGCCGCGGACCGGTCGTCCCGGTAAAAATACTCGAAGATCGTGGCCAAAACCGGCAGCGTCATGGCCTGCTCCTTCGAGAGCAGCGCCAGCAAAAAAACAATGCACAGGATAACCCGCGCGCGCACCCGGCGGGCGGTTTCCGGCAGGCGCAGGTATAACAAAAACGCGCCGAGGTAAAAGACGGTCAGTTGCAGGTCGGTGACCGCGGCAATCCAAGCCACCGGTTCTGTGTGAATCGGGTGCAATGCGAATAAGCCCGCGCCGATCAGGGCCACGCGCTCGCCGCTGAATCGCCGGAGCACGAGAAACACCAGCCACACGGCGCCGCAATTCAGCACCAGATTGACCAGGTGAAAGCTGAACGGCACCAGGCCCGCGATCTGGTAGGTGAGCAGATATCCCAGCGTCATCATGGGGCGGAAATAATTAGTGACTCCGGCGGCGCCCTCGAACGACCAAACCGTGGTGGTGAAAATTTCCCGCAGGTGGTGGAAGGAATGCACGTAGGGGTTGGCGACCACCTGGAAATTGTCGTCGTAGACAAACCCGGCCAGCAGCGTGTTCACATAAGGTAAAAAGCCGAGCAGGAACATTGAGAGAAACAGGATTACTTCGCGGCGATTTTCCGCGGAGGGCTCCCGCCGCAGCGATGCTCGAAGGGACATGAAGCGATGCTACCGGAGAGGGCCGGAGGAAGCCACGGCGGCGAGTTTACGGCGTGCCACATCCGTCAGCAGGGCATCGCGCGCCTTTTTCACTTGAGTGGGCATCCAGCTGACGGCAAAGTGCCCGCCTGAAGGCGGGCGCTACAAAAGCTGGGCGGTCTGGAGTAGACTGCCCGTCATCGGGCCCGATCCTATTTCGCAGGTGAACCGAATATGAAGCGACTTCTGGTGGCGGCGATTTTGACCTTCTTGATTGCCGGCGGTTTGCGCGCGCAGCAAACGCCCGACTGGACGGCACCGTTTCCGCCGCACCAGGTCATCGGCAACATCTATTATGTGGGAAGCCAGGGCCTGGCCTCGTATCTGATCACCACGCCGCAGGGAAATATTTTGATCAACAGCAGCCTGGAAGCTTCCGTGCCGCTGATCCGCGAGAGCATCGAGAAGCTCGGATTCCATTTCAGCGATACCAAGATTCTGCTGATCAGCCACGCGCATTGGGATCATTGCGCGGGCAGCGCGGCGATTAAAGAATTGACCGGCGCGAAATACATGGTGATGGACGCCGACGTGCCGGAGATCGAGGCCGGCGGGAAGGGCAATTTCCAGTACGGCGAGAACATGGGTTCCCGTTACCAGCCCACCAAAGTGGATCGCATCCTGCACGACGGCGACGAAGTGAAACTGGGCGACACCGTGCTGGTCGCGCATCTCACGCCAGGGCACACCAAGGGGACGACCACCTGGGCGATGAAGGCGCGCGAAGGAAACAAAACATACAACGTGGTGATCATCGGCAGCCCGAACGTGAATGCCGGATACAAACTGGTGAATAACGCGCTGTACCCGCAAATCGCCGAGGACTACGCGAAAATGTTCCGCGTCCTAAAATCGTTGCCCGCGGATGTGTTTCTGGGCGCGCACGGTAATTACTATGGAATGGAAGAGAAGTACGCTCGCTTAAAGAACAGCGGGGCAAATCCGTTCATCGATCCGGAGGGCTACAAGAAGTATGTCGCCGACAAGGAGCAGGAGTTTCTTGCGGAGCTGGCCAAGCAGAAAGCCGCTGCAAAATGAAGACCGTTTTTCCGGGCATTGCATTGCGGGCGCAGCAATCTCGCGAAGTAAATCGGAGGCAGCTCGTGAAAAATAAAGCACTCGTAACTTTTGCGGCGGTGGTTTCGGTGCTGGCGGTTGCCGGGCCGCTCGCGGCCCATCACGGGTCGGCGGGCTACGATCTGGATAAGGAGCTGACCATGAAGGGGACGGTCACGCAATGGCTGTGGGCCAATCCCCACTGCTTCCTGAAATTCGACGCGACCGATGACAAGGGCGCCATCGTGCATTGGGCGGCGGAAGTCAGCAATCCGATTGACATGACTCGGCGCGGCTGGGCCAGGAATACGTTGAGCGTCGGGGATCAGGTCACCGTCACCGTGCGGCCGGCCAAGAATGGCGCGCCGGTCGGCCAACTCATGAAGGTTGTGCTTCCGAACGGAAAAGAATTGATCGGGTGGAACCCTGCGGTGCGCTGAAAGGTGCGGGAGTGTTCTAAAATGCGAAAGCTGGGTGTGAAACCGATCCTCGCGTGTGTTGCGCTGCTGGCGCTTTCGATGGGAATGCGCGCGCAGAGTCCTGCTCCGAAGAAACCGGAAGCAACGAAAGCACAGCCGTCCGCGCCCGCCCCTCGCCGCGACCTCTCCGGAATCTGGGATGCGGAGAATACCATGGAGGGGATCAACCCGCGCGGCGTGGCTTCCCATGCGCCTTTTACGGATTGGGGAGCGGATCTGGCCAACAACGTCTACAAACCCGGCGAAGGACCACGGAGGGTTTCCGTCGGACTTGTGAACGATCCGCTCGACGGCTGCGACCCGGCGGGGTTCCCGCGCAATCTGTTGTTTGAGTTGCGGCCGTTCCAGGCAGTTCAGACCCCCAGGCAGGTGCTGATGATGTATCAGTATCAGCGTGTGTGGCGCGTCATCTGGACCGACGGGCGCGAGCTTCCCAAGGATCCGGATCCCAGATGGTATGGATACTCGGTGGGGAAATGGGAAGACGATTACACGTTCGTCGTGCAATCTGTGGGCATGGACGAACGTACCTGGCTCGATAATGCCGGCGACCCGCACAGCGGCGAATTGAGGGTCGAGGAGCGGTACCACCGCGTAAGCCGCGACACCATGGAACTGACCGTGAAGATTGACGATCCGAAGGCCTATAAGGAGCCCTGGATTGCGCGGGACAAATTTCGCCTCAAGCTCTTGCCGCCGAACACGGACATTGCGGAGATGATCTGCGCGCCGAGCGAGGCGGAAGAATATAAAAAGACGATGGCCGAGCCTCTGTCTAAATAATGGTTCAGGTTCCTCTTCAAGAATGCCCGTTCACCGTCTTTTTTTGTTGTCGACGTGTTCGTCGATCCACTTCAAAATCAGGTCCGCCACCTGCAGATTATTTTTGTCCAGCATCAGCATGTGGCTGTTGCCGAATTGGCCGTACTTGGGCAGGTGCATCATGGTGGCGTCGCCGCCGGCGGCCTTCATCTGCTCGACGAATTTGGCGCAGCCGTCAAATCTTTCCCTCCACATTTTCGGGTAGGCGCCGACGTCGTCGATGTGATCGCCGAAGACAACCAGTGTCGGAATTTTCGCCAGGCCCGAAATTTGATCCGCGTTGAGCGCTGGGCACAGGCTTTCGATGGTGATCAGCCCCCTGATTTCCTCCGGGTTGATGAGCGCGGCCTGCTCGGGAAAAAATCCCGATTCCGAGTGGCCCATTAGGATGGCGCCTTTCAATTTAATGGCCAGGCCCGAGAGATTGGTCCACGTGGGATTTGGCGAGGGCAATTCCGCGTTCAGGTCGGGAATCACCTGCTTGCCGAATTCGTCGTAGGCATCGACCGGGAACTGCTCGTTCGGAAACGGCTTGCCCATCTCGGGCCCGAACCGGAACAGGACCCAGGCGAGTTCATGGGTCGCGGTGCGGATTTCGGGCATGTCGGAGGGGGGGCGTTTTCCCAGCTTGATTTCGTTGTAGATGGTCGCGTCGAATCCGGAGCGCGCGCGGGAGACCTGGTCGGGCAAATATACAGCGCGGTGTTTTCGCAGGAAATATTCGTTCCATCCCATGCGGCCGTCGGGCGTGGTTTCGTAGCTCTTCGAGCTGAGGCAGCAGCCGTGCAGCATGACCACGGGAACGTGCGCAGCGGCGCCCTCGGGAATCTGGTATTGCACATACATCTGCTCGACGGTGATGTGGCCGTTGTTGACGCCGGTGCCCAGGAAGCCGTCAGGATTTCCGGTGAGCGCGTCGGTGTATATGGTGCGGCCGCCGACGAAGAAGCTGCCTTGCTCCTTGATGAGCAGGGAATCGACCGTGGTTACGCCCGCGCCGGCCATCGACAGCGCCGTGACAGACGCGATCAAAGCGAATAGTCGAAGCGATTTTGCGAATCGATTGGAGTTTGTCACGAGGGGCTCCTTTCGGGCGGTCGTAGCCTTTCAGTAGGACAGGCTTCAGCCTGTCGGGGGTTTCGCACCAGTTGCAAAAATCAAAAGCGACAGGCTGAAGCCTGTCCTACTTAACCGGCGGTGGTGATCGCCCCCAGCGACGCGGAACTTACCAGCGCGGCGTACTTGGCTAGCACGCCGGTCTTGTAGCGCGGCGCGGGCGCCTTCCACTTTGCCAGGCGCGACTTGATTTCGGCGTCGCTCAGTTCCAGGCGCAGCGTTTTCGTCGCCAGATCAAACGTAATTTCGTCGCCCTCGTGGATGATGGCGATGGGGCCGCCGCGAGCGGCTTCCGGAGCGGCGTGGCCGGCCATCAGGCCGCGCGTCGCGCCGCTGAAGCGGCCGTCGGTCAGCAGGGCCACGTCCTCGCCCAATCCCTGGCCGACCAGCAGCGCAGTGAGGCCGAGCATTTCGCGCATCCCGGGCCCTCCGCGCGGACCTTCATAGCGGACGACCACGACGTCGCCTTTCTTGATCAGGCCTTTGGTGGCGGCGTCCATGGCGTCTTCCTCGCGGTCAAACACGCGCGCCGGCCCGCGGAAGTGCGGCTTCTCATGGCCGGAAGTTTTCAACACGCATCCCTCGGGAACAAGATTTCCTTTCAGGATCATGAGTCCGCCGGTGGTTTTCAGCGGTTTCGAGAGCGGGCGGACAACTTCCTGGCCGGGCAGTTCCTTGGCCGTGAGCGCTTCTTCGTCCAGCGTTTTCAAGCTGGCGGTGATTTGCCCGCGATGCAGCAAGCCGGCGTCGAGCAGGCGTTTTGCCAGCAGCGCCATGCCGCCCGCGTTGTACAGATCGACGGCAGTGAAGCGGCCCCAGGGTTTCATGTCGGCCAGCAGGGGAGTCTTCGAGCTGATTTCGTCGAACTCCTCGATGCGCAGGTCGATGCCGGCCTCCTTGGCCATGGCCAAAAGATGCAGCACGGAATTGGTGGAGCCGCCGGTGGCGACCACGGCAGTGATTGCATTCTCAAACGCCTTGCGCGTGAGAATTTTGCTGGGCGTAATGCCTTTGTGCAGCAAGTCCATGACGAGCTGGCCGGAACGATACGCGGCGTCCCCCTTGCGGGGATCGGTGGCCGGCACGTTGCCCAGGCCCAGCGGCGTAAGGCCGATGAATTCCAGCGCCATGGCCATGGTGTTGGCCGTAAACTGGCCGCCGCACGCGCCGGCGCCGGGACACGCCACGCTTTCGATTTCCTTCAGGTCAGCGTCGCTCATTTTCCCGGCCGAGTGCGCGCCGACCGCCTCAAACACATCTTGAATCGTGACGTCGCGTCCCTGAAACCGGCCGGGCTGAATCGATCCGCCGTACAGAACCAAGCTGGGGAGATTCAGGCGCGTCAAGCCCATGGCCGTCGCGGGAATGGTTTTATCGCAGCCTGCCAGCGCGATCATGGCATCGAACATGTAGCCGCGTCCGACCAGCTCAATCGAATCGGCAATCACTTCGCGGCTGACCAGCGATGACTTCATTCCTTCCGTGCCCATGGATTCGCCGTCGCTAATCGCGATGGTGTTGAATTCCATGGGAGTGCCGCCGGCGTCGCGCACGCCTGCCTTCACTCTTTCGGCCAGCTGGCGCAGATGGGAATTGCAGGGCATGATCTCAATCCAGGTGTTGGCGATGCCGACCAGGGGCTTGGAGAGATCGTTGTCGGTCATGCCCACGGCGCGAAAGTAGGAACGGGCGGGGGCGCGCGAAGGGCCGTCGACGATGATGCGGCTGTGTTCTCTGAAACGCGAATCCATGGAGCCTCCGGGAGATATGAACCGTGATTCGTGATTCGTAACTGGTGAATACATGTCGGGCCGTGTTCCACCCGCGACACCAAACGAGCCGTTGTCATTCCGAACCCGCTCCTGCGGGTGAGGAATCCCTCCTGGTTTTGCGCTCAAACCCGGAGAGATTCCTCGCTCCGCTCGAAATGACGACGATTCAGTGTTCGCAGCCTATGCGCCTTCGGCGATCACGCGGTTTTTCTTCATCCACGGCATCATGGAACGCAACTGGCCGCCGACGGTTTCGATGGGGTGCTTCTGTCCCGCTTCGCGCAGCTTCTTGAATTTCGGCAGGCCTGCGGCGGCTTCGGCCATCCATTCGCGGGCAAACGTGCCGGTTTGGATGTCCTTCAGGATGCCCTTCATGCGTTCCTTGGTGGCGGCGTCGACGACGATGGGGCCGCGCGTGAGGTCGCCGTATTCGGCGGTGTTGGAAATCGAATAGCGCATTTCCGAAATGCCGCCTTCGTAAATCAGGTCCACGATCAGCTTCATTTCGTGGCAGCACTCGAAGTAGGCCATTTCCGGAGCGTAGCCCGCTTCGGTCAGCACTTCGTATCCCGCCTGGATCAGCGCGGTGAGGCCGCCGCAGAGCACCGATTGCTCTCCGAACAAATCGGTCTCTGTTTCCTCGCGGAAATTGGTTTCGATCACGCCGGCGCGGGCGCCGCCGATGGCGCTGGCATAGGCCAGGCCAATTTTCTTGGTATCACCCGTCGGGTCCTGATGGATGGCGAGCAGGCAGGGAACCCCGGCGCCTTGCAGAAACTGGTGGCGCACCAGGTGTCCCGGGCCCTTCGGTGCGACCATGAACACGTTCACGTCCTTGGGCGGCTTGATAAATCCGAAGTGAATTCCGAATCCATGGGCGAGGGCCAGATATTTTCCGGCCTTCAGCACCGGGGCGACGTCGGCGTCGTAGATTCCCGGCGTCAGCTCGTCGGGAGTCAGGATCATGATAATGTCGGCGGCCTGCGCAGCTTCGCGCACGGACATTACGCGCAGCCCGGCTTTCTGCGCCTTGGCCACCGAAGCGCTGGTGGGCTTGAGGCCGACGATGACGTCGCAGCCCGAGTCCGCCAGGTTCATGGCGTGGGCATGGCCCTGCGAACCGAAGCCGATGATGGCGATTTTCTTGTTCTTGATGTCGTTAAAATTCGCGTCCTTATCGTAATAAACCTGCACAGTTCCTCCTGTTGCGTTGCGAACGGCTCAATTTTTATTTCTGAACAAAAAGCTTTCGTACTCGTTGCACATGCTCCTCGGTTTGAGGAAAAACCAACAACATCGTCATTCCGAACCCGCTCCTGCGGGTGAGGAATCCCTCTTCCTTGAATCCAAAGCGCGGAGAGATTCCTCACCCGCGGGAGCGGGTTCGGAATGACACCCTATAAGGGATGTTTTCCGAAATCCTGGACCCACTGCCACCCAGACTATTGCGCGCCCAATAGTTTAAACCTTCGCTTGCGGATAGCAGCCAAGAATTTTTATCGAATCGGCGTGCCCCTTGAGTTCGTCCAGCGCCGCGCGCGTGTTGGCGTCCTTCAGCGACGCCTGCAGATCCAGATAAAAACAATAACTCCAGGGCGTACCGGGGATGGGCCGACTTTCGATTTTCAGCAAATTTAAATTGCGCTTGGCGAAGGCGTTCAGCACCTGGCAAAGCGAGCCGGGCTTGTGCGCCAGATGGAGCACCAGCGAAAGTTTGTCCGCATTTTCCGCCACTTCGCCGGAAGCGGCCAGCAAGAGGAATCGCGTGTAATTTTCGGGATGATCCTCGAGGTGTTCGAGGAGAATTTTTCCGCCATAGACTTCCGCGGCGCGGCGGCTGGCGATGGCGGCCTTCGCGCGGTCGCCCTCGCGCATCACCTGGCGCACGCTTCCGGCCGTGTCCTCGGCCGTCACTTTTTTGATTTTCGGATTCTCGGCGAAGAAACGCTCGCATTGCGCCAGCGCCACAGGATGCGAGGACACCTGCGTGATGTGCTCAAACTCAGCGCCGGGAACGCCAATCAGGTTGTGCACGATGGGGATCACGACCTCGGCGCGAATCTGCAGCCCTCCGGCGATCAGCAGGTCGTAGGAGCGGTGCACGGACCCGGCCAGGCTGTTTTCGATGGGCGCGAGAATATAATCCGCAACGCCGTCCTGAATGCTGGAATACATGGCCTCGAACGTGGGGCGCGGGACGAGCTGTATCTCCTCGCCCAGCAGTTTGACGGCGGCCTCTTCGCTGAACGCGCCGCGCTCGCCCTGAAATGCAATCCGGGAATTGGGGGGAACGATCATTTCCAGCATCCGCACGGTTTCCTGTCGCGATTCCAGGGTCCAAGCATAAGCACACAAACTATCAGGGCGATCAGCCGTGCGTCAAACCGGGGTTGTAGGACAGACACTCTTGTCGGTCCTCGTGCGCCACGGCGAGATTTCAGAGGGCGTGCAAGAGTGCTTGTCCGCGCGGGCCCGGGTGAGATGTTAGCGGGCGGGCATATGTGCTTGTTTGTAAGCGCCTGGGCGATGTGTAACGGGGACAGGCAAGAGTGCCTGTCCTACTGAGTGTTGCGCCCTGGTGGGGTTGGGTGTAGGTTATCGTTCAGGTCCGGGAAAATATTGGCGCCGCGATCCGCAACTTCGTCCTTGGAAACATTTGGGAGGCATTTCTTGAAGAGCAGGTTTTTCATCGGGTTTTTATTTGCCGCCGTGTTTTTGCAATTCACCGGTCCGGCCTCGGCGCACCATGGCGTGTCGGGCTATGACATGGATAAGGTGGTCACCCTGACGGGCACCGTGACCAGTTTTGACTGGAGCAACCCGCATTGCCTGCTTCATATTGACGTGAAGGACAGCAGCGGGGAGCACAAGGACTGGATCATCGAACTTGCCGCTCCGACGATCATGAGGCGCAATGGCTGGAGCAAGGACTCGATGAAGCCGGGCGACTCGGTTGTCGCCGAGACTCACCCCGCCAGGAACGGCGCGACGACCGGGCTAAGCGGCGCCGCCACCACTCTGCTGAAGTTCGTGGTCAACGGCCACACGCTGCCGTCGCAAGCCCAATAACAGACAGATATTCCAGCCGGCGTTCCGATGCAGCAATGCAGGCGGCGAGCCAGAACGAATTAACCAATACGCACGAGGGGAGCGGCGAAAATGTTGTACTGCCGAGCGAGATTCGGAATCACACTGATTACAGCCTGCCTCTTTCCATTGCTTCTTCATGCTCAGACTGCACTGCCTGCTTCAGCAGCCAAAAAGCAACAGGCTTCGCGCGTTTCCCGCGTGCCGGATTTGTCCGGCCCCTGGGCGGTTACGGGCGGATCTCCCAGCCTTGACCCGGACGACCCAAAGGGCGCAAAGCCGGAGCAGCTTCCCATGACTCCGTGGGCGATCGAGAAAATGAAAGGGGTGAGGCCGCCGTTTGGGGCCCACGCCACGTTTGAAGCAGTCAACGACCCCGTGCAGAAATACTGCGATCCTCCAGGCATCACGCGCCTGTATCTGTACCCGTGGAACTTTTCGCTCGTGCAAGGCCCGAAACTGGTCTACATCCTCTACGAGTTCATGGGATTTTGGCGGCCCATCGCGCTGGGCCGAGAGCATCCGAAGGATCCGGATTTGACCTGGATGGGCGACTCGATCGGCAAGTACGAGGGCGACACGTTTGTCGTCGACACCATCGGATTGAATGACAAGACCTGGATAGATCAGCTTGGCCATCCCCACAGCGATCAATTGCATTTGATCGAACGATTCCGGCTGGTGGACAAAGATTCGCTCGAGGTCAGCCTGACATTTGAGGATCCGAAGGCCTACCCAAAGCCGTTTACCGTCAAGCGTGTTTTCAAACGCAGTTCCGCTCCCATGGAAGAAACGGTTTGCTCGCTGACGGAAATGCAGAGCTTCGACGATGAAGTGATGAAGAGCACCACCACGCAAACGCCGCGGAAGTAAAGTAGGACAGGCTTCAAGCCTGTCCTACCTAAAGCTTATTCAATCCATCCAGGCCGGCGACCTTGTAGGCTTCGGCGAAGGTGGGGTAATTGAAGACCGTGTCGCGGAAATAATCCATCGTGCCGCCGAAGGTCAGCACTGCCTGGCCGATGTGCACGATCTCGGCGGCGCTTTCACCGATCACGTGGACGCCAAGTACTTTGCGCGTATCCGGGTGAAACAGAATCTTCAACATGCCGGTGTGGTCGCCCACGATCTGCGCCTTGGCCAGTTCCTCGTACTTGGAGATGCCCACCTCGAACGGAATCATGGAATCGGTCAGTGTTTTTTCTGTTTTTCCGACCATGGAAATTTCCGGGATCGTGTAGATGCCGTAGGGCAGCAGCGCGGCGCTCATTTCGGCGGGAGCCCCGAATATTTGGCAACTGGCCAGGCGGCCTTGCTCCATGGAGGTGGAAGCAAGCGAAGGAAATCCGATGACGTCTCCGGCGGCATATATGTTCGGGACGGCGGTCTGGAACTTTTCGTTCACCTCGAGTTTGCCGCGCGGGCCGGGGACAAGCCCGGAAGCTTGCAGATTCAGCAGGTCCGTATTGGCCTGGCGCCCGACGGCGTACATCAGGCACTGGGCGTGGATGTGCTTTCCACTTTCCAGATTGGCGACGACGCGGCCGCGCTCGTCCATCTGAATGGCGGTGACTTTTTCGCCGAGGCGAAAGATGGCCCCCTGGCGGCGCATGTGGTAGCGCAGGGCCTCTACAATTTCGGCGTCCACAAAATCCAGCAGTTCGTTGCGCTGCTCGATAAGCGTGACTTCCACGCCCATGGCCACCAGCATCGAGGCGTATTCCAGGCCGATGACGCCGCCGCCCACGATGATCAACTCGCGCGGAATTTCATCCATCTGGAAAAATTGATCGCTGGCGATGATTTTCTTGCCGTCGAAGGGAATATCGGCCGGATGCGACGGCCGCGTGCCGCAGGCGATGAGGATGTGATCCGCCTGCAGGATGTGCGCGTCGATGGGGCCCTGGACTTCCAGCGTGTTTGCGTCCAGGAATTGCGCGACGCCGGACATCAGGTCGATGCCGTTGCGGCGCAACTGGTCGCGCACCACGCCGGTCTCGCGTTCGACGACCTGGGTGACGCGCGCGGCAAGATCGCGAATGGAAATCCGGTCTTTTACGACATAATCATTCCCGTAAAAAGACCGGTGGCGAAATCCGGTGAGATGCAGAATCGCTTCACGCAGCGTTTTGCTGGGAACGGTGCCGCCGTGGATGCACACGCCGCCGACCATCTCGTTGCGGTCCACGATGGCGACGCGCTTGCCAAGCTTGGACGCGGCGATGGCGCCCTTCTGGCCGGCCGGGCCGCTGCCGATGACAATTAAGTCATAGCGGATCGGGTGCATCATGCCTCGCCTGTTCGTTTCCAGCGCGCTATCGGTCCACACGGCGACAATTCCTTGCATTGCGGATTTGTTCCAAGCAAAACCGGTCCAGTGTAAGAGAGCGCAGCGCGCGACACAATGGTTGCATGGGTGTCGCTGGAAAGTTTTTTCCAATGGCTGCTGCCCGAAATCGGGTAAGTAGTTTCATTGCAATGGGTTTGCGCCGCCTGCGACCGTATCGGTGTATCCGATTGATCGAGAAAATAAATGATGGGGACGCACTGCCGAGCCAATACTGCGCGGGTAGAATTACACCCATGTTGGAATGGCGTCAAATTCCTGGCCGCGAAACCAAGCTCTTGCGGTATTGTTTTGGCATCGTGCACGCGTCGTAACATCCGCCGGGACGGCTTGGGAGCAGGCTCGGATTCCATGAAACCTAAGCAGGGCCTGCTTCGCTCTAATACGGTAGAGTCCTGAAGGGAGAAAATGCCGGCTTAGCCGGGATCAACAGCGATGCATATTTCCGCGCCGTTTATTCGACGACCTGTCGCGACTTCGCTGTTGAGCGTCGCCATTTTGCTGGCGGGCGGCGTGGCGTTTTATTTCCTGCCCGTGGCGGCACTGCCGCAGGTGGATTTTCCGACCATTTATGTCCGCGGGGGTTTGCCGGGCGCGAGCCCGGAGACGATGGCTTCTTCCGTGGCGACGCCGCTGGAACGCCAGTTCGGGCGCATCGCGGGCGTCACGGAAATGACGTCGACCAGCCAGCTTGGCGTTTCCTTCATTACTCTGCAACTCGACCTGGACAGGGATATCGATGCCGCTTCGCGTGACGTCCAGGCCGCCATCAATGCGGCGGCCGGCCAATTGCCGGCCAATCTTCCGAGCCTTCCCGGTTACCGGCGCATCAATCCGGCCGACACGCCCATCATGGACTTGGCGGTGTATTCGGACACAATCCCCAGAAGCCGCTTGTACGACATTTGCGATTCCATCCTGGGACAGAAATTGGCGCAAGTCGACGGAGTGGGGCAGGTGAACATATCCGGCGGCGCAAAACCAGCCGTGCGCGTGGACGTCAATCCGAGAGCGCTGGCGCAATATGGGATCGGGCTGGAGGAAGTTCGCACCGCGCTGCGCCTGGCGAATGCGAATACTCCGAAAGGAAATCTGGAGGACGCGGGCAACCGCTGGACCTTGTTTGCAACCGACCAGTTGCTGCGTCCGGAACAGTACGTCTCTTTGATAGTGGCCTATCGAAATGGGGCGCCTGTGCGGCTGAGCGACGTGGCGCGCGTCAGTGAAGGGATCGAGGACGTCCGCAACTCGGGATATGCCAACGGCAAGACGGCCGTGGTCATCACCATCAACCGCCAACCCGGCGCCAATATTATCAATGCGGTAAACAACATCAAGGCGATCCTGCCGGAGTTGCGCGCGTCGATTCCGCCGGCGGCCACGCTCAGCATCCTTTCCGACCGCACGGTCACCATCCGGGCTTCGGTGGCGGACATCGAGTTTACGCTGCTGCTCACGGTGGCGCTGGTGGTCATGGTCATTTTCATGTTTTTGCGAAATGGCTGGGCCACGCTCATTCCGAGTATCTCGGTGCCGCTGTCCATCGTGGGCACGTTCGGCGTGATGTACCTGCTGCATTACAGCATCGACAATCTTTCGCTGATGGCGCTGGCGATTTGCACGGGCTTCGTGGTGGACGACGCCATCGTGGTGATCGAGAACATCACCCGGTATCTTGAGGAAGGCCTTACACCCTACGAAGCGGCCATGAAGGGGTCGCATGAAATCGGGTTCACGGTATTGTCCATGAGCCTTTCGCTGATCGCCGTGTTCATTCCAATTCTGTTGATGGGCGGGATCGTGGGAAAATTGTTCCGGGAGTTCGCGGTGACCTTGAGCGTGGCCATCGCCGTGTCGCTTTGCGTTTCACTGACCACGACTCCGATGATGTGCGCAAAATTCCTGCAGCCGGAAAAGGGCAGGAAACACGGCAAGCTATACATGACGGGCGAGAGGATCTTTCAATGGAGCGTGAAGACCTACTCGTCCAGACTGCGCTGGGTGTTGCGCCACCAGGCTTTCATGCTCACCGTCACCTTGGCCACCATCTGCCTGAGCGTTTACCTCTACGTCATCATTCCCAAGGGATTTTTCCCGCAGCAGGATACGGGCCGGATTAATGGAACGATTATGGGCGCGCAGGACCTGTCCTTTCCGGCCATGCAGGCCAAACTGAAGCAATACACCGACATCGTGATGAGCGATCCGGCAGTCGAAAACATGTCCAGCAACACCGGCGGCGGGTCGGAAAATACCGGACGCATGCAGATCGATTTGAAACCCATCAGCGAAAGGAAGGTGGGCGTCGACCAGGTGATCGCGCGCCTGCGCCGCAAGCTCGCCGTGGTGCCCGGAGCCACATTATTTTTGCGGTCGGTGCAGGACATTAATGTGGGCGGCCGGATTTCCAGTTCGCAATACCAGTTCACGCTGGAAAGCGAAAATCTGGCGGACCTGCAGCAATGGGCGCCGCGCGTTGAGCAGCGCATGCGCCAGTTGAAGGATTTGCGTGATATTGCCTCCGACCAGCAAACGCGGGGCCTGCAGGCCGCGCTGGTCATCGACCGCGATACCGCGTCGCGGATGGGGATCGCTCCCCAGGCAATCGATAACACGCTGTACGACGCGTTCGGCCAGCGCCAGGTCTCCACGATCTACACGCAATTAAACCAGTATCACGTGGTTATGGAAGTGGACGCGGCCTTCCGAAACAGCACGGACGACATACGTAATTTATATGTGCGTTCGGCGAACGGGAAGCAAGTCCCGCTCAGCGCGTTCACCCATTTCGAGAACAAAACCACGACCCTGGCGGTGACGCATCAGGGGCAATTTCCGGCCGTGACGATTTCCTTCAACCTGGGCGAAGGGGTTGCGCTGGGCGATGCGGTCAAGGAAATCGAGGCAGCCGTTCTGCAGATGGGAGTTCCATCCGATATTCGCACCACGTTTCAGGGGACAGCGCAGGCCTTCCGGACATCACTGGCCAGCCAGCCGTGGCTGATCCTGGCGGCGCTCATGGCGGTTTACATCGTTCTTGGAATGCTCTATGAGAGTTATATACAGCCGATCACGATTCTTTCGACGCTGCCCTCGGCCGGTGTGGGCGCGCTGCTCGCCCTGATGCTGTTTCACGCGGACCTGAGCGTGATTGCGCTGATCGGAATCATCTTGCTGATCGGCATCGTCATCAAGAACGCCATCATGATGGTCGACTTCGCCGTGGAAGCAGAGCGCGCTGGAAATACTCCCGAGGAATCTATCTATCAGGCTTGCCTGTTGCGATTCCGTCCCATCATGATGACCACCATGGCGGCTCTGTTTGGCGGGTTGCCGCTGGCCCTGGCGACCGGGACAGGAGCGGAATTGCGCCGTCCCCTGGGGATCAGCATCGTGGGCGGCATGATGGTGAGCCAGGCCCTCACCTTGTTCACCACTCCCGTGATTTATCTTTACATGGACCGGCTGCAGCTGCGTGTCCGGCGGCGCAAACATGCCCATGCCGCCATCAGTGAAATCCCCGCGCCTCCCACGCCGGCCAAGGGCCCGTCGCTTACCTAGGCGCTCATCCGGCCGCTCGCTCCGAATTGCCCAAGATTCCCGCGCCATCGTCGCGGCATTCCAGTATGATCGCCGGGGAAACCGCCATGAAGGTCTGGCTCATCATCGCCGCCGCAGGCCTGCTTTCCGCGCTTAGTTTTGGCGTGGTGGCAATGGCGCAGCGAAGCTACGAGGGAGAAGAGGAAGGTCCCGATTTGCCCGTGGATCCCCACGAGCAGGCGGAATGGGCCTTCGCCCGGTTTCATTTTCCGAATGGGGATTACGGCTACCGGGGATACCGCGGATTTCAGATGTGGGCCGCGGACTATCCGAAAGCCGACCGGCAATTCGTGCAGGGATTGCGGCGATTGACTCGCCTGAACGCGCGGGCCATGGAGCAGATCGTCGACGCCGAAGACGATAAATTATTCGACTGGCCGTGGATCTACATGGAGCACGGCAACGGCTGGAACCTGAACCAGGCGGAGGCGGCGCGGCTGCGCGCCTATCTGCTCAAGGGCGGCTTCCTGTTTTCGGACGACACACATGGGGACTACGAATGGGATGGCCTGATGCAGGGCCTGCGCGCCATTTTTCCAGACCGCGGCGTGGAAGAATTAAAGAACAGCGACGAAATCTTTCACGTGGCCTTCGACCTGGATGAGAAGGTCAAGATTCACGGGACGCGCTTCTTGTGGGGCGGGCGTCCCTATTCACCCGACATGGTGACGCCCAAGTGGCTGGGGATTCGGGATGACAAGGGCCGGATCATGGTGGCCATCTGCCACAACTCCGATGTGGGCGACGCCTGGGAGTGGGCCGACAGCCCGCACTATCCGGAGAAGGAGACTTCTCTCGCATATCGCATCGGGATTAATTACATCCTGTACGATATGACGCACTAAATCGCCGGTACCACAAAAAAATCGGCGGGTCTTCCTGATCTCATTGAAATAAGTCCGAAAAGTTCAATTGGCTCGGGCGCCGCATGCCGCGGACCAATGCACCGTCTGTCATTCCGAACCCGCTCCTGCGGGTGAGTAATCACACATTTTCTGGATTCAAACCAAAGAGAGATTCCTCACCCGCAGGAGCGGGTTCGGAATGACGGCGCTACTTCTTTTCCGCTACTTGCGTTCCCGGCAAAAAATTATTTCGCCTCGACCACATCCTTGGCGTGGCCGGTGAGGCGCAGGATGTGCAGGCCGGTGCCGGCGCGGTCGGCGGAGTAGATCAGGCCGCGATCGTCGATCTCGACGTTGTTGGTTTGGATGGCGCGCTCGCATGCGGCCGTAATTTTGGGATCGCCAGGCGGATGGCTGACGCCGTCCGGACAGAACATCATGGTGTATTTGTTGGGAGCGGGGATGAAGTAGGCGACTTCTTGCACGGAAAACGGGTCGCGAATGTCGAACACGCGCGTGCCGGCGTTAAACCAGGAAAAAATGGCAATCTTGCCGTAATACGGAGCGAAAAACGATTCCGCGACGGCATGCGTGCCGAAGCGCCCGCCCCGGCCGCAGTAATCTCCGGGATTGTCGGGCACGCGGAACGTGGACACGGGCCACGGCGTGGCTTCGTTGCTGATGTCGATCATGAAGGCCAGATGCGGACCCGGGCGGCTGCCGTCGGAGTTGGGCATGCAGTGGTCGCCGCGCGAGGCTTCCGACGGGACGATCAGAAAATCGCGCTTCTTGAGCGCTTGAAAGGTCTGGAATTCGGGAATCGGCTCGCCAAAAATCGGAAACGCGGTGTGCCCGCCCTGATCGGGGGACATGGTGATGTATCCAATCTGCGGCGCGAGCATTTCCTCGGTCGTGGGCTTCACGGGATTCTCAAACGCGGTCAGCAATTTTTTGCGGTCGAGAATCTGGATCACGCCATTGGCCCCCGTGCCGTAGGCGGCGTACACGCGATTTTTATCGACGCCAGCGGAAATCGCGCCGTGGATCGGAATGCCTCCCGTAACGCCTTCATGGGAAGTGGCGCCGGGTTGCTGGCCTAGCAGTCCGAAATCGCGAATGTAAACGGGTTTTGCCGGATCGCTCAGGTCGTAAATTTTCAGGTGCTGGCCCTTCCATCCTTCCGAGGGCTTGTTCGCGACCAGGTAGGCGGTGCCCGTGTCGCATTCCCACCAGTTTTTGTGTGTGTTGTTCAGTCCGTCGACGATCACCGTGAGGCGCGTCGGCTTTGCCGGATCGGTGACGTCGTAAATTTCCTGCGCTTCGACTCCCAGGGGCCGCAACAGATACCATTTGCCGCGCACGCCGTGCGGCAGCACGCTGCCGCTGCACACGCGCACCATCTGCGCGCCGCCGGCCTCTTCGCCCGCCGCGGTGGAACCGGGAATGTGCGAGAGGTACCTGGGGTGCGCCGCGTCGGTGACGTCCACGAGCGAAGTTCCGTTGGGCTCGACCACGCCGGTGAGCGTATTGAGCATGGCTCCGGTGTGGTGCCCGACGTATGCGATTTCGCGGCCATTTTCATTGACGATGATTGGCTGGTACGCCGAGCGGCCCTGCAAATCGTCGTGGCCCACCAGTTCCATGTTCCACTCCGATTGCTTGTCCGGAGGATTGGGCGCGGGCTCCTGCAGCGGCGGGTTGGGGCTGCCTCCGGTTAGTTTTATGGTTGGGAATGCAGGGCCATCGGGCGGGAGTTGCTGCGCGGCGGCGGCGAACGGGATGGCGGTGGCAGCTAGCACGCAGGGCAAGCCCCATCGAAGTACGCGCGCAAATTTCTCTGAATGCATAAGAACTACCCCCAATGTTCGATGAATCGTTCGCGATTTGTATATCATGCGAGTAGGGAAGAGTCCAGAAACACGCGCGTTCCTTGCTCGTAAGGAACTATTCGATCCGCACTGGTGTCCAAATATATGACGGCGAGAGTTTCAACGGGTCCGCGCAGGGCGTCTCAATTGCGGCTTACCGATACCTGTTTGCGCGCAGAGGAGCAATTACCATGGGAATGGAAGTGGGTGAAAAGAAGGGCGGGGCCATGGCCTCAATGAATGTGGTGCCGCTGATCGATATTCTGCTGGTGCTCCTGATTATCTTCATGGTGATCACGCCGCTGTCGCCGAAGGGGTTGGAAGCGCTGGTTCCGCAGCCTTCACGCGTTGAAGATATAGTTCCTGAATACAAGGTGGTCGTCGTGCAGCTGCTCAATAACGGCAGCCTGAAGATCAACGAAGATGCGGCGACGTGGAACAACCTGGGCTTGCAGCTCGATAATTTTTTCAAGCAGCGCGCCGAGAAGGTCGCTTTCGTGAAAGGTGACGATGCCGTCATTTTCTCGGCCGTGGCTCGGGCCATTGACGTGATGCGCAATTCAGGCGTCGAAAAGGTGGGGCTGATGACTGCGAGGCTTGAGGCCGGGCAGTAGTACGACCGGCAACCAGCGTCTGGTTTCCGATATGACTACTTCACAGGCACAACCGGGAAAGCGGACCATCCAGAAGCCTAGCCCTCGAATTGTCCCTGGAACACGAAAAATGTCTTAGAATCGTTTGGCAAATGTACGACCCGTCCCAACTCGCAAACGGATTTGAAATCGCGGGGATTGTGCTTCTAGCAGTTTTGGCACTCTGCGAAATTGTCGCACTCGTTTTAGAGAAGGAGAATCCGTGGCAACACCGCTGCGAAGTCGCAGGCGTATGCGTGCTGGTAATCTACGTATTGGTCTATGCGGCCGAGCACCATTACTCACAGATTGAACTCGCGAGACTAAAGGAACCTCGCCGGGTTTCTGAGTTGCAGCGGCAGCAATTATCAAACGGCCTTCAAGGAATCAAGGAATTAGTTGAAGTGCATTATGTCGAAGATTCTGAAGCGATCGCGTTTCTGCGTCAGATCGCTCCGGCATTCCCGGGTGCGTTGAAATCCGGTTTTACTTCGGGTCCGGTTCGGGCCACGGCCCCTCCGATATTCGGGCTGGTTATGGGTTCATCTGCAACGAGCGATGCAGCGCAATTCTTAAAGGCATTTCAGTCGGCGAAGCTTCCAATCAAGGTAGATAAGAATCGCCTTCCATCTTGTCAAGATCAAGACCACCAAATCTGTCTGATCGTGGGATATAAGGATTGATGTGGGGACTTGTGTCGAGGTGCGCGGGCCAAGTCCCGTGAAGTCGTGCCGCCCATTTTGAATTAGCCAAAGGTTTCCCTCTTGGACACCGCAGACGCTTGTTTTGAGCAGGTCTGAAAGCCATAATAAGACCTACGGAACATGCCTAGGAAGAACATTCTCGTCGTTCTGGTTTTGGCAGGCGTCGCGCTGATTCTCGCCGGGTCCACGTATTTCCTACATCGGGATGCGGGGCACGCGGGATTTTCGGCGCTGGCTTCCACGCCTGCGCAACCGGCGGCAGCCGAGAGTGCAGATGCGCCGGTCATCCGATTCGTGAAGAATCCGGAAATGGCGCCGGCGTTTCAGGCGCAGGATATTCTAGGAAAGCCGGTGACCAACGCGGACTGGCCGGGCAAAGTGGTGCTGGTGAATTTCTGGGCCACCTGGTGCCCGCCGTGCCGGATGGAAATTCCGGAACTGCTGGAACTGAAGAAAGAGTACGGCGACCGCTTGGAAATTATCGGGATTTCCGAGGACGACGATCCTCCGGCGAAGGTTTTGAAATTCGCGCAAAGCGTGAAGATGACGTACCCGATTGTGATGTATACGCCGGAGATTGTCGCGTCGTACGGCGGCGTTCCGGCGCTTCCGACTTCGTTCCTGATCGATACCAAGGGCCGGGTGGTGACAAAGCACAGCGGGCTATATCCCATCGAACGATATGACCAGGAAATACGCGCGCTGCTGGGGATGCCCATCGAAGCGCGAATCGAGACGTTCATTGATCAAGGGCAGATTTTCCTGAAGAATGCGGCGAACGCGACGGAACTGCCGGGCGTGGATTTCAAGGGGCTGACGGCCGACCAGAAAAAGGGCGCGCTGCGCCGGATGAATGCGGAAACGTGCACGTGCGGCTGCGGCCTGACGGTCTCGCAGTGCCGCGTGAACGACAGCGAGTGCCCGACGAGCAAGGGAATCGCGGCGCAGATCGTGAAGGATGCGGCGAGCGGCGTGAAGCCGCCGGCCGAGCCCGCTGCCAAGGGCACGAAATCCATTTCGCAATAGGATTGTTCACGCTGCTCGCGCGTTGCGAGCGGGCACGGGAAATCGGGATCCATCCGCGAGCGACCGGGGGATAAATTCAAAATGATTTCTTTCTTTGCTAAGGGTCTATCCGTATTGGCCATGGCTTTTCCGTTCGGCAAGGGCGCGGCGTGCAACTCGTCGAGCGATGTGGTGGCGATCCCCGATCCGAAAATCGACAATCCGCTGGCTGCCGCGCGCGGGAAAGAAACAGCAGTGGTCGCGGGAGGATGCTTCTGGGGGATTCAGGCGGTCTTCGAACATCTCAAGGGAGTGATTCACGCCACCTCGGGCTACTCGGGCGGCGCCGCGAATACGGCGACGTATGAGAAAGTATGTTCGGGAAGAACCGGGCACGCCGAAGCGGTGGAAGTTGTGTTCGATCCCTCGGAGATTTCCTACGGGCAGGTGCTGAAAATACTTTTCTCGGTGGCGCACGATCCGACGGAGCTCAACCGGCAGGGGCCGGACGTCGGCACGCAGTACCGCTCCGCGATTTTTTATGCGTCGGACGACCAGAAGCGAATCGCCGAGGCATACGTGAAACAACTCGATGACGCGAAGGTATTTCCCAAGCCGATCATGACGCAGATCGTGCCGCTCGACGACTTCTATCCCGCCGAGGAATATCACCAGGGCTACGCGGAAACGCATCCGGAAAACATGTACATCGTGATCAACGATCTGCCGAAAGTGGCCAACCTCAAGAAGCAGTATCCATCGCTGTTCGTCGAAAAAAAGTAGGACAGACACTCTTGTCTGTCCTTTTCGTTGCGGCAACCAATTCAGATCTAGGATTAGAGTTTCGGTCACCGAGAACAGGCAAAAATACCTGTTACTGGTGTTGCTGCAGCCGACTCAAATCCCGTGGATTTGCGCTTCGGTCGTCGGGGGACAGACAAGAGTGTCTGTCCTACTGGATGCACATCATCGCTACGTGGCAGAGGTTCGGCAGATATTTTAGTTCGCGATTTTGACGGCGCTTTGGCGCTTCCACTTGATACTGCATCCCACGCTCGGCTTCTGATTTGGAGGAAGGGCGCCTCCGACCAGCACCGTGTCAAGCGCGGCGCGCAGGTCGGCGCCCGTCACGGGCAATCCGTTCTTCGGGCGGCTGTCGTCAAATTGCCCTCGATAGGCCAGGCGGCGATTTTGCTCGAACAGAAAAAAGTCCGGCGTGCACGCGGCGCGATAGGCCTTTGCGATTTCCTGGCTCTCATCATACAGATAGGGGAAGGTGTAGCCCGCGGCTTTGATTTCCTCGGCCATTTTTTCGGGGCTGTCGTCGGGGAAATTTTCCGCGTCATTGGAATTGATTCCGATGACGGCCACGCCGCGCGCCTGATATTCGGCGGCCATGCGGGTGAACTGCGCCTGCACGTGTTTTACGTAGGGGCAGTGGTTGCACATGAAAACGACCAGGTAAGCCGCGGCGCCGGGGAAATCGTCAAGCGAAACGAATTTGCCGGACGGATCGGGAAGTCGGAAGGCGGGGGCCGCGGTGCCCAGCGCCAGCATGGTGGATTGCTCTGCCATTTTGTTTCACCTCTCGCAGGAAAATTATCATAACGGCGGGGCAAACGTAAGCGGGGGCAGATTTGATCCATCCGAGTCGATATCTGTGCCAATCAATAGGCGAAACTTTCACAATCACTGCGCGGGCGCAAGCTGGGCCTTCACGCTGACCTGGCTGTCTTTCAGAATTTCGACCGAGCGCTCCCACGGTTCGCGATTCGGCGAAGTGAGGCGCAAGGCGTGTTCGCCGGCGGCAATCGTAAGCATGGCGGGCGTGCTGCCAATGAATTTTCCATCCAGATATACCTCGGCGCCGTCGGGGTCGGAAGAAAGGGAGACGGTTCCGTAGGAGTCGGAGGCAGTGTTTTGTGACGCGGCGGAAGACGTCACCGACGGATAGAAACGATGCAGCACTTCGATCAAGTCGTTGGAACTCAGCGCGAGCCCGATGCTCTGATAACCTTTTCCGACAATCCTCTGGGTATTGATTCCGACTACCTCCGCGTGGCTGTTGAGCAGCGGGCCGCCGCTGTTGCCGGGGTTGATGGCCGCGTCGGTCTGAATCCATGTGCCCCGGCCGAATTCTTCCGACGAGCCCACGGCACTGACGATTCCTTTGGTGGCGGATAGCGGCAAACTGTGGCCGGGATTTCCCAGGGCCACGACGGCTTGCCCTTGGCGCACGCTGGTCAAAGTGGCCAATGGCAGATGCTCGAAACCGGCGCCGTCAACCTTCACCAGGGCGATGTCTTTTTCGGAATCGACGTAGACAACCGTCGCGTCCAGAGTCCTCCCCGAGGGAAGTTCAGCGATCAGGCTCTGCTCGCCCTGGGCCACGTGGGCGTTGGTGGCGATCACTCCGGTATCGGTGATGAAGAAGCCGCTGCCTTGGCCTTCAGAACCTTTCAGCACGACCACGGCGGGCTTGGATTGCGAGATGATATCTTCCACGGGCAATTCCGGGCGCATTTCGACCTTGGCCCCTCCGGCGGCGGCGATTATGGTTCCGGTCAAGGACTTGGAAACGGGCTCGAGAACAAAGTCAAAATGGTCGGTCTTCAGCAGCCAGCATTCTCCGCGATAGGCAGCGCCAAACGCGGTGTAGCCCACAAATGAAACGGGACCCTGGGTCATTTCGATTTCCCTGGACGTAAATTTGTCCATGCTTACACGAAGCCGCATGGGATGTTCCAGGTGAGAGCCGAACGTGGTCTTGTGAAAATAGCCGCCCGGCATTTTCTTCGCGTACGGCGTGGTGCCTACTTTCAGGCCATCGATTTCGACGGAGGCACCGGGCGGAGAGCTGGTAACGGTGAGCGTGTCGGCGCGGGCGGTCTGCACGCACAAGAGCAGAAGAGAAACGGATGACAGAAGCAGGCAGGCGGAGGCGCGTTTCATGGCATTGCCTTTCGCGGAGGGGGTGCCAGCGATCAGGGGCAATCTATCACAGGCGGGCGGGGAGGGGAAGGAAGAAGTGTCACGTATGGTGACTTTTGAAAGTCACCATACGTGACGAGATGTGAGATTAGTTAGCCAGCGGATCGGGGCGGAGCTGGAACTTCACGGCCTTGCTGGTCGTGCCCTTGCCGCCTTCCAGGTGCCACGGCGTGCGCGTAGCGTAGGTGGACCACAGCCCCTTGCCTTTCCAGCCTGCGTTGGGATCGTCGATGCGCCCGTCCATGCTCTTGGCGAAAAAGCCCATGGGGTAGGGAACGCGCAGGACCGTGAATTTCCCGGTCTTGGGATCGAGGGCTTCGAGCGCGTCGGTGCCGTTGGCCGTGGCGATGGGTGTGTTCTTGCCCAAGCCGAACACATCAAACTGATCAACCCAGTTGTAATAGTTGGTGTCGGCGCTTCCTACTCTCTCGTCGACGTTCTTGTCCTTGAACGACGGGCCCGGAGTGCGATACAGCGTCCAGCCTTCGGGGCACTGCTGGCCGGTAGCCTTGGGACCGTTGAGAGGGCCTTTGCACTTGCGGCGGTCGAAGCTGGCGAAATGGCCGCTGGAGAGGACGGTCCAGATGACTCCGTTGCGGTCAATATCCAAGCCGCGGGGAGAGAAGCCCTGCACCGGTGCTTTCGGGTCGTTCCACGGTACCGCATAGTATTCGGCGAGGGCTGTTTTGATCGGGTCCGAACCGGGGACTAGTCGAACCAGGCCGCCGGGGAAACCCAGCACCGTGCCCCAGATCGAACCGTCCACCGGACTCGGGCTTACGCCGTAGACGCCGCTCTTGATGCGCGCATCCTTGGTGGGATCGATGGGTTGGCCGGGCTGGGTGTAATCGTCATCGCGCTTGCCGTTGCCGTTGGTATCCAGAATGAAGGGAGTCCAGCCCTGGGACTTCACCGCGTCGTGAGTCTCGTCGTACATCTTGGTATTCAGCCAGCCGATGGTGTCCTGGCCGGGGTCGCTGAACCAAAGGGTATTGTTGGCATCCTCGGCAAACATCAAGTGCTGCGAGCTGGCGCACATGTCGATGAGCGTCCACTTGCCGGTTTTGGGGTCATAGAAATTGGTCTGGCGCGATCCCGCCTTGATGGGGAAGGCCATTGCATAAGGATTCGTGGATCCTGCCTTGCACCATGCGGGGTTATCGAGCTGACGATTGCGTGCGGCGGTCCAGAGCCGTCCTTGGGAATCCATCATCAAGCTGTGCGTCGCGGAACGCGCGGTGGCGACCTGTTCATCGCCCCAGTACGGAGAAGGCTCCAGGAGTTCTTCCGGCTCAAACATGGGTGTGCCGGGATTAACGGGGATGGGAACCTGCGTGAACGTGTTCTTGATCGGATCCAGGACGGTCATCACATCGTCGCTATCTTCGTGGACGCCATAGATGAGGCCATTGGGATTGGAGTTCACGTTTCTGCGGTCCACGGAAATTTCGTCGTGGAAATATTCTTTTGGACCGGCCCAGTCCCACTGAGTGATGACAATGTTGCGCTCAAGACCTTGCGGGCGCGGCGGAGCGGGCGGCAATTCACCGGCTTTGATGCGGTCGGTCCAGTCGCCCAGGTCGCTCAGGATGCGCTGCCGGCCGAGCAGGGTCGCCCGCGCGCTCATCGTGCTGCCCACTTGGGCCGATTTAATTCGGCGGTCCCAGGCGGCCGCGGAGGTATCGAACGCGCCGAGGCCAGGCTCAATTTCGCGCGTGGCCTTGTCGCCCAACTGGTGGCAGGCCTCGCAGCCGTCAGTTTTTAGCATTTCGATCCATTCGCCCTGATCCTTGATGCGTTCCGAGATGCCGTTCCCCTTGGGGCCGGTGCCCGGGAAATCGCTCTTGGGGGGAACGTGAATCAGCGAATACCAGTAGGCGGCGGGATAATATTTCGAAGCTTCGCGCTCGTTGGGCGCGGTGACGGCGGTGAGATTCAGCATCTTGCCGGGCGCGCTTTGCACCTTGGCCGAATCCACCAGCCCGTAGCCGCGGACCCAAATGGTGTAGTTGGCCTTGGGGAGATCGGGAACGACGTAGCGGCCCTGATCGTCGGTGACGACGATCTTGCGGTATCCGGTGGGGAGGTCCTTGGTCTCGGCGATGACCCAAACGCCGGCTTCGGGCCCCTTGGCGCTGGTGACCACGCCGCCGATGTCGTCGCTATCGATCTTAACTTCCGCAGCGGCCTTGCCGGCGCTTCGCCCGGAACGCACGCTGCCGAACAGCGCCAGGAGCGCGATCGCGGGAATTCCAAGAATCAAGATTTTGTTTTTCATCACGGCTGATCTCCTTCAGAGGCCGGGTGCGGCCGGCGAATCCACGAACAAGAATTGGGACGCGTTGGCGTTGCGAGTAGTTTCAGTCGGTCAATCCGTGGGAAATCGTATGCCCGGCGCAGAGGGAAGTCAATTGGGTGTTTCGATGGGCGAATCGCCGCGCGGGGGCCTTACGGCAGGGGTAAAACTAGTGGTCCGAATTCGGATCTGCTTTGGGCTTGCCGGCGGACTCAGGCGGCACGCGCTTCACGATCACTTCGTATTCCTGCGCGGAGTCCTCGCGCGCCACACGGACTTTCGGCGGCGCCGATACGACGGCGAACGCGCCCGGGGCGGTAAAGTCGTCGAGCGAGACTTGCAGGGGCTGTTCGCCGGGAGACTTCATGCGCACCAGAAATTTTCCCGAGGAATCGGAAAAGGCCAGCGTTTTTCCCACCAGGATCGCGGCGCCGGCGACGGGTTGGCCGGAGGGATCCATCACGCGGCCGCGCGCCACGTTGGAATAGAACGCGCCCGCCAGTTGCGGCCCGCCCGAGCCGCCCTTGATGGTGCGATAGCCGATGGATGTGCCGTAGGCGCTGTAGTGGACTTGTCCATTGGTCGAGACATCGGTGCCGTAGTTAGCCTGAATTCCGTACGGCAACTGGAAGTGAAGGCCCAGAACCATGACCTGGCGGAATTGCGGCGTTCCGGGAGCGGAAAACGGGAAGAACAGCGTCTCGTACTCCGCGCTGACCGTGACGCGGTTGGAGACAAACGTGCCGCCGTAGGAAACCGAAGTTTGCCCCGCGGTATGCGTGATGAGCTGCGTGAGGCCGATGCGCGGGGAAAGGATTTCGCGCACCGTGCCCACCAGCGATTTCGACGCGGGCTGATTCCTGAACGAACTGGCCATGTAATCGACGCCGGCGGCCAGGCGCGAAGTGATGTCCCGGTGCACGCCAAGCAGAGTGGCGTCGGCGCGGCCGAACGAGGTCGTGGACTGATTCAGCGAACCGTAGGTCTGAAAGCCGGCCAGGTTGGCCCACGCGCCCCAGCTATTGACGGCGGAGCGCTGCGTGTTTCCGGTGGGGTCCATTGCGGCGTAATTGTTGCGCGATGCGATCAGCCGGAGATTTTCCCAGGGACGAAATTCGAGGCGGATATTCTCGCGGTCGGGTTCGGAAACCTGCGGAGTCTGAACCAGCACGCGCTGGAAATTGTTTCCGGCGGCGGCATAGCTAGCGTCGGCGACCAGGCGTTTTCCGACGTGGTCGAAGCTGAAGGATCCGTAGGGCTGGTTGTTCCCGACGCCGGCGGAAAAAGCCATGTGCGTATCGTTTTTCGCGGACCATTGCAGGGACTGAATGGACGTTTGCCGGGTGGAAAATGCATTACGCGAAAAAAGCTTCCAGCGGGCGGAGAGTTTGATCTCGTAGAAGAGCGCCACGGTGGGCGTATCGATGGTTGCGACGTTCAGAAATGGCGCGAAAAATCCGTTCGCCGTTTCTCCGGCGAAGAAATAGAGTTTGCGGTCGTTGTTGCCGCGCGAAAAGCCCGCGCCGCGGCCCAAGAAATAATGCGATTGGTCGAAAATGTCTGTGGGCAGATCGAAGGCGATGGTCTGGTCTCCCAGGTCGATGATACCGCCCTTGAAGCCGCGCAGCATGGAAAAGCCGCTGCGCAGTTTACCGTTGTAGCCGAGATCGAATCGGTCGGTAAAGTTGGCGCCACGAAATTCCAGCGAACCGCCGGTGGCATTGAGCAGATTGGACGTTCCGCCGGTGGCCTGAATCACCTGGGCGCCGGCGGGCACCGCAATTCCAGACAGGAAAATTCCAAACAGCAGGGCCGCAAGGCCCCGCCCCGCAGTCTGACGGCTGCTAGCGGGCCGCCGCATGCAAATCGGTCTCGGACTTGAAATGCTCGAACTTCAGCTGAATGTGCTGCGGGACCCCGGACTGCTCCCATTGCAGCTCCATATTCCGGCGCTGTCCCGGAAACACCGGGAACCCTTCGTAGATCTGCTTGCCAGTGGCGGATGTGACCTCGACTTCGCTGACGCGGGAAACGTCCGTACCGTGATTTTCCACCGCTGCCAGGATTTTCGGTTTCGGAGCGTCCGAGGTGGTGTCCGCCTGCACCCAGGCGATGTCATTTGCTTGGCCGGGCTTTTTCCCCAGCAGGTAGACGGTGTGCGGAAGCTCCAGCCTTACCTGGATGCCTTCCTGCGTGTGCGGTCCGGTTACGTTGGCATAAACGCAAAACCAGTTCGGCAGCTTGTCCGCGCTGGCCTTGTAAAATATGTAATAGTCCTGCTTGGGGCCGACTCGGAAGCTCGTCGTGGACAGCTCCAGATGAATATCGGGGGAGAGGGTTATGAACGTCGGCTTGCCTTCCGAATCCACGATGAAGCTGTAAGGCTCCAGAACCACGGTGAGCGGAAAATCGGTGTCGTTGTGAATTTGAAAACGGCCGGCGGCTTTTTCGCGGAATTCCACGATCACCGGCGAAATGGTCTGGGCCGCCAAAGCAGGCGCCAGGAACAGCATGCAAAGCACAACTCGGTGCAGATGTCGCACGGAATTCCCCCAGTATTCTTGACTTGAAAGTTTCTACCGCAAGATCCTTGGCCGCCTGCCGCTTGCCCACACCTGAGCAAGGAGTCTTACTCCTGCAAAGCCATCTAAATCGCCTGCGCCTGGATCACCAGCAGGCCCGCGTAATTGCCGGGGGCTAGAGTCAAACCCGTCGTGTTGATGCGCAAGTTCAGCGTATCCGTCCGCGATTGCGGTATGTTGAACCCCAGGACAATGCGGCTGAAAAGCGTGATGCTGCTGGTTGCGGCGAATGGGCTGTTTCCGGTGAATGCGCCGAACGCGCCGCCATTCACGCTGCCGAACAGATTGGCTGCGGGAATATTGTGGCCGGAGGCATCGGCCAATGCGGACGCGGGGTTTGTGAAATACGCGTACAGACTGAGTCGCGAAACAATTGTGGCCAGCGACCACGTCGTCGTGATGTTCACCGTCGCCGACCCGTTCGAGATGCCGCTGGGAACCAGGGTGAAGTTCACCAGGCCGGGCGTCGCGCTGACCGTCAGGGACGACGGCAAATTCGCGGCTAGAGCGACCGGACCCACCGGCGTATTGATCTGCGCCGACGCCGTCAAGGATGCGGCCAGACACACAAGCAGGACAGCCAGAGCCTTCATACCAGTCCTGCAGGCTCTGCTGCCCCACATTCCGAATTTTTGCCGGATGCTCATTGGCCGTTGATCGCTCTGCCTCGCATCGAAGTGGTTCGCGGGTCCCGACACCCCTGGGGCGGCAGGGCCCGCCTGTCAGACGGCGCATGACCCGCTGCCGCGAGTCATGCGCTTGCGTTCCTTGCTTGACTAGATGGCCTGAGCTTGGATGTTCAGCGTGCCGGAGTAGGCGCCCGCGGGCAGATTCAAACCAGTCGTGTCAATCTGCAGGCCGAGCGTGTCAGTGTGGTTGCCGTTAAACTGCCCCGCGGCAAAAGCGCCGTGGTTGTAGACGGTCTTGCTGTTGGCGCCAAACGGGCCGGCGCCGCCGGTGAATGCGGAGTAAGCGCCGCCATTGACGCTGCCGTTGAACTTGGAGGTGGGGATCACGTCCGTGCCGGCGTCGATCAGGGCTGTGGTGCTGGTGAAATAGGCATAGGTGGTCAGGCCGGTGCGAGTGGTTCCCAGAACCCAAGTCGTGGTGATGGTCACCGCGCTGTTGCCGTTGGCGGTGCCGCTCGGGACCAGCGTGAACGTCACGTTTGTCGGCGCCACATTTAGAGTGAGCGCTTCGGCCAGCGTAGCGTTCAAAGCCACCGTCGTCGCGCCCGAATTGAGCTGTGCGTAGGAGGCCGGCGTCACAAACATCACGAGCGCGACCGCCGCCACCATGAACCACATCATCTTCTGCATTCCACGCATTATTTCCTCCTAGAGGACCTGCTTGAGAATTTGAGTTCGTTCTGAAGCCGGTCTCCACTTCCGCAAGTGGCGCCGCGCTCGGGAACTGTTTTAGCGAACTGGTCAGATGTTCCGTAACAGTACGTTAGTACCAAAGTGGGACAGGGTGTTGCTCAATGGCAAACAGGCATGGCGATCTCATTCAATATGCGGTCTTTATGGCTTGCTCAATTGCTTCGGAAAGGTCTTCTGAAGAGAAAAATCGATTGGAATGCTGACTTCGTGAATAAGGAAACGTGGCAGGGGGCCAGCATTTGGGGCCCGCACGTTACTCAGGGTCGAAATTACGCGCTTGGCATGAACTGCTTGGCAGAGATATCCCGGTACGTGAGAGCCGTATTCGGCGTCGGCTCCCAGGCAGCAAGGGACTGTGCTTGCTTCCAAAAGGACTGCTGGCCAAATCCTAGGGCAGCACCAGCGTATTGATGCGCTTCGGAACTTCACCGACCGGGATGGATGCGATTGCTTTCAGGGTTTGCGTGTCGATCGCCGACAGCGACCTTGTCGCGGAGTTCGAGACATACACCGTTTTATTGTCCGGGGTGAACGTGATCCACTCCGGCACCGCGCCGGAAGGTGCCTTGCCCTGCCGCTCCACGACCGGGAGATCGGCATGTCCCACCAGCTTCAGATCCGGCAACGAGTACTCGAAGACCGCGTTTGCCAGGACGCTGTTCACCCAGAGCGTCTTGCCATCTGGCGAAACCGCGATGCCGTGGGACGGAGTGCCCAGGCGCCATTCCTCTTTGCCGAATTTTCCGGCCGGCAACATGACCCTTGACGCTTCCTGCCGTCTTGCAAAGTCGACGACGGCGAATCCGTGAAGATTGGACAACTGCACGAAAATCCGCCGAGTCGATCCGTCGGCGTTGGTGTCAAACGTCATGGGCCGCACGCCGCCATCGAAGGAAACATCCCATGCCGGCTCCATCGAGTTCAGATCGAAGACGGTCAGCCGCTTGGCCACCACCGAGCCCGCCACCGCGAATTTCCCGTCGGGGGTTACGTAGACGTTGTGAAGCGGGCCCTTGACCGGGATGGTCTTCACCAGCTTCATCGACGCCGTATCGACCACGTCAAGAGCGCCGGGGGCTGCCGCAATGCAAATGAGAACGTTGCGGCCGTCATGCGTCACCGCGATGTTGTTGGGGTGACCGCTCAGCGGAACCTTGTTGATGATCTTTCCGGTCTTTTGGTCCACGAAATCGAGCACGCTTTCGGACTCGTTGCTGATGTAAACCACCTTGCCGTCACGGGAAAAGTTCACACCGTGAGGCACCTCGATTCCGGAGATGGTCTGCACGACCTTGTTGGTGACCGGATCGATCACAGAAACAGAATCGCCCGCGCTGTTGGTGACATAGATGCGGGATGTTCCCGCCGCCGCGGGCCGTGCCGCGACAAAACACAAAATTGCCATCGCGGCCAGGGCCGGCACTCGATTGTTTCGCGTCATGATCTCGACTCCTTCTATGACAGATCCGGATTTTGCTGCGAACCGCACGATACTCTTACTTCGCCTTCTGGCCGCGGACCCAATCCGCAAGCGTCTTCCAGTCCGGGTCGGTCTGCGACCCGAATTGCCTTCCGCCGGAATGGAACGCGTCACCTCCCGCTTCCGGCGCCAGCGGATGCCGCAGCAGCGTGCTGCCCAGCGGGTCGCCCGGATTCACAAGCTGCGAGACCGTATCGAAATTGCGCCGCGATTCCTCTTCGGTCCAATTCGCGTTCCCGGCGTCGAGTTTGGCCAGGTTCAGCGCGTGGCTCGCGCCTTCATGGCAAACGTAGCACCGGGCGTGCGTGGGCCTTTTTTTCAAAAAAATAGGCTCGACGCGCGTTTTGAAGAAGTCATAATCCAGAGCGGGCGCATCGCTGGAGGCCGACGCCGCCCCCGAGGATTGGGCGGCAGCAGGCGCCGCGTGGGCGTTGGCGCCCTCACTCAAAATGTGAAGCGAGAAGACAAGAGAAACGATCGCGAACAACCCGGCCCATCCGCGCATATGCGCCTCCCAGGCTTGCCTGCCAAATTAGACGGCAAAAGTTGGGGCCCATCATAGATTCAATTGCCTGGGAAATACAAACTAAGTTTATTGGGATTCGCGCCAGCCTATGTTCAGGGAATTTTGTCCATGCAGAAATGCAACAGGTGCAGAAAGGCCTACAACCCTCGGAACACGCTGATCGATAAGCAGGATAATGGTGCCGGGGGGGAGAGTTGAACTCCCTACGCCGGCCTTTTCAGGGCCGCGCTCTACCGGTGAGCTACCCCGGCACCGATGGAACCAAAGAATTGTACGGGCGCGTTGGGGACGTGTCAAATGATCTGGAGGTAATGCGGGAGCAAGGAGGCAGGGAAGCAAGGAGGCAAGGAAATTAAATGCCGATTCCTGTGCTTATCACCGAGTGTCGATCTTCAAACTTCCAACTTCCAGCCTCCAACCTCCAGCTTTACCGCAACGACGAGTCCACCTCGCGCATCCAGTCTTTGGCCTTGAGGACTTCGCGGGGCTTGGTGCCGTCGGGCGGGCCGACGATGCCGTCTTTTTCCATGATGTCGATCAGGCGGGCGGCGCGGCCGTAGCCGATACGCAGGCGGCGCTGTAGCGTGGAAGTGGAAGCGCGGCCGGCTTCGCAGACAACGCGCACGGCATCCTGGTAGAGAGCGTCGTCGACCTCCTCGCCGCCGGGATCGCCATCGGGGGCTTCGGCGCTTTCTTCCCTGGGGGCTTCGAGCAGGCGCTCGTTGTAGACGGCCTTGCCTTGCGCGCGCCAGTGATCGCACACGGCGGTAATTTCGTCCTCGGTGACGAACGGGCCGTGCATGCGGTTCAGGCGCGCCGATCCAGCCGGGAGATAGAGCATGTCGCCGCGTCCGAGCAGCGATTCCGAGCCGTTGGCGTCGAGAATCGTGCGCGAATCGACTTTGCTGGCCACGCGGAAGGAAATGCGCGCGGGGAAGTTGGCTTTGATCAAGCCGGTGATGACGTCCACCGACGGCCGCTGCGTCGCCAGGATCAGGTGAATGCCGACGGCGCGGGCCATTTGCGCCAGGCGTGTGATCGATTCCTCGACGTTGCTGGTGTCGACCATCATCAGGTCGGCGAGCTCGTCAATAATGATGACGATGTAGGGCAGGGGCTTGTGCTCGGAGCCTTCGGTGTCGTCAAACAGCGAGAGCGACTGGCCTTTCTGGAACGTGCGGTTGTACTGATCGATGTTGCGCACGCCGCGCTCGGCCAGCAGCTTCAGCCGCGATTCCATCTCGCGCGTGGCATTGCGCAAAACGTTCGACGCCACTTTCGGATCGGTGACCACCGGCGCCAGCAGGTGCGGGATGTCTTCGTACAGTCCGAGTTCCAGGCGCTTCGGGTCGATCATCACCATTTTCAGTTCGTCCGGCGACCCCTTGAAGAGCATGGAGAGAATCAGGGAGTTGAGAAAAACGCTCTTGCCGGTGCCGGTGGATCCGGCGATCAGCAGGTGCGGCATCTGGGAGAGGTCGGAAACGCGGTTGCGCCCGATGAGGTCCTTGCCCAGGGCCAGCGTGAGCTTCGACGGCGAATTCACGAATTCGGCCGATTCGATCTGCTCGCGCAGGGCGATGGTCTGGCGGCGCGCGTTGGGAACTTCGATGCCGACGGTGGATTTTCCGGGGATGCGCTCGATCAGGATGGACTCAGCCTTCAGGGCGAGGCAAAGATCGTCGGCGAGCCCGGTGATGCGGCTGTATTTGATGCCGGCTTCGGGCTTCAGTTCGTAAGTAGTGACCACCGGTCCGGGATTAATCTGCGTGATGCGGCCGCCGATATCGAACTCCTGGCACTTCTGCTCGATGGCGTGCGCGCATTCCTTCAGTTCGTCCTCGTCGATTTTTTCGCTGTGCGGCGCCGGGCGCAACAGATCGGGAGAGGGAAGCCGGAACGACGTCGCACCCTTGGCGATGCGCGGCGATCCGGCGTTCTTCGGAGCCGATTTCTTCTCTTCCGGGCTGCTGAACACGATGGCGTGCGGGCGCTCGGGTTCCCTGCGGCGGGTGTCTTCCCGATCCTCGCGCTCGATGGTGGCGCTGCCGTCCACCTCGGCCACGGCCTGTTCGGGGATAGGCGGGCGGCCTTCATTCTTGATCTGTTCCAGGCGCTTGCGCATGCGTTCCTGCTCGAGCCGCTGCTCGCGGTCCTCGCGCCAATTGTAGTAGCGCTCCTTCAGAGGGCCGATGAAATTCAGTTTACCGAGCGGGCCGCGCAGGGTGTGGTGCGTCTCGATGAATGAAAATTTCGTGGTGAAAAAAAGCGAGACGAAGAAAATCGCGACGGCCACCACGTTCGCGCCGATCACGTTGAACGCGGCAATCAGTCCCCGCGACACCAGATGCCCCACCAATCCTCCGGGGGGAATCGCGCCGCGCACTTCCGGAATGTGCCACAGCGTCAGCATCGCCGGAACCATCAACACCAGCATGGCGTAGCCCGCAATTTTTACGCCCGGCGATTCCACCGGTTCGCTGCGGAACCACTGCGAGCCGAGCACAAAGATCCCAATCGGCAGCAGAAACACCGCGTAGCCGAACCCCTGGAACAGCAAGTCCGAAAGGTACGCGCCGAACGGGCCGATCCAGTTGCGCGCCGCATGGAATTCGGGCGATTGCGCCGAAACGTTGAACGACGGGTCGTGCGGGCTGTAAGAAATCAGCGACAGCGCCATCAGCACGGCGATCGTCACGCCCAGGAAGCCGATCAATTCATTCAGACGATGATTTTCAGTTGGAGTCAGAACGCGCACACAAGTCTCCTCGTAATGGGGGAAGGTGCTCGCCGCGGTATGGGGGCGCGGGCGCTGTCGCGCGGGTCCCATCCGGATGGATGCGAACAACGCAACGACTATAGCAAAGACAGGGCAGGTGGCAAGAGCGAGTTGCCGAGCAGTTAGTGAGGGAGTTACGGAGTAGAGGAAGTTGCCGGGCAACGGGAAGTGCCGGGTGCCGCACCCAAAAATCAAACCAAGTCTAGCGTTCGCGCTTGGCCATTTCCTGTACTATCGCATCCGTGAAGCCCTTCGAGTTGCTCGGCGAGACGATATCTCCGGACGGAACCGTCCTGAAGCTGACGCGCCGCGATGGCGAATACATCCTGCTCGCCGGCGGCGCGATCCTGATGTCCAGCCGGATGCACGGCTCTGAGGATGCGCTGGCGGCGTTCGGCTGCGAACGTGCGCGAACTCTGAAGCGGCCGAGCGTGCTGATCGGCGGGCTCGGAATGGGTTTTACTTTGCGGGCAACGCTCGATCTGCTTTCGCGCGATGCGACCGTGGTTGTCGCCGAACTGGTGCCTGCGGTGGTGGAGTGGAATCGCGGCCCCCTCGGTCCGCTTGCCGGCCACCCGCTGAACGACACGCGTGTGCGGGTCGAGACCGCTGATGTCGGCGCGGTTCTCCGCTCCAATCGCGCAAAATTCGATGCCGTGCTGCTGGACGTGGACAACGGACCGGAGGCATTTTCGGCCTCGGACAACGCCGGACTGTATGGCACCGGCGGAATCGCCGCCGCCCGCGAGGCCCTTAAGACGCATGGCGTACTGGCTGTCTGGGCGGCCCAGGAAGACCGCAAATTTGAGCAGCGCTTGGGCAAGGGCGGATTCGGGGTCCGAGTGCAGCGTGTGCGCGGGCGATTTAAGAAGGGCGGGCCACGCCATATAATTTTTCTGGGTTACAAATCAGGAGCTTGCTAGCCAGGCTGAACGGCTTTGATCATGGCAAGTTTTGACTCTCTCGCGAATCGCTTCTGCAGGGCGCGCACGAGCGGATAACCGAGACGCGTGATGAGCTTCGGGCGGGAAAAAGCGTAGATGTCATACCAAACGGAATTGTCCTTGCATTGATACTCTACCGAGAACCTTTCCTCACCGATCGCGCCATGCTCGAACAGGGTGCCGTATGAAAATCCGAATTTTTTTAAATCTTCGCTTTCTTCCTCAATCACATAGACGATTCTGCATTTGTTCAGGGACAAAAATCCGAAATGCGAGACCAACACCGCTACTGTTGCCCCGGGCTCAATGGGAGTTTCGCGGTAACACAGCTCGATCCAAGGCATATCGAACATACTCCACCGGCGTACAGCGCTTTTTGCGCGTTCAAAGACTTCAGCGCCCTGACCCAATTGAATCCGGTTGTGATCGTGGGTGTACCCCTTCGGCGCTCCACTCCGGGTAGCCCCGACCTCGGAGTACGAAAATGGCTGGTTTGCCTGGGTAGAGACGAACGCGTGAATGGATTCTGTGTTGGGCTTTGAGAAGCAAAACATTCAGGTCCTCTGCGTCGAACAATCCACATATTTCTACCGCGAGATCAGTCCTGCCGGCCTTTGGATCTTAACAAAACTAAGATTCCGATGAATCCGCATTCCATTTCATGTCACGTGAAAAAGACCCGTGATATATGGGAGGGGCCTGGCTGATTGTCCCGCGTCCTGCGCAATCAGGTCATGCTATGCTTCGGGCGCTTTCATCGCGTGGTCGGGGACTCTCTTGAAGGGAGCTTATGCGATACAAGACAATTCTTCTGATCCTCGTTTTGGTTTTGAGTTCCTCACTGGCGGCGGACAATCTGGAAAAGACCCAGAAAAAGGAACTCGAGGCGCAGGTCAAAACGATGACCGCGGAAGCCCAAAAGCTGGAGAAGGCCGGGCAATGGGTGGAGGCGCGCGCGAAGTATGCCGAGTCCCAGGCGCTGATCGAAATGAAAGACGTGACGGAGGCCATCAAGCGCCTGGACGATGAAATTCACAAGCGCGTGAAAGACGATCTGAACCAAGCGCACAAACTCTATGAGACGCGCAAGTTTAGCGAGGCCGCCGCAGGCCTGGACGAGGGAATGAAATTGGGGTCTCTCCAGTCCGTGATCGCCTACGACATGGCGCTCTGCTACTACCAGATCGGGCAACGCGACAAGGCCCTGGAATATCTGGGCAAGGCCAGGATGGGCACGCCGGACCCGAAGCAAAAACAGAAACTCTCGCAACTGATGACGTACTTCACCACGGGCGAAAACTCGTCGGCGATGAACGCCGGCGACAAGGATCGAATCGCGCGCATCAACCGGCTCTCCGACAGCATCGGGGTGGACGCGTCGCTGGAAGATGCGGAGGGCAGCGAGGAGCCATCCTCCGATGCCGGCGCCGCTCCCGCACAGCCGGCTCCTGCCAACGCAAAACCCCCGGCCAGCCTTCATGCCAGCGTTACCGCCTCACGCAGGTCGAGTTTGTGCGACGCACTGGCAGAGTTGAAAGGCCCGCTGCTGAACAGTCCATCGGTCACCTTCGACCTTGCGAATTGCGCGGAAACCAACGGGCGGACCGCCGAGGCTGTCCGGCTGCTGGAGAAATACATGCAAACGTCCCCCGGCGCCCTCGATGCCGGCGACGTTCGCGCCCGCATGGCCGACTTGAAATTGCTGCTGGGCTTGCCGGGCCAGAACGGGATTGAAGTGCGGCGCCTCTATGCCTCGGTCTACGGCTCGCTTGCGGAACGCAAATACGATCGGGCGCTGGCGGACCTGAACAAAGCCGCTGACCTGGCCCCGGACTTCGCGCTTACCAAATGGAAACTGGGGCTGCTCCACGAGTCCATGGGGAACATCGATCGCGCGCGGGAGAATTTCAACGGCTACATTCAATTGTCATCCGAACAAAGCGGCAAGGACGAGGCGGCGCTCCACCTGAGCACACTCGAAGCGAAAAAAACCAAGTATGACCAGGAAGTCGACGCCGCGGGCGACATTGTCGCAGATTTGTTCAACCGGGCCATGAACCTGACGTTCAACGAGTCCGAAAACCGCAGCGCCCTGCGGGCCAAACGAGCGCTGGTGAAGAAAAAGCAGGAACAATCCGCTGCGAAAGGTATCGTCGGCGGCTTTGCCGTGCCGTTCGCGTACGCCCAGCAGCAATTATCCCGCGCCAGCGAGCATCTCCATGTCGCTCTGGCGCTTTTTCCGCTGGGAGCGGAAGCAAACCAGCTCATGGGACTGGTCTATCTGCAGGCCAATGACGGCGGTTCGGCCATGCGGAGTTTCGATGTGGCCGCCAGCCAGGGCCTGCCTGTTTCTTTTTACGCCGAACTGCGCGGACACAAGCAGGACGAGGCTGAGAAAGTCGAGCTGACGCGCGACAAAGTTCGCCTGATTGCGCTTTCGTCCTATGACAAGAATGGGAAGGCGGCGCCGCCACGCAAGCCGGCCGGCGCGGACGGTCTCGGCGACCTGATCGTGGAGCCGAACACGGCGCGCCAGCAGGATTTCGATTCCATCGACTTGGGACTCGCTGACATCAAGAAAGTGGAGACCGATCACGGACTGCTGAAGCTGAAACTTGCCAAGCAGGATATGTATCTTTCGCCGATTTACCTTCCTTCTTTTACGCCCATCGAGGGTCCCCAGGCGCGCAGGTTTGCGAACAGCTATACGCGCCTATTTGTTCGTTATCCCGGGTTGGAGGATTCCAAACTCGGAACCGAGGGCATGAGCGGGGGCGAAAAATTTGCAATGGGCATGAACCTGGCCACGGCCAGCCTGGATCTTGCCACGTCCGGGTTCACGCCGTTCAGCGCGCTCGCGGATTTGCAGGACGTCATCGCCATTACGCGAACCATTCAGGGGGCGATGGCTTCGCTGAGCGTAAGCTATGCGAAATGGGAAAAAAGCGTGAACGACCAGCAGCAGTTGCTCGCGGGAAAGGAATTCAAATCCATTCCCGTCGAGGTGGCGAATCTGGAATTTGTGCAGGAGTTTAAGTAGTTGAGATGGGTGGCTTGGCGCTCCTGATTTTGCCGCATTGCCGTGCGCGCTGTTCGGAGCGTCTTTACCGCGGCGCCGCGGCGGTCATGCGCGAGCGGGCATCCTCGCGATTGCCGGTTGCGGCGACAAGTTTGCCGGCCTTGCCCAGCCCGAACGGGGGCATGCCGCTGTAGACGGCTTCGTAGCCGCCGGGCTTGACGATGTAGGTTTCATGCCAGATGCCCACGTCGCCGCGGCTTTTTCCCAAGCGCCGGTTGAAATCGACCCATGCGGGCCAGTGATGCTTTTCCTTTGCGCGGGCATAATTTTCCAGGTGCTCGAACGAGCGCCAGTACTGCACAATGATGCGGCCCAGGCCGGCGTGCCCCAGGAATCCGGACTCGGGATGCGCCTCGAGTTCCTTCAGCATTTTCGGCATGGCCAGAAAAACAGGGAGCCACTTGTGCAGTTTCCAGGGTTTGTTGACCCTCATGCCGATGAGAAAAACGACAAATTCGCCTTCGATTTCGGCAGCCATGCGGGAACCGATGACCTTGGACACTATGCCTCCTGTTTGCGGAAACCTCCCGCCGGCGGGATGGTTTCGCGCATCATACGCTGCCGCAGCTGCTGACTCAACGAATTTGCGGCGCCGGCGCGGAAGCTTTCCGCTTTATAAACCCAACGGTGATAGGATGTCGCAAAGGTAAAAACCAAAATGGTAGCCTGGACGCTGGTGGTTCATATTTTCGGATTGGTGTTTTGGGTGAGCGGTCTGCTGGTATCGACCGTGGTGCTTTCCCGGCACACGCAGGAGACGGCCGTGGAGGCGCGCGAGGCTCTCGCGGGGCTGGAAAAAATATTCTTGCGGGGGATCGCCGATCCCGGCGCTTTGCTCACGCTGCTTGCTGGGATCGTGCTGGTTTTGGCGAATAAATCCTACTACCTGCACGCGCGCTGGCTGCACATCAAGCTGGCGCTGGTGGTCCTGCTGATCGTGCTGCACTGGATCGTCGGCACGCGATGCAAATTGTTCGCCGCGGGACGCATTTCGCTGCAGCGCCGCCAGGTCAATCTTCTGCTTGGGGCCATCGTGCTGGTGTTTATCCTGATTCTTATTTCCACGCTGCCCGGCGAAGTGTTTTTGACCTGAGCACCGCCGGGGCGTCGTTTGGTCCGATGCCATGCTCCTGTTATACCCAGCCCGCACCCGCGGGCTGGAATTCCCCCAAAATTATTTCTTTCCACACAGATATCTGGAGAGTTGAGCAGGGGTGTTTCCCGATTAGTTGGAATCGAAGACAAACGTCATGCTGGATTCGGACTCGACCGGAACACCGTCGCGGCGGGCGGGCTTATAACGCCAGGACTGCATGGCTTCGGTGGCGGCGCGACCCAGCAAAGGATTGCCCTTCACCACGTTTACATCATGCACCGAGCCGTCCACGCCAATCGTGAAATGCAATTCCACCGAGCCAAAAAAGCCGGCGGCGCGCACGCTCGATGGATAAACCGGACTCTTGCGCGAGACGATCTGGGCCGGTTCGAGCACGCCAGTTCGCGAGGCAGGCTCATGCGCGGCGGGTTCAGGCACAGCCGTCGCGGGGGAAGGCGCCTGCGCCGGTGCCGTCGCGGGGGAAGCCGGAAGCTGGGCGATCATCTCGGGTTTCGGCGATGGCAGGGCCGCGGGCGGCGCCGCTTCGGCCATGGATTTTTGCGCCACACTCGGCGTCATGCGCCCGGAGCCCGTTCCTGATTTGCGGGAAGCCGCGCGGGGCGGTTTCATTTTCAGCGGCACGAACTTCTTTGCAGGAGGAAGATCAGGTGCCGCTTCCTCGGTGACGCCGGGCTCTTCCCGCGTTTGCAGCGTATCGATTTCCGGCGCGGCAGAGGGGTAGGTCTCAGATCCAATATTGTAGGGGATGCTCGAAGGAGAGTTCGCGTGCTGCCTTTCCGGGGAATGCCGCGGCGAGGGCTCAGCTCTCATTTCGCTAAACAAAGGCGCTGGATTCGGGATGGCTACGGGAACATCGAATCGCCATTGGAGCCGGTAGGAGGCAACGCCGAGAAATGCCGCGAGGCCCAGACCCGTCACCACCACGAATGGAAACGAAACACTCCATAGACTTCGCGTTTCCTGCTTCAGAAGCGGATTTCGGAATGCCGAGGTTTTAGGTATTTCAACCGGGCGCGCGGGAATTGCTTTCATGTTCCCGGAGGCGATTATTTTTGCCGCCTCCGCCGGATTGGATTCCAGGTTCATGGACGCCGCAACGGCCCGCGCGTAAATATTGCGCGGCGGCCGGTCGGCTCGTGCTACGGGGCGAATGGCTGGAGCAGGTTGAATGCTCTTCATATCGGCAGGCGGGCGCGCGATCGGGTTGGTATCCGCCAGGCTGCGAACCGACGTCTGCAATGAGAGCCACTCCCGCAACAGGCGCGCCGAGGTTTCCGGCATGTCGATAAACTGCATGCCGCCGCCTTTTTCCAATTTGTTGAGCCAGACAATTTGGGCGGCGGATTCCACCGGCGAACGCAGGCCGGGCAGCGTGAATCTGACCTGCAACGGCTGATCTTTGCGCATCGCCCGAACCCCATGGAAAGCCATTCCGCCTTCGCTGAGGTTAATTGGGAAGCCTCCATTTTCCATGCCGAGGTCGACGTACATCAATTTTTCAACGCGCAGGCGGGGCGGACGGCTGCGCAGTTTCTTCTCCGAGGTTCGATCGGTGGGTAGAGGGGCCGTGGACATAGTCGCCGGGTCAATGCCGGGGAGCGAACACTGCGTCCCCAATTGGCACAGCTGTTTGTAGCAATCCAGAGTCCACAGGGAGGGGTAAATTCGCGTAATGCAGCCGCACTTAAAGCTTTGTGAATCAGTTAGATGAATGTTCCTGTCAGGGCATCGAAACTAGGCCTGCGGAACAGATGCGCCCAAAAGTTGAAATTCCATGCGCACTCCGGTAAATGCCAGTCTAAGCCACTAAATTGCTGCCAAATTGTGTGCGGAATTTCCTGATAATGCTGGTCTGGACATACCAACAACAGTCCCAATTCGGTGCAATGCAGAAGGCGAAGCGGGGCACGATTGACAGTCCCATTACTATCGTGACCATTTCGTAACGCACGCTTGCGAGGAGTTCGGTAAAATCAGACCAGCCTCTATGAAAATCGCCATTCCATACGCCGGGGAGAATCAATCGTGAGCGCCGCGCCGTGGCACGGATTGTCGATCATGTTTGGGGCGGCGAGCGCGCTCTTCTTCGTGCTGGGCAATTATTATTTGTATCGCATGAACGTGGAACTGAGAAGCAAACTTCCCGAGGCGCGATGGAATTCAATGAGCACGTGGCTCTCGCCCCTTCCGCTGCACCGCGAGCATTGTCCCGACAGCCCAACGCGCCTGAAATGCCTGGTGTGCGCCATTGCGATGCTATTGTGCGGATACGTTGCGTTCCTCACCCGAGTGAAATAACTCCGCGCCGTGCCTGATGTGGGAGTACACTAAAGCCATCCGAAAAGAAGTTCGTGGCAGGACTGGATGCGATAGGGCAGAATGTTCCGGGCATCGCCAAATTTTCGCAGCCGGATTTCCGCGCGTGCTTCAGAAAGGGGAAGCGGGCGGGACCGCGACACATTCTTGGGTGATCGACAACCATGAGTTTGAAAACATTCGTAGCGGAAGCGCTGAACAACTTCCAGACGGTCGCGGCGATTTCGCCGAGCTCCCGTTTTCTGGCCACGGCGATGCTGGAGCCGCGGACGCTGGCGAGGACCCGCGTGGCGCTGGAGCTCGGAGCGGGAACCGGGGCCATCACCCGGGCGCTGCTGGCGCAGTTGCCGCCGCGCGCCAAGCTGCTGGTTTTTGAAATCAATCCCCGTTTTTTTGAGTGCCTGCAGCAAAGCATCTCCGACCCCCGCGTAATCCTGATCAATTCCAGCGCGGAAAATCTGGACGCGGAACTGCGTCGCCGGGGCATCCAGAAAGTCGACGCCGTGATATCGTCCCTTGGGCTGGCATTCATGCCCGAAGATGACCGCCAGGCGCTGTTTCAGCGGCTCTCGCCCTTTCTGCACCACAAATCGGTATTCACCCAGTTTCAATACATTCACGGCATGCAATTCGTGGGAGGCCGCCTGTGCCGGTTGAACCTGCGGCCTTTGCTCAGCCGGTATTTCGGTTCCGTGCAATCCAAAATCGTTTGGCGCAACCTGCCGCCGGCGTTTGTGTTCACCTGCCATGCTCGATCCCAATAATATTCGCGGGGCTGGAAGAATTTGAGCGTATTTTTGCGCCGAATCAAGCTCTCAGAGGATTTTTCGTCTAGATCGCGGTGAGCAAGCAAGGCCACGCCGTGGGAGATCGCGGACGGAGCGTGGAACTACGAGACATCCTGGTTTTCAGATAGGAATTCGTACTTTTCAATCTTCGTCGCCATACCCGCCGATTCGCCCGGCTTCAGAACGCATCGCTGGATGTGCCCAAGGCAACGGACTCTTACCGGCGCCCCCAGGCTGATTTCCGTGGGCAGCGTCATCTCTACTTCCACGGCGGTGCCGTCCGGGATGGCTTCCGGCAAATAGAAATACAAGCCTCCGGCGCTCACGTCCTGCGTGATTGTCTGGGCTTTGCGGCGGTCATCGCCAATAGTCCAGCACACTGTAATTGGCATCCCAAAGTTGAATCTCTCGGCACGGCGTCGTTCGATCGTGGACAATTCAATTTTCCTCGACTCTCAGTATTCGGATAGAAAGGATTTTAGTATGATTCCGCAAGGAGCGGGCAGACAGAAATAGAGGATTGATCCGATTTAACAACACCACATGCGGGGTGGATGAATAACCCTATTTGGCAACAACGGCGAGGTTGTCCGGGGCGGGCGCGGATCAGGACACGAGCGTTGCGGGTCGAGCCGCGCAGCGATGCTGCTGCGCGGCCGGGTTTGAGAACCGCGGTGCGGCCCGGGGACTATGCGGCGTTTGATTTCGAATCGACGACCGCCTGCGCGCGGATCAGCCAGAGGGACTCCCGAACCGATTCCGGATTCAGTCCGGCGAAGCGGCACACGAACGGGAAGTCGTCCTGGTCGTGGAAAAGAAAGTATTCGGCCTTTTCCTTGTGCCGCGCCGGGCCGCGCACCCAATCCGCAAGCGCGCTGCTGATCACGGCCTGCCACAGCTTCTGATTTGACCTTCCCTGATTCTGACTAGCGAGGTTGTCCAAAATGAGCACCTCCTGGGAATTTCGCCTTTTTGCGTAATCCTCAAAATGAAAAGAGCAGCGGCGTCACTGCGGCCATCTATTTCGACGAGTCATCCTTGTCGAGAATTTTCATGATATTTGCCATGACCGCATCCGGTTCTCCCACGCCCTGCACTTCGCGCAGCAGGCCGCGGGATGAGTAGTAGTCGATCAACGGGCGGGTGTGACATTCGTAAGTGTGAATGCGCTCGCGGATCACGGCCTCGTTGTCGTCCGGGCGATGGATCAACTCGCTGCCGTCCACGTCGCAGATGCCTTCATTCATCGGGGGATGGTCGATCAGGCTGAAAATGTGGCCGTGCGCTTTGCAGATTCGGCGGTTCGTCATGCGGCGAATCAGAAACTCCGGCTGCACGGCGATGTTCACCACGGTAGTGGACTGGGATTTGTAGTACCGGATAATTCCATCCAGTCCTCGCGCCTGCGCCAGCGTCCGCGGAAATCCATCCAGGATGAAGCCGTTCGCGGAATTCGACTGCGCGATGCACTCCTGCACCATGCCCAGGATGATGTGGTCGGGAACCAGTTCGCCGCGTTCAATGAGGGGTTTCGCTTTTCTCGCCAGCTCCGTGTTGCGGCGGATGTTGTCGCGCAGCATGTCACCGGTGGAGATGTGCTGCAATCCGATTTGACTGGCAATGCGTTGCGCTTGCGTGCCTTTGCCCGCTCCGGGAGGCCCGAGCAGGATTACCATGCGCGCACAATTCCAGATAGTTCCGGGGCCCTGTTGAACGCTTTTCTGGTTTTGAAAATCGAGACCGTTCAAAGTGGTCCTCCTAAATCTAAATGACGCACCCTTCTATCCCGATGTTCGCTTCTGGAGCGGTTAGGCACAATGGTTCGACGGAGTCATAATTTTGGGTACCCGGTGTCTAGTACTGCCCAGGCGGATTTATCTATTTGACGTATATAGAGTTACGGCATAGTCCCTGGGTTGCCAGGTTTGATGTCCGGGCCAGTTCATCGCGTGGAGCCGTCCCATATGTCCTAGAGGCCGGTTGCAAGCCGGGGGCGGCAGAGCCGGCTTTCAAATTCCTCGATCGTCATACGGAGGTCCACGGCGATGCGCATCAGCGCCTGCGGATTGGTCCAGCGCGCGTTGAGCCTTCCACGGCCCAGGACCGCGGACTGATACCCGGCGCGCCGGGCGATGGCGCGAACCCAGCGATTATGCTTGTTGTACGGATAGGCAAGCGAAGTGACAGGATGGCCGAGAAGGGACTCCAGTGCTGTCCTTGAGCGTGTCAGTTCCAGGAGTGCTTCCGGTTGGGGCAAATTGGTGAGCGGCCTGTGGGTGAAGGTATGCGAGCCGAAACAGACGCCGCCGGCGCACATCTCAGCAATCTCGTTCCGGTTCAAAAGTTGTTCTTGCGCTTCTTCCGTGACCCAGCGATTGGTTTCACCGATGCTTCCGGCGACGAGAAAGACCGTCGCCGTCATTGCGCGGGTACGCAGCACGGGCCAGGCGTTTTCGTAGATAGAGCGATAGCCGTCGTCGAAGGTAATGGCGATCGGGCGCTTCGGCGGCATCCTGCGCCCGGAGCGGATCTCAACCCATTGCTCCAGCGTGATGGACGTGTATCCCCAGGCTTCGAGCGCCGCCATCTGCCGTTCAAACTGCGCGGGAAGGACGTAGTTGCACAAGTACCCGGGAGTGGGCGGAATGGCCTGCACCTTGTGGTACGTCAAAATGGGGAATGTCAGCAAGGCAGCGTCTCGTTCACAAATCCGTGAGCGTGGGCCACGCTTCCGCCGCCGGGTCCTTGATTGAAGATGGAACCGGGATGAGTTGCTCGGCCGGAATCGTTTGGGCCGTTGTTTCCCACTCGATGGCTTGCAGGTGCGCGTACTTCAGCAGCGCCGAGCACGCGCTCAGCAGTGCCAGCAGGAGACCCGCGCGGCCGTCCTTCCATCCGTCATACACAAGGTATTCGCGGAAGAATCGCCAGACGGGCCGGAAGGTCAGATCCGCGGCGCTGGCCCGTCGCCCGCGAACGGCAAGATCCTCGCCGCCCCAGCGGGCATAGCGTGCCATCTTCTCGATCTGATGACTCAGGTCGCGGTACGGGCTATGATCGAGTGGGCTGCGCAATGAGCCCAGGTCGCCCACCGATTCCAGTGTTTCGTGAACGTTCCTCTCCTGGAATCGCCGGTCGGACTGGAAGAGGCGCACGTGGAATTCGTACCCCCAGCGGCCATGCCGGATTTCGCGGCCCAGAAAAAAATTGCGGAAGCGGATGCGATAGGCCTGGTGGAGCGGGGCGTCCACAGCCGCGGCAATCTCGTCTCGAAGTTGGTCGGGAACGCGTTCGTCGGTATCGAGCGCGAGAATCCAGCGATTGGTGGCCGCCGCGATTCCCGCGTTGCGTTGCGAGGCGATGGTTCCTCCGCGGGCGTCGATTACCTTGGCCCCCGCTTCACCGGCGAGTTCGGGAGTGCGATCGGTCGAGCCCCCGTCGGCAACAATAATTTCATCGGCCCAACTCAGGGCTTCTACGGCCGAACGAATTCGGGCAGCTTCATCGAGGGTCGGGATGACCACGGTCACGCGAATTTTGGAACGCGTGGGTGCACAGATACACGGATTAGCAGCCGCGGCAATAGCCGCAGCCGAAAGCAAGGTTTGGCGCAAGACCCACCCCCGACTGTGGGAACTGCATTTTTAAAATTACGAGGACTGAATGGAGTATATAGAGCCGGCCCACCAGGAACAAGGAGGAATTCTCATCTCTTGCTTCAGCCTCCTGCGGAAAGGCCGCGCCCGGGTTGCCGGCGCGAATCGGAGGGGAGAGTTCTTATCCGAAGAGGATGTGGCCGCCGCGAGATTCGGGCTTCCGATCTCCCGCAGGAAGGTAAAGTAGTATCATCGGAAGCGCGCGCCGCATGTTCAACGCGCATATTCAAGTTCGATACCCTAGATCTTCCAGTGGAGAGATCCGATGAATCGCGCAATTGCAGGTTCGCTTTGGCGGGTAATTTTCGGGACAGCCATCCTGGCGGCGCTTTGCGCGTTTCCATTTTCGCGCCGGGCGGCCGCCGACAAAATCCCCGCTGGTTGGGAATCCAGCAACATGAAGCCGATCGGCTACAGCGATTTGAACGGGCACGGTGCTTTCAAGCTGGCGATCAAGCACGCGGGCGACAAATGGTATCTCTACATGTCGCACCTTTGGGAACGCGGCTGGACGATCGTCGACGTCACCGACGCCGCCAATCCGAAAGTCGTCAAACACATTCCCGGCCCCGACAATACTTTCACCATTCAGATGGAACTGCACGACAACATCATGGTCACGGCGATGGAGCAGCTCTATCCCAGTTGGGGAGGCGATGCGAGCAAGCCATTCGATGAGGGACTGATCGTGTGGGACATCAGCGATCCCGTCAATCCGAAGGAACTCTCCCGCTGGAAGACGGGCGGCCTGGGCACGCATCGCATCGGGTACCCGGGCGGCAAGTACGTCAACGTCTCGGCGAACATGCCGGGCTACCGGGGAAATATTCTGGTTTTTCTGGACATCAGCGATCCGAAAGATCCGAAGGAAGCTTCGCGCTGGTGGCTTCCGGGACAAAAAGAGGGCGAGCCGCCCATCGTGGACAACAGCAGCCCTTCGCCCACAAATCCCGGATATCACGGGCCGGCCTACATTGACGGCGACATTGCCTATCTGGGCTACGGCCCAGCGATCATTCTTCTGGACATCAGCGACATCGCGCACCCGAAGCAGATCGGCCGGCTGGACATGAGCCCGCCATTTATTCTTGCGGGGCAGCAGGGCGTGCATGACGTATTGAAAATTCCAGGCAAGCCGCTGCTGTTCTCGCACTCGGAAACCAGCGCCGAGAACTGCGACACCGACCCGCTCGACCACGTGGCCATGATCGACATCAAGATTCCCGCACATCCGCGGCTGATGTCCATGTTCCCCTTGCCCGCGCCGCCGAAGGACGCGCCCTACAAGAATTTCTGCGACAAGGGCGGCCGCTTCGGACCACACAACACGAACCTGGAGTATCACCTGCCCGACGTCGAAAAACAGGGCGACCTGATCTACCTCACCTACTTCAACGCCGGCCTGCGTATTTTCAATATCGAGGATCCGCGGATGCCGCGGGAAGTGGGCTGGTTCATCCCGCCTCAACCCACCAAGCGCATCGGGGTCATGCCCAAAACCAAGCTGGTCAACCAGACCGAGGATGTCCTAGTCGATACGCGCGGCAACATCTTCATCACGGACAAACAGTGGGGACTGTACGTGCTGCGCTATACCGGCAAAGGGGAGCCCGCGCCAACGGCGAAGTAGATCCACCCTCATTGACCATGACCGCAGCGGGAGAGCCGCGCGTGCGGCGC
>JAIQFG010000084.1 GCA_020073375.1 Terriglobia bacterium | reverse complement strand
TGAGCCGTTTGACATGTCGTGGCGTTAGGTCGAGCAGTGAGGCGGCTCTGGCACACGCCAACTCCCCCTTCACGCAAGATGAAATCACCGCTACTCGTTGCAATTCCTTCTGGCTCAACGTGTATGTCTCCATAGGGTGACATTTTCACGTAGCCGTTAGGGGGTGACATTATTATGGAGCTAAGACACTACAATGCTTCTCCTATTCCCCGGCAATCCCCCCGTGCTATACTCTGTAACCCATCCTCTTTTCAGCGCGTCTAGCTATCCGCGGATGGGGTGGGAAGCGGTTCGCATCGCCGGCATGTGTTACGGCGGGGTGCAATCTTTGGAGGTGGGTTTATCGCTGAACGGAGTTTTCGGCAAGCCGACCGGATTCGCGTGAACGATCGCATCCGGGCGCGTGAAATTCGTGTGGTGGATGAAGACGGCGGACAACTGGGCGTGATGCCGCCGTTTGAGGCGATCAAGCTTGCCCGCGAGAAGGGTCTGGATCTGGTGGAAATCTCGCCGACCGCCGACCCGCCGGTTTGCAAGATCACTGACTACGGCAAGTACCTCTACCAGACCAACAAAAAATTGCACGAGCAGCGAAAGCATCAGAAGGGTTCGCAGCTCAAGGAAGTAAAGTTCCGGCCGGCCACCGCGGAACATGATTATCAGGTCCGCAAAAACCAGATCATCAAGTTTCTGGGCGAGGGCCACAAAGTCAAGGCCATGATCTTCCATCGCGGCCGCGAAATGGCGCACCAGGAAGTGGGCCGAGCAAAGATGAACCGGCTGCTGCAGGAAATCGCCGAGCATGCGCTGGTCGAGATCGGTCCGCGCATGGAAGCCAACATCATGATGGCGCTGCTGGCGCCTAAGCGCGGCGGCGGCGCTCCCAGCAAACAGGGCGGCGCCCCGGCGGGCGGGCAAGCCTGAACGAACCAGCCTGAACCCAGGAAAAGAATTCGAGAGAGGAAACGATTCGTGGCAAAAAAAGTTAAAAAGCTCAAGCTTAAGACCCATCGCGGAGCCGCCAAACGATTCAAGATCACGGCCACCGGAAAAATCATGCGCATGCATTCCGGCAAGCGGCACTTGCTGGGCACGAAGAAAGCCAACCGCATGCGGCGGCTGAAAAAGATGGGCCAGGTGCATGCCGCGGACGCGAAAAACGTGCACAAGATGCTGCCCTACGGGTAGGTTGTAGGGAGTAGGTTGTGGGTGGTAGGTTTTAGAAAGATGGAGTCGGGTTGTGGGTCGGGGCTTTAGCCCTGACATCAAGTTTCGGAAATAAGGGGGCTTTAGCCCCCGGCTTTTTGCTGTGCCAGGCAGAGCGCAACCCGCCACGGTGGGCCTGCCGGCCGGCGGTTCGGCCGCGAGAAATAATCAAGGCTGGACCAATGCTCGCGCATCGTTCGCGCGTTTTGCGAACTTCGCTGCCAGCTTCTAAACACGCCGTGGAGACGCTTTCGTTTTCCGATCGCGACGCGTACCCCTGCGCGGGTCTGCCGCGATGTACCGGAAAGCTTTGCGTCTCCGCACAGGAGAGAAATACCATGGCTCGAGTTAAACGCGGAACTAAACGCCGCGCGCGCCGCAAGAAGATTTTGCGCCGCACAAAGGGTTTTTTCCTCACAAAGTCCAAGCTCTATCAGTCCGCCCAGGAAGCGGTGAATCGCGCCGAGCGCTTTTCCTTCCGCGACCGCCGCGTGCGCAAGCGCCAGTTCCGCAAGCTGTGGATCCAGCGCATCGGCGCGGCCGCGCGCAATGCCGGCATGTCCTACAGCACCTTGATGCACGGCCTCAAGGCCGCGGGCGTCGACATCGACCGCAAAATGCTGTCCGATATCGCCGTAAAGGACGCCGCCGGATTCACCCAGCTGGCCGAGCAGGCCAAGGCCTCGCTGGCAGCGGCGAAAGCCAAAGCGTAGCGGAACATTTTCAGAACAACGAAATTTGCTGTCGGGACGACGGTTCCTGTGGCGCCGCCGTCCCGGCGGCGTTTTTTGAGCTAGAATCTCGCGCAGGATGTCGGAGCCACACGGAGCGTTCGCAGCGTAATGGACCCGAACTCAGCTTCTTCAGGACAATTATTGGAGCCGCTCGGTGACTTGGCGCCTGATCAGGTGCCCGAGCGCTTCGCGAAACTGCGCGCGAGATTCGACCGGGAGGCCGGCGTCGCGCACGACGAAAACTCCTGGAAATCCCTGCGTGATTTCTGGGCCGGGCGCAAATCCGGCGTACTGACGCAAGTCGCGGACGCGTGGCTGAAGCCGGCGAAACCCGACCTGAAGCGCGCGATCGGCCAGGCGCTCAACGAACTGAAGGCGCACGTCGAGGCGGCGCTGGAATCTCGCCGCCTGGCGATTGAAGCGGCAGCCGATCAGGGCGCTCTCGAGCGCGAACGCGAAGACCTGTCGCTTCCCGGCGTGATCCGTGCACTCGGCACGCGGCATCCCTTGCGCCAAACCTTCGAGGAAATCGAAAGGATTTTTCTCTCGCTGGGCTACTCGGTGGTGGCCGGGCCGGAGATGGAAACTCCTTACTACAACTTCGAGGCGCTCAATATTCCCGAGCATCACCCGGCGCGCGATAATATGGACACGTTCTACATGTCCACGCCGCCCGGGGCCGCGGCGCTGCTTTTGCGCACGCACACCTCGCCGATGCAGGTTCGCACCATGGAAAAGAAGCAGCCCCCAGTGCGCATTATCGTTCCCGGCAAGGTCTATCGCCGCGACAATCCCGACGCGACCCACGGCTTTATTTTTCACCAGATCGAGGGCCTGGCCGTCGACACCGACATCACCTTCTGCGATTTCGCGGGCACGGTAGAATATTTCGTGCGCGAATTTCTCGGCCCCAAGGTGAAGACGCGCCTGCGCCCCAGCTATTTTCCCTTCACCGAGCCTTCGGTGGAAGTGGACGCCACGTGCGTATTTTGCGGCGGCAAAGGCTGCAACGTCTGCAAGCAATCGGGATGGATCGAGCTGTTCGGCGCGGGCATGGTCGATCCGGCCGTCTACGGTTTCGTGAATTACGACGCCCAGCGCCTTTCGGGTTTCGCCTTCGGCCTGGGCGTTGAGCGACTGACGCAGCTGAAATACAACGTCAACGATTTGCAGCTGTATTACCAGAACGATATGCGGTTTTTGCGTCAGTTTGCCTGACGGTTTATGCATGACGATTTCTGTATGTGGGTTTGTGCATGATGGTTTGTGGGTCGGAGCTTTAGCTCCGACATTCGCGCCCTGCAGAAAGGGCTTTAGCCCCTGGCCAGTCAGCGCAAACAGCCAGCGGCTAAAGCCGACTTTCTTCCTGCCTTATTGTCACGGCTGTAGCCGTGACCCACAAACCGCAGGGCAATCGCGCATACCAGGCACAGGCCCTCGGGCCCATAAAGATTTGGGAATTGGCAATTAAACGATGAAAGTTCTCTACAACTGGCTGAAGGAATTCGTGGCCCTGGAAGCGACGCCGGAAGAGTTGCGCGCACGGCTCTCGCTTTCGGGCACAGCCATCGAAGCGCAGGAAGATACGCCCGCGGGCCCGATGCTCGACGCTGAACTGACCTCCAATCGCGCGGATTGCCTGGGACACTACGGCATCGCGCGTGAAGCCGCAGCCTTGTACCGGCTTCCGCTGGAGGCGGTGGCTGCCTACCCGCGCGAACTGGCCGAGCCTGCTTCGTCCGTGACACGCGTCGATATCGAAGCTCCCGAATTGTGCGGCCGCTACACAGCGCGCGTGCTGCGCGGCGTGAAGGTCGAGCCATCGCCCATCTGGCTGCGCGAGCGCCTCGAATCGCTGGGCCAGGCGTCGATCAACAACATCGTCGACGCAACCAATTACGTGATGCTCGAGCTGGGGCATCCCCTCCATGCCTTCGACCTGGACTTGCTCGGCGAGGGCCGCATCGTGGTGCGGCGCGCGCGGGCCGGAGAAAAAATGCGCACGCTGGACGGAATCGAGCGGACGCTCACGCCAGAAATGTGCGTGATTGCCGACGCTTCGCGCGCACAGGCCATCGCCGGAGTCATGGGCGGAGCCGATTCGGAAATCCGCTCCACCACGCGCACGATCCTGCTCGAATCGGCGTGGTTCGATCCCATCTCCATTCGCCGCACGTCGAAATCGCTTGGCCTGCGCACCGAAGCTTCCATGCGTTTTGAGCGCGGCGCCGACCTCGTACTGGCGGACCGGGCATCGCGGCGCTGCGCGGAGTTGATCCAGAAATTGACGGGCGCCGAACTGCTGGCCGGCGCGGTCGACGTCTACCCGGCGCGCGAGCCGGCGCTGGAGATCCAGTTGACGCGCAAGGAACTGCTGCGTGTGATGGGCGCGGACGTGCCCGACGCGGAGATCGAGTCCATTCTCTCGGCGCTGGGTTTTGCGCCCGTGCGCACGGATAGCGCGCCGGGCAGCGCGGAATCGTTGCAGGCCGTGTGGACGTGCCGCCGCCCGTCATGGCGCGGAGACGTGATGCGTGAAATCGACTTGATCGAGGAAGTCGCGCGCCTATACGGCATCGAAAATTTTCCCGCGCGCCTGCCCGCGGCAAAACTCCCCGCGGCGCGCCTGGAATACGCCGAAGCCGAGGATCGCTTGCGCGAGCGTCTGATCGGGCTGGGCTATCAGGAAATCATCACCATACCGATTGTCGAGGAATCGGCCGACGCGCTGTTTCGCGCTGAAAACGCCTCACCCGCGCGCATCGCAAATCCGCTGGCCGAAGACGCCTCGGTTATGCGCTCAACCGGAGCGGTCACCATGGCCGCAACGCTCGAATGGAATCTGAATCACGGGCAGCGCAATCTTCGCCTGTTCGAGTTTGGCAGAACTTACGGCTGGAACGGCTCTGAACCGGTCGAAACCCGCATCCTGACGCTCGGGGCGACGGGCCTGGCGCGCGAAAAAAACGTCGCCGACAGCGAACGCGCCTTCGGCTTCGCGGACCTCAAAGGCGATCTCGACCAGATCGGGCGCCTGGCGGGCGGATTTTTGTGGAAGAGCGGCGGCCCCGAGTGGCTGCACCAGGCCCGCGCGGGAATGATTTCTCTGCAAGGCGAAGGCGCGGCTGCGCAGCCCGCGGGAATTGCAGGGCAAGTTTCGCGGCGGGTTTCGGAACGCTTCAAGCTGCGGCAGGACGCCTACATCGCCGAACTGGAACTGGAACCGCTGTGCGCGGGGTACAAGGCCGCGCGTTCGGCGCTGCGGTACAAACCGCTCTCGCGCTTCCCGGCGGTCGAGCGCGATTTCTCTCTCGTGCTCGCCAACGGGACTCCGTTCTCCGCCGTGGCGCACGCCATTCGGTCCCTGGAGATCGCGGAAGTTTCCTCGATCGACGCAGTGGATGTGTTCCGCGGCAAAAATCTCCCGGCCGGCAAATTCTCGCTGCTGGTGCGCGTGACGCTCGAGAGCCGCCAAGCCACGCTCACCGAAGCGCAGCTGACGAATTTTTCCTCGCGCATTCTTGCCGCACTGGAACAGAAACTCGGCGCAACTCTACGAGCATAGACAGCTACGCGCGTGGGCGGCTTTGGGCGCATGCGGTTTCGCGCGTTCCCGGCTTCGCGCCGTAGGGGCACGGTCCGCCGCGGCGGGGCCATGTGACTTGCATCCGCCTCTTGCCTCGCTCACCGGAAAATCGCAGAATAGGCGGGTGTGGGTTCCCGCTGGAGCCCCACAGTGCCGGTCCAGCCGGGAGCGTATGGCATGTCGAACCGCGTGAAAGTCGAGATCTACGGCCAGAGTTACACATTGAGCGGAGACGTGGACGAAGTTTACGTCCAGAAACTGGCGCGCTACGTGGATGAAAAGATGCGCGCCGTGGCCGAGGCCACGCAAACGGTGGACTCGGTCCGCGTGGCCGTCCTGGCCGCCATGGCCCTGGCCGACGAACTGCATAGCCGCGAAAACGATACCGGCCACCGCGACGACGCCCTGCGCGAGCGCGCCCAGCAGTGCCTGACCATCCTCGAGCGCGCCCTGAAGCAAACCGCCTAAAACCGTTACTTTTCAGCGCCCCGTAACGGGCAACGCTTTACGCGCGTCCCACATCCAGATACTATTACAGCGGTGTTGGTATCCCCGTACCGGTTCATGAACAAGCCCGTGTCGAAAGCCATTCGCATTCTCGGTGTTTGCCTGGCGCTGGTCGCCCTGCTGGCCTTTTCCACGGGCGTGGTCAGCGACTGGAATCACCACGATTCCACCAACGACGCGCGCTGCCCGTACTGCCACCTGAGCCACCAGGCTGCGGGCCAAACCGAAAACAGCCAATGCACGCCCGTTCTGAACCCGGTTGATTCCCTGCCTTTGCCGGAAGACTCCACGCTGGTTGTTTCTCCGGCCGCATCAAACACTTCCCCCCGCGCACCCCCTGCTGGGTAATTTGCCCGCTGGAGCGCCAGCCATCGCTGGCCCCGGCCATTAGCAATCCAATCCAACCGGTCCCTTGAGGCGTCCCGACGCTGCGCATTTTCGGGATCATTCCTCAAAGGCCGCGGCCATTCCGAATTCCGGACGGCTCCCCGTCTGGATTCAGACCATGCGAACGCAGCCCGAACCCGAGCAGGAGAGAAATCATGGACAAGAAGTACAGGGCGCAAACAAGGTGGCCCTTGCTGGCAATCGGCATTCTGGCGGTGGCGGCGCCGTTCCGGGCCCAAACCACGGCGCAGCCCGCGGCGCAAGCCCAGGCCCTTGCAACGCACGTCACGCTGGATCGGGCGATTGATTTGGCGCTGAAGCACAATCATTCGCTGCAGGCGGCTCGGACTTTGATCTTGCAGAACCAGGCCGACGAAATTTCCGCCAACCTTCGGCCCAACCCCGTGCTTATAGGGGACGCGCAGTTTCTGCCGGTCTTTCATCCGAACAACTTCACGAACGACTACATTGACAACACTGCCCAGTTCGATCTAGGCGTCGGGTACTTGTTCGAGCGCGGGAAAAAAAGGCAGCACCGCCTGCAGGCGGCCAAGGATCAGACGGCCGTGACAACGGCGCAAGTGTCGGACAACGAACGGACACTGGCGTTCAACGTCGCGACGCAATTCATCGGCGTGCTGCTCGCGCAGGCGGACCTGGAGTTTGCCGAAAAAGACCTGGCCAGCTTCCAGCAGACTGTGGACGTTAGCCAGGCCTCATTCCAGGCCGGCGCGCTGAGCGAAGGCGACCTGCTGAAAATCAAGCTGCAGCTGCTGCAATTCCAGATGGACGTCTCGGCCGCGAAGCTGGCCCGCGTCCAGGCGCTTGCGAGCCTTCGTCAGCTGCTCGGCTACGAATCCGTGCCTGAATCCTATGATGTCGTCGGGGATCTGGAATACCAGCCGGTGAAACTGGGCGAGGACGATCTGAAAGCGATGGCGCTGCGCGAGCGCCCCGATGTGCGCGCGGCGCAACTGGGGATCACGGCGGCGCAAAGCCAGCACGCCCTGGCCCAGTCCAACGGCAAGCGCGACGTCAACGCGCAAATCAACTACACTCACGTCGCCGACGCGAGCACCGCTTCCCTTTTCGGCAGCATCCAGCTGCCGTTCTTCGACCGCAACCAGGGCGAAATCGCGCGCACGCGCTACGCCATCACGCAGTCGCAGGAGCTTTCCAGCGAGCAGGCTTCCATCGCGCTCACCGACGTTGCCAACTCCTACGAATCGCTTCGCACCAGCGATCAGGTGGTGCAGCTTTACCAGGGCGGCTATCGCAAACAGGCTGAGGATTCGCGCGACATCAGCCAGTACGCCTATCAGCGCGGCGCCGCCAGCCTGCTCGATTATCTGGACGCAGAACGCAGCTATCGCTCCACCGAGCTTGCCTACCGCCAGGCCCTCGCGCAGTACATGTCCTCGCTTGAGCAATTGCGCCAGGCCGTGGGCACCAGGAGTTTGCCATGAGCATGAAAATTAAATTGCGGAACGAATCCTGGCCCAGGCAGCGGCAGCGTTCCTTGGGCCGAATAGCTGCACTGGCCGCTGCTCTGGCACTGGCCGGTTGCGGCGGCGCCGGCGAACAGGCCGGCAAGATGACGTCGTTCTCCACCACCGAGAGCGCGGCGAGCAAAGCCGAGTTGTTCTCGCTTCCGGCCGATCAGATGGCGCACATCCAGATTTTCACGGTCGCGGCGTCGCCCATGGCGCGCACGTTGCGCCTCTCCGGGTCCGTCGCCTACAACAGTTTTCGGACCACGCCGGTGATTACGCAAGTAGGCGGCCCGGTGAGCCGCATCCTTGCCGCTCCCGGCGAGCATGTGACCGCGGGCCAGCCGTTGCTGTTCGTCGCCAGCCCGGACTACTCGCAGATGCGCTCCGCATACATCAAGGCGCGGGACGCTTTCCAGCTGGCCGACAAATCCTTTAAGCGCGCGCAGGACCTGCTGGCGCACAAAGCCATCGCGCAAGCGGACCTCGACCAGGCCGAATCCAATCGCACGCAGGCCGAGGCTGACTTGCAGTCCAGCGAGCAGGCCATTCGCGTCCTGGGAATTTCCAATCCGGAAAGCATCCTGAATGCGGCACCCTCGGCCGAATTGCCGCTGGTGGCGCCGGTGGCGGGAGAAGTGGTGGAGCGGCTGTGCTCGGCGGGACAGTTGCTGCAGGCGGGCGGCACGCAATGCTTCACGATTTCGGACATGAGCAGCGTGTGGGTGCTCGTCAACGTCTACCAGAATGACATCGCCTACGTGCACGTCGGCGAGGACGTGACCATCCAGAACGAAACCTATCCGGGCGTGGTGCGCGGCAAGATTCAGTATATCGCTCCGTCTCTCGATCCAACCACGCGCACACTGCAGGCGCGCATCGAAGCCTCCAATCCAGGTGAGCGCCTGCGCAAGGACATGTACGTGACCGCCGAAGTGCGCGCCGGCGTCGTGCCCAACGCACTGCAAGTTCCCGATGCTGCCGTCCTGCGCGACGACCAGAACATGCCCTACGTCTACCTGCAAACCGGCAACGCACAGTTTGCCCGCCGCATGGTGAACGTGGGGGAAAGCTTGTCGGGAAGAACCCAGGTTCTGAGCGGCCTGCAGGCGGGCGACAAAATCGTCGGAGACGGCAGCCTGTTCCTGCAATTCCAGAATTCGCTGCAACGCTGAGCGGGGGGCAAAAGAGATCATGATTCATCATTTCGTCCAATTCGCTCTCCGCCAGCGCTTCCTGGTGCTGATGTTGGTGCTGTTCGTGGTCATTGCCGGCGCTCTATCCTTCCAGCGCATGCCGGTGGACGCGTACCCGGACTTGTCGCCGCCAATGGTCGAGATCAGTACGTCGTGGCCCGGTCACGCGGCCGAGGAAGTTGAGCGGTTGGTGACCCTGCCTCTGGAAGTCGAAATGAACGGCGTTCCGCACATGGAAGTGATGCGGTCGGTTTCGCTCTATGGGCTTTCCGACATCCGGATTACGTTCCAGGAAAACACCGATGACTACTTCGCGCGGCAAGTTGTGTTCGAGCGTTTGGGCGACGCGCAACTCCCCCCAGGCGTGACGCCGGGATTGTCGCCGCTGTTCAGCCCGTCCGGCCTGGTGTATCGATACGTCCTGGAAAGCCCGGATCGCAGCCCGCAGGAACTGAAAACGATTGAAACCTGGGTCGTCGAACGGGCTTACAGGTCTGTGCCGGGCGTCGCGGACGATTCCGGACTGGGCGGCACGACCATGCAATACCAGGTGCTGCTCGATCCCGCGAAGATTTACAGTTACCACATCCCCGTGCCGCAAGTGATGTCCGCCCTGGCTGCGAACAATTCCAATGCCGGCGGCGGATTTTATTCGCAAGGGTCGCAGTTTTTCTACGTTCGCGGGCTGGGGCTGGTCACTAAAACCGAGGACATCGGAAATATTGTTGTCGGCAACAACAACGGCGTTCCCGTGCGCATCCGCGACATCGGCGAAGTGACCATCGGAAGCGCCCCGCGCCTGGGAGAATTCGGCTTCCAGAAAAACGACGACTCGGTCGAAGGCGTGATCCTCATGCTCCGCGGGGAACAAACTCAAAACGTCCTGCAAGGCGTGGAAAAGAAAACCGAGGAGTTGAATCACGGCATCCTCCCGCCCGACGTAAAGGTGCAGCCCTTTTACGACCGCAGCGATTTGGTGCGGCTCACAATCGACACCGTTGAACACAACATGCTCGTGGGCATGACGCTCGTGCTCATTGTCCTGATTTTTTTCCTGGTTAGCATTCGCGCCGCGGTTATCGTGGCCCTGACGATTCCCCTCAGCCTGTTGTTTGCGTTCATTCTGCTGCACGGCCGCGGCGTTCCCGCGAATCTGCTCTCCATCGGCGCGATCGATTTTGGGATCATCATTGACGGCACCGTGGTCATGATGGAAAACATTTTTCGGGAACTCGCCGACCGCCACGGGCAGGAGTACAACCTGTATGAGGTGATAACGGCAGCGGCGCGCGACGTTGACCGGCCCATTTTCTATTCCGTGGCCGTGATCCTGGCGGGATACCTTCCGATTTACGCCCTCACCGGCCCCTCTGGAAAATTGTTCGTGCCCATGGCCGAAACCATGTCGTACGCGCTGCTGGGCTCGCTGATTTTCACGCTTACCCTTGTTCCCGTTCTCGCTTCCTATTGGTTCAAAAACGGCGTCAAGGAAGCCGTGAACCGGCCGTACGAATGGGTGAAGGATATGTACGCCGGGCAGCTCGACTGGTGCCTGGACCATCCGAAGACGACGATGATCGCGGCAACGCTGATCTTTGCCGCCTCGCTGCTTCTGGTGCCTTACATCGGCGGGGAATTCATGCCGCACCTGGATGAAGGGGCACTGTGGGTGCGCGCCACCATGCCGTACACAATTTCATTCGAGGAGTCCTCGAAGTTCGCACCACAGGTGCGCAACATCCTGATGTCCTATCCCATGGTCACTGAAGTCGGATCGGAACTCGGCCGCCCAGATGACGGCACCGATCCCACTGGATTTTTTAATTGTGAATTTTACGTGGGCTTGAAGCCCTACAAGGACAGCGCCTGGTCCCAGGGCCCGATCCACAACAAAGCCGAGTTGACCGCGGACCTGCAAAAGAAACTCGACGCCTATCCCGGCGTGATTTTCAACTACACGCAGCCCGCCGAGGACGCCGTGGACGAGGCCCTGACGGGCCTGAAGAGCGCGCTGGCGGTGAAAATTTACGGCCAGGACTTGCAGGTGCTCGAAAACAAGGCCGTCGAAATCAAGCGCGTTCTCTCGCAAGTGCCGGGCTTCACCGAGCTGACCGTGGTGCGCGAGCTGGGCCAGCCCAGCGTGCAAATCGACGTGGACCGCGAAAAAATCGCGCGTTACGGCATCAATGTTTCCGACGTCGAGGGCGTCATCGAAGCGGGCGTGGGCGGCCAGGCGGCCACGCAGGTGATTCAGGGAGAGCGCCTGTTTGACCTGGTCGTGCGCATGAAGCCCGAGTACCGGTCCAACACGCGGGAAATCGGCAATCTGCTGGTGCCCACGCCGGGCGGGCAACAGGTGCCGATCTCGGAGCTCGCCGCGATTCATCAGGGAAACGGCGCATCGTTCATCTATCGCGAAAATAATTCCCGCTACATCGGCGTGCAGTTCGGCATCGAGGGGCGCGACATGACCCGCGCAATTAACGAAGCGCAGAAGGCGGTGCGGCAGTCGGTGGCGCTGCCCCAGGGCTACACGCTTGATTGGGGCGGCGAGTACAGCGAGTACGTGGCCGCCCGGGAACAGTTCGCGATCATCGGACCCCTCGCGATTCTCCTGATCTTCATGATCCTGTTCGCGCTATACGGAAATTTCAAATTCCCCATGATCGTCATGATCGGTGTGGCATTGACGCAGCCGGTTGGCGCTTTGCTGGCGCTGAAATTGACGCACACCGCGTTTAGCGTAAGTTCCGTGCTGGGCCTGCTGGCGTTGATGGGAGTGTCGGTCGAAACCGCCGTCATCCTGGTTTCCTACATCAACAAATTGCGGCTCGAAAACCACGACATCCGCACGGCCACGCGCGAGGCCTCTTTGCTCCGGCTGCGCCCCATCATGATGACCGGACTGGTGGCCTGCCTCGGCCTGCTTCCCGCGGCGCTTTCCACGGGGATCGGCTCGGATACGCAGAAACCGTTCGCCATCGTGATTGTCGCGGGACTGGTTTCGCGCCTTTTCCTGGGAGTCTTCGTCAATCCGGTTCTTTACGAAATGGTGGCGAAGGAAGGCGATGTGCTGCAGGTGTAGCAGGGCAAACACACGGTATTTACTTGATTCTGAGACTAGGTTACGATCATATGGATTTTTGTCGAGAGGTTTCGGATCGGTTGCATGAATCTGCGTAAGACAATTCGCGTATTGGCAGTTACTTTCGCCGTCCTCTCACTGCTTGTATTCTCCACGACGGTTGTAAGCGATTGGGATTGCCACAATGCAGCGGACGACACGCGATGCCCCTACTGCCATCTGACCCACCAGGCGCCAGTTCCTGAACCCGAGATCGCCCAAAATGTTTTTTTGCTCGAACCGGTTGGCTCCCTGCCTTTGCCGGAAGATGCGTGTCCATTCACAGCCCCTGTTCTTTCTGAAACGGCCCCGCGCGCTCCCCCATCTGCATAAACAACAGAATTTCTCCTTGATTCACTAGCTGTTGCGCTGCTCTCGAAGGCGAGGAGAGAGCAGCGCACACGTCCATTTCCATTTGGGCGTCCACCCTCTCGTATTACCAACGCGTTCCCCTCGGGGGCAGAGGAGAAAATGAAATGAATTTCCGCAGGCTTGCATTTCTTGTTTTTGGATTGTTCTCATTCTTGTGTGCATCTTCCGTCTGGGCGCAATCGTCCGGGACAATTAACGGTGTGGTGAAGGATCCTTCCGGCGGCGTTTTGTCCAACGCGACGGTCGAGATCTCGGATCCGGTCAGCGGCTATTCTCGCATGACCACGACCGGAACCATTGGAGATTTCCGCTTCACGAATGTGCCGTTCAATCCCTATCACCTGGTCGCGCAAGCAAAAGGATTTTCCACCTTCGCACAGGATGTCGATGTCCGGTCGTCTGTTCCCACGACGCTGGAGATTACCTTGAAGCTGGGAACAACCTCGGAAAACATCACGGTGGAAGCCACGGGTGCGGATCTAGTGGAAACGGAATCGACGCCTCATACCGACGTGGACCGCGGACTATTCGACAAACTGCCGCTTGAAAGCCAGTCCTCTTCGCTGAGTTCGCTCGTGACGCTGGCTTCTCCAGGTGTCGTCGCCGACTCTAATGGCTTGTTTCATGGACTCGGCGACCACGCTGAAAATTCCTTCTCGGTGGACGGCCAGCCCATCACGGACCAGCAAAGCAAGGTTTTCTCCAACCAGATCCCGGTCGATTCCATCCAGTCGATGGAAGTCATCTCCGGGGCTCCGCCCGCGGAGTATGGGGATAAGACAAGTCTCGTCGTCAAGGTCACAACGCGCTCAGGCCTGGGGGAAACGCAGCCCACCGGGAGCGTGACGACTTCCTACGGCTCATTCGGTTCAGTGAATGCCAGCGCAGACCTCGCCATCGGCGGCTCCAAATGGGGAAACTTCATCTCATTGAACGGCTTGAACACTGGACGATTTCTCGATCCTCCAGAGTTTCAGGTTATGCACGCCAAGGGCAATGAAGAAAATGGGTTTGACCGCTTCGACCTTCAACCGAGCACCGCGGACGCGATCCACTTGAACTTCGGCTACACGCGGTCGTGGTTCCAGGAGCCAAATTCGTTCGACTCGCTAGCGGTCAATCAAGACCAACGCGCTCAAGTCTCCACCTACAATATTGCGCCGAGTTGGACTCATCTTTTCAACTCGACAACTCTGCTTACGGTCGGCGCTTTTGTCCGGCGTGATAGCTTCAATTACTATCCTAGCGCGGATCCCTTTTCTGACCTGTTTGAAACTGCCAGCCAGCAGCGGACACTGACGAACGCGGGGGTTCGAGCGGATGTTTCGTACGTGAAAGGCATGAACAACATCAAGGTGGGCGGCACATTTCAACATACGTTCCTGACGGAAGACTTCAAACTAGGGCTTACGGATCCAACGGTTAATTCTCCCTGTATCGACGCAAGCGGAAATCCCGTCGGAGATCAAAGCCTTACCGATCCGTCCCAATGCACGGGTGCCAATTCTCCGAACGATGGCTCAGGGAATGTCCTGGCGTTCGGGCCAAACCTCGAGTGCTTCGACCTGACGCGAACTCCCTCCGCTGTGAACGGATGCACGAATCCTGCAGGCGCTCTGTTTGGTTTCCCCGGCCACACGGACATCAAGGAAATTGGACTCTACATTCAAGACACGATTACGGCCGGCAACTGGTCGTTCAATTTGGGGATCCGCGGGGATATCTATCGAGGCCTCGAAAGCAGGAACGCCCAGGCGGAACCTCGCGCAGGAATTGCCTATAACATCAAGAAGACGAATACTGTGCTCCGAATATCCTACGCGCGCGTCATGGAGACTCCATTCAACGAAAATCTGGTGCTTGCGACCTCCGCAAACCCGGTCGCCAGCGAAATTTTTGGCGGAACGGCCCCGATCGCTCCCGGGCAGCGGAATGAATTCCACGCGGGCTTCCAGCAGGCGCTTGGAAGGCACTTTGTCGTGGATGGCGATTATCTTTGGAAGTACACACACAGCGCGTATGACTTCAGCGATTTCCTCAACACACCGATTTTCTTTCCCATCGCATGGAACAACTCCAAGATCAGCGGGTTCTCGGTTCGCGTGAGCGTGCCGAATTACCACGGGATTACCGCATTCTTTACTGCCAGCGGCGTCGCGGCGCGTTTCTTTGCTCCCCAAATTGGGGGAGGGGGCGCCTCTACGGACATCGTTCCTGCCTTCCGCATCGACCACGACCAAAAATTCCAGCAGACCACGCATATTCAGTACCAGCTGCGTAAGAATCTACCGTGGATCGGATTCAACTGGAGATATGACAATGGCCTCGTGGCGGGCGCCATACCTTTCGCGACAGATACAACAACGCCTGTTGATTTGTCCGGCCTGAGTGCCGACCAGCAGGCCCAGGCTGGAATTACGTGCAACGGTGTAGCCGCTACTCTGACTGTATCTTTTTCGTCTTGTGCGCCAAGCCAATATGGCTCGACGCGAATCAAAATACCGGCTCCCGGCACGGAAGACGATGACCACAATCCACCCCGCGTCGCCCCGCGGAACCTCTTTGACGTCAGTGTGGGAGACGACAATTTGTTCCAAAAGGACCGTTATCGGTGGAGCCTGCGCTTCACGGTCATCAACGTAACCAACAAAGTCGCGCTTTATAACTTCCTTTCCACCTTTAGCGGAACCCACTTCATCACCCCGCGCACGCTGACGGGGGAACTGGGCTTCCACTTCTAAGCGGTACTTCTACGGTCAGGGGCGGACCATGAACAGGACCGTCCCTGGCATGATTCCGGGGAGTGTTTCAAGCCGGATGATCGGAGGTGGCCGATGAGTCGGGTTTTCGTCATAGCGATGCTAGTGATCGCGAGCGTTTCACTGACCGTCGCTCAGACGCCAAAGCACACGGGAATATTTAATGTCAAAGGGAGGGCGTTGGATCGAAAAGGAAATCCCTTTGCTTTTGCGTGGGTCTGTTTGAAGGACACTCATTCGCATATGCTCAGAATGAAACGCGCCGGACGCGATGGCCGCTTCGCGTTCACTATGCTGAGCGCGCGGCTCGATTACGAGGTTTACGCGGAGCGGGATGACTTGACGACAGAGAAGGTTCTCATCTCTGGCCCTGAAAAGGCGCCTGAAGTGGTGATCCTACTAAAAGTGAAACGCGACCAGGAACTTCACAAGCACTTCTGAATGCGGTTTCAGTGAGAAGAATTCAGCCCGCTGGGGGTCTGAGATATGCCAAGACATCTGGGATATGCGCGGCGTGACGCAGCAAAGTTAGAGGCCCGCCGAATTGCGGCCATGGCCCGGTTGCAGCGCGGCGAATCCACCTCCACCATCGCCCGTTCCCTGGGTGTGTGTATCCAATCGGTCCAACGGTGGGCCCGAATCTACCGCCTTCATGGAGAGGAAGGGTTGCGGCACATTCCGAAGTCCGGGCCGCATCCTAAACTTTCTCCTAAAAAACTGGCTCGCCTGCCCGGGCTACTGGACCGAGGGCCGGCAGCTTACGGTTTTGACACTCCGATCTGGACCTCGGAACGTATCGCTGGCCTGATCTGGAGCCGTTTCCGAGTGCGCTATTCTCCTGATCATGTGAAACGCCTACTCCCAAGCTTGGGGTGGAGATGGCACGAGCACACCTGGCTGCCCGCAAAGATCAGAAAGCAGTCCCGCGTCTGACTGCCCTCTACGCCTATTCCGTCGACCCATATCCAAAGAAAGTTCTTGGAAATTTGTGGAGGAGCTCAACAGCTTCACCTTGGTGAATTTGCTAGAATGAAACCCTGGAGTTGGCCTGCAACGCAGGTGCTTAGAGCGAAGATCTTTTGAACCAATACTGGATCTCCGGGAGCCCGTGTCAGACGGCTGGTGTGCATGGCCCGCGGTGGACCTCGGTCCGCCGCGGGAAAGCCTAAAGGCCGGCGCAGGGTTCCCACCTTATACAGGAGGTTCAGGATCTAGCTCCACACGGCGAAGTGGACCTCTCCATTTTTTGTGTGATCCGGGTTCGGACGCGATCAAGGTAGCACAGGCACTCTTCATCCCGAGCCCCTGCGAGGGGCTGGCTGTGTGATTTTGTAGCCTGCGGCTTCATGGCCGGTGCGGATACGATTGCAAAAACCACACAGCCAGGAGTGGCTGTGCTACAAAACAAACATGAAAATCCTATTTATCGGCGACATCGTGGGATCGCTCGGGCGGGACATCGTCGCCGACCGCCTGGCGGACATCGTCCAGGCGCGTCAGATCGACCTGGTAATCGCCAACGGCGAAAATTCGGCTTCCGGATTCGGCATCACGCCCCGGCTTGCCGAACAGATTTTTTCCGCCGGCGTTGAGGTGATCACCGGCGGGAATCACATCTGGGACCGCAAGGAAATTCTGGAATATATCCCGCAGCATCCCCGGCTGCTGCGCCCGGCAAATTTCCCGGACGTGAATCCGGGAAGCGGCCTTTACGTGGGCACGGCGAAGAATGGTGTGCCTTACGCCGTCCTGGACCTCCAGGGCCGGGTGTTCATGGCCTCAAATGATTGTCCTTTCCGGGCAGCCGATCGGGAGCTTGCCCGCATCCCATCGGACGTCCGCGTGATCTTTGTGGACATTCACGCGGAAACCACGAGCGAAAAGATTTCCATGGGATGGTACCTGGACGGGCGCGTTTCGGCCGTAATCGGCACGCACACGCACGTGGCCACCGCGGACGAACATGTGTTGCCAGGCGGCACCGCGTATCAGACCGACGTAGGCATGACCGGGCCGCATAACGGCGTCATCGGGATGGATAAGGCCGCGGTCCTGCGCCGTTTCCTGGACGGCCAGCCGGCGCGCTTTGAGGTCGCCTCGGGCGATGTCCAGATGAATACCGCTCTTGTGGACGTGGACGAAACCACCGGCCGCGCCAGGAGCATCGAACGCCTGCGCTTCCGGATCGATTGAGGCAAAGCCATCATGCGCCGCCTGTGTACGCTTGGTATTTCATTCCTGCTGGGCGCGGCCCTTGCCGCGATTCTTCCGGTCTCCGCGCGTGCGCAGGAACAATATCAATTTGAAAGCGACTTGCTGGCCAAGCGACGGGTGTTTGAATCCGTGGGCGCCGGCTTTCGCGCCGTCCGCCGCGGGCCGAACGGGAATTACTACGTGCTTACCGCGCCCGCGCCGGCGGTCGTGATTTTCGATGCCGCCGGAATACGTGTTGGACAGATTCCCAGCGAATCCGCGGCCGCGGCCAAGGGCGCATCGCTGGTCTACGGCGAATCGTTCGATGTGGATCGCGAAGGCCGCGTGGCCGTGTGCGACCGCGGCGCAAATGCCGTTAAGATTTATTCGCCGAACGGATCACTGGCCGGCACGATTTCCGTTCCCGCGCCCGTTTCGATCGTGTTTCTTACTGGCGGTGAAATTGCCGTCTCCCGCGCGGGAGGCGAACGCCTGGTCACCGTCTACGATCTGGCGGGTAATGTGGTTCGCGATTTCGGCGATCGCGAGGAAATCGCCAATCAACCGGACATCAATAACCAGGTCAATTTCGGCCATCTTGCCGCCGATGACGCCGGCAATTCCTACTTCGCGTTTGACTATTTACCAGAGCCCACCGTCCGCAAATTCGATCACCAGGGATATCTCTCCCTGGAGATTTCCCTCATGACGCTGGAATTTCAGCCCGCCGCGCAGGCCGCGCGCAAGGCCATTGCGCGCTCGGAAACCGGGGTCCCTTCCTTGCACCGCATCATCAGCGCCGTCAGCGTGGATCCGCAGACGCAGGACGTTTGGCTGGCCATCGGCACGCTTCTCATCCATTTCGACAAGGAGGGCCAGCGAATCGCGAGCTTCCGCACTTTCACCCCTAGCGGCGCGCGGCTGGAACCTGCCATGATTCTGGTTGAGCCGGATCGGCTGTTGATCGGCTCGGACCCGCAGGGCACCTACGAATTTCCGAAGCCCGCCAGGCTCCCGCAGTGAATTTTACTGATTTTTAATATTGAGAAAACGCATTCCGGGCTGATTTCAGGCCCTCCTTTGGTGGCCGTGAGCGAGCCCAAGGTTTCCTGTATGCGAGCTAACTAGTAAACATCTGGGCCCGATGTTTTTCGGCGTTTCCCATAGTGCACAAAAGTGGTGCACATCACCTTGGACATGATCGATGTCAGGGTTTCGCAAATTCACCACAGATCTCCATTTTGTGCGGAACTGCATTCTTTTGTTGAAGTTAGATGCTTGTGGAAAAACTGTGAATGTTCTGTGGGAGGTCCCGGCGGCCACAAAATAATTCCCTTGCCGCGCAGCCTCCGTTCAGCGAGAATCCAGCCTCGTCTTAGGTAACCCAGTCCGAAAACTGGCACCCCCTGTGGACGCCGTGACGCGATGAGGGTGATGCGATACCGGGAGGCAGCGGTCCTTGGCGCCCGACGGTAAAGGGGAGTAGAGTCACGGGGTCAACCCAGAAACTGACTGCGCCCGTATAAGTCTGTGGCGGTATGGATTATCCACAGCTTTTCCACATCTGTGGAAATAAGCTGGTGGCCACTTTTTCGCTCTTTTTGAGGTTTTTCCAGGTATGAATTCTTGGGACAAGATATTGCAACATATGGAGAGGCGGGTCAATCCGCATAGCTTCTCCACATGGTTTCGCCCCACGCGACAGGAAGGCAGCGAGAACGGAAAACTGGTGGTTCGCGTTCCCTCGCGCGTTTTCCGCAAGCGCCTGACCGAAACCTACGGCGAACTGCTGCAGGCAGTGCTGGTGGAAGTAGGCATGAACGACACGCATCTGGAATTTCTGTGCACGGAGAACGATCCATTGCCCGCCGGAAGTCCCATTAAGCAGACGCGCCTGGATTTCGATTCCGTCGATCATCAGCTGAACCCGCGCTACATGTTCGAGTCGTTCGTGGTGGGTGCGTCCAATCAGTTCGCGCACGCCGCGGCCCAGGCCGTGGCCGAGGCGCCGTCCAAGGCCTATAACCCTCTGTTCCTATACGGCGGAGTGGGCATGGGCAAGACGCACTTGATGCAAGCGGTGGGGCATCTGATCAAGAAGCGCAATCCGGCCACCCGCCTCACCTACATCAGCGCGGAAAAATTCACCAACGAAGTGATCAATTCGTTGCGCTTCGACCGCATGATCAGTTTTCGCGACCGCTTCCGCTCGGTGGACGTCCTTCTGGTGGACGATATTCAGTTCATCGCCGGCAAGGAACGCACGCAGGAAGAATTTTTTCACACATTCAACGCTCTGTACGATATGCAGCGCCAGATCATCGTGAGTTCCGATTGCCCGCCCAAGGAAATTTCGGCGATTGAAGAGCGCCTGCGCTCGCGATTCGAGTGGGGCCTGATCGCGGACATCCAGCCGCCCGACCTGGAAACGAAAATCGCCATCCTGCAGAAAAAAGCGGAGTCCGAGCGCGTCCAGATTCCCGATGACGTCGCCGAATACATCGCCCGCGCGATTAAATCAAACGTGCGCGAGCTCGAAGGCGCCTTGACCCGCCTGGTGGCCTACGCCTCGCTCACCGGCTCGATCCTGAACCTGGTCACCGCGCAGCAGGTGCTTCGCAACATCATTGCCACGCAGGAAAAGCGCATCACCATCGACCTGATCCAGAAAAAAGTCGGCGAGCAGTTCGGTTTGCGCGAGGCGGATTTGAAGGTGCGCTCAAACACCAAGGCCATCGCCTTCCCCCGCCAGATCGCCATGTACCTGGTGAAGCAGCTCACCTCGGCATCGCTCCCGGAAATCGGCCGCCAGTTCGGCGGCAAGCACCACACCACCGTCCTGCACTCCATCAACAAAATCGACGCCCTGCGCCGCAGCGACAAGGATTTGAACCGCACCATCAACAAGTTGATGGATTCGTTCGGCTAAAAGTATTTCCATTTCAAATTTTGCAAACGCCCCGGGCATTGCGGGGCGTTTGCTTTTCAGTAGGACAGGCTTCAGCCTGTCTGCTTTTCGTCCGCCCAAAACGAAAACCGACAGGCTGAAGCCTGTCTTACTTAAGCCTGTTCAAATCGTGAGCAAGAAGCTGTGGAGTAGTTGTGCAAGACGGCGCGAGGTTGTTGATGATTCTTGCCGTGCACTGGGCGGCATTGCACTGGACGGTTCTTTTTCCGCGTAATCCTCGTAGCGTCGGCCGCCGCTTGCACAGGCCAACCGGTTCGCTGTCTTCAGTTGAGCGCCTTTTCCTCATTTCCACAGCGACGACTGCTACTACTATCTTTATACATCTCTTAAAACAGGGTACAGTAGCCTTTCACCGTAGTAGTCTTGCACTTGCCTGTGGGCGGAGGAAATCTCGCAATGGAATTCAGCGTAAAGAAATTCGACCTGCTCGATGAATTGAATCTGACGCAGGGAGTCGTCGAACGAAAGACGACCATTCCAATTCTCGGCAACCTCCTGGTCGAGGCCTCCGGCAATCGCGTGTCGCTGACCGCCACCGATCTCGAGCTTTCCATCCACACCTCCTGCGAAGCCAAGGTGAAGAAGGAAGGCTCCGGCACGATCCCCGCGAAAAAACTGATCGAGCTCGTGAAACTGCTGCCGGAAGGCGAAATTCGTTTCAAACTCCTGGATAACCACTGGGTCCAAATACTCGCCGATCGCAAGACCTACAAGATGGTCGGCATGGCCAAGGATAATTTTCCGGCCATTCCCGCGTTCCCGCATCCCCTGGTAAAAATTCCGGCGAAGATTCTTTCCTCGTTGATCGCCAAGACGGCGTTCGCCATTTCCAACGAGGAGTCGCGCTACACTCTGAACGGCGCGCTGCTGCTGCTGAAGCCCGACACCATCACCATGGTGGCCACCGACGGCCACCGCCTGGCCGTAGCCGAGATCGACCACAAATTCGCGGGCCTGACCCGGGAAGTGCGCCCACTGGTCCCGAAGAAGGCCCTGGCGGAAGTCCAGCGCCTGGCCATCGAAGCCGGAGAAGACGGCGAAATCGAATTTGCGCTGGACGAAAGCCATCTCTTCTTCCGCGTCGGCGAACGCCTGCTGATCTCGCGCATGTTGACCGGCCAATTCCCGAATTACGAGGCCGTGCTGCCCCGCGAGAACAACAAACACGTGGTCATCGAGCGCGGCGAACTGAACGACGCCGTGCGCCGCGTCGCGCAACTGGCCGACACACGCTCGCACGCCGTAAAACTTTCCGTCACCAAGGAAGGCATCGAAATTTCCGCGTCCAGCCCCGAATACGGCGAAGCAAAAGAAAATCTGGAAAAGGAATACAACGGCGAGCCGCTGGCGATCGGCTTCAACGCCCAATACATGCTGGATTTTCTCGGAGCCGCCTCCGACGGCCCCATCAGCCTGGAATTAAAAGACGAACAATCCGCCGGGCAAATGCGCCCCCTCACCGATGAAGCGTACCGCTACCGGTATGTGATTATGCCGATGCGGATTTGATTCCCTCAAAAGGGACCATATTCACCCGGATCCAATCAGGGGTTGCTCACAAACCAATTATTAATTTTTCTTTGCGCGCCCATTCCACAAATAGTTGCTCGAACCCCTGTTGCGAATAGATCCCTTTGTGGATCAATAGAGTATTCATCGCATAAATGGTGGCCTTAAATCTGCCA
>JAIQFG010000083.1 GCA_020073375.1 Terriglobia bacterium | reverse complement strand
AACACGATCAGGAGCGCGCTTCAAGAGACTCCAGATGAAAGGGCCGCCGATACAGAAGCCCATCACCATGAACTTGTCGATGCCTAGATGATCCATCAGGCCAAGCTGGTCGTCGGCGTAGGATTCCCACGGCCGGTCGACCTCGACAGGGCCGGTGGACTGGCCGCTGGGGGCGTTGCGCAAGTCCGCAGTGATGCAGCGATACTGTGCTTTGAATTCCTCAACGGCGTTGAAGGGCGCGTTGCCGGAGAAAAAGGATATTGTGGAGTTCAATCCCCCGCCGGGAAGCAGCATCAACGGGAAACCGGCTCCGGCCTCCTCATAGTAAATACGAACGGAGCCTTTTTCGTGGAATTTGCCAGTTCCGCCTTTGCTCTCCTGCTGTGCAAATGCGCGCGGCAAGGCGGCCGTTGGGTGGATCCGGTGAGTGGCTTGGCCTGCTTCTCGCTTCCCTCCCGCCTCGCCGTCCACACTCGCCCCCGGCAGAAAACTTCTGAGTGCTTGATTCGGTGTTCTTCCGGGTTCGCTATGCCTTCATGGATAGGTCGCCGCATAGGAATGTGGCTTTGGGTTGTGTCCGGTGGGCAAATTCGTTGTGTCCAGGGCAGGGGAAGCATATGATGCGCAAAACAGAGGGCCAAATCGGAATTTCCGGCTAATTTCACTCCAGGAGGAGATGTATGTTCTATTTTCAGCTCCTGAAACGGGCTCTGTTGTCCGTCGCAGCTTTTGCGATCTCACTCATTTTCTTCATGGGACAGACACGGGCTCAAACCGCAGGCCAACCATCAACAAGAAAAGGCGATTGGCCTTATTACTTTGGCGACGCCAAAGGAACCAGATATTCTCCTCAGGACCAGATCACTGCATCCAACTTCAATCAGCTTGAGGTCGCTTGGCATTTCAAAACCGACAATCTGGGCGCGCGGCCAGAATACAAGCTCGAGGGGACGCCACTAGAAGTCAATGGGGTTGTGTACACCACTGCGGGATCGCGGCGAGCGGCGATTGCACTGGACGCGAGAACGGGCGAGCTAAAATGGGTGCATAGTTTAAATGAAGGGCGCCGCGCAGCGAATGCTCCGCGGCAGCTCTCGGGACGCGGGCTTTCGTATTGGACCGATGGCAATGGCGATGAACGCATCCTGTATGTAACAACCGGCTATCGATTGGCCGAACTGAATGCCAAGACTGGCATGCCGATCGAGACGTTTGGCACAAATGGCATCGTCGATATGAAGGTTGGCGCCGTGACCGGTCTGAACAAGCCGATCGACCTGGAAACAGGGGAGGTCGGCCTCCACACCACTCCCACGGTGGTCAAAGACGTGGTGATTGTTGGCTCTTCCATGAAAGAAGGCACCCAACCGCAGACGCACGACAACACCAAAGGCTTTGCGCGTGCCTATGACGTGCGGACAGGAAAGATGCTTTGGCAGTTCAATACGATCCCCAAAAGGGGCGAGTTCGGATACGACACGTGGCTGAATAACTCGGCAGAGATCAATGGCAATACAGGTGTTTGGACTGGAATCACTGTGGATGAAGATCTCGGCTTGGTCTATCTGGCGGTGGAAGATCCGACTTCCGACCAGTATGGCGGCCACCGGCCAGGGAACAATCTGTTCGGGGATAGCCTGGTTTGTGTTGATCTCAAGACCGGTAAGATGAAATGGTATTTCCAGGTTGCCCATCATCCCATATGGGACTACGACCTCTCTTCCCCGCCGATTCTCGCCGACATCACTGTTAATGGCCGGGCCGTTAAAGCAGTTGCTTTGCCCAGCAAGGAATCCTTCTTGTACATTTTTGATCGCGTTACGGGCAATCCTGTCTGGCCAATTGAAGAGCGGCCGGTTCCACAGGGCGATGTGCCGGGCGAGTGGTACTCTCCCACCCAGCCGTTCCCAACCAAGCCGCCGGCCTATGCGCGCCAGAGTATCACGATGGACGATCTCATCGACTTCACACCAGAGCTGCACGCGAAAGCGCTGGATTTGGTGAAGCATTACAAGATGGGCCCCATGTTCTTGAGCGCGGTTGTCAGCAAGCTTCCGGGTCCGGTCGCAGCGCTGACCATCGGAACTTTGGGCGGCGGCACTAACTGGCCCGGCGCGGGATATGACCCTGAGTCCCACACAGTCTTCGCGCCGGCGGCGAATGCGGGCGTGTCGCCTCTAGGGCTGGTCGAGCCGCCGGAAGGATTTTCCGATATTCGGTATCTTGCTGGAGTCGCGGGCCAGAAATTCAGGGTCAACGAAGGCCCCGGCTTCGGCTCCGCCTCGGACGCGCCAAAGATTAGCGAGTCTCAGGCAAAACTGAATTCCATCATGGCGAAATCTAGCGCGACTACTCCAGAGACTCCGCCGATCGGCACGACTGTAGATGGTCTGCCACTCGTGAAGCCGCCCTACGGCCTACTCAGCGCAATTAACTTGGATCGTGGCGAGATGGTCTGGCAGGTGCCGCATGGCGATACGCCGGACTCAATTCGAAATAACCCGGCGCTCAAGGGACTGAACATTCCCAAGACCGGCCAGCAAGGCAATGTCGGGCTGGTGGTGACCAAAACTTTGGTCATCATGGGTGACCCTCAGATCTCGACGACGGCTGACCATCCGCGTGGGGCCATGTTGCGCGCTTACGACAAGCAAACCGGTCAGCAGGTGGGGGCGGTCTGGCTGCCAGCCCCGCAAAGCGGTTCCCCCATGACCTACACGGTCGATGGCAAGCAGTACATCATCGTGGCCGTTAGTGGCGGCAACTATTCCGGCGATTACATTGCGTTTAGTCTGCCTTCGACGGAATAAGGGGGACGAGAGGAACCCTGGAGAGCCCGTGTTCCCGGGCCATTTTCTGCGCTGAAGCGTTCGATGCAGCGCCAGCAAACCCATTGGGAAGAATTTGTTTGTCTATTGTGTTTCATTTCGAGTGAGGGGATATGAGGTCCAAGGGCGCGGCCGCGACATTAATTGGTTTAGCGACAATTGGTGCGTCTTTCTCGGGCATTCACGCGCAACAGATGCTGCTCTTAGCTCAGGAAACGGCGGTCTCGGAATCGCTAACCGTGTGGGACGGCGTGTTCACGCAGAAGCAAGCCGATCGAGGCAAAGAGCTCTACACCACACATTGTTCAGAATGTCACCTCGGGACACTGATGGGTTCGGATATGACGCCTCCACTCGTTGGGGGCGATTTCCTGTCAAACTGGACCGGCTCCACCCTCGGCGACTTATTTGAACGAATTCGCAAGACGATGCCGATCAACAAGCCGGGATCGGTGCCCCGCGATGCGATTCCCGACATTTTGGCTTACGTATTAAGCGTAAACAAATTTCCGGTGGGTGAGACGGAACTCACGCACGACGCGCAACTACTCAGGAAGATTCGGATCGAGGCCACGAAACCAGATCAAAGCAACAAAACCAACAGGCGCGATAAGAGCGAATGACAGTGATCCCAACAAAGTAATGTAGATTGTCTTTTCAAGGGAAACAAACTTGGTCTAAAGGCGAAACGATCATGAAAAAAGCAGTCCTACCTTTAGCAATTGTAGCGGTATTTGCACTTTCTCAGCGAATTGCTCCCGGTCAAAGCGGGCCGAAAGAGGTCATCGATATTACGCATGCGCAAGTCAATGCCGTCTTGAAATACGCTCCGCCCGCCGTAGACCAAACACTCCGAATAGTCGACATGGGAAAGTATCAGCTGTCAGTCGCGATCATCCATCGAGGCCCGACCGGCGCACCGACAAACGGGAGCGGGAGCGCGGCACCCGGTGGCGGCGGAGTAGCGGCGGGGAACGTTGAGAAATGCGGACCGACGTCAGCACCTCCTGCAGCAAAAATGAGTCCTCCCGGGATGATCGAGCACGACAATACCGCCGAAACCTACATCGTCATTTCGGGCGGCGGAACTCTTGTCACCGGAGGCGAGATAATCAACGGTAACCGATCGGGACCCGACAGCGACGTTACCAAAATCCTGAATGGCCCATCATGCAGCGGCCGGGCCTTCGGCAATATCGTGACCCGCCCAATGTCGGTAGGAGACATCTCCATCATCCCGCCCGGGGTGCCACATGGATGGACTGACATCACTGATCACGTGGATTACCTAAGCGTACGGCCGGACCCTGATAAGGTCTTGCAGCATGGCTACGCGAACCCGCACCTCACCGAGGCAAAATAAGAGCAAAGCGTGCGCGCGTCCAAGACGGTTATTGATATTGCTTGCCGGCTCAACCGGTCGACGCAACACCTTCTAATCGGTTGATCTGACGATACCTTTGCCCGGGCGATATCAAAAAAACGCCGGAAACAATGATTGCTCGGCCCCTGACGAAGGCCTGAGCCGTCCACGAAGGACCAACTATTTCGCGAGTGGATCCGGTCGGACCTGGAACTTTACAATTTTTAGTCTTGAGCCTTTGCCGCCTTCCTGATGCCAAGGCGTGTACATCGAGTAGCTCGACCAGAGCGCGCGACCCTTCCATCCGGCATTCGGGCCATCAATCCGTCCTGATGCCGCTCGGGCGGCGAAGCCCATCGGGTAAGGTACGCGCAAGGTCAACGTTGTCATCTGAGCGCCTTGCGGCACCACCACGAAAAACGAGTCCGCGTTGACGTCGCCGGACAACACTACGTCCTTTCCCAGACCTAGCGCGTCATCCCGATCAACCTCGGTCATATACAGCATGTCCGTACTTAGATCATCGGGAGCACCATGAAATGTGGGGCCGGACGCCTTGTAAACTGTCCACCCCTCGGGACAATGCTGCCCGGTGGCAGTCGGTCCATTCAGCACCTTGCACTTGCGGCGGTCAAAGCTCATCATTTGGTGGGCGCCCCGCCAGTTCTGCCAGACCACGCCATTCGAGTCAATGGCTACGCCCCCCGAACCGGGCAACGGCATTTTGTCGGCGGGCGGCGCGTACACCTCCGCTTTACTTGATTGCGGCGGGTTGGCCCCTTTCTCGATGCGCACGAGCGTCGTATCCTTCACGCCGATTCCCGAACACCACAAGCTCCCATCGGTCGGGCTCACAGCGATGCCGTAGCAGCCGAATTCAATCCGATGGTCCTTCTTGGGATCGATCGGTTGATCCGGCTCGGTCCATTCGGTGATCTTCCCATCGCCGTTCGTGTCCAGCACGGCCGGAATCCATCCCTGCGAGGCTGCAGCGTCGTGGGTCTTGTCGAACATCGCGGCGTCGACCCAGCCGATGGCGTCCTTCTGACCAAACACGATCGAGCCCTTTCCGTCAAAGTGGTTGTGGTCCGCAGCAAAACAGGTGTCAATCAACGTGAATTGATTCGTCTTCGGGTCGTAGATCTCGACCTGCCTCGCGCTTGGCCCCGGGATCGGGAAGTACTTGGCGAATCTATTGATCGACCCATCTTTGCAGAACGCGGGCTGTTGTTGCGGGGCGCGAATCCGAGCCGTTATCCACACCCGCCCGCGGCTATCCATCGCGACGCTGCGTGGGTCAGCCGACCGTTGCCAAATTTTCTCGGTCCCCCAGTACGGGGACGCCGGAGTGTGGGCATCGATCAGAGGCGCGCTCGACGGCACCTTGATTACACTGGTCGTATTCTCGCGTGGATCGAGTACGGCCATGACATCGGAACCTTGGATAGCTCCGTAGACCGGGCCGTTCGCGTTCATAGTGGGGGTGTCCTCGTCGGTGGCGGCCACATCAGCACGTCTACTCGTCGGCATGGCCCAGTCCCACATCGAAATCACGAGGTTACGCTCGAGGCCGGTCGGACGTGGTGGGGCCTCTTTGGGATACGCGCCTGCGGCGATGCGATCGGTCCAGTCCGCGTACGCCTTGCGCTGCGCGCCTATACTCTGGAAGGCGGCTCTCATGCCGGGTCCCGATGGTCCCATCATCGTGTGTTGATCCCAGGCATCAAGGCTGGACGTGTCCGAGCCAAGATTCTTCGTAAGTTCGCGGGTGGCCAAGTCGCCCACTTGATGGCACGAGAAGCACTCCTTGGTTTTCAAGACGACTTCCTTCTCCGACTGCTCTCCTTTGGGGATCTCCATGAGGCTCAGCCAATAATCTGCCGGATACACCTGCGCGGCGGCGCGTCCGTCCGGCGCGACAACTGCTTTGAGATTGAGCTGTTGCCCAGGTCGGGCAGGGAGCCTTTGCGAATCCACCAACCCGTACCCCCGCACGAACACCTGGTAATTCGCCTGTGGCAGTTCCGGAAGGACGTAGCGCCCCTGGTCGTCAGTAACGACAATCTTGACGAACTTCGTCGGCAGATCCGTGGTCTCGGCGATCACCCACACCCCGGCCTCGGGGCCTTTCGAGCTCATGACAACGCCACCGATGTTATCGGCAACAATCGCTACCGGGGAGCCGCTCTGCTGCTGCGCATGGAGCCAAGTGAAGGAGGCCACCAGTACGCTCGCCACGGCCAATAAACCCATTCTTCGATTCATACGCCATTTCATGTGTTCCCCCTGTGCACGATTGGCTCGACAGTCATCCCCGCCCCGCGCGCACTTTCATTTGGAGCACCCTTGCGTACATTTCTCGCGAATCGCCCTAAACCGGGGTTTTCGTTTTCAGATTCCACTTTGCCCGGGAGGGTAGCCTTTGTGACCCGTCGTGTCAATCGCAAGCCGCTGTGGTGCTTCAGGCATAGTTGGGGCGCGAAACAAAAATCCCGATTTTGCTCTTCCCTGCTTACTAAGCGCCTACGCGATTCTGAAGACTTAGCCTTGCTTATTTGCTTTCTTGAAGGAATCGGTCTACCGAGGCGAGAAGAAACACTAAGAACCGGTCGGCTGATAACATTTAAGCGGTTTTGATACAGGGCCCAGACTCGGAGAGGGTTAACTGCCAGGTGATTTGTCATTCTCGAGTAATAGAAACAATTGCGTCGCGGATGGACATTCGCGACCGTCTAATTATTCTGATCCCGCCGGTTGAACGCATACAGAATCAGCTCAACGCGGCTGCAGACTCCCAGTTTGTCGAAGATTCGGTGGAGGTAGTTCCGGATGGAATGTTCGGAGACTTTTAGTTTCTCGGCAATTTCGCGGTTCTTCATGCCGTCGGCGACCAGGCGGACCACATCTTCCTCGCGGCGCATCAGCAGCGGAGTGCCCTCGGCATTATTGAAGTGCAGCGGTTCAATATGCGTGAGGGCGTTTATGAGATGTTCGAGGTCTTCGTTGCTCGCACAGATTTGTTTTTGTCCACCCGTTCCATGATAGACCTTCATCCGATCTCAGTTAGAGGCAGAAGATGTACCCGCCCTGGGAAATGGATACAAAAAGGCAGGACCGATCACGCGTGAATTCTCTCTCAATTTACCCGGCTCAAAATTCCTCGCTCAGGTCACTCCTTGTTGCAAGGGTTGATGCGAACAATCAAAACCTACTTCAAAGGGGCGCCCTTTTATAATGCGTTTATCGGGAGTTATAGCCCGAGCGCGTACGGAGCGGTCCGAAACTCAGCGCGTCTCGGGTGGCTCTTCCTTTCCTCTCAACTCTTCGTTTCTCGCTCCCCCTTCTCTCTGTGCATCCTAGCGCTCGTTCAGGTGAACCCTTTAGCTCAGATTCTGCAGCTTAGCTCCATGCCTAACTCACTTTCATTTTCGCTGAAGTCAAACAGCGTAGGGCGCCGAGTACCGGTACGTCTAGTCGTACTATAAATCTTGTTACTTGACGCGTCGAAAGCCAAACAACAAAATTCGTGCGTCTGAGGCCATCTATTTGACTAGCCCTCCTCGGACGTGCGCGAGAGCTCTTCATTTTCGGCATAGGAACATAGTCCGAGGTGGGTGGCTTTACGGTTTCCCAGCCTCGTGCAATGAAAAAATAATGCCTCGACAAATCGGTGTGTTGATTTCCGAACTCGACATGACTTACGGCGACCCTTTGGTCAAAGCATTTTATCCCGTCCACATCCGGTTTCGATTAGTAGCCTTAGCCCGGGCCACGTCTGGCGTCTCAATCGCACTTCAGGAGAACGGAAATCATGCGAATGTTTTTGTTGATTAGTTTGTTGAGCTTGGTATGTGGGGCTTCAGCGTTGATTATATTCGCCGGGGGGCTTCCGGAAGCGCCGGCGGGGTTCGACGGCGCGACGAACGGCGCGACATCTCAGGGAGATATGGACGCAGCGCGTGATGTGTTCACGGAAATCGAAACTCCTCAAGTTGGGCTAGGTCCGGTATATAACGACGTATCGTGCGTTGCTTGCCACCAGAATCAAGCCGTGGGCGGCGCGTCGCAAACGCTTGAATTTCGGGCCGGTCACTATGATGGTGGACGGCAATCGTGGCGGCGCGACGTGCGGCATCGGTTTGACACGAACGGATCGAGCGGAACGTATGTAGCCGCAACGGCTGTTTTGGCGAACGGAATGTTGATTCCTAATCGTTCGCTAATCAATCAGCGCGCCACATGCGCCGCCGCTCAGGAACATTTGACGAACGCAGACAACATACGCGCCGGACGGCTATCGTTGCCGATCTTCGGCGATGGATTCGTGGAAGCCGTTCCGGATGCTACGTTGCTGGCGTTGGCAAAACAAAATGGTGGAGAAGCAATTCAAGTTCCCGTTGTCGAGATGAATGGCGTGACCGCCATAGGCCGCTTCGGCTGGAAGGATCAGCACGCCAGCCTTCTGTCATTTGCCGGGGACGCCTACGTGAACGAGATGGGCGTGACGAATTCCTTATTCCAGGATGAATCTGTGACTGGTGTTTGCGCCCCACAAACACAACTGAATGACACGCAGGGCGACATCAACCAGTTTGCCACATTCATGCGCTCGTTGAAAGTGCCGCCGCGAAACCTTCCGACGGATGCGACGGCGTTGTCCGATGTTGCGGCAGGACAAGCGGTGTTTGAAAAGATAGGGTGCGCCACGTGTCACACGGAAACAATGGTGACTGCACCGACAGGAACGTCCATACTTGGCGGATCGCTGATTGTGCCCGCTGCCATCGGTGGGAAGCAGTTCCATCCGTTCAGTGATTTTCTTCTCCATGATATAGGCACTGGCGACGGCATAGTTCAAAATGGGCCTGACGATACGGCCAATAAGTTGCGCACTATGCCGCTATGGGGACTGTCGACGCGGACGCAATTGATGCACGATGCTGGGTCGGCGACGTTTACGGAAGCAATAGAACGCCACAAACGTGAAGCCACCGCCGCAGAGCGTAAGTTCGACCGCCTGGCGGACACGGAACGCATTCTGCTATTCGCGTTTCTCGGGTCGCTGTGACGACAATGTCCCTATGGAAATTAGCTGCTGACCTGGACTTTGACAGGAAAATAGCAGACGTAATTCTGATAATTCTGACTAACGCTGGTACACCGCGTGCAAGGGCAGCAAACGTCGTACTCCTCGCAGGACGAAATTATGGCAATGAAATGTATCTTCCAGCGATTTCATTTTATCGCATGTGTGCTCACCTTTGAAGTCGTCGTAGGATTCTCAGCGCCACTCCAAGCGTCCTCAGCATCATCAGCCCAAGTAACCGGGACGAACACGGGGCGGTCCACTGAAGCTGTTGCCGTCTCCTCGCCAACTACAATTGTTTCCCATGCTGTCGTTTTACGCGAAAATAAAAAAACAATCGTGCTGGTAATCACGAACGGCACGGCGGTCTGCCAGGTTACCCGCTTGAGCGATCCCGAACGAGTAGTCCTGGATTTTCGGGGAGCGCGCCTGGCGATACCGGCAACGATTCCTAGTTCCTATCTCCCCGTTCTTAGAATTCGCGCGGGGCAATTCAAACAAGACGTGGTCCGTGTGGTGATCGACCTCCAAAACATGAAGCCGTACCACATCAATCTGCAGAACAATATAGTCACCGTGGAGTTTTACGACGAGAATTCTGCATCGGTGCCAAGCCCGACGACTTCGCTGGCCCCATCAAGCCGTGGTTCCAGAACGCCACGGGGTACCATAGGCGGCCCTGCGGTAAAGAATGGGGAGGGACGCATGATAACGAGTGAGCCTTCGACGCCAGCTGCAGCACCTCCAGTAGGACATATGCCAACCAAGAGCGAGCCAGTGTCGGGTGAACCTAGTTTTACGAATGGGATGCTGACATTTCATGTTCAGAACGAATCCCTTCGATCCGCAGTTATGCGTATTGGCATTCAGTCCGGAATTGCTATTACCATGGGAGAATATCTGGGAACTGAACCACTCTCCGTTGAATTTCGAAACTATCGTGTAGACGAAGCTCTCCGTCAGATGCTGACAGACTATGACACTTTTTTCTTATATGCGGGAGACGATGGAAACGACAAGGCAACGTCCTTGAAGGCTATCTGGGTGTACCCGGAAGGTCATGGACCGGAATTCTTGTCTCTTTCACGGGACAACTAATTAGTCGAAATTGACGTCGTCATCATTCACGGTCCGTGAACAGATCCGCAATGCGCTAGTGCAGGCTTTCGACGGCATTAATCGGACCCGCTTTTTTGTGCCAACTTTAGGGAGAGTTTTCGGCCGTTTGTGGCTCTAGGCAGTCGCAGCAGCCTAATTGTTCTGATCCCTCTGGTTGAATGCGTAAAGAATCAACTCGACGCGGCTTGAGACTCCCAACTTATCGAAGATCCGATACAGGTAGTTCCGGATCGAGTGGTCGGAAACTTTGAGTTGCTCGGCAATCACCCGGTTCTTCATGCCGTTGGCAACCAGCCGGACCACGTCTTCCTCGCGGCGCGTCAGCAGCGGAGTGCCCTCAGAATTGTTGAAGTGGAGCGGTTCGATGTGGGCGAGGGCGTTAACGAAATGTTAGCGGTCTTCGTTGCTGGCCCAGGTTTGTCCCTTGTGGACCGTCTCGACATATTTGGGTAAGACCTTCAGCGAGTGCGCGCCTGTGATGTGAACTCTTTCATTCGCCTAGTGCAAAAACTCCATCAGGTCAATCGTTGACAGCGGAGCCGAAGGGGAGAATGACGTGGAAAGTCCACGGCGTCGTGATTGGGCAAGATGGCTCAACGGGAATTTCACGTTTACCTATGGTACTGCCGGTGAAGCCTTAGCCCATGTCGCGTTGGATGGTCGTCAGGTTGCCGGGATATCAGCCTGGGCGCAGTCGGAAGATCAGATCAGGGGAAAACGAATTCGCGGGTACACCCCTTCTCGCTCACAAATCCAGGTTTACAAACAGGTTTACGGCTCTGCGCCAACTGAGAAACGAGTTAACTTTTTGATCGTTGCTGTAGGGGCAGATCACTGTTGTGGTTTATGAGTGAGGCGTGCCGGGATGAACCCCAGCCAGAAGAAAGTCCGCAATTCCTGGCACCAGATGTCAAAAGAACGCTCTGCCTTGGAGGCAAAAGTGCCAGCACTAGGGTCCTCCAATCATGCCGGTTCCACGTGCAATGATTTTGAGGTGTAAGCCCTGAGCCTACGCCAACAACACCCTATTGCGGCGAAAGCGTCAGCTTGTGCGCCGCCTGCTTCTCGACCGCCGGGCGCGTGAACGGCAGGTTGAAGTAGACGCCGTCTGCGAGCTTCTCCCGCGCATTCCCGTAATATGGGCTTCCGGGCTGTGCGGATTCTCCGGGCGCGTTGGTCGCCATCGTCTTGTCCACGTCCGCCAAATCAATGATGCGCCGGAAGTTCGCGCCGGTGGCATTGACGTCGTTGAACCCTCCCGGCCGCTCGACCGGCTTCAGACTGAACTGGTCGATGAACATGTGCTGCAGCGGGCTTTGATTGATGCGCCCGTATCGCCACTGCGTTTGGTCAGAGCCCCAGTCCTTCGTCACCCGCTCCAGCGCGTCTAACAAGCCTTGCTCGACGAGCGCACGCTGCTCAGAGCCTGCCTGGGCTGCCACCGCTTTCCGGCCTGCGTCGGTCGTCGTCCATCGGACGTAGATTGCGCCGGGCGTCGTATCCTTAGTGAGGATCCGATCCCACCCCTCGATCATGGCGCGTGCTTTCTCGGCGTCGGGATTCTTGGCAGTCCATCCCTTGAATAGCGGCGCGTCGCGCTCGGCATGTAGCGAGTAGTTGTCCTGCTGGATACGTTCCATGTCCTCGATCGTGAACGGCTTGTGCTCGGCAATCTGCTTGTCGAGCAGCTGGCGGATTCGCGTGATGCGGGCGATATCGACATCCCTCGTAGTGTTGTAGAAAACCGGCCGCCCTTTGTAATCCTGCGGATGGGTGTTGTTGTTGGCGGTCGCGATGTAGCCGCGCGCCGGATTGTACTCACGCGGCAGGTCGCTCCGGAACCCCTTCCACTCGTACTTCCCCGTCCCGGGGACGGGCAGCCGCCCGGTCCATCCGTCGCGATCGGGTGCAAGGCCGGAGACCTGCAGCGCGATGTTCCCCTTCTTGTCGCCACAGATCAAATTGTGAGCCGGCACCTTCCACGACATGGCACGATCGAAGAAGTCCTCGCAGCTGGTCGCTTGCGCAAGCTTTAGGCTGCCCTTGACCGGTGCGGTGCCCGGTTCCTGGTCTGCGGACCTGGCGGCAAACGCAACGTGCTGCGCCTGGTCCTCATAAAACACCGGACCGTGCTTTGAGAACTTCAGCTCCACCACCCGAGGCTTGTCCTCACCCTTGACCTTGATCTCCTCACGGATGATCTTCATCGGCACCCAGCTGTCGTTGAACTTCGTCTCGTTCGGATTGGCCGGGTTGGTCTGCTCGACGTACGTGTCCACCTCGTCGATGCCGGCGAAGGTCACACCCCACGCCATATTCTCATTGTTGCCGAGGTCCACGCCGACAAACGGCGGCTCGCCGCCGCCGATCACGTGCCACCCCGGCGCATCCAGATGCACGAAGTACCGCAGCGCAGGCATCAAGATCGCGCGATGTGGATCGTTCGAGACGATTGGAACGCCGCTCGCCGTAAGCTTGCCGCTGACCACCCAGTTGTTGCTGCCGTCCATGTCCTGCAACTCAGGCATCAAACGAGCCGCCTGCTTGGCTGGCACCAGCGAACGGTATGCCTCCACGATCTCAGGCGACGGCAGCTTTCCAGGCGCGAACGGGTCGTCATCGCCTTTACGTGCGGCCGCCAATGCCTCATCCGTGATCCAGTTCAGGTCGAGCCCCTCGGGTACTTTCAAGTCGTCATACGGATCCGGGGCCGTGCGCGCGTTGGCCTCCGCGGCCCCAAACTTCTTCACGTTCAGGGCGAGCTGAATCTCGGCGGCCGGAGCCGCGCTCGTGCTGTCGATGCCGAGTTCCGCCCAACGCAGCGTCACCGTTTTCGCCGTCCATGGCTCCGGCTTGATGCCGGTCAGCTTGAATTCGACTGGAAGGTTGTCGGCGTGGGTGGCGATGTACGCGTTGTGGCCGTTGGCCCACGCCGTAAACAGCCGTTCCGCATCCGGGTGATAGCTCGTCCACTCCTTCGTATCCCACGGGCCGCGGAACATCATCAGGCGCGCGCGCGCATCGTAGTCGAAGGCCTTCGGTCCGAAAATCTCAGCGAGCCGCCCCTCACGCCAGCGGCGCCATAGCTCCAGCTGCCAGAGGCGATCCTGCGCCATCACATACCCCTGCGCGAAGAACAGGTCGTCCTGGTTCTGCGCAAAGATATGTGGAATACCCTGCTGGTCACGGATGATGTCCACCCGTTGTTTCAAGCCGGGGACCTTCAGGTTTCCATCGATGATCGCCAGTGACTGGCGCGCTAGTTCGTCGAGCGACGCTGGCGCCGACGCGCCCTGCACCGCGCGCTCCGAGCACCCCGCAGTGAACGAGACGAGGGCAGCCAAACACAAGACGCACGCATGAGTACGGGGCAGAGACATCGGACCCTCCTGATAGTTGGGCAAATTCTAGGCGGGTTCTCCACCAAGGACAAGGGAATTTGTGAAAGCCTACCGCGGAGGGCTGGCAACTCGGAAATTATCCTCGGACAACACTTGCTCGCCGATGAGTGAGAATTGTCTTGAGAAATTTCCGCATCACGCGTGAAGCCCCCGATCGCTCACCGGCCAAGTCCAATGAAGTCAGGTATTCGTCATCTGGGAGTTGCAGGGTTCCCACATGACGGTAAGTCCGTTTCACACAGACGGAAGCGGATTTTCAAACGGAAACAACTGGCGATCGGGATGGACCTGGTGGTTGCTGCCGCTCGCAAGTTGAGTGTGTTGCTTCACAAGTTGTGGGTGAGCGGCGAGGTCTACCAACCCTTGCGCCGGCACAACACCGCCCTGGGTAGGGTATCGGTAGTTGGCGTGACGCTCGAACTCCCCTAGGATTTCTGGTAGGCTTTTGTAGCTGAGATTTCGGCGCGTGTCGTAGCGGATGACAAGATCAACGAATCCTTTGGACGAAATCGTCGATCTCGGGGACCATGTGGTTGAAACATCAGCCGGAAAGTGCCTGTTCACAGGGCGGAGGAACTACTTTGAATCGGCTCATCATTTATGTTGCACTGGTGATTGCGGCGAGCATTTGCTCGACGGCAAAAGCCCCCGCGGCGGGCGCTCAATCCTGCGAAACCACAGCTGCACCAGAATGCCCGTACGGCTACTATGATTCTACTCCCTACACTTGCGCCCCGTACGGCTACTACGGCCCGGAATGGTTTCCCTCCGGCATCTTCGTGGGCGCCGGTCCTTGGTTCACCGGCCCTGACAAATTCCACGGCTCCGTGGACAACCACCTCGATCCCCAGCACGGCTACAAGGGCCCGAACCCCAACCGCGGCGAGAAGCCTGACGAATCGAAGCATCCGGATAAGAATCCTAAGTTCAAAGGAAATGAAGTGCGCGACGGGCGCGGCCACACTGTCGAAGACAAGCGATAGCAGCCATTCAGGATTCAGTAATTCGGCCCAACAAAAGTTCTAGACAAGACCTCGGGGTTGCACTAAGGTTCCGTTCATGGGCATAAAGTATCGTGCTATTTCAAGAATAATGTTCGCCCTTTTCATGGGATCGCTGGCCACGGCGCTCATGGCGGGGCAAGGAACGCAACCTACGGGTAAGCTCATATTGTTCGGGGACCTCAACGCCTTCCAGTCACCGTCGAATCCCAATCCCTGCACCGCGAAAAGTCGATACAAGAAGGGTGAAACGGTTGGATTCCGTCTATTTGCCGTTGACGGAGGAACAGGTGAGGCCGAGACCTCCGCCGAAATCACAGTGCACATCAGTTCCGGTGGAAGAACTTATGACCTGCCTACGCTATTTCGTGGCGTGCCGCATAAGACCCCTGAGGGAAGAGACATGCCGCTCCGTCCAGGCATGTGGACAACCAAGTGGGTGGTGCCGGACGATGCACCGACCGGGACAGTTGACCTTTCGGCATCGGCCCGCGATAAATTTGGCCGCACGGCGGAGTGGAAACCGCAGGGCGGAGTACCGTCGTTTCTAACGATCGTCCAATAGCGGAGGAATCTCTGGTCAGAAATCCTCTCCGTTTCGGGATGATCGCGCTGGTGAGTTTGGCTGTATTTTTCAGCGCGCGTCTCACCTCCACTTCTGCTGCATTTCCCACGGACACATTACAAGCGGGCGCAAAACCGCAGGCCGCTCCCGTCCAAAAGCTGGAGTTGAGATACGACAAGCCCGTGGTCGGCGCAAAGGTTCGAGCAATTGTCGCAGGCCTGCCTCCCGGCAAGATCGTCGACCTCCAGTGGGGCACCGTCACTGGCGACTGGGTAATCGAAGATTATTACTTCTTCCGCGGGATGAAATATTCACCCGCGTCTTTGTCCCTTGGAAAGTTTCCGGTGGAGGCCAGCGGCCGGCTCGACGCGACCTTTGCGATTCCTGAAGACTATGGCGGTGTTCACGATGTCATCGCCACAATCGATGGGCAAGCCGTCGCGCAAAACGGTTTGGATGTCACCCAAAGCTTCGAGATGACTCCGCTCTTCGGCCCTGTTGGAACGCCGGTCGAGTTGCGTGTCAAAGGACTGGGCTGGCGAGCCATGGAAAATACCTGGGTCGTCAACTGGGATAATCGGGGAGTGGGATTTGTCACTGCGGTCAGCACTCGCGGCTCGGCGGTTGCACGCTTTCGAGCGGCAGGCCCGGAAGGCGATCATCCCGTAAAGATTTATACAGGATGGCAGGGACAAAGCTATCTGAATTTCCAACAGGCGCCGAACGCTTACCTGCCACGGCCCGATTTCACCTTCCGTGTTACTCCAAGCCGATCGTCCACGCCCGCCGTCTATGCCGATGAATACCAGGCGTATCCGCTACCGGCATCCGAAATCCACATGGCGAATGGAAATCTGAGTGTCAGTCCATCCCAGGGAGCTGTCGGCACCCAAGCCACGTTGCGCGGTGAAGGTTTTCCAGCGGGCACTGCACTGCAGCTTTTCTGGCAGACGTATGTCGGGAGCCGCGTGAGCGGCAATGGTTTCTCGCCACAGGAGAAGGAAATCGCGAAAGTGAAAGTTGGAAGCAATGGAAAGATCGATTTCCCTTTGACGATTCCTTTGGATCTGGGCGGGCAGCATGGCCTCGAACTGCGCGAAAATGAGAAACCGCTCGCGCGGACTTACTTTGCAATCGAGACGAGCATCGTGAGCATGAATCCTGCCTCGGGCCCTGCCGGAACGCCGGTTACAATTCACTTGCGCGGAGTCGGCTGGACGGAGTACGACAACCTTTATGCAGCGACGTACGATAACGCTTATATGGGATATGCCTGCGGCTTCAATTCACAGGGCGACGTTGTAATCACCTTCCGAGCCGCAGGGGAACCCGGGACTCACTTGATCGATCTTTTCCCGGGCATTTATCAGGGCCCGCCAACCGAAAATCAGTTGCTCTATCGCATGCCCCAATTGACGTATGCGGACGATCACCCAGGAAATAAAATTCCCGCGTTGCACTTCAAATTTGAAGTGACCCGGTAGCTCTGCCAGACGTGACCAAGAATTTTTGTTTTATGGCGAGTGGCGGAATTTACAAGGCAGATTCAGTTCTCATCCCGCTGATTAAACGCATACAGAATCAGCTCGACGCGACTGGAGACACCTAGCTTATCGAAGATCCGGTACAGGTAATTCCTGATGGAATGCTCGGAAACTTTGAGTTTCTCGGCAATTTCGCGGTTCTTCATGCCGTCCGCAACCAGGCGGACGACATCTTCCTCGCGTCGCGTCAGCAGCGGAGTGTCCTCGGAATTATTGAAGTGCAGCGGTTCAATGTGGGTGAGGGCGTTGATCAGATGTTCGAGGTCTTCGTAGCTCGCCCAGATTTTTCCCTTGAAACCTACAGACTGCTGCCGCAGGAGAGCCTGCTACCGCATCAGAGGTACCGCCTGTTGTGATTGGCAAATACCACTGAGCATCCTTCGGGCGCGCTGTGGCAGTTTTTCAGCTAATTGCTGGAAGTCAGCGGAAAATCCAAACATGCGTGAACAAAAGACCGAACGCGCTCAATTCTGCCGTCGCACAATCCCTGTTGCGGCACGACCTCGATGAGAACCTAAATGCGCTTACGATCCATTTACGATCTCCGCAGCGGGTTTAGTTTAAACATGATCACCTAGGGCCAATCCGGAGTTCTTTTGCGCGTCCCGTCGAAGGGTGTCTGGGCCATTCGCAGGAGAGATACCCAATAATTGTTCAATACTAGTCTTGGGTGCGTCCGCAAGTTCCTCGATCATGCAGAGTTTCCTGTAATGCCTCCCAAAATCGGCCCATTCCCTCGTGGGTCGCAATTTGGCGACGCGTGCGGCCATTCCCCGTGCAGGTCCGAAGGATTCGTCGTCGGGGCGCGGGAAGATTTATAGGATGCGTATTACATATAGTACCGGACCAGGACTACAGCGTCACCGTCAGGATTCCCGTGGCCACGAGCGTCGCTGCCCAGATCAGATCGAGGTTGAACCACGCGCGTCGCAGCATACCCACGCCGAGCTTCTCGAACACAAGCACTGCGACGAGCGCCGTCACGCCCAGGTAACCCAAAGCGTGCAGGCCGGTTGCGACGAGCGCTGTTCCCGCCCCGGCGCCGGTGGCGGGCATATGATGCATGTGCCCGCCACCTCCCGTCATCGTCATGCCAACAAACACCGGCACCACCATGAGGCCGGCGCCATGGGCGGTCGCCATCAGGAACGACCAAAGAGTGAGCCCACCCATGCCGACCCGCATACCCACCAAGCGCGGGTGTCGGTGCCAAAACGCGCGCAGCACGCCGAGCGAGACGAGGACGCCAGCTGTCAGCCAGCGTAGCCACGCGACCGGCACCACGGCTCCGATTGCCAGGGCCACACCGATCGAGGCCGCGACGGCCAGCGCGTGGCCGGCGCCGAGCGGCAGGAGCGCCCTGAGCACCGCGCTGCGGCGGCCCTCCTGCATGCCGAGCGCCACCGCAAACAACCAGCCCATTCCTGGATTGATGCCGTGAAAGGCGCCAAGCGCCAGTAGCACAACCCACGACGCTGTCATCCCGCTCGTCATCACGCACCTCCCGCGAAGCAGTAGGAATCCGAGCTGGCGTCACCGCCCTCCAGGTGGACCTGGTGCGGCCGCATGTTATCGAAGTCGAGGAGCCCGTTGTCGGAGAGCCGGATGCCGCCGTTCGGCGTCACCTCCACCTTCGCCAACCAGCCCCGGATGCCGTCGGGATAGAACTGATCGTCCCACGTGCGATAGAGCGAGTTGGTCAGGTATACCCGTTTCCCGTCGCGGCTAATCTCCACCATCTGCGGCCCGCCGTTCAGCGGCTGGCCAGGACGCGCCGGATGCGCCTGGCGGCGGACCATGCCTCCGAGCTTCACCGAGCCTGTCTCGACGGGGCTGAAGGGATCGGACACATCGAACTGCTTGAGCTCGCCCGTGCCCCAGCACGACACGTAGAGGAATCGGTCGTCGAGGGACAGGTTGATGTCAGTGACGAACGGCGGCACGGCGCCGAATCCCTTAAGCAGCGGCGGCAAGTCATCCGCGTCGGCGGGTTCGGCCGGAATGTCGATCACTTTGCGGATGCGCCACGTCCCGTTGCCATTTGATCCTTCGCGGTTCCACATCCAGACGGACGCCGACAGGTCCTTCAGGCTTGTGACGACCCCTACGAAGCCGTAGGTCTCGGTGGGATTGTGCGCGGGCCGCAGCTCGAGCACCATCTGATACTCGGGGCCGAGATCCAGCTTCTGCAGGTGCCGCCGCTTGTTCAGATCCCAGATGTGTACCGCGTTTCCGTACTTGCCATTCAACAGCAACTCGGGGTTCGCGCCCGCTTCAATCATGTTGGGCGTGCCCCATTCGCTGGTGATCATGGTGTCGTGTCCGAGGTGCCACCAGAAGTCGTAAGCCAGGTGCTGGGGGCCGCGGTCGCGCTCCCACCGACCCTTGATCTCGAAACTCTCGGGATCCAGCACGAAGATGCCGCCCGGGCCGTTGCCCGCGGCGTCGCCGAGCGCGTTGATGTAGATCCCGTCGGGCCCGCAGTGCGCCGTGTGCGGACGGCTATAGCCGGTCTTCCGGATTACTTCGTCGGCCTCGATCACCTTCACGAGCCGCGGCTGCCTCGGTTCGGGTGCGGTGTCGAGAATGTAGATCCGCGACGACCGCATGCCGGGCACCACGAGATAGCGCCGCTGCATGTGCGGGTGCGGGGAGTACGGGCAGAGGCAGGAACTGCATGCGTTCCACCCGAAGTGATGCAACTCGTCGCCAATGCCGGGCATCTCTACGCGGGCGATCTGTGCGCCGTAGCCGGGCGAAGCCGGATCGACGTCGAGAACGGCGAGCGCGTCGCTGGCCGTCGGGTCTGGATTGAGCAGCGCCACATAGGCCAGTGTCTCAGGTGGAGCCTGCATGGCCATGGTCGGCGATGGGTAGAAAGTCTGGTCGGGTAGCAGTTTCGGTGTCATATTTTTGTTTCCTCCTTGGCGGTTTCATTCCGCGCGATCCGGAGGCTATAATGGGGCAACTGTCGGCGTCCTTTGGAAAGGCCGGAATATTTCTGAAATTTTTCTGAGCGATGCTTTATGAGTGAAACAGAGGCGCTGGGCACCTACCAGTTCGGTCCATTTCGTCTCGACGTCCGAGAGCGCCGGCTCTCGCGCGGCGGTGAGGTCATCCCCCTGCGCGGAAAGGTCTTCGACACACTCACAGTACTCGTTGAGAACGCCGGCCAGCTGGTGACCAAGCAGGAACTGCTTGACGCAGTGTGGCCCGAGACCACGGTCGAGGAAAACAACCTGAATCACAACGTGTCCCTGCTGCGAAAAGCGCTCGGGGAGAAGGCGACGGGGCATCAGTACATCGAGACAGTGCCGAAGGTGGGCTATCGGTTTGCGGCCTTAGTCGACGGCGCCAGCTCACAGGCCGCGCCCAGCGCTCCGCAAGGGGCGACGACTCGGCAGGAAATTCGGTACTGCACGACCTGCGACCGCGTCCGCCTCGCCTACGCGAGCATCGGCAATGGACCCCCGCTGGTGAAGGCGTCGAATTGGCTCACGCACCTGGACTTCGAATGGGACAGCCCGATCTGGCGTCACTGGTGGGCTTCGCTCTCGGTTCACCATCGAATGATCCGCTACGACGAGCGCGGCAACGGCATGTCTCAGCGTGACGTGCCCGACGTCAGCTTCGACACCTGGGTCCGTGATCTCGAGACAGTCGTGGACGCAGCCGGGCTCGATCGCTTTCCGCTCCTGGGGATCTCCCGTGGCGGCTCCATCGCTGTTGCGTATGCTGTGAAGCATCCGGAGCGGGTATCGCACCTCGTGCTCTTCGGAGCTTTTGCCGCGGGACTGAACCACGTCGGAACACCGCAACAGTGGGAAGTGCGCCGCGCATTGACGAGCCTTGCGCGGCTCGGATGGGGCCTGAAGAATCCGGCGTTCTGCAAAATGTTTACGTGTCGTTTCATTCCCGAGGCTACGCCAGAACACGAGCGGTGGTTCGACGAGTTGCAGCGCGTGTCCACGTCGCCGGAGAACGCAGCGAGGCTCATGGAGCGCGACGCCGAAATCGACGTCCGGCCTTTCCTACGCCAGGTGCGCGTACCCACGTTGGTCATACATTGTGACCGCGATCAGGTCGTGTCGCCAAGGCATGGCCAGCTACTAGCGGCTGAAATCCCGGGCGCGCGGTACGTGTCGCTCCCGAGCGCCAATCACTTGATTCTGGAAGCAGAGCCGGCCTGGCCACTGTTTCTCAAGGAGCTAGGCCTGTTTCTCAACTGGCAGTGACCCTGAGGCGATTGGCACTTCTTCATCGTGTGTCCCGCGTAATCCGATTCGGTCCAATTAGACAGAAACGTCATCGAACCGGAGCCTATGTCGAATTCTCGCGGGCTTTCAAGGCAGATGTGAATTGCACGACCGATTGCGATGTATCCGCGCTCCAACGCTCCCCGCCCCTTGATAAGTGGTCTTATCGGAATGTGGCTCCTGCATTCCGATAATCCCGTTGAGCTGATGAATGTCAGCTGGGTGTTGGTGTACAATCCGCCCGTCCCCGACATTCTAGAACTGCGGAGCCCATGCACGCGCCGAAGAGAGCCGTGTGTCAGGGTTATTGTCTCCTCTGGCTCAACCGATCGATGCAACACCTTGCAACCAGTTGATACGAAAATGCTTCCTTCCAGCAATAGGTCACAATGGACACGGTTTGGCATACCTTCTCGACGAACTCTGAGCCCTGTCAACTGGAAGGAAATAAGAGATTAATTTCGAGCCACTGGAACCGTATTTCGGATTACCTTAAACGTCAGGTTCATTTGCTGGAGCAGGGTTTGTCAGCACGGCGCGAAGAGTTAGAAGCGAGTCCTGACTCTCTGCGGAAATGATATTCTTCGTCATTGCTTTTCACTGTCTTAAGAATGACTCGAATTTGCCTGTGGGAGCCACTCGCTCGAATATGGAGGAGTCCGTGATCAGACAGCCGAGCCGCCGAACCCTGCTCAGATATGGGACAGCCGCGGCCGCATCCGTGGCGTTGGGAAGATTATCGATGGGGCAGGGAAAGATCAGTTCCCACCAAAGGACCGTCGTGATTATGTTTGACGGTTTCGGAATCGACTATTTAGAGGGAAGTAGTATGCCCGTACTCAAGCAATGGAAGCGCGACGGAATTTACAAACAGGTGTCGGGCGTGATGCCCTCGATTACTAATGTTAACAATGCTTCGATTTGTTGCGGCGCTTATCCAGAGGTTCACGGCATCACGGGAAACACCTATTTCGACGAAAAGCGCGGTGTCGAGGATTATATGGAATCCGCCGACCTTTTAGTCGCTCCCACGGTCATGGAGCGCGCCGGCCGCCAAGGCGTGAAGTCGGCGCTGCTTTCGAGCAAGGCCAAGACCGTCACGTTCCTGTTGCGCAGCTGTGAAATTGTTCTTACAGCGGAGCAGCCTACGCCGGATTGGGCCCAAAAACTCGGCAACGCCCCACCGATTTATAGCGCGGAGATCAATTACTGGTTGATGCAAGCGGTTATCGACATCCTAAAAAATCGGCCGGACATTGGCGTCCTTTACGTCCATACAACGGACTATCCGATGCACATGTGGGCTCCCGAGGCCAAGGAATCGCAAGAACACCTCGCGCGCATGGACGACCTGATTGGCCAAGCCATGAAAGCGGCTCCCGATGCCCAGTTTCTGCTCACCGCGGATCATGGTATGAA
>JAIQFG010000148.1 GCA_020073375.1 Terriglobia bacterium | reverse complement strand
CGCATTTCGCCGTCGGTAAGGACGTCAATTCCGGTGCGCAACTGCATTTCGATGGCCGCATTCACCGAGCGGTCCTCGATGCGCTTGAATTCCACGTCCGTCAAATCCCCCGCCTCGAACTGTTCCCGGGCCTGCTTCAGATAATTGGGCCGCAAAAGACTACCGACGACGTCACTTCGGTACATGAGAGGCTCCTCGTAAGGGGCGCCGCCCAATCGATTTGGGGCGGCAAACAGCCGGAGTATAGCACCGGGATGCTGCTTAAACGCATGGCAGAGAAGATGGGATCAAGATTGGTCCGGAAGGCGCGGATTCGCCCTCGTGTGTGCTCAAAACTCCGCGCCTTTGGCGTAGGAAGAACCCATTCCTTAACTTTATTTTCAAATCCGAGTAACAAAAATAACGAATTTGCACAATAAGATGTGTTGGACTACCATTTGAACCGCTACCTGTAGGCCGGGAACAGAATTTGGGGTGTGAACGGCCTTGCGGAGTAGACCAAAGAAGGGGGTGTGGAAGATTATGAAACATTTAACGAGTATTTGTGTGCGTTTGGGGCTCACCGGACTCGCAATTCTCTTGCTGCTGGGCGGATTCTCCGCCGCGGCATTCGCGCAAAGCGCCACCGGCACAATCGGCGGCACCGTGACCGACCCGAAGGGGCTCGCGGTGGATGGCGCTAATGTGGTCGTGAAAAATACCGACACTGGAATTGAAACACCACAGACGACGAATGGCTCCGGAAGTTACACCGCGCCGTTCATGCAACCCGGAAATTATGAAGTCACTGTTAGCAAGGATGGTTTTCAGTCTGTGGTCACCAAACAGGTAGTCGTCCATGTGGGTGAAAAAGTGACCATTGATGCGCAGTTGCCGCTGGCCGGCCAGCAAAGTTCCATCACCGTGACCACCGAGGCGCCGGTTCTCGACACCGAAAAGACCGAGCAATCCCAAACCGTGAGCCAGACCCAGGTGCAAGGGCTGCCGCTGGTTGCTCGTCGCTGGGAAAATTTCGTGCTCCTCACTCCCGCGGTAACCACCGATGGAACGAGCGGGTTGAGCAGCTTCCGCGGAATTTCCGGCCTTTACAACGGAAACTCCGTGGACGGGGCGAACAACACGCAGGCGTTTTTCTCCGAGGCGCGCGGCCGCGCGATTATCGTGTCATACGTCTATAGCCCGGATTCGATCAAGGAATTTGAGGTCGCCTCCAGCAACTACAGCGCAGAGTACGGACAGGCAGCAGGCGGGACGGTGAACGCGGTGACCCGCTCCGGCTCCAACGATCTGCACGGCGATCTCTTCTGGAATTTGCGCTACCCCTCGCTGAACGCATTGGATCCGATCGGAAAATCCAGGGGAATTTTCACGCAGACCGTTCACCAGCAGAACCAGTTTGGCGGCAGCGTGGGCACGCCAATCATCAAGGACAAGCTGTTTTTCTTCGGCACTTATGACGGGTTTCGCAAGGTGAATCCGATTCTTTACACTTCGACGAATAACAACGCGACGATCAACGGGTTCGCTTGCCCGAACGCCGCTACTGTGACCTCCGCGGAATGCGCAAGCGCCAAATCCTTTTTCACGACGGGACTGCTGGGCGCGTTCGCCCGCAACCTGAAGCAGGATGTCTTCCTCGGCAAGCTCGACTACCAATTGAACCAGAATAATCACCTGAGCGCCGTTTTTAACTGGCAGAACTGGGGCGAGCCATTCGGTTATAACACGGCTCCCACCGTCAACAATGGGGGCTCGAACCAGAACGGACAAGGCGGAACGCATGAGCGATTTTTTATCGCCAACTGGAATACGACCGTGTCCACAAGCATGGTCAACGAGTTCCGATTCCAATGGGGGCGCGACTTCGAGTTCGACAGCACAAACAGCCCAGGCCCCTCTACCTCGCTCCTGAACCTTGTCTCCTACGGTGAAACGTCCGCGCTACCCCGCCCGGCGTTTCCGGATGAACACCGCCTCCAATTTTCGGACAACTATTCGATTGTCCACGGGACGCACATTATCAAGGTGGGCGCGGATGTGAACTTGATTCATGAATTGTTGGTCAACCTGTTTCAGGGCGACGGAAACTACAGCTATAACATCACGAGTGGGAACCAGCCGGTCGTCTCTGGTGCCGTGGTTGCCCTCAATCCGGGGGGACCGATTCCGGGCATCACCAGTTGCACTGGTTCGGCGGCCAACACCACCTTCTGCCTCTGGCTGGCGGACTCAGTTGGGGCTGACATTGGCGATGGGATGACCGGGAAACATTGGTCCAGTTTTACGCAGGTGAATGATCCCATCACGCACGTCGGGAAAGACGACTTTTATAACAACGATATCGGTTTTTACGTCGAGGATACCTGGAAAGCAAAGCCCAGCCTCACGTTTAATCTGGGCGTGCGCTACGACCTTCAGCACGTACCACCGCCGGCAACACCCAATACGGCAAGGCCGTTGCTAACTTTGTACACATCGACCTTGAACATCGACAAGAACAATATCGCTCCCAGGCTCGGAGTGGCGTGGCAAATCGGCACCAAGACTGTGCTTCGCGCGGGCTACGGAATGTTCATTGGGAAGACCTCCAATAGCACTTACTACGCCCTGCGCGTCGAGAATGGCGTGTATCAGCAGACATTTTCCGGGTGCAGCCCAACTTCGGGTTCTACTGCGCTGAGAGGCTGCGCGCCCACGTTCCCGAATGTGTTCTTTACACCGCCAGGACCTGCAGTGGCGGCTCCTTTTGCGGGGGCACTCACCCCCACCGTCGGGATTCCCGGCGGGACATTACCGGCTGCGTCTACCGCGGTGCACGGTATGGTGCCGGATTTCGTAAATCCAACCGCCCATGAAGCGGAGCTCACAATCGAGCGTCAGTTGCCCGGACGGATGAGTTTTTCCGCCACCTACTTGCTCACACGCGGCATTCATCTGCCTGCCAGCTACGACGCAAACGTCGCTCCCGCAGGAACCCCGTTCCTGAATTCCTCTGGCACGTTGATCAATCCGGTGGCCACGGCGACTTACGACGTTCTCGCATCTTCCGCTGCCGGTGCTGCCACCGCTTTGACAACTACGGTTCCCTATTACACTTCGCGCCTCGATAGTCCTTCAGGGCTAATCCTGAACCAATACAGTATTATCAACACTTGGTACAACGGTTTGGTGCTCTCCTTGCGCAAGCCCATGAGCCACGACGTGGAGTTGCTCTTCAACTATACGTATAGCCACGCCCTGGACACCGGCCAAACCTCCGGCACGAACGGAACGTTCTTCGGAACCGATGGCGTGCTTGATCCCTACAATCTGAAACAGGACTACGCCAATTCCGACTTGGATCAGCGCCACCGGTTTGTCGGGAGCGTCGTCTGGGCGCCCACATATGGCAAGGATATGTCCAACGCGATTGCGAGGCAGTTGGTGAACGGATGGACTGCCTCCGCGATTATCACTTCGGCAACAGGCCAACCATACCAAGCCAATATCGGCACTTCCGTGATTACTCCTTTTGGTTCAAATGCCAGCCCCGTGGACGGCGGCCTAACGGGAGGCGAAGTGAGCACTTTTGCCGGGCCCACTGGGGGTCGTGTGTCATGGTTGGCGCGCAACCCCTATTTCTTGCCCAACTACACCGATGTGGACTTCCGATTGGGCCGCGGAATCACGTTCCACGAAAAGTACAACCTTACTTTTTCCGTGGATGCATTTAATTTGTTTAACAGCACAATCGTGGCCGCGAAAAATACAACTGCATACACGTATGCGGGTCCTGGCAGTTCATCCGCGTGCACTGCCGCTCATACGCACGGATGCTTGGTCCCATCCTCCAGTTTCGGAAGCATAACCACGACTTCCGGGTCGCTGTACGGCGCCCGGCAGTTGCAGATCAACGCGAAGTTCAACTTCTAACCGGCAGGTTCGTTTACGGTACTAACTTGCGGCGCCCCGCTTGTTCGGGGCGCCGTTGTTTTTCTGCGGAGCGCAACTCCCGGGCAGGGTTCAAACTCGAGAATTGAGCCAAATTAATCTTGATTAACTGATGTGCAAAAAGCAGGGAGTCCGAGCAGGCTGCTGAGATGTCGGTCCATGCGGTTTCCGTAGCACAGCCACTCCTGGCTGTGTGGTTTTGTAAGCTAAATGGCCGCCGCTGATATCACCGCAATTGCAGAAACCACAGAGCCAGGAGTGGCTGTGCTACGGAATTCGTTCCGCGTGCACACAAATTTGGAATAAGAAACACGTCAGCGGCCCTCACTCCACCCAATCAGCAATAAAAATATTCGTCTCGTGCGG
>JAIQFG010000082.1 GCA_020073375.1 Terriglobia bacterium | reverse complement strand
GACCGGCTGCTGCGGCACGAAGCCATCCTGGCGTCGAATACCTCGTCGATTTCCGTGACCACGCTGGCCGCCGCCACGTCCCGGCCGGATCGTTTCATCGGGATGCACTTCATGAATCCGGTCCCTGTGATGGAATTGGTCGAGGTGATCCGTGCGCTGCAGACCAGCGACGTTACTTTTGGCGCGACGATGGCGCTGTGCGAACGATTGGGAAAAAAACCGGTGGCCGTGAACGACGCCCCCGGCTTCGTCTCCAACCGCGTTCTGATGCCCATGATCAATGAGGCGGCGTTTGCGGTGATGGAAGGCGTGGCCACGGCCGAGTCGGTCGACGCCATCCTGAAACTGGGGATGAGCCATCCCATGGGCCCGCTGGAACTGGCCGATTTCATCGGGCTGGATGTGTGCGTCAATATCCTGGACGTGCTGCACGCAGGCTTCGGCGATTCCAAGTATCGCGCGTGCCCCTTGCTGCGCAAGATGGTGGCGGCGGGCTGGCTGGGGCGCAAAACGGGGCGTGGTTTTTACGCGTATTGAATCCCGGGGGCAGGTTACTTGTAGCGCCCGCCTTCAGGCGGGCACTTGAGGATAGGCCACAATGCCCGCCTGAAGGCGGGCGCTACAAGGGCCATGGGCTGGCCCGCGCGAAAGGCATGGCGCTATCCACAGTTCAGAAAAAATCGTCGCCAGAGGCGGTTGAGGTATAGAATACGGACCATCTCGTGCGGTCAAATCGGAATTTCCAGTTGACGGAGAGTGCCATGAAGAACTTTTGGATCGCTGCCGCGATACTTTGCGCTTCATTGATGGGACTACCGCGCCCGGCTCATGCCCAGTCGGCGCAAGCGCTGCCCATTCCGGGAGTCGAGCCGGCCACTGATTTTCCGGACGAAAGCGAACTGCCCGACGTAAACATGGTGTACAAGGTTGCTTTCGATATCGGCAAATCCTCGCCGAAAATCGACGAAGTGAATCCGGGGCTGGAGAAGATCGCGGAGTTTTACAACACGCTCGCGAAACACGGCGTGCCCGCCGATCACAGGAAATTCGTGGTGGTGTTTCACCAGAAGGGCGCCGAGTTCGCCCTGATCAATTCGGTGTACAAGGCGCGCAACGACGGCCACGACAATCCCAACATCGCCCTGATCCAGAGCCTGAAGAAGGCCGGAGTGGATTTCCGCGTGTGCGGGCAGGGCGTATTGGGAATGAAAGTCGAGCGGTCGGCCATATTGCCCGAGGTGCAGGTGGACCTCTGGGCCATGGTGACGCTGATGAACTTTTCGATGAAAGGATATACGCGGGTGAGCATAGGGTAAGAAGGACAGGCTTCAGCCTGTCGGTTTAGATATTCGCGGAGGCCACATCACCCCGACAGGCTTGAAGCCTGTCCTACAGGTAAGCGAAATAGTATTTGCTTTTTCTTCGCCTTGTGGTATCTTGCCTTCCGAAATGAACACGCGCCGTCCCGGACGGTTCATAGTAGACTCCGCGGAGCAAGTTCGCGTCCCCCGCTGAGTCACGAGTCGTGACAACTTAGTTTTCGAGGTGATGAGATGACGGACGAAAAAGCAAAAATGCTGGAAGCGGCGATTGCGCAGATCGAAAAGCAGCACGGCAAGGGCGCCATCATGCGCCTGGGCAACCGCGACGTGCTCGTGCCGGTCAGTGTGATCCCCACGGGGGCGCTATCGATCGACGCGGCGCTGGGAGTGGGCGGGGTGCCGCGCGGACGCGTGATTGAAATTTACGGCCCAGAATCGGGCGGCAAGACCACGCTCACGCTGCATATCATCGCCGAGGCGCAAAAGATGGGCGGCCAGGCGGCGTTCATCGACGCCGAACATGCCCTCGATCCGATTTACGCGCGCAAGCTGGGCGTGGACGTGGACAACCTGCTGGTCTCGCAGCCGGACAACGGCGAGCAGGCGCTGGAAATTGCCGAGGCCCTGATCCGGTCCAACGGCGTGGATATTATCGTGGTGGACTCGGTGGCTGCGCTGGTGCCGCGCGCCGAACTTGAAGGCGACATGGGCGACCCGCAGATGGGCCTGCAGGCGCGGCTGATGTCGCAGGCGCTGCGGAAGCTCACCGCCATCGTGTCCAAGTCCCGCACCTGCCTGATTTTCATCAACCAGATCCGCGAGAAGATCGGCGTCATGTTCGGCAACCCGGAAACCACCACCGGAGGCCGCGCGCTGAAGTTCTACTCCTCGATCCGTCTCGACATTCGCCGCATCCAGTCCATCAAGGAGGGCGACCGCGTGATCGGTTCGCGCACCCGCGCGAAAGTGGTGAAGAACAAGGTGGCCGCGCCGTTCCGCGAGGCCGAGTTCGACATCCTTTACGGCGAAGGCGTTTCGCGCGAAGGCGATCTGATCGACCTGGGCGTGGAGCACGCCATTCTGGAAAAATCCGGCACGTGGATTTCCTTCGGTACCGAGCGGCTGGGACAGGGGCGCGAAAACGCCCGCGTGTTCCTGAAGGAACACACCGACATCCGCAACAAGCTCGAAAACATGCTGCGCAAGAAGATGGGGATTCCGCTGCCCAACGCGGCGAATGCCGCTCCCGCTGCCGCGTCTGCAACTCCCCCGGCCGAGAAGCCTGCCGTCCAGGCCGCTGCCGCCGCGGCCAGTTCCGCGGGAAAGCCCCGGCCGACGCGATAATTAAAGACAACTAAGGCACTCCCGATCCCGCCGCCCGGCTACTCGCCGGGCGGCGGGATTGCGTTCGGAAGTCCCTTCCGACTACGCTTCGGAACACCCCAGATTTGTTGTGTTTCCTCTTGAACCAAACGCCTACCTGTGGCACAGTCGCTTCCCCGAGGTAGATGCGTTACGTGGCTTGTTTTCAGTCTAGTACGAAAGTACTGGGAAAGGTCCGTTGCGTGATAGTACCTATAGCGGAGAATGACTATTGCGTTCGAGCAAGAAAGTTTCCTAAAATTGATATCTTAGCTCGAAGCGCGTAATGGGAGCGCGAAAGCGGCCCGGAACGGAACTTGAAAATGAAATCCAGCCCGAAATCTTTGCGGAATGTAACCCTGGCTGTGTGCTTCCTGGTATCGGGAAGCCTATCCGCATTTGCGGCTGGCAAGCCCCGGCCGGCTCTTCGCACCACGGTTCGGCATCGCACGGTCGTGCGAGGCGCGAGCCGCGGCGATGCGGCCCTTCTCTCCGCTGCCTTGAAAGACGACATCACCAGCTATGACGACCCGGCTGTGCGCGCCGCCGCGATCGATGCCATGGGCCGCTACTACGGTTCGGTGGTCGCCATCGATCCTTCCAATGGGCGCATTCTTTCCGTGGTCAATCAGAAACTCGCGTTCGGTTCCGGCTACATTCCGTGCTCGACGATTAAGCCTGTGATTGCCGTGGCTGCGTTGCAGGAAGGCGTGGTGACGCGCGACACGATGATCCGCGTCGCGGCCCGCAAATATCTGAATCTGACCGAGGCGCTGGCGCACTCGAACAACGCATTTTTTGAGGAACTCGGCCGCCGCATGGGATTCGATACGGTTTCGCATTACGGCCGTTTGCTGGGGCTGGGCGAGTTGGCCGGCTACCAGATTCCCGAGGAGCATCCGGGAGGATTTCCGTCCGCGCCGCCGGCCTTTGGCGGGGTGGCGCGCATGTCCAGCTTCGGCGAAGGCATTCAGATGACGCCGCTGCAACTGGGCGCGCTGGCCAGCAGCATCGCCAATGGCGGCACGCTCTACTACCTGCAATATCCCCGGACGCCGGAAGATAAGGCGAATTTCACGCCGCGCGTGAAGCGCAACCTGAACATCGAAGCGCTGCTGCCGGAAGTTCGCGACGGAATGCTCGCCGCGGTGCTATACGGCACCGCGCGGCTGAGCTACATTTCCGACGATGAGCAGGCGGCCGGCAAGACCGGCACATGTTCGGAAGACGGCTCGCGCCTGGGCTGGTTCGTTTCCTACGCAAATCAAACGCACCCGAAGATCGTGCTGGTGATTCTCATGCGCGGGCATAGCAGCGCGATCAAGGGCCCCATGGCCGCCGGAGTCGCCGGACGGATTTACCGCAAGCTGAACGACGAAAATTACTTCGGCACGCGCAGCGCGGAAGCGCGCACGCCGTCCGCAGCGGTTGGTTTGGGGCAGTAGTCTCCGCCTCCGGCAAGACCCCTTCCCGGCCAGGCTGCAATTTCACACTGGAAACCACACCACAGATTTCCGCAATCTGAAATTTCAGATTGCATTATCAAAACCGTTGATCCGTTTCCTTGCGCTTCCTTCCTGAATTCCAATCGTTTCCGCTGTTGACTCTGACGCGCGGGGGCATCAATTTTCCGTTGGGTGAGGAATTGGATTGCGCTACGCTGTACAACTTCGGGGCGGCGGAATTTTGTTGAGCCGCGCCGGAGAACGTATTTTCGTTGCGCATTCGGGGGGTTGAGTGAGCCGCTGGTTTTTGATCGCAGCATTGAGCGTATTGACGGCCGGGACGGGCGTGGTGGCGAGGGCGGTTCAGGTCCGCCAAGCTGCCGAGCGCGCGTTTCAGGATCAGGCGGCTCTGGCCGCGGCCGATGCGGCTCGCACTCGCGCGCAAGTTGTCCTCTATTCCGAAAACCGCGTGTCCACCGGGAAAACGTTCACCGAATCGCTGATGATGTACGGAGTCCAGCCGGCCGCGATTGCCGCGATCGTCGGATCCGCGCAGCATGTGTACGACCTGCGTCACGTGCGCGCCGGGAACCGCCTGTTCATCGGGCGCTCGGTGACCGGCGAACTGCGCGGCCTGCGCTACCAGATCGATCCCGGCAAAATGCTGGAGGTAAGAACCACGGGGCGGGATTTTTTCGCGGCCATCAATGAAATTCCCTCGCGCACCCAGGCGGAGACGATCAGCGGACAGATTCGCGACTCCCTGTTCAACGCCGTGGCCGACGCGGGCGAGTCGCCCGAGCTTGCCTACCGCCTTGCGCAAATCTTCGGCTACGACCTGGATTTTTATACCGACCCGCGCCGCGGCGACACGTTCCGCGTGGTCGTCGAAAAAACAAAATATCTGGACGGCAAGACCGAGGGCTACGGGCGCATCCTGGCCGCGGAATACGACAACGACGGGCATCCCTACCAGGCGCTGCTGTTTCACGATCCCGCCGGGAATCCCGCGTACTATTCGGCCGATGGCAAATCCCTGCAAAAGGCGTTTTTGCGATCTCCGTTGAAATTTGCCGCGCCCATCACGTCTCATTTTTCGCTGAGCCGTTTTCATCCCATCCTGAAAACTTACCGCCCGCACCTGGGGATCGATTACGGCGCGCCCACCGGCACGCCGGTGCAGACGATCGGCGCGGGGCGCGTGGAGTTTGCCGGGCGCAAAGGCGGCGACGGGAACATGGTGCGCATCGCGCACTCCAATGGCTACGAAACGATGTACCTGCATCTGTCGCGCATCCTGGTGAAGCAGGGCGCGCGCGTGGAGCTGGGACAAACGATCGGCTTGGTCGGGATGACGGGTCTGGCCACCGGGCCGCATCTGGATTTCCGCATTCTGCAGCACGGCGAATTTCGCAATTTCCTGGCGCTCCACCTGCCGCCCTCCGATCCGGTCGAGCGCAGCGAGTGGAACGCATTTGCGTCCCTGCGCGATCAATGGGTGCCGCTGCTCACCGCCGCGCCACAAGCGCATACCGCAATGGCGCAACCGGCGGACACTTCTCCCGGCCTCACTCCTGTTGGCAGCCGCTAGCAGCCTGTCCGACAGAAAAATTCAATCTCTTTTAACGTCTGTCGTGCTGGATTCCGTTCTTCCGGAGTCCCGTAGGGACGGCACAGTGTAGCCCACCGTGGAAACAGTGGGTGTAATGGCGCATTCCTCGAAAGCCTCGTAGGCGGCACAATGTGGAACCTTGTGTCGCCCCCACGGGGCTGTGCATTCTGCTGTCGCGGATACCCACCGCTCCCGCGGTGGGCTACCTTAGTTCGTCCCTAACGGGACTTGTTAAATGTGGATGGGGCAGTTTCATGTTCGGGGGGAAGACTCGAAGGATCTTTCCAAAACAAAAAGGCGGCCCGAAATTCCGGGCCGCCTTCGTAATGTAAATGCGGAACAACTAACGGTGCGAACTGTTTACCGCACTTCCCAGGTATCGCCGGAACGCAGGAGCTGGGAAAGATCGCCCGGGCCGCGCTTGGCGATGACGTCCTGAATCTGCAGGGCCATCACGTCCTCGTAGCGGTCTCGATCCCAGGAACGCAGCACGCCGATGGGAGTGGGGAAGCCGGGCTTTTCTTCCATTTGCGCGAGCAGGAAAGCGTAGGCCGGATTCGGATGATGCTCGTCGTGGACCAGGACGTCTTTTTCCGTGAGTCCGTTGCCGTTGCCCAGGTGCACGACTTCGGTTTCCATGCCGTTGAGGCGGATGCCCTTGTCGCGGTTCTTGCCGAAGATCAGGGGCTTGCCGTGCTCAAGTTGCACGACGTGCTCGCTGCGCGCTTCCTTTTCGGTAAGGTCAAACCACGCGCCGTCGTTGAAAATGTTGCAATTCTGCAGGATTTCAACGTAGGCCGAGCCGCTGTGTTTGGCTGTCTTGCGCAGCGTGTCCTTCAGATGTTGCTGGAAGACGTCCACCGAGCGCGCGACGAACGAAGTGTCGGCGCCGATCACCAAAGCCAGCGGATTGAACGGGCGATCGGTGGTGCCGAACGGTGTGGATTTTGTTTTCTTGCCGAATTCCGATGTGGGCGAATACTGGCCCTTGGTCAATCCGTAGATTTTATTGTTGAACATCAGCACCTTGATGCCGACGTTGCGCCGCAGCATGTGGATGGTGTGGTTGCCGCCAATGGCGAGCGAGTCGCCGTCGCCAGTCGCGAGCCACACTTCGAGTTCGGGATGCGCGATCTTCACGCCTGTGGCCACCGCCGGGCCGCGGCCGTGGATGGTGTGAAAGCCGTAGGTGTTCATGTAATACGGGAAGCGGCTGGAGCAGCCGATGCCCGAAATCACCACGAACTTCTCGCGCGGAATCCCCAATTCGGGGAACACGCTCTGCACGGCGGAGAGAATGGCGTAATCTCCGCACCCGGGACACCAGCGGACTTCCTGGTCGGTCTGAAAATCTTTCTTGGTAAGTACTGGAATCGTTGCCGTCGTCATTTTTCTGGTCTCCGGATATTCTTTCGGGCCTCAGCCCAGGATTTCTTCGATCTTCGCTTCGATTTCGGCCTGCTTGAAGGGCTGGCCCTGGATCTTGTTGTAGCCTTGCGCGTCCACCAGGAACTTTGCGCGCAGGATCATGGAAAGCTGGCCCATATTCATTTCCGGGACCAGCACCTGGCTGTAGCGGCTCATTACTTCGCCGAGATTTTTGGGAAAGGGATTGAGATGCCGCAGGTGGACGTGGCCGATGCGGTGGCCCTTGGCGCGCCCGGCTTTTAGCCCCGCGGTAATCGCGCCGTAGGTCGAGCCCCAGGCAACGATTAGCAGATCGCCATCGGGATCGCCGGCCGGAACCACATCCGGAATGTCCTGCGCGATGCCTTCGACTTTGGCGGCGCGAATGCGCACCATTTTTTCGTGGTTCATCGGCTCGTAGTTCACGTTGCCGGTGACGTCCTGCTTCTCGATGCCGCCGATGCGGTGTTCCAGGCCCGGCGTTCCGGGAATGGCCCATGGACGAGCCAAAGTCTGAGGGTCGCGTTTGTAGGGAAGGAAACCAACCGGGTCGGTGGCAAATTTCACTTGGATTCCGGGAATCTCGTCCACGTTGGGAATGCGCCAGGGTTCGGCGCCGTTGGCCAGATAGCCGTCGGAAAGGATGATGACGGGAATCATGTATTTGAGCGCGATGCGCGCGGCTTCCACGGCCACCCAGAAGCAGTCGCCGGGAGTCGAAGGCGCAAGAACGGGTATCGGCGCCTCCGAGTTGCGTCCGAACATGGCTTGCAGCAGGTCGGCCTGCTCGGTCTTGGTGGGCAGGCCTGTGGAGGGGCCGCCGCGCTGGATGTCGCAAATCACCAGGGGAATTTCCGTCATGATAGCCAGGCCCATGGCTTCGGTCTTCAGAGCCATGCCGGGGCCGGAAGTGGTCGTGAGCGCGAGCGAGCCGGAGTAGGCCGCTCCGATGGCCGAGGTGATGGCCGCAATTTCGTCTTCGGCCTGGAAGGTCATCACGCCGAAATTCTTGTACATGGAGAGCTCATGCAGAATGTCGGACGCCGGAGTGATGGGGTAAGAGCCCAGGAAAAGCGGCAGGCCGGATTTTTGCGAGGCCGCCACGAATCCGATGGCCAGAGCCTGATTTCCGCTTAGGTTTCGATAGGTGCCCGGAGTCAGTTTGGCGGGCGGAATTTCGTAGCTCACCTGGAACGCTTCGGTCGCTTCGCAATAGTTGTAGCCGGCGCGCATGGCCATCTTGTTGGCTTCCACCAGCAAGGGCTTGGCCTTGAACTTGTCCTCGATCCACTTATAGGTCAGGTCCATGGTGCGGTTGTAGAGCCAGTAGGACATGCCCAGGGCGAAGAAATTCTTGCAGCGGTCCATGGACTTGGCGTCCAGGCCCAGATCCTGCAGCGCCGAGCGCGTCAGCCGCTCCAGGTCCACCGGGAACAGCCGGTAGCCGTCGAGCGAATGGTCTTCCAGCGGATTGGAGAGCACGTCCGCCTTGCGCAGGTCGGCGTCGGTAAAGGCATCGCGATTCACGATCAGGATGCCGTTGGTTTTGAGGTCCTTGATATTGGTCTTCAGCGCGGCCGGATTCATAGCGACCAGCACGTCCACCGAATCGCCCGGGGTGAAGACGTCGCTGGAGGAAAATTGAATTTGGAAACCGCTGACGCCCGGGAGGGTTCCGGCAGGGGCGCGGATTTCGGCAGGGTAATCCGGGAAAGTAGCGAGGTCGTTTCCGTACAGCGCTACGGTGTTGGTGAACTGACTTCCCGTGATCTGCATTCCGTCGCCCGAGTCTCCGCAAAAGCGGAGGACGGCTTTCTCGATAACTTCGCGCTTGTGCGCGCGGACGACTGGGTCCGTAATGGTAGCCATGTCTTGGTAAGACTCCAATCCTGAATTATATTTTTAATCCACCCGGTATGCCCAGAGAAGGATCCTGTTTCGCCGGGCCGCAAAAGCGCCCGCACCCACAAACGCCATAATTCCCCAGAGGGCTTCCAAGAACAAAGGATAGCACAACGGGGGTGGCTGTGTAAGATGGACGCGAACTTTCAGTGTCGCTAATTGAACATTGGCCCGCGAAAAACGCCGCGTGAGAAAATTGTAAAGTTCCGGGCGCCGGGAGTTAGCCGCTGCTGGACGGTACCAATAGGAAAATTACGTAAAGTAGTTGCTTTTTCGCTTTTACTTCGCCTATGATGTGCCTGCCCGGCAAGGAGCGATCGATGACATTGACGAAGCGGCAAAAAGAGGTGTTGGATTTTCTGGTCAGCTTTCACAACAAGCATGGCTACTCGCCCAGCTTTGAGGAAATCGCGCGCTCGCTGAAACTGACTTCGCTGGCCACCGTGCACAAGCACATCACCACGCTGGAGCGCAAAGGCTTCGTCCGGCGCGGGTACAATCAGAGCCGCTCGATCGAAGTGATGCAGCTGCCCAAGCAGGTGAAGGAGCAAGTGCACGACCGCAACTCCGCCATCGAACTGCCCATGATGGGGCGCATCGCCGCGGGCCGTCCGCTGGAAGCCGTGCAGGACACCGAGACGCTTTCGCTCGGCGAATTCGCGCGCTCGGACAAGACGTTCGTGCTGCAGGTGCGCGGCAGCTCCATGATCGACGATCATATTCTGAACGGCGATTACGTGGTCATCGAGCCGACGCAGGTTGCCAATCCTGGAGAAATTGTCGTGGCGCTGGTGAATAATGACGAAGCCACCTTGAAGCGCTACTATCGGGAGCCAGGCGGGAAAATCCGGCTGCAACCCGCGAATTCGGAAATGGCGCCGATCCTGGTTTCGGCGAACGATGTGAAGATTCAGGGGCGTGTTGTGGGGGTGCTGCGCAAGTATTGAAGCTTTTTTGCACGCTCGCAGGGATCCTATAGAAATCAGAATTTGAAATCCTTATGTAGCGCCCGCCTTCAGGCGGGCATCTTGCAGTCCATCGAATGCCCGCCTGAAGGCGGGCGCTACACTAGTTGCTCGGAGCGCCGCTAGTAAACAGGCCGCTCGCGCGTTCCGCATTGAACCAATGAAAATCTGTTGCGCTACCCCCCGGCAATCTTGTACTGTTCAAGTCCCCAGCCGGGCACCCAGCCCGTGTTACTTAAAGGAACACCACGCCCGTATTTTTTTCCGTTCCTAATGTGTGCAGAGCGATAGAGTAATTTGCACCCCGGTCTGCACCGGCAACAACTTAGGTGTATTTGACCGAGGAGGACAAGGCGAATGTGGGGAGATAAAAAACCAGAAACACCGCAACCGACGACCGCCAATGCTCCGGCACCACCAGCACCGGTAGCGAAGCCGGCTTCGGCAAAAACGGAGGGAATAGCCATGAGCACTGATGCCATGCGCCCACTGAGCACTTCACCGTCCGGTTCAACCGCACGGCTCGGTGCCAGCTTGCACGTGAAGGGCGAAATTTCGGGCAATGAAGATCTGCATATTGACGGCAGCGTCGAAGGGCTTGTACAGCTCGAAGACCGCAAGCTGACCGTGGGCGCCAGCGCCAAGCTGACCGCTGACGTGGTGGCTCGCGAAGTGGTCGTCTACGGCAGCGTGAAGGGCAATCTGCGGGCCCGCGACCGCATCGAAATCAAGAAGGATGGGTCGGTGGTCGGGGATTTGACTACCGCGCGCATCATGATTGAGGACGGCGCGTATTTCAAGGGCTCGATCGAGATCGATCGCACGGCTGCGTCCAGCGACAGCGACCTCGACAAGCCTTCGTACACGCGAGCTTCGACGGTCACGGCCGCGACATCTCCGGCGCATATTCCGGCGAAGTCGTCCAGCTAGGATCGTTCCGCGTCTTTTGCGCCCGCCCGCGGTGCCGCGCCCTGTCGCGTCGCACCGCGCGGCGACTGGCGTCTCGCCTCGGATATCTCTCCCGGGCATGCGTTCTTTTCCGCTTCGCGCGCACTTCCCCTTGTGCTACCGTACCCCGCGTATGCTCCTCCATTGTGGCTATATGTGCCTGCGGCTTTGTGCATGCGCCTGTTGTAGCGAACACAAATGGAGATGGTGGCCTGTGCGGGGAATCGCGCGGTAATCGGAACCTCCTGAGTCAGGGATTCTTCAGCGGCCTGCGATCTCCGGATGGCAGGCTGTTTTTGTTTGCGGACCCGGAAATTACGCACCGAAGAAATGGAGATCAAAATGAAAGTCGCAAACGACATTACCGAATTGATCGGGAACACGCCGCTGGTGCGCTTGAACAAAGTATCGGCCGGAAGCAAGGCCACGGTCTTGGCCAAGCTCGAAGGATTTAATCCGAATGCCAGCGTCAAGGACCGTATCGGGGTCAGCATGATTGCGGAAGCCGAGCGCGCGGGGAAAATCCAGCCGGGAAAGACGGTGCTCATCGAGCCGACCAGCGGCAACACCGGCATCGCTCTCGCCTTCGTGGCCGCGGTGAAGGGCTACAAGCTGATCCTTACCATGCCCGATACGATGAGTCTGGAGCGCCGCGTATTGCTCAAGGCCTTCGGCGCCGAACTCGTCCTCACTCCCGGGCCCAAGGGCATGAACGCCGCGATCCAGAAAGCCCAGGAAATTCTGGCGGCCACGCCGAACGGGCACATTCTTCAGCAATTCGATAATCCAGCGAATCCCAAGATACATCTCGAGACCACCGGGCCTGAAATCTGGAACGATACCGACGGCAAGGTCGACATCCTGATTTCAGGCATCGGGACGGGCGGCACGATTACCGGGGTCTGCGAATACATCAAGCCTAAGAAACCCTCCTTCAAGGCCATCGCAGTGGAGCCGGTTGAAAGTCCGGTGCTTTCCGGCGGGGCGCCGTCTCCGCACAAGATCCAGGGAATCGGCGCGGGATTTGTGCCCAGCATTTTGCGCACGGATTATATTGATGAGGTTGTTCAGGTGTCTGGTCCGGATGCGATTGAAATGGCGCGCCGGCTGGCGCTGGAAGAGGGCCTGCTCGTGGGAATTTCCGCGGGAGCCGCGGCTGTTGCCGCGGTGCGCGTCGCTGCCCGCCAGGAAAATGCCGGGAAACTCATCGTTGTCGTGTTGCCGGACTACGGGGAACGCTACCTGACCAGCATTTTGTTTGAAAACCTGACCAACGAAGCGCGCGCCATGACCGCTGCCGCTGGCCAGTGAAGTTAAATTGACGGAAATTTCGATGGGATCGTCCTTGCGTACAGTTCGGGAAGAGGTCGCGTCGATCCTGGAACGCGACCCGGCGGCCAAATCGCGGCTGGAAGTGGTGTTGTGCTACTCGGGACTGCACGCGGTGGTCTTCTACCGACTGAACCACTGGCTTTGGAATCGGGGGTTCCGGCTGCTGGCCCGGTGGCTTTCCCAGGTCGCCCGTTTGCTGACTGGCATTGAGATTCATCCGGCCGCCGAGATCGGGCGGCGCCTGTTCATCGATCACGGCATGGGCGTGGTAATCGGAGAGACCGCGATCGTGGGCGATGACGTGACCATCTATCAGGGCGCAACGCTCGGCGGGACGGGCAAGGAAAAGCTCAAGCGGCATCCGACCCTCGGTAACGGCGTGGTGGTCGGCGCAGGGGCCAAAATCCTCGGCAACATTATGGTGGGAAACGACTGCCGCATCGGCGCCGGCTCGGTCGTGCTTCGCGATGTTCCCGAGGGATCTACCGTGGTGGGCGTGCCAGGACATATCGTCCTGCAGCGGGGCAAGCGCGTCATCCTCACAGACCCAAAGCAGATCAGCGATCCGCTTTCCGACGCCCTGGCCGCCGTGGCCACCCATGTGAAGGATTTGAGGGAGCGGGTTCATAAGCTGGAGGGTAACGAGACGCCCGAGCAACGCACTCCCGAGGAATTGCAGGCGGTCATTGAGATCGATTATCAGATTTAGATGGGTGCACGTCTATCGTAATTGGCGATGCCCGTTGGCCTGGCATTTGCGCAGGCATTCATTGACAAAACCGATCGTACCCATTATTGTCTAAGTTTGACTATTCATGGAAAGGTGTGACTGAGCACATGCGTACGTATGTTCCCCGGGGACGGGATACCGAAACGATCGAGCAGGGCGGCGGCTGGTTTGTGTTGGACGCTTCCGGACTGGTGATGGGCCGCGTGGCCACGCGCATTGCGCGCATCCTGATCGGCAAGGACAAGGCCAACTACACTCCGAATCTGGATTGCGGCGATCACGTCGTGGTCATTAATGCCGACAAGATCCGGCTTACGGGCAACAAGCTGGAACAAAAAATTTACCGGCACCACAGCGGATTTCCCGGCGGGCTGAAAGAAGTGCCAGCCAAGCGGTTGCGCCCGACGCGCGCGGACTGGATGCTGCGCGAAGCGGTGCTGGGCATGTTGCCGAAGAACAAGCTGCGGGCGCTGCGAGCCAAGAAATTGCGGATTTATCTGGACGACAAAGGTTTGGCGCGGCACACGGGTCAAAAACCGCAACTCCTCCCCCAGTAAGTAGAGGACAACGGCGAGGACATTTAATACGTGGGCTGCAAGTACAGCCCACACCCAAATTTAGCTTTTTCAGGTTTTGCTTTGAGGAGGAAAGTTGAGTTCCAGCGGACAGCCCGTTGAGGGCGCGAAGCAAGTATTTTACGGCACTGGCCGGCGCAAGGAGTCGGTCGCGCGCGTTTTCCTGACGTTCGGGACCGGCAAAATCACCATCAATGGCCGCACAGTGGACCAGTATTTTCACAACGTGAACTGGCTGAACCGCGCCATCGAGCCGCTAAAGTTCACGGAAACAGCGGGTTCGGTGGACATTATGGCGACGGCGAACGGCGGCGGCGTGGGCGGCCAATCCGGCGCGTTCCGCATGGGTCTTTCCCGCGCGCTTTCGCTGTTCAATCCCGAACTGCGTGCAGGCCTGCGCAAGAACGGCTTTTTGACGCGCGATTCGCGCATGAAGGAACGCAAGAAGTACGGGCAGAAGGGCGCCCGCAAGCGCTTCCAGTTCAGCAAGCGCTAATTCCCGCGTTGACGCAGTGGCGTCAGCCAGGCGGAAACCCAACGAGTTTCTGGTCCGTCCCACTTTGTTGGGCAGGCCAAATTCACGGCCGGCAAGGAGCCGGCAGACGGGTGTGGGCCGTACTCGTAACCCACCCGGTACAGGATGTTCGGTCCCGGAGTTCCGGTGTCTCCACGGAATCCGGGGCATGCGAACATCTATCTCCTGAGGAGGAAATTTGGCAGTTGAAATTACGATGAAGGAATTGCTGGAGGCTGGAGTTCATTTTGGCCACCAGACCCGCCGCTGGAACCCGAAGATGAAGGAATATATCTTCGGTGAACGCAATGGAATCCACATCATTGATCTTCAAAAGACATTGAAGCTGTTCCGCGAGGCCGCGCGGTTTGTGGGCGACCTGAGCAGCAACGGCAAAACGGTCCTGTTTATCGGGACCAAGCGCCAGGCGCAGGAATCGGTGGCCGAAGAGGCCAACCGCTGCGGCATGTTCTACGTGAATCACCGCTGGCTGGGCGGCACGCTGACCAACTGGGCGACGCTGCAGAAATCCATCAAGCGCCTGAAGACGCTGAAGGCCATGACCGAAGACGGCCGCATGGCGCAGCTCTCGAAGAAGGAAGCGGCGCGCCTGGACCGCGAAATGAAGCACCTCAAGCAGAATCTTTCCGGCGTCGAAAACATGACGGCGCTGCCGGACGCAATGTTCGTGATCGATTCCCATGCCGAAGCCATCGCAGTGCGCGAGGCGCGCCGCATGGGCGTGCCGGTGGTCTCGATCGTGGATACCAACTGCGATCCCGACCAGGTGGACTGGGTCATCCCGGGCAACGACGACGCGCTGCGAGCCATCAAGCTGTTCACGTCGAAGATTTCCGACGCCGTGATTGAAGGCCGCCACGCCTACGAGCGATCGCAAATCGCGAATGAGAAGGCCGCCACGGATGCCGCTGACGGCGCAGAAAAAGTCGACTACGTGGACACCAGCAAGTACGAGTCCTACGAAAAACAGGAAGGCGATTTCGTCGAGCCCACGGCGGAGCTTCTCGCCGAGCCGTTTGTCGCCGAACCCGAAGCCGAGCCGGAAGCCGATAAATCCGTAAAAGGCGCCTCGGAATAGACAAATTGCACGCCCGCATTGCGGGATTTCTGCGTGAAATTGTGCGTTATGCGCAGTGAACTTCTATAGCACAACAAAGATCAAGGCGCGGGCTCCATGGCGAGCCCGCTGGAGTTAAAGACCGATGACCAATTCATCCGAAGCAGTCAATATTTCAGCGCAACTGGTGAAGGAATTGCGCGAGCGCACCGGCGCGGGCTTTGCCGATTGCCGATCCGCTCTGGTCGACGCCAAGGGCAATATCGAAGGCGCCATCGACGTCCTGCGGAAAAAGGGGCAGGCCGCGGCGCAGAAGAAAGCCGCGCGGCAGGCCACCGAAGGCCTAGTGGGGCATTACATCCACGCGGGCGGAAAAATCGGAGTCATTATTGAAGTGAATTGCGAATCCGATTTCGTCGCGCGCACCGAGGATTTTCAGCGACTGTGCCACGACGTGGCCATGCACATCGCCGCGCTGGATACGCGCTACGTGCGGCGCGAGGACGTGACCCAGGAAATCCTGGACCGCGAGCGCGAGATCTACAAAGCGCAGGCCCGCGCCACCGGCAAGCCCGAGCCGGTCATCGAAAAGATCGTCAACGGCAAGATGGAGAAGTTCTACGAGGAAAATTGCCTCTACGAACAGCACTTCATCAAGGACGAATCGGTCACGGTGGGCGAGCTGGTCAGCCAGATGATCCACAAGCTGGGCGAAAACATTTCCATCCGCCGCTACGTGCGATTCAAAGTTGGCGAGAGCGCGGGAGCTTCTGCCGAAGCGCCTTCGGCAGCTGCCGCTCCCGCAAATTAATTTGCCTGCCGCGCTGTTGATGGAACCGGCAACACGGGATTCCCGATTTCGCACAGAACGAGAATAATTCCTGCGAGGCCGTGCGGCGGGGAGCAATCTTTGCTAAAATGCCCGCCGACAGCATGAGCCCAGACGACCGCACGTCCAACCCGAGCAGCATTTCACCGGCGCCCGTTTACAGCCGCATTGTTCTGAAACTTTCCGGAGAATCCTTTCAGGGTTCGCAGGGATTCGGCATAGACGCCGAAACCGTGCACACCATCGCGCGCGACGTGAAGGAAGTCAGCGACATGGGCATCCAGATGGCGATCATCGTGGGCGGAGGAAATATTTTCCGTGGTACGCGCCAGAAATCGCTCTCCATTGACCGCGCCACGGGCGACTACATGGGTATGCTGGCGACGGTCATCAACGGCCTGGCGCTGCAGGATGCGCTCGAAAAGCAAGACGTGAAAACGCGCCTGCTGAGCGCCATCGAAATGCACGAAGTCGCCGAGCCGTTCATCCGTCGGCGCGCCATGCGCCACCTGGAAAAGGGCCGCGTGGTGATTTTTGCGGCCGGGACCGGCAACCCGTATTTTTCCACCGACACGGCGGCAGCGCTGCGCGCCATGGAAATTAAGGCGCACGTGATTCTGAAGGCCACGCGTGTCGACGGCATCTACGACGCCGACCCCGAAAAAGTGCCCGGGGCGAAAATGTTCGACCGCATCACTTACCTGGACGTGATTCAAAAAGGCCTCGCGGTCATGGACTCCACGGCCATTTCGCTCTGCATGGACAACCGCATGCCCATCATTATTTTCAACATGAACAAGCAAGGCAATATTCGCCGCGTGGTGATGGGCGAAAAAGTGGGCTCGACCGTAACGGCAGGCTGACCCCAAAAAATTGGAGCGCAAGCGATGAGCACGATTACGAATACCAAAGAGGCCTCGGCGCAAGCGCGCACTCGGATGGAAAAAGCAGTGGAGGATTTTCGCAAGGAACTGGCCGGCCTGCGCACCGGCCGTGCTAACGTCTCGCTGCTCGATCACATTCGCGTCGACTACCACGGCACCTCGATGCCGGTAAACCAGTTGGGATCTCTTTCCGTGCCCGAACCGACCATGATCCTGATTTCCCCGTGGGACCCGAGCGCGGTGCCCTTGATCGACAAGGCCATCCGCACCTCCGACCTGGGCCTGAATCCCACGAACGACGGAAAAGTGGTCCGCGTGCCGATTCCGCCCCTGACCGAGGACCGCCGCAAGGAAATCGTCAAGCACATGCACAAAGTCCTGGAAAATCACCGCACCGCCGTGCGAAACGTCCGGCGCGACATCAAGGAAGCGGTCGATAAGCTCGAGAAGGACAAGAAGATCAGCCAGGACGAGCAGAAACGCTCGCTCGAGGAGCTGGAAAAGCTGACGCATTCAGAAACCAAGAAGATCGAGGATCTGGCGGCGCTGAAGGAAAAGGAATTGATGGAAGTGAAGTAGGGATTTCCGACAGGCCCGGCTAGATCCAATTCTCCACGTTTAATCCTGGAACCCGCCGAAATTCTCGCTCGTTATTCGTCGCCAGGGTGGCCCCCAGCGAGAGGGCATGGGAAGCAATCCAAAGGTCATTGCTGCTGATCAAACGGCCCTGTTTTTGCAAAACGGCGCGGATTTCTCCGTATGCCTGAGCAGCGGCCATGCCTAGCTCTTCGACAGGGATGTCCTGCAGCATAATTTCAATTTCCGACAGAGCTTTTGCGCGCTGAGTGCTCTTGGCTGCTCCGAACTGCAGTTCTCCGAGGGTAATTGCCGACATCACAATCTGTCCCGGCTTCATTTGCGCAAAGCGGGCTCTTACTTCCGGCGGCCGGTTTTTCGCGATATAAATGCAGATGTTCGTATCCACCATGTATTGCGCCATCAGAGTGGTTCCCGTTCTTGCGGCGGCTCGTCCTGCCGGCCATCGGCCATGAAATCGTCGGGCATAGATGCCAGGGCATCGAATGCCCGCGCCAAATTGCGCCTAGGTTTGCGAAGGACAATCTCATCGCCCCGCCGCAGAATCTCGACTTCCTTCACATCAAAGCGGAATTGCTTGGGCAGGCGCACTGCCTGGCTGTTGCCGGATTTGAAGATTTTGGCTTTGGTCATGAGCACCCCTCATTCTGCATTAGTATATACATAGCGTATATACAATACAAGGGCTGCCCGGGCTTGCATCCAGGACCAGAAGCCCACTCTTGTACCCAGGATGGTGCGGGTGTCAGGGGAGAAAAAGTGTGCAATCCGCGAGCAAAAAGCGTCCCCGCAAGATTTCCACTGCCATTCAAAACATTTTTGTTTGACATAGGTGCTTGTTATGCCTATACTAACGGCTTCGTCAGGGATAGTTTTGCCCTGTAGGTGAAAGGGAAGGTCTTCCAGCCCCGGAACAAAGCAGGACGGATCGGGGTGGGAAGAGCGGCCGGAATGGGACGCCAGTCCCGCAAAGCCGAGTAACCCTCTCCGCTTCGACCAGAACGTATCTGCTCACTGGTAGTAGTGCGGAATAGTTGTCGGTTGCTCCGGTAACGCTCCTGTGCCCTTTCTTTGCGTGAACTCCACGACACGCTGCCTTGCGGAAATCCGCGAAGCAGAATGTGAAGTGAAACTAGCTCGTTTGAGGGAGAGCCGTGCCGACGTTTGCACAACTGGTACGAAACGGACGCGATCAGATCCGTACAAAGACGAAGTCACCGGCGCTGCAGGGCTGTCCGGAAAAGCGCGGGGTATGCATCCGCGTCTATACGCAGACGCCGAAGAAACCCAACTCCGCCTTGCGTAAAGTCGCCCGCGCCCGCCTGACCAACAGCATCGAAGTCACCACCTACATTCCCGGGATCGGCCACAACCTGCAGGAGCATTCGATCGTGCTCGTGCGCGGCGGCCGCGTGAAGGACCTGCCCGGCGTGCGGTACCACGTGATTCGCGGAACTTTGGACGCCGCAGGCGTAGAGAACCGCAAGCAGGGGCGCTCGAAATACGGCGCCAAGCGGCCCAAGGCCGCGCAGAAGTAACTGAGTCGGGGGTGCGGGCTCTACTTTGAGCCCGCTGGGAGAGGGTAACAGGATGCCACGAAAAGGATTCGTACCGCGGCGCGAAGTTCCGGCCGACTCGGTGTTCGGCAGCGAACTGGTGCAGAAGTTCATCAATTCGATGATGTGGGACGGCAAGCGCTCGAACGCGCAGCGTATTTTTTACGGCGCCATGGAGCAGATCGCCCAGAAGGGCAATCCTGATGCGCTTGCGGTGTTCAAGAAGGCCGTCGAAAACGTCAAGCCCGTGCTGGAAGTCAAGACCCGGCGCGTCGGCGGCGCCAACTACCAGGTTCCGGTCGAGGTGAATCCGTTTCGCCGGCAGTCGCTGGCCATCCGCTGGCTTTTGCTCTACGCGCGCACTCGCGCGGGCCGCACGATGACCGACAAGCTGGCCGAAGAGCTTCTGGATGCGTCCAACGCCCGCGGCGGCGCCATGAAGAAGAAGGAAGACGTGCACCGCATGGCCGAAGCCAACAAGGCGTTCGCGCACTATCGCTGGTAAGTGAATTTGGTTTAGGGGATTTTCAGGGGATTCGGGTGGTTTCGCAGGTTCAGGGGAGAAGGTCTCGGTAATTCCATCATGGCACGCAAGGCACAACTCGCGGAAACGCGCAATATCGGCATCATGGCGCACATTGATGCCGGCAAGACCACGTCGACCGAGCGCATCCTGTTCTATACGGGTGTGACCTATAAGATCGGGTCGGTTGACGAAGGCACTGCCACGATGGATTGGATGGAACAGGAACGCGAGCGCGGCATCACCATCACGTCCGCTGCAACGACCGCTTCTTGGAAGCGCAACGGCACCGATGTGCTGATCAATATTATCGACACGCCCGGGCACGTGGATTTCACCGTGGAAGTCGAGCGCTCGCTGCGCGTCTTGGACGGCGCGGTGGCCATTTTTGACGCGGCGCGCGGCGTGCAGCCGCAATCCGAAACCGTCTGGCGCCAGGCGGACAAATATCACGTGCCGCGCCTGGCGTTCATCAACAAGATGGACAGCACCGGCGCGGATTTCGATCATGCGATCAAAACCATGCGCCAGCGCCTGGCCGCGCATCCGGTCGCGATTCAATGCCCCATCGGCAAGGAAGACCTGTTCATCGGGGTCATTGATTTCCTGGAAGAGAAAGCGATTATCTGGCTGGAAGAAACCCTCGGCGCGAAATTTGAAGTGTTCGACGTCGCCAAGCTGTGGGACGCGGCGTTCATCGCCACGCGTCCGGACATTGCCGCGGCGCTGAAATTTTCCGCCCTGGACGAGGCCTATTACAAGGAACAGCGCGAAAAATCGGTCGAGTACATTGCCGAGCACGACGATGCGTTGGTGGAAAAATACCTGAACGGCGAAAAGATCTCGGCCGATGAGCTGCGCGCTTCGATCCGGCGTTCGACCATCGCCCTGAAACTGGTTCCCGTGCTTGCCGGCTCGGCATTCAAGAACAAGGGCATCCAGCCGCTGCTGGACGCAGTGGTCGACTACCTGCCCTCGCCGCTCGATGTTCCTCCGGTCGAGGGCACCACGCCCGACGACGAAGTGGTCCTGCGCCGCGCGAGCGACGAAGAGCCGTTTTCGGCGCTGGCCTTCAAAATCATGTCCGACCCGTTTGTCGGGCACGTCACCTATATTCGCGTTTATTCCGGCGTGCTCAAGGCCGGAAGCTACGTGTACAACTCGACCAAGTCCACGCGCGAGCGCGTCGGGCGCCTACTGCGCATGCATGCCAACAAGCGCGAGGAAATCGAAGCCATCTATGCCGGCGACATTGCCGCTTGCGTGGGGTTGAAGAGCGTCACCACCGGCGACACGCTGTGCGACGAAAGCAAGGCCGTCGTCCTGGAAAATATTGAGTTCCCCGCGCCGGTCATTTCCGTCGCGATTGAGCCCAAGACCAAGGCCGACCAGGACAAATTGGGCAACGCCATGCAGCGTCTGGCGCAGGAAGATCCCACCTTCCGCGTGCATAGCGACGAGGACACCGGACAAACCATCATTTCCGGCATGGGCGAGCTGCACCTGGAAATCATTGTCGACCGCATGATGCGCGAATTCGGCGTGCAGGCGACGGTCGGACGCCCGCAGGTGGCTTACCGCGAAACGATCCGCAAGAAGGCCGAAGCCGAGGGCAAGTACATCAAGCAGACCGGCGGCCGCGGCCAATACGGCCACTGCGAAATTACTGTGCAGCCGCTGCCTTCGTCCGGGCATGAAAATTTGCACGAAATGTCGACCGATGAGCTCGACGTGCTGGCCAAGGAAGTGGGCGGCTCGGGCGGCAAGTGGCGCTTTGACAAAGATCACCGCATGCTGTTCATCGACAAGACCGTCGGCGGATCGATTCCCAAGGAATTCATCGCCCCCATCGACGCGGGCATTCGCGAAGCGATGGAAAACGGCATCCTGGCCGGCTACGAAATGGTGGACATCGCCGTCCTGCTGATCGACGGCAGCTATCACGATGTGGACAGCTCGGAAATGGCCTTCAAGATTGCCGGGTCCATGGCCTTCAAATCGGCCTGCGCCAAGGCGCATCCGGTGCTGCTTGAGCCGATCATGAAGGTGGAAGTGGTTACGCCCGAAGAATACATGGCGCAGGTATTCGGCGACCTGAACTCGCGGCGCTGCCAGATTCAGGGAACGGAATCGCGCGGCGGCGCCAACGTGATTCGCGTCGAGGTGCCGCTGGCCGAGATGTTCGGCTATGCCACCGACGTGCGCAGCCGCACGCAAGGCCGCGCCAGCTTCAGCATGCATTTCTCGCACTATGCCGAAGCGCCGGGATCGGTGTCGGAAGACGTGATCGCGAAATCGACAGGCCGGCCGCCCCGCGGTTAGTATCGCGGTTCAGTTTTCCCGGCAGTGCAGGGTTTAAGCTGGTTCAAGCGAACGCTCAGGTTGAGGAGCTGACACAGCAATGGCGAAGGAAAAATTCGAGCGAACAAAGCCGCACCTGAATATCGGGACGATCGGGCACATCGATCACGGCAAGACGACGCTGACGGCGGCGATCACCAAGGTGCTCTCGAAGCACAACCCGAAGGTGGCGTTTCGCGCGTTCGATTCGATTGACAACGCGCCGGAAGAGCGCGAGCGCGGGATCACCATTGCGGTGTCGCACGTGGAGTACGAGACGGCGAACCGGCACTACGCGCACATCGATTGCCCGGGGCACGCGGACTACGTGAAGAACATGATCACGGGCGCGGCGCAGATGGACGGAGCGATTCTGGTGGTGGCGGCGACGGATGGACCGATGCCGCAGACGCGCGAGCACATTCTCTTGGCTCGCCAGGTGGGCGTGCCGTCGATCGTGGTGTTCATGAACAAGTGCGACTCGGTGGAAGATCCCGAGCTGCTGGACCTAGTGGAGCTGGAAGTACGCGAATTGCTGAAGCTGTACCAGTTTCCGGGGGACACGATTCCGGTGATTCGCGGGTCGGCCTTGGGCGCTTTGAACGGGGAAGCGAAGTGGGAGAAGTCGATCGACGATTTGATGGACGCGGTGGACAAGAGCATTCCGCAGCCGGTGCGCGACGTGGACAAGCCGTTCGCGATGCCGATTGAAGATATTTTTTCGATTTCGGGGCGCGGCACGGTGGTGACCGGGCGCGTCGAGCGCGGCAAGGTGAAGGTGGGCGAGGAAGTGGAGATCGTGGGCTTCCGTCCGACAATGAAGCGCGTGGTGACGGGCATCGAAATGTTCCGCAAGCTGCTGGACGAGGGCATGGCTGGCGACAACGTCGGGCTCTTGTTGCGCGGGACGGAAAAAGAAGAAGTGGAGCGCGGACAGGTGCTGGCCAAGCCGGGGTCGATCACGCCGCACACCAAGTTCAAGGCCGAGGCGTACGTGCTGACCAAGGAAGAAGGCGGCCGCCACACGCCGTTCTTCACGGGGTACAGGCCGCAATTTTATTTCCGGACCACCGACGTTACGGGCGACGTAAAGCTGCCGACGGGCGTGGAAATGGTGATGCCGGGAGACAACGTATCGGCGGAGATCAGTTTGATCACGCCGGTGGCATTGGAGAAGGGGCTGCGCTTCGCGATCCGCGAAGGCGGCCACACGGTCGGCGCAGGCGCCGTCACGGAGATTATCGAGTAGC
>JAIQFG010000147.1 GCA_020073375.1 Terriglobia bacterium | reverse complement strand
ACGTGCGACACCGCAATGGTGATCCCGCGCTCGCGCTCTTCCGGCGCGTTGTCAATCGAATCGAACGCGCGAAACGCCACCTTCGGGTTGTGCTTCGAGAGCACCTTGGTGATCGCCGCCGTCAGCGTCGTCTTGCCGTGATCGATGTGCCCGATCGTCCCGATATTCAGGTGCGGCTTTGTTCGCTCGAATTTTTCCTTCGCCATTGCGTCAAGTCCTCATTTTGGTGGGCTCCAAGTAGAGCCCATTTGGGTGGGCTTCATGTTGAGCCCACACCCGAACTTTGGAGCGGGGGACCGGATTTGAACCGGCAACCATCGCCTTGGAAGAGCGAGACTCTACCGTTGAGTTACCCCCGCCCGGTCTGCTCCGTAAACCCTTGCCATGCATCTGGCGCAAGATTCGCGCCGAAAGCTAACGTCTGGAGCCTGGAACCGGGATTGAACCGGTGACCTCGTCCTTACCAAGGACGCGCTCTACCAGCTGAGCTATCCAGGCGATTTCTATTTGCCGCAGCAACAGGATTTCAATTTCGTTCAAAGATACCGCTGCGTCCTGGTTCGTTCGCGCTTCGGGTCATCTCCTGCGGCTCGCCGCAAGCACTCGCCGCGAGCAGTGCGAAAAGATGGTGGACGGGGGAGGATTCGAACCTCCGTAGCCCGCAAGGAGCGGCAGATTTACAGTCTGCTGGTTTTAGCCACTCACCCACCCGTCCGCACGGGGGGAATCGAACAGAGAAGTTCTCTTTGCATCAGCGAAGTTTATAGAGACACAAACACACTTTCTTCGCGATGCAGGAACCTGCCTCCCGCAATCATTTGGGATTCTTCCCCTGACTAAAAAATTTTGGCAGAGCTGGCGGAGGGATTTGAACCCCCGACCCTCTGATTACAAATCAGATGCTCTACCAACTGAGCTACGCCAGCACGGCGCAAACCGAGAAAATATAACAAAACGGAACTTGAATTGCAATGGCACCCTGTGGAAGACCTGTGCAAACTTCGCCCCATGGCCAGTAGGCTCAATCTTGAGCCCACACCCGCGCCTGATCTTCAACACCGTGCTGGAAATGACAGTCTACACCCAATACCCATTTCCGCGAAATAACAAAATTTCCTTGTCCTTGCGGGGCCAGCCACCGCTTTGGAAATACTGCCCGCATCCAAATCATCGAGCAAAGGCCGGTTCCCGGGCTGTCGCTTCATCACCATGAGAAAGCCGCCTGCCTGCGGCAAACACGCCCGCCTCCTATTCCGGATCATCCATCATTGTGCATGGCGCATCCCATCCTGGAGTGAGAGAATTGAGGCGGCAGCGGGCGCCGGGAATGAAGCTATCCAGCGGGACTTGAAATTTGAAATCCGGGAATGCAGGTCCTGAATCTCAAATCTGAAATTTCAAATTTGAGATTTCAAGCCTTCACGGGAAATACGCGGTCTTAGGTTCAGGACGCTGATATCGGCGCCGCGGCGGGGGTTGGGCTCATGCAGCGGTCCAGGAAAACGATCCTGATTGCCGGCGGCCTGATGGTCTTCGTGATGGCCGGAGCACTGCTGGTGTATTCCGGCTTCGGGCGCGGCGAAGCGGCGGACACTTCCCCGGTTCCGGAATTACTGTCGCAGGTGCCGTCCGACGCGCCGACGCTGGTGTACGCCGACCTGGCCGCGATTCGCGAGTCCGCCTTTTACCAGCACCGCCCCGACCGCGGGCCGATCGCCGTTCCCGACCGCGAGTACGCGGATTTTGTGCAATCCACCGGCTTTAATTTTGAAAAAGATTTGGACCGCGTGGCTATTGCATCATGGCCGTCGGGATTGGCCCCGGAAAAAAAGCAGACCGTGCTGATTGCCGATGGGCGCTTCGACCGGCGCAAGATTCACGATTACGCCCTGCGGAAGGGAAAACTGGATCGTCAGGCGGGGCACGATGTTTTCTTGTTTCCCAGCGACGGTGTTCCCGCCGGAGAGGCTTTCTCCGGAAATCCTTCCACCGGAAATGCTCCCGGCGTCAATGCGCCCGCCGTCAAACCTCACACCGGGAACGCTCCTGGCGCCGATTCTGCTTCCGCCAAACAGCCGAACTGGAATTCCGTCACGTTCGTGAACGACCACCGCATCGCCATCGTGGAAGGCGCAAGCATCGCTCCGCTGCTTGGACATCAGGATATTGTCGCAGGCGGCGATTCGGCGCGCGATCGAGCGGCGCGCGTTGCGGGCGCGGCCGTGATCGCCATCACGCGTGTGCCGGCCATTCCGCAGAACTATTCGCCCGGAGGAGTCCAGTCCGCGCAATTGCTGAATCTGGCGCGCTCGGTGCAGTGGATCACGTTGGCGGCGCGGCCCGAGGGAAATGACCTGCGCGTTTCCCTCGAAGGCGAATGCCAGAGCGCGACCGGCGCGCGCCAGCTGCAGGCGGCGCTCGAATTATTTCGCCTGATCGGCCGCGCGGGACTGGAAAGCCCCAAAACGCGGCAGTCCATGGACCCGGCCACGCTGCAGGTCCTGGAATCGGTCCTGAAAAGCGCGGACGTCAGCGCATCGGCCGAGAGGGTGCGCATCCAGGTGGAGTTGACGCCGGACATTTTCAACATTGGCGTTACCGGCAAGTCGAAGTGAATCTCCCGGACGTAGCCCTATGAAAACTCCACGAGCCCCAGCGTTGCAATGCGAAAGGTCGGCCAGCTGAAACGAAATTCGAGACTGGTCCGCATCGACCCCTGGCGCTGACACAAACCTTGAGGACCAAGTCAAAAGCCCCGCCCTTCAAAAAAGAAAAACGAAGGACAGGGCACCCAAGGTTCAAAATCGTTCAAAGCCCGGGCCACCCGGCCAGATGAACGTATCTACACGTGGCCGTATCGAGCGACTTGGAGGGCATATGCCAGATGCGCCTAAACACGTCCGTCGAGTTTATCTTCTGTCAATCATTCACTTATTGGTATCCCTGATGAGCATGATCGGGATGATCGCGCTGAAGCTTTCATTTCTGGGAGTGGTATGGGGTTTTATAATGCTAGCGGATCTTCCAATCTCACCTGTCGCATATTTGGTAGCTTGGAAGTACAGTTGGCTTGCAGCTCTATGGATCATAGTGGTTGGCACGTTGTGGTGGTATCTGCTGAGTCGTGGAGTTGAGTTCATTTTTGACATATTCAAAGATCGGGGCACAGTAGCGCAGCCATTGATACCCAGGGGCGATGTGGACGGCCCCGACCGCCAGAACACTGGCCGGTGGCGCGGGCGCATGGGGTGAACGCCAACCAGGTGTTTCAGTGACGCAGGCAGTACCAGCGAGGATTGCTGGGGCCGGGGAACGCCGAGGCGGTGAGTTTGCTTCCGGTTTTTTTGACGGACGGACGGGTGGCCCGGCCTTTTGAATTCCACAAGATCGTCGCCGCTGCCCATTTTAATACTACTCCCTTACGTCCACGCTGAATTAAGATTCAGAACTTGGGGTGCCCCGTCCTTGACGTTTTTCAAGGGCGGGGCTTTTGGTTCGCATTGCCATGCCTAAAGGCTTGCGGCGTCGACGCGGACAGCGCCACCTCCACTTCATCACCTGCAGTTGTTACAGAAGGCTGGCCCTGTTTGCCTCCGCGCGCGCGAAGAATTTGTTTGTGAAGATTCTGGGCGAAGTGCGCGACCGCCACGGGTTCGCGTTCGCCGGGATTGGGTTTCTTGTTGCGGGGGGTTCAAACCGACAGGCTGAAGCCTGTCCTACTGGAGGGTCAGTCCGCCGCGGAAGCCTGGCGGAGGTAGCGCATGGGGTTGACCGGGGCGCCGTTGATGCGGACTTCGTAGTGGACGTGCGGGCCGGTGGAGCGGCCGCTGACGCCGACAGATCCGATGGTGTCGCCCCGGCGAAGCTGCTCGCCAACCACAACGCTGTAGGTCGAAAGATGGCCGTAATAGGTGGTGACGCCGTATCCGTGATCGACGACCACGAGGCGTCCGTAGCCCGCGCGTTCATCCGCCTCGATCACCACACCTTCAGCCGAAACGTGCACCGAATCGCCGTACTGAGACGAGATATCCACGCCGGTATGGAACGCGCCTTCCCCGCTGAACGGATCCATGCGTTCGCCAAAGCTACCGGTCAAATGGCCAATCACGGGCCAAAGCGACGGAGTCGATGTCAAATCTCCCAATCCGCCCGTGGAAAGTAACTGCAGGCTGCCCACCGGGAGGGCCGCGGATCCGGCGTTTTTCTGCAGGAAATTAAATTGCTCCATGGAGTGCTCAAAGTCCGGGGTCGTGCTGGCCTGGGCCTCGTTCACGCCAAACGGGCTCTGGCGGAACCGCATGAAGCCGTAGGTCATGGCCACTTCGGTGGCCAGCGATTGCAGGGAGTT
>JAIQFG010000081.1 GCA_020073375.1 Terriglobia bacterium | reverse complement strand
TCTCCCGGGTTGGCGATGGGCCCCGGCGGCAGGCCTCTGTTCCGGTAAGTGTTATAAGGCGACTCATAGTGGAGATCGCCGCCGTCGAGCTTGCCGCTATACAGGCCCGCAAGCGTAAGCGCATAAGCGACAGTGGGATCGCATTGCAGGGGCTGACCGATATGCAGGCGGTTGGTAAAGACTCCGGCCACGTGAGGGCGCTCTTCCGGGCGCGGCGTTTCGCGCTCCACGAGTGACGCGAGCGTCACCACGGACTGCACACGAACCTGCGCGGGCGGGTCCGCGGCTTGCAACGCAGCCCACTCCTGACGGAATTTTTTCACCATCGTTTCCGTCATGTCCTTGCCCGTCATGTGGCGAGGAAATTCATAGGTTGCGGGAAACAAAAAGCCTTCCAAAGACGGGGCATTCGGTGCAAGATCGCGAACCGGCGAAGGATCGCGCGCGGCGGCCAGAAAATCTTCGCGGGTGAGGAATCCTTCGCTCGCGGCAAGATTCGCGATGTCGAACATCGTGAATCCCTCGGGCACCACGAATTCCTTGACGAAGACGCGTCCGTTCGCCACGGCGTCGTACACTTCAAATGCGGTGACCGGATGATCGAAAAAATATTCGCCCGCTTCCATCGTGCGCCGCTTTTTTTCACGGCACAGCATTTCAAAGGCGAGTTGGCTGCGCACCACGCCATTTTCCGCCAGCAGCCTGGCAATGGTGCGCTGCGACGCGCCATGCGGGATATCCACATACACGCCGCCTTCGGCAAATCCCTGGTATGGCTTGTATAAAGCCAAATAGAGATATCCGGCTCCAAGCGCCGCTACAAGAAGCAAAAATAGGAATACGCGGCGCATGTCAGTCTCGCGCTCCGTTCCCGCCGCGTACCCGCAACAGATAATCACGCAGGATGATCGCTGCGGCGACGTCGTCGAGTGGAGATTTCTTTCTGTTTTCGATGCGCGCCTGCGATCCTCGAAGCGCCTGCTTGCGTGGCTCCCTGGCCGAGACGGTCTGTTTGGCTTCCCAGGAGGTCAACCGCTCGTCCATGAGCTCAACGGGGATGCCAAGGGCTTTTCGCACCCGCTCGGAAAAACTTTTCACTTCCTCGGACATCTCGCTGGGAGATCCATCCAGATGCAGCGGCAATCCAACGACGATGCGGCGCACCCGTTCATCGCGGACCAGGTCGCGCAGCCGTCCAAGGTCGCGGCGCCGGTTGGATCTCTCCCAAGTGGCGAAAGGGCGGGAGGTGATGCCGGATTCGTCGGAAAGGGCCAGGCCCAGCCGCTTTTTGCCGTAATCGATCGCAAGAATCACACCCGTGGCGCGGGGAGTTTCCGGCGATGCCGGCATGTGCTGCGGAGTCACCATAAGAAGATTATAACGTGGAAGGAAGATTTCTTCCGGAAGAGCCGGAACGGTTGCCACCTTCGTGGTAACCCATCGCGGCTCAGGGTGAACCTTTTGTGCCTCAGGGTTGGCGCCCGCGCGCGCCGGATTCCCACAGCGGCCACAGGCCCTCGGTCTTCATCTGCGTTTCCAGGCCCGTAGCCTTGAGCAACGCTTCAATTTCGGCGCGCGATTGGCGCGGGCCCAGCGGCTCGGCGCGCTCGGCGACACCGAATGCGGTAACTGCGGCAATAGCCGTGTTGATTTTCAGTTGCAGGGGATCGACTTTATCGAGCGTGTCCGAGGCCGCGTGGTAGTTCGGCAGATAATTCGCCTCTTCCTGATTGGCGATCAGCGTGGGCACGCCCTCGACCAGAAAATCGAAATTGTCCGTGCCCAGGGGAGCGTCGAAGACGTGCTGGTCGGCGCCCCAGGAATCCAGCGGCTTCATCGCTTCGCGCACGCCGTTTTCGATGTCGTGCCTGCCGCCGAGCATGTAACCGGTCACGCGGCCGATGCCCATGTCGAAAATAATGGCGGCGCGGGCGCGGTCCATCTCCGCGCGATGAGCGCGAACGTAGGCCCAGGAGCCGAGCATGCCCTGCTCCTCGCCGGTGAAAAGGACGAATCGAATCGAGCGCCGCGGGCGCTCGCTCGTGCGCTGAATGTCCCGCGCCGCTTCCACGACCATCGCGGCGTTGCAGCCGTTGTCGAGCGCGCCGTTGCCCAGTTCCCAGGAGTCCAGATGCGCGCCGAGCAATACCCATTCGTCGGGCTTCTCGCGGCCGCGAATTTCGCCAATTACGTTCTCCTGTTCCGCCGGGCCGCCAATCCGGTTCGGGATATCCAGATGCACGCGCACGTTTTTTCCCGTGGCCAGAAAACGCTCGAGCCGCATGGCATCTTCACGAGCAAGGATCGCCTGGGGGAGAGTTTCGATCTGGCCCGTAAAAGTGTTGCTGTGCCGGTAGAGCAGCATGCGTTCGCGCGTTGACATCCATAGAATGCCCGCGGCGCCCGCGGATTTTGCGCGCGAAATGATCCCCGGAGCATTCATGTATTCCTGAAAGAGATCGTCCCAGGTGCGCAAGGATCCGGAGTGAACCAGAAGAATCGCTCCCTTTGCAGCAGCCCCTAGTTTCGTGAAATCGGCTTCGGTTCCTTCTCCAGCGAACACCACGCCGGCTTCGATCCCCCCGGCTAACGTGCCGGCGGTCCACGCGACCGAAACTAGATGCACGGGAAACGGCGCGGGTGAAATCACTTCCAGATGCGTCGCACCTTCCGACCAGGTAGTGGGAATCGTGTATTTTTCCGTGTGAACATCAATTCCCGCGTCGCGAAAGGCCGCAACTCCCCAGGCGACGGCGCGGGCCGCGGCGGGCGTGCCGCTCACGCGGCCGCCGACTTCATCCGTCAGGCGTCGAAGATTTTCCGAAAGCGGCGATTCACCCATCGCATTCTGGATAATTTTCGGCGCGACTTGCGCGCAGAGCGATTCTCCCGTTGCGGAACACGCTTCCACGTTTGACTTCGCCGCCTCGCGAATGCGCGCGAGCGGGTCGGGTTGCCCGCCGGAAAGTTGCGCCGCGGCCGGCAGCGCTCCGGCGAGAGCTAGAGCCGCCAGCCAGGTTGAGAAAAACGGAAAACGTCGCATCGGGATTCACTCCGGCCGGCATTCTCTTAAAACAAAACCAGCCTGGCCGGGAGTATAGCCCATCGCCCGGAAGCAGGATTTACCAAAAGGGGCACGCGCTTCCCTGCGGCCTTGTTTCGTGCCTTGCTGCCTGATAATTCTGGTGCGGGGGAATCGCGATCCATGGCCAGGCCCGGGAAGACCGAATTCGAGAAAGTCCTTAAATTGATCGTGGATTCCGTCGAAAAGCGGCTTTCGCAGTTGCCGCCGAAACAGGCCGATGCGGCGCGCAAGCAAATCCACAAGATGGCCGCAGAGGCAGCTTCAATCAGCCGCAAGAATGCAGCCAAGCCCGCGCGTGCGCGCTCGCGCCGCGGTACTTCGCGATCCCGCGCAAAACTTTCTTAATGCGATTCCTGCAATATCCATTGCACGTCATTCCGAGCGAAGCGAGGAATCCCTCCTTTCCTGGTCTAACACCACGGAGAGATTCCTCGCTTCGCTCGGAATGACAACGCTATTTATAGTCCGGGTCACGCACCCGCCCCGGCATTGAGAATCGCATCGGCCACCCGCACGACGCGCGCAATCTCGGCGACGTCATGCACGCGCACAATATGCGCGCCGCCAAGGATCGACGCGGTTACGGTCGCAGCCGTTCCCAGCAGACGCTCACCGGCCGCCAGGGCGGGCTCGCCGTTGCGCGCCAGCGCTTTCCCCAGAAACGACTTTCGCGAGGTCCCGATCACCAGCGGGCATCCGAGCCGCGCGAATTCCGGTAGGCACGCAAGAATTTCAAAATTCTGCTCGTGACTTTTTCCAAACCCGATTCCGGGGTCGAGCAGCAGTTGCGATTTCGCAAGTCCCGCGCGCCGGGCGCGCGACATCGTTTCGCGCAATCCGGTGATCGCGGCCCGCATCACATCGCGCGCGAAAGGCTGCCGCTGCATGGTTTGGGGGGCGCCGCGCATGTGCATCAGGATCATGGGCGCGCGGCCCCGCGCCGCCACCTTGGCGAGGAGCGGATCCGAGCGCAACGCCGAGACGTCGTTCAGGATTTCGGCGCCTGCCTCCAGCGCCCTTTGCGCCACCTCCGCCTTTTGCGTATCCACGGACATGGGAATGCGCAGCTTGCCTCGCAACATTTCAATGACGGGCAATATCCGCCGCAGTTCTTCGTCCGCGGAAATGGGCGCCGCCCCGGGGCGCGTCGATTCGCCGCCCACATCGAGGATGTCCGCGCCGTCGCGTTCCATCTGCAACGCGCGGGCCACTGCCGCCTCGGAATCCAGATACGCACCGCCGTCCGAGAAACTATCCGGCGTGATATTCAGCACGCCCATGACCAGTGTGCGTTCGCCCAGCCGCAGCGTGCGCGAACGAAGGCGCAATCGAAAATGTTTGCGGTGAAACATCCGGTAACGATCATACCGAAAGCCTCCGGAATTTCTACGCGGGAATCAATCGCGCGAAATCCGCGGCGTGGCATCCTGGAACCCGCAACCGGGGACGAGCAAAGGGGATCGAACCATGTGTGGTAGGATGCCTGCTCAATGGGGATTGCGCGGGGTTGAATGAACGCGCAAAAGAACTTTAATCCGTGGGAATCGAAGAGGGGCGGATCAGGGGGGAAGCTGCGCTGATGAGGTTTTCAGGAATCGTTCGAGTCATTCTGGGGGCCGTCTGCGTCATGGCCGGCGCCGCGCTTATTTCCACCGCCGCGCCTCTTGCGTCTCAGGGCGGCAACGTAACGCTGGAAAACGTTCTCAAGCAGATGGATACGCAGGCGGCGGACTTCCACAGCCTCACGGCGGACCTGGAAAGAACGAAAGTGACGGTGGTGGTCAACGATAAATCCACCGAATCCGGCAGGATCCTGGTGCGCCGTGACGACAAGATGCGCATCGAACTCACCCAGCCCGACCCGCGGACCATCCTGCGCGACGGCGACAATTTCTACATCTACAATCCCAAAATCCGCCGCGTCGAGGAATACAATCTCGGCAAGAAAAAATCCGTTGTCGATCAGTTTTTGCTCCTGGGCTTCGGCACTTCCGGCAAATCGCTGACGGAAAGCTACACGATGACTCTCAAGGGCGAGGAGTCGATCGACAACAAGAAAACCGCCCTCCTGGAACTGGTGCCCAAGACCGACGAAGTGAAGCAGCAACTTTCCAAAATCCAGCTGTGGCTTGACGAAACCACCTGGCTTCCCGTGCAACAGCAGTTCTTCGAGACCGGATCGGGCGATTATTTCATCATCCGGTACAAGAACATGGCGCGCAATGTGCGCATCCCGGATGCCGAGTTCAAAGCGCATTGGCCGCACGGCACAACGAAAATTCAGCCGCAATAGCGCCTCCGCACGGAACGAACGGTTTTCGTGGCGCCGGCGTCCCGCCGGCGTTTTGATGTTTGCCCCGCGAAAACCCGCCGGTAAGATGCCCGCGCCATCAGAACAAGGCGCCGCATTGGCCGGAGCATTTGTCTTCCCCAAAGACTGCTCTCGCGACACTCCCCGCCGGGTGTGCTAGCCGGATTGGTTGAATCCCGCTGCCTTGCATATTTGCTATCATCACTGCTTCGATCGCGCCCTGGAGCGTATCCGTGCTTCCGGTTTACGAAACTTCCGAAATCAATCCGGCCTATCTCGAAGACGCCTCGGGCTTCCGGGGCCGAGCGGATCGTCTGTTCGTTCCCGAGGACGAGCAGGGCGTCGCCGAAGTTTTGCAGCGGGCGGCTCGCGAGAAAATTCCCGTGACCGTTTCGGGGGCCGGGACAGGCGTGACCGGCGGGCGCGTCCCGCAGGGCGGCTGGCTGCTGTCGCTGGAGAAATTCTCGCGCCTCGAGATCAAAACTGGAAGCGCGGTTGCCGGAGCGGGAGTGCTGCTTCGAGACCTGCAGGCCGCAGCCGCCGCAACACGCCAATTTTACGCGCCAGATCCAACCGAAATGACGGCCTGCGTCGGCGGCACGATCGGCACCAACGCCAGCGGATCGCGCAGCTTTCAATACGGCGCGACGCGACGGCATGTACTGGGACTCCACGTGGTCCTGGCCGGCGGAGAAATCCTGCGCGTTCGCCGCGGAGAGGCCGTTCGTTTTCCTGTTCCCTCGATTGCGGCTCCGCGCAGCACAAAACACGCCGCCGGTTATACGCTCACGCCGGGCATGGATTGGATCGATCTGTTTGTCAGCAGCGAAGGCACGCTGGGCGTGATCACCGAAGCGGAATTGAGACTGCTCCCGGCGCCGGACGCGATTCTGGGAGGCGTGATTTTCTTCGCAACCGACACGGACGCGTTAAACGCCGTCGAGGACTGGCGCGCCACTGCCGCACCGCGGATGATCGAGTATTTTGACAAGCCTTCGCTGGACCTGCTTCGCGCGCGCTTCCCGGAAATCCCGCGCGCGGCGGCCGCTGCGATTCTCATCGAACAGGAACTTGCGGGTGAAGATGACCCCGAAACGCAGCGCTGGCTGGATCGCATCACGCGCGCGAATGCCCTGGCGGACGGCTCCTGGTTTGGAACCTCGAACGCGGACCGCGAGCGTTTTCGCGTGTTCCGCCACAGCCTGCCGGAACTGGTGAACGAAACCTTGCGCCGCACCGGCTGCCTGAAGATAGGCTCCGATTGCGCCGTGCCCGTGGAACACAATCGCAAAATGCTTGAATTTTATCGCGCGCGGCTCGACGGGAGATTTCGCGGCCGCTACGTGATCTTCGGCCATATCGGCGACGCGCACCTGCACGTGAATATTCTCCCCGCAAAAGAAGAGTCGGCGCAGGCCGCGGAAATCCTGCTGGAATTTGCGCGCGAGGCCGTGAAGCTCGGCGGCACGGTCTCGGGCGAGCACGGCCTCGGCAAGCGCAAGGCCCACCTGCTCCCCCTTCAGTTTTCGCAGGAAGAAATCGAAGCGATGAAGGACGTCAAACGCCGCCTGGACCCGGCCTGGATCCTGGGCCGCGGCACACTGTTTCCCGAGCCGGAAGCTTAGTTAAAGATTCTGTCCCGAATTTCAATCCATGGAATCGGGCTCACGCAAGAGATGAGCGCGTTGATTTTTGTGGGCCGGCGTCCCGCCGGCGGCTCTTGCGATTGCGCGCACAGACGAAACCCGCCGGCGAGACGCCGGCGCCACCAACTGCCACCAACCGCCTCGCCATGCGTCTTGCGCCGAATGGCTTCCACCCGCTGAGCGATTGCCGACAGAACCAGGCTAACTCGCCGCCGCAGTCTTCCGAGTTTTTACCAGATTATTCGCTCGTGTCGAATTTGTCCGTTCCCGGCGCAGCAATTGTTCCTTGCGTTGCAAACCCCAGCGGTATCCGCCGAGCGATCCGTCCTTGCGCACCACGCGATGGCACGGCACGACTATGGCGGCGGGATTGGTAGCGCAGGCGCGAGCCACCGCCCGCGTCGCCTTCGGGTCTCCCAATTCGCGCGCCATTTCCGAATACGTTCGCGTCGCCCCGGACGGGATCGCCCGCAGCGCTTCCCATACGCGCCGCTGAAAGGCGGTCGCGATCACATCGGTGGGAAGGTTGAGGCGGGGATTTTGTCCCGACAAATGACGGACAATCGCGCGCACCCAGCCGGAATGTTCCCCCGAAGCGCGGCGGATTTCCGCGCGGGGATATTCCTCGCGCAGAGCGGCGGTCAGCCGCGCGTCGTCGTCGCCCAGGCTGACGGCGGAGATCCCGCGATCAGTCGCGGCCACCAGCACGCGGCCCAGCGCGCTGTCCGCGATCGTGTAGGTGATGTTCATCCCGCGGCCTCCCCGGCCGTAGGTGGCGGGCGTCATCCCCAGTTGCGCGTTCGATTGCTCGTACAGGCGGCTCGCCGAGCCGTATCCCGCTTCATACAATGCAGTAGTCACGTCAATTTCCTTTCTCAAATTGGATTTCAATCTTGCCGCGCGAATCGCGTCGGCGTATTGTCGCGGAGAAATGCCCAGGGCCTTGCGAAACGTGCGCTGCAGGTGCGCGGCGCTGAGGCCCGCCACGGTTGCCAGGCGGTTCAGGCCGGCGCGGCCGTCTTCGCTTGTTTCGATTTCCCTGCATACCCGCCGGATCATTTCCGCTTGCGCGTCGCGGCGCTGCTCGCGCGGATGGCACCGGCGGCAGGCTCGGAATCCGGCGCGCTCCGCTTCGTCGGGCACATGGAAGAGCAGAACATGCCTGGCATCCGGGCGCCGGGACGGGCAGGAAGGGCGGCAATAAATCCCCGTCGAGCGGACGCCGTACACGAATGCGCCGTCGCTTTGCGCATCTCGCGAAGCGACCGCAGCGAGATATTTGCGCCGGACGCTTTCAGAGAAATTCGATGGCCCCATGGAACTCGTATTCACGGATAGCCTTGCTCCTTCCGGATTCACAATATCGGAATCTCGTCTTGCCGTGCTATCCGAATCTTGCGCTCAAACTGCGCGCTCATATCGGACGTGTGTGTACACCCGGGTACGCCCGATGTAGCGCCGGCCTTCAAGCGGGCACTTGCAGCTCGGCGCCGGGATGCCCGCCTGAAGGCGGGCGCTACAGAGAACTGCCTAAGCCGGGCTCTCCCAATCGCTGGTTGCGGGCCATGCTCCTGCGAGAAGCGCGAACCCGCGGGGAGTTGTGTATTAGGACAATCCCCGCGGAACGCGAATTGACGAGGCGTTTTGCGCAAGGGATAGTGTCTGCGAGCCGTGCCAGAGGCGTTTAGAACAAGGGAGACCTATGCGCACTGCTCGACACACAAAAATCATGCACCAATCCGATTCCAGAGGCGGCGAACCCGTCGCCATCAAGAAATTGTCGGCGAGTTCGGCGACTTCCGTGGTGGAAACGCCGTCCTGGACCACGCGCGCGAAGCCCAAGGGCATGGCGCGAGTTCCCACCCATGCGGTCCGCCCGGTGGCCGAACGGCGCAGCTACACGCGCGCCAAGCTCAGCTTGCCACTGCGGCTTAAGCGCATTGCCGGGCAGCGCGGGCACCGGCTCCAGTCCCTGCGGACTAGCAACATCAGCTCGAGCGGCGTCCTTTTTCTTTGCCCCCAACACATTGAGCCGGGAACCCCGCTGGAACTCGAGGTCTGCCTGGTCGATCGTCCCCTGGGCCGCGGCACGGTTCGCATGACGACCGAAGCCCACGTGGTGCGCGCCGAACCCGCGTCCCGCTCCGGCTGGCATTCGGTCGCCGTGTGCTTCGACGATATTTCCTTCCACCGGGAAGAACCCATTCCCTCCCGTTTTATGAAACAGTAGCTCGCATTTTCCGCGGCGCTCGATGCCAGTGGAACCCTGCCCGTGATTCCGATCATGGAGCGCCCGCCTTTCGTAGCGCCGGCGTCTCGCCGGCAGGGTTTGCGTTTTCCAGCGTGAGGTAAAGAGCCGGCGAGACGCCGGCGCTACAATGCCGCCGGGCGGACAACCCTGAATCCATGTTAATTTTCTTCCGGCGGAAATGAAGATTGCCGGGCGGCACAAATTAGCGCCGCGTTTTCCGGAAACCGCCTCACGCACATGGACAGAAAAAATTTCACCGAATGCATCGTCTTCGATTGGGACGGCACACTGCTGGATTCCTTCGCGGCCGACGCGCAGGCATATTTCGGCATGTTTGACGCGCTGGGGATGAGCTTCAGTATGGAAGAACTCAAGCGGCACTATTCTCCGAACTGGCATCGCGTGTACCGCGCGGCGCGGCTGCCTCGCGCGAAATGGGAGCAGGCTGATCGCCTGTGGATGCGCTTCTACAAAAAACAGCAGCCCGAGCTGCAACCCGGAGCCATGCGCGTTCTACGCGCGCTGGACCGCCGCTTCACGCTGGCGCTGGTCTCGAGCGGAAGCCGGTCGCGCGTGCGGCGGCAGCTTCGCGAGCATCAGGTTTCGGAGATGTTTCGCGCCAAAGTGTGCAGCGAGGACGCGCCGCGCCGCAAACCGCATCCCGCCCCGCTGCGTATGGCCATGGACCAACTGCGGCTGGAACCGCAAGCGTGCGTATACGTTGGCGATGCGCCGGAGGATATGGAAATGGCGCGCCGGGCCGGCGTATGCGGAATTGGCGTGCTGGGCGGTTCGCCCGTGCCGGGGAGGCTTCGCGCCGCTTCCCCCGACGCGTTGATCGAAACCATCCGCGATTTGCCCGCACTGCTGCGGAGGTTTTAGCAGGACAGGCTTCAGCCTGTCGGTCTTAGTTTCTTGACGGCGCGCTCCAAACCCGACAGGCTGAAGCCCGTCCTACTGGAGGCGTCTCCGCATTCACTGCCTGCAAACGCAAATCAGCCTGAAATGGCTGCTGGAGATTCCGCCTAGCTCGTCTTCCCCGCATACTGCAGTTTCACGCGCGCGCTTTTTTCAGCCACCGATTTTGCCAGCTCTTCCTTGTACACCGTGAGCCGCTCCGCCACTTCCGCGTCGGACGTGGCCAGAATTTCCGCCGCAAAAATCGCCGCGTTGGTCGCGCCGGGCTTGTCGATGGCCATGGCCGCGACGGGCACTCCCGCGGGCATTTGCACGCTGGAAAGCAGCGAGTCAATGCCCGAAAGAACCGTGGTGGCCATGGGCACGGCGACCACCGGCAGCGTGGTGATGGCCGCGACCACACCCGCCAGATGCGCCGCGCCGCCTGCCGCGACGATTACCACTTTCAGCCCGCGCGATACCGCCGTAGACGCGTACTCGTGCGTCCTGGCCGGCGAGCGGTGCGCCGAAGTCACTTCTATTTCATAGGGGATGCCGAATTTCTCGAGCATCTTTGCCGATTCGCTCATGACCGGCAGATCCGTGTCCGATCCCATGATGATGCCCACCAGGGGCCTCCCGCCGTTTTTCGTTGATTTTTGCCCGCTCACCCGTTTGCTCCTTTATTCAGGTCCGTTGAGAATTTTCTTGAATTGAAAAAACACTTCTGAAAAAAGCTTTGCGGGTCGCGGCTTCAGCCGCGACATGAACATGCCTGCGGGAGAAGGGCTTCAGCCCCTGGCGCTCGCTTCAGCTTGCCCGACCATTTTGATCCGCTCGCCACGCCGAATCTTCCCCGGCTCGATGACCCGGCACAACACCCCGCGCCGCCCGCGCAGCTCTTCCTGCAACCCTGCTCGAATTTCATCCATATGATTGCATGGCGTGCAGGCTTTGGTAATTTCCAGCAGCGCCTCTCCAACGCGGATGCGCTGGCCCAGCGGCAATCCGGAAAGCTCAATCCCCCGCGTGGTGATATTTTCCTTCGTCCGGCCCGGGGGAATTCCAAACAATTCGAGCGTCTCGATGTCCATCAGCAGCACTTGCCGGCTGCTTTCACTGCGCCCGTGCAGGCAGTCCCGGAAGCCTTTGTTCTCCACGGCCAGGACTTCCTCGAACTCGCGCACTGGTTCGCCGCGCTCCACCAGCTGAAATAAATGCAGAACTTCACCCACGAGGCGCATCTCCGGCGGCGCGCATTTTCTTCAATCCCTTGGCTCCGATATCGGTGCGAAAGTGCGCGCCCTCAAAATGAATCTTGCCCACGGCTTCGTAGGCCCTGGCGATGGCCGCATCCAGCGAATCGGCCGTCGCCGTCACGCCCAGCACGCGCCCCCCGCTGGTTACGATTGCATCGCCTTCGCATTTCGTCCCCGCATGAAATACGGCCACGCCGGGCAGGGCGTTCGCGTCCGCCAGGCCCTCGATTTTTTTCCCGGTTTCATACGCCCCCGGATACCCACCCGACGCCATCACCACGCAGACGCTCGCGCCGGGTTTCCACGAGGGCTTGAACTCATGCAATTTTCGCGTGGCCGCCGCTTCCAGCGCCCGTGCAAGATCGAAATCCATGCGCATCATCAGCGGCTGCGTTTCCGGATCGCCCAGCCGGCAATTATACTCCAGCACCATGGGGCCGCTCGCCGTCAGCATCAATCCGAAATACAGGAAACCCGTGTAGGGAATCCCTTCCTCGGAAAGCCCCGCGAGCGTCGGGCGCACAATGTCTTTCACGATCATCGCTTCGTAGTGCGGCGTGATCATTCCGTCCACGGTGTACGCGCCCATCCCTCCTGTATTGGGGCCGCGGTCGCCGTCAAACGCGCGCTTGTGGTCTTGCGTGGTGGCCATCGGGAGGAACGACCGCCCGTCGGTCAGCACAATGAACGAGAGTTCTTCTCCCTTCAGCGCTTTTTCCAGCAGGATGCGCGATCCGCCCGGGCCAAGTTCGTGCTTTTGCAAAACGCGGCGGATAAACGCTTCGGCCTCCTCCCGCGTTTCCGCGACCAGGACGCCCTTTCCCGCGCACAGCCCGTCCGCTTTCACCACCACCGGCCAGTCCACCGCGTCCAGCGCGCGAATGGCCTCCTGCGCGGAATCGAACGAACCGTAGAGCGTCGCGTTCGGAATCCGGTACCGGTCCATGAACTCCTTGGAAAATATTTTGCTGCCTTCGAGGCGCGCGTCGCTGCGCGAGGGGCCCACCAGCCGCATCCCGCGGCACTCGAATTTGTTTCGTATTCCGGCGACCAGCGGCGCCTCCGGCCCAGCCACGGTCATGTCCGGCTTTAATCGCTCGGCGAGCGCGACCAGTCCGGCAACGTCGTCCGCGTTCACCGGAAAACATTCGGCAAGGTCCGCGATTCCGCCGTTGCCCGGCGCACACCAGATTTTTTCCACCTCGGGCGATTGCGCGAGCCGCCAGACCATCGCGTGCTCGCGTCCTCCGCTCCCGATCACGAGAATTTTCACAGTAGGGTCAAGATAGTCGGCGTCGTGTTGGCTGTCAACCCTGGCTGCTTGCTCTTCGACCGTGGGGACACAGCACTGCCGTGCCCCTACAGTGGTAACGCTTCGTAATTGCGGCTGCCGCCTATCGCGCGGACCACGCCACGCCGTCAGGGTCGGTGCCTATGGCAATAACGCCCAGAATCTTGCGCGAAGCCACTTCGATGAACGTCAGTTCGTTGGTATTCGCGTTGGTAATGAATGCGTGGCTGCCGTCGGAGGAAATGGAAACGCCGCTGGGCGCTTTGGAAAGCGTCAAATTCGCGACCAGTTCGCGGCTGCGCGCGTCAAACACGGTGGCCTGGTTGCTGCCATCATTGGTCACCCAGACTTGCGCGCCGTCCGGGGTGAACGCCATACGTTTCGGGCCTTTCCCGCCGCTCGGGAAGGACGTTTCAATCGAGTCGGTGGCCGTCGAGATGACCTCGATTTTTGCGTCGGCGCGGCTGGCCGCCCAAACCTCCTTGCCGTCGGGAGAAATCGCGATGCCCTCGGTGCCTGGTCCGGTAGCCAGTATTTTCACTTCGCCGGTGCCGCGATCGATCACGCTGACGCTGCCCGAGACCGTGTTCGTCACGTAAAACTTTTTCTCGTCGGGAGTTACCACGATCATGTGGCTGCGCACCTGATTGGTATTCCACGCGTGCAGAATCTTTCCGGTGGCGGAGTCCAGTTCGAGCACGGCTTGCGGCGTCTCGGAAGTCGCCCAGAGGAATTTCCCGTCATGGCTCACGACCATGCCGTGCGGTCCGGTGTGCGTGCCGAGATCGAATGTGGCTTTCACTTTGCGGCCCACCAGATCAACAACTGTGATCGTGTCGCCGGCCTTATCGTGCTCCGTGTCTCCCGCCGGATACACGCTGTAGCGGCCGAAGTTGCTGACATACGCGGTGCGCCCGTCCGGAGAAACCGCCACTTCGTGCGGGCCCTTGCCCGTCGGCAGCTTCATCAATATTTTTTCGGTGCCTGGATCGACCAGCGCGAGTTGGAATTCCGATTTGCAGACCACTACCAGGGTGTCCGCCCGCAATCGCGGGACAAACGCGCAGACGGACAGAACCGCAACCAGCAGGATTTCACCGCGAATTTTCGTCATCGGAGTTTTCCTTGAGTGACCACGGACCTTTTCACATAGCACCACGCGACCGTACTCCCGCGTAAGCCGGCGTGTCAACCTCACTGCGCCCGCACCCCCGCGCAATTGCGCGAGCGGGTCGTCCGGCATACCCCTCAGCTATTGTTACTGTTTGGTGAAAACGCTCCAACCCATAGTTGTGGTATATTCGCGCCGTGGAGCGAAAGGTAAGGCTACTCCGCGTTTTACGGGAGCCTGGCCGATTCTGATTCTGTTCTTGCAAATCCGAGGTCGATCTTGGCAAAACCAGTCGGAAATCGGGCCCCGGACAAAAACAAAAAGCCGCCGCACGACACCAAGCCCTTCGTCCTGGCGGTGGACGACGATGAGGCCGTTCTCCGCATCATCAAATCGTTTCTCGAACAAAACGAGTATCAGGTGAAGACCGCTCTCAGCGGGGAGGAGGCTTTCGGGATCTTGCTGAAGGAAACTCCCGCGATCTTAATCCTTGATGTGGTGATGCCCGGTGCATCCGGATACGATGTTTGCCGATTAATTAAGCGGGACGTGCGCCTGAAGAAGGTGCCGGTCGTTTTCCTGACTTCCAAAAGCGAGCCGAAGGATTTTAAGACGGGCCATGACCTGGGCGCCGTAATCTACATGACCAAGCCGTTCAAGGTGCAGAAGCTGCTGCACGTCGTTCAGATGCTGTGCCCTCTCCCCGAGCAGGCGTAGCAAAAAGGTCGCTGCGTCTTCCAGGTTTCATTTCTGCAAGCAAACGAATTCCTTCCGTGGCCTGTGCCATCTTGCAGGATGCGGGGGCGCCTAGCGGAGAACCTCGGCCGGAGTCGCCCAGATCGGCGCATCCGCTCGCGCAAACGATTCAAACGTCGAGCGCGTCACAGTCTCCCTGGCGGGAACGGCGTTCACAACGCTGAGCAGCCGCACGGCCACGCCGAATTCACCCGTGGGCAATTGCTCGACGCGCACGACCTCTCCCTCATATTCGCTGTTCAAGCACCCGAACGCGGGAATGGCATGGACCTGCATTCCCGGCTGGTATGAGCGCTTCTCGGTCACAAAATAGAAGCCCCAGCGGCCAAGGTCGCGCGTCGTTCGCAATTCCTCAAATTGTTCGCCGTTCGTATCCGTCGCTTCCACATAGACGGGCCGGGCGACTTTGGCGCGATGCTCGCGCCGCCGCTCTTTGTTCTTTGATAGTGCTGACACTGCCTTCCTCCTTCCTCCGACCGCATACCAAGCGTAATTCCATGCGTCGGCCCTGTCGATGGAGCGAGAGTACTAAGGGCGATAGGCAATTCGATAGACCTTCAAATTCTCGCGCGCTTCTGTCCCCGGAGGGCCCCCCTCGGAAGCGGCTCTTGGCCAATGTAGCGCCCGCCTTCAGGCGGGCATTTTGGGAGCACGCGCATGCCCGCCTGAAGGCGCGTGCTACAGGATCTCACGGGCATTTGACGCCCTTCCGCTCCCGGACTACCATGCCGCCTGCCATGCCGGCACAGACTTCCCGCCGTTTTTTCATCCCCGCGCTGCTCGTCTGTTTTTTCTTCTCCGGCGCCGCCGGGCTCATCGACCAGGTCGTCTGGGGCAAGGCGCTCGGGTTGATCTTTGGCCACACCGCGTACGCGGTTGCCACGGTACTAGCCGTCTTCATGGCCGGGCTGGCCTCGGGCAGTGCCTGGATTGGCCGCCGAAGCGACGCCTGGAATAATCCCGTCGCGGCCTACGGGTGGATGGAACTGGGAGTTGCGGCCACGGCCGCCATCTCGCTTGCTGGGCTTGCCGGGGTCCGCGCGATCTATGTAGCTGCTTACCCGCACGCCTCGGGAAGCGGCGCGGCCCTGCTCGCGCTGCGATTTGCGGGCGCCGCGGTCGTCCTTTTCCTGCCGACTTTCTTGATGGGCGGCACGCTCCCGGTGCTGGTGCGCGGCCTCGCTCGTGGCTCCTCCGAACTGGGCGCTCGCCTTTCGCGTCTCTATTGGATCAATACGTCCGGCGCGGTGGCCGGAACGTTTATGGCGGGCTTCCTGCTTCTGCCTGCTCTTGGATTGCGGCTGACCCTTGCCATCGGCGTGTCGCTCAATCTGCTCGCGGGCGCGCTGGCGCTTTGGATTTCGCGCGGCGAGCTAAGCGCCGCACCGAAACGCCTGCATTCCTCCGGAAACATTCCGCTGCGGGCCCCGGCCCGCTCCCCGCGCCTGCTCCTGGTTTGCTTCGCCATTGTCGGGGCCTCGGCGATGTCCTACGAAATCGGATGGACGCGATTGCTCTCGACACAGCTTGGCAGTTCGACGTACGCGTTTACGCTAATGCTTGGAACGTTTCTTGCCGGAATTGTTCTGGGCAGCGCGCTGTTCGAGCGCTGGAGCCGCCGCCGCGAGACAACCACCTCAACGTTCGCCCTCACGCAAACTTTTACGGCGCTGGCCGCGCTCGCGTTCCTGGTTTTCTTCACGCGCCTGATCGAAGTCCTGCCACCCATTCTGCGCGCCACGCACGAATCGTTCCGGGGACTTGTCCTTGCGCAATTCGTCACCAGCGCCCTGGCTATGCTGCCCACTGCGGTCGCCTTCGGTTTCAATTTTCCGGCCGCCGTACTACTGATCGCGGGCCCGCACGCTTACGCTGGCTCCGCGGAGAGCGCCGGAGCAGATCCCGATGCGAATTCCGCGGAAGGCTCCAGGGTGGGCCGTGCATATGCGTGGAACACACTCGGCGCGATCCTTGGCGCGGTCGCGGCCGGATTCCTGCTGCTGCCCCGGATGGGAAGTTTTCAATTGATTGCGGCAACGGCCATGGCCAATCTTGCTATCGCCGCCGTTCTCTCCGTGCGATCCGGCTCGCGGCGATGGAAGATTGCCGCCTTCGCCGCGAATCTTATTTTGATCGCAGCCGCCGCGGTGATCGGTTTCTCCTCCCGTTTTTACGACCCCGCAGTGGCGTCGTTCAACACCGTGATGTATTGGAATTTGTACGACCGTCCGCTGACACTGCGCGAAAACGCGCACCTGGTCGACGTCACGTACTTCAAGGATGGATTAAACGCCACCATCTCCGTGGCAAGAACCGAAGACTATATTTCCCTGCGTACTAACGGAAAGGTTGACGCCTCCAATCACGACGTGGTCACGCAGCTCCTCGTCGGACATATCGGCGCGCTGGCCCATCCGCCACGGCGTGTCCTGCTCATCGGATTCGGCAGCGGCATGACGGCGTCCGCGCTGGCCGGTTACTCCGAACTTGAGCGCCTGGACGTCGTGGAAATCGAGCCGGCCGTCATCGCCGCCGCTCCGCTCCTCACCCAACTCAACCGCAACGTGCTGCGCGATCCGCGCGTGCACGTGACCCTGGACGACGCGCGCAATTTTCTTTTCACCACGCGCGACCGCTACGACCTGATTATTTCCGAGCCTTCCAACCCGTGGATTGCGGGCGTGGCCACGCTCTTCACCACCGAGTTCTACCGCGCCGTGCAGGCGCGCCTGGCTCCCGGCGGCGTATTTGTGCAGTGGGTGCAGGCGTATTCCCTCTATCCCGAGGATCTGCGAATGCTCGCGGCCACGTTCCTCGGTGAATTCAGCGGCGCCACGCTCTGGCACGGCGATGCTCCCGACCTGATCCTCATGGCTCCAAGTGCGCCTTCGGCAGAAATTCTGGAGCGCACGCGAAACGCCCTGGATCGCCCTGGCCTGCGCGAGGATTTCAGGCAACTGGAGATGGAAAAAGCGGAGGGGCTGTTCGGTTTCTATATGCTGGATGATGCGGGCCTGCGGAAATTCGCCTCCGGCGCGCGCATCAATACCGACGACCTCACGCTGCTCGAATATCATGCCCCGCGCTCGTTGCTCGCGCATGGGCTGGAGGATAAGAACCGCGATGCGATTCTTCTGAATCAGCAGTCGCCGCTGCCCGGGGATTTTCCGGCGGAAATTCGGGATGACGCGCTCGCGGCTGCCGCCGCCACTTCTACGAACCTGGAGGACGCCGGCGGCGCCGGGCGCTTCCTTCATGCTCTCAATGGCCGCCCGGAAACGTCCGCCATCGCCACGGCTCGCGGACGCATGGCGCTCGCGCAAGCCGATTTTCCGTCCGCGTACCATGCCTTCGACGCTGCCCTGGCCACGGATCCAAATTCCATCGCGGCAGCCTGGGGCCGCGCCGAAGCCGACCGCCGCTTTGGCAACAACGAAAAGGCGCGCGGAGATTTTCAACGCATTCTGGAACGCGATCCGAAATATGCGCCGGCACTGCAATCGCTGAAACAGCTGGATTCCGATTTTTCGCGTTGGCCCGAAGCGGAGGATCTGCAGCGCAGGATCATTGCCGCCGACCCGCACCCCGGGGCCGCCGCTTACGCCGAACTCGGCCGGCTCTATTTGCGGGCGGGCAATCCGTATGAATCGGAGAAAGCGATGCAGCAGGCCCTGGAAATCGATCCATACAACTACCAGGCGCACGTCGGCTTGGGCCAGCTGTTCGCCGGCCAAAAAAAATGGGCCGAAGCGCGGCAGGAGCTGGAATTTGTCCGCCAGTATTTTCCGGATGAGGACGTAGCGGTCTATCCTCTCCTGTTTCAGGTCGACCACGCTCTCGGCGATTCGCGCGCGGCAGCCGAAGCCGTGCGCTTCGGCCTGCGCCTGTTCCCGGACGATTCCGATCTGCAGCGCCTTAAATTGCTGCTTTGAAAATTTGCCGTTTCGCTAGGGTCTTGTAACGCCGGCGTCTCGCCGGCAGTTTTTCTCCCGGGCAAGGCCACAAAGAACTGCCGGCGAGACGCCGGCGCTACAAACCCCCCACGTCCCCAGGCGAGCCCTGCTGTTGCAGACATTCAAATGAGCGCCAGCCGCGCCCATTCCGCAAGACGCTTTTTCGCAGGACCGTCTTTACGCAAAAAAGAGGGCCCCCGGAAGGGCCCTCTCGTCGAACCAAACGTTTGCAGGTTTGGAACGGGTTAGTTTGATGCAGCCGCTTTGGCCGATTGCGCCGAAGCCTTGGGCGAGCTCAGGTAGCCGGAGATTTTGTTCTGCCCGACCTGGTTCACCACCAGTTCGGACGCCTGGCGGGCGCCGCCGGAGTAGAAGTAGATCGGCTCGTTTACGCCCTTGTTCTTTTCCTCGTGCTTGATGTCATCCACGGTGAGCGCCACGGTGTACTGATGTTTCTTGGCATTCACGCCGCGCAATTCGATCAGCGAAGAGCCGACATGTTGCGTCTGGCCCTTGGCCGTGAGATTGAACTCGAAGTAATCGCGCTCGCCGAGCCGCTTCAGCTGTTCGAGTTCTTCGTGGTTGCGCGCGATCAGTTCGCCGTGCTCGCCGCGCAACTGTTGAATGCTGCCCTTGGTCGCGTCGAGATCGGTCTTCACGCCTGTTACGTCCGTGCCCAGCGCCTTCACGTCATCGGTGCTGGCCTTGGTCGCGAGCGTGGTCTCCACGGCGGTGAGTTTCTTGGTGTAGTCGGCGCGGGATTGCTTCACCTGCGTGCGCGCCGTGGCCAGTTGTTCTTCGGTCAGCTTCAGCTTGTCCGTGACCAGGTTCAACTCGCCCTGCATCTGATTGTTGGTTGTTTCCGCTTGCGCAATGCGCTGCGTCAGCCCGTCTTCGTTTTGTTGGAATGTCTTGTTTTGTGCTGCCAGCGCTTGCTGCGCGATGTGCGCCTGGCTGCTGGCGTTCCATCCAATGCCCAGTCCTGCCAGCGATACCACCGCCAGCCCGACGACGGCCAGCCCCATCCATCGAGGTGCGCCTTCCGTTGTCGCCTGATTATTTTCTTGGTCGCCGATCATCGTATTCTCCTTTGCGAATCCCTTGCCCGGTGGAGAAGTGCACGCGCCCGGCCAAATCAAGCGATTGCCTGAGATCGCCATTATGTAACACAAAATGAGATAGTTAACAGTCGCTGACAGGGAGAGCACCGGCCCAGGATGGTTCTCCAAACGTGTAAGTTTTACGTTCGAATCGGCAATATCTATTGGTTAACTCATTGAATACAAAAGGTTTGATATTTCGACACATTTCTTCGCACGGCGGTTGACAGCAGGGGAGGACGGAATCGGGAAGGGTATGACTTGCGAAGGTAGCCTAGGCGACGCGAGTGTCTCGCGCGTCGTGAGACTCCACTTGCCGGTCAAAATAGATTTCCAGCGTCAGCGCGGCAGCATCGAACACGGCGATGCAATTCTTGCAGGAGCTAAGATGGCGTTGGACTTCGCTGGCGACCTCAGGTGCCAGGCGCCCTTCCAAATACTCGCAGATTAGCCTGATTGTGGCCTTGCACGTCATGCTCATGGTGCCCCCCGTCAGCTTGGGCTTTATGGAATGTGCACGCCGTGAGCCAAAGTTACTCCAATCGCGGAAAATTTATATCTCACAGATAAATATAGTGTTAAAGCGACTTCATGGGCGTATGAACCAAGCGGGGGAAATCATGTAGGCCGATAAAATTTTCATTCTGGGAATCATTCTTACAGCGGGAACACGCATTTGTTTGCGGTCTGGTGCCGCCGCCCTGTTGGGCGCAAATGCGCAGTGGATTGCACCCTCGCCCGCGGATTACCGGGTCACGGTCATGTTTCGCAGGACCGCGATCCGTTCGGAAAGCGGCGGGTGCGTGCTGAACAGGCCGGAAAACACCTGCCCGGCGCTGAGCGGGGCGACGATGAACAAGGAGGCTGTTGCCGGGGAAACATCCATGGGGATCCGACTGTTGTAAGCGCCCAGTTTTTCCAGCGCGCTGATCAGGCCGTTGGGATGCCCGACCATGCGCACGCCGGAGGCGTCGGCCGAAAATTCCCGCTGCCGGGAAATGCCGAGTTGGATCAGCAGGGCGGCGATCGGCGCGACCAGAATCATGAGCAGCGCGGCCAGCCCTCCGCCGCGGCGGTCATCGTCACGGGAGCCTCCGAAACCGCCGAAGATCATGGCCCAGCGTCCCATGTACCCGATCCAGGAGATCGCGCCGGCCAGCGTGGCGGCGATTGAAGTAATCAAAATGTCGTAATTGCGTACGTGCGAAAGCTCGTGGGCGATCACCCCTTCGAGTTCGTCGTCACTCATCAGTTCCATCAAACCCGCCGTCACAGCCACGGACGCGTGCGACGGATTTCGCCCGGTGGCAAACGCATTCGGCGCGGCTTGCGGAATCACGTACAGCTTGGGCATCGGCAAACTGGCCTTTGCCGTGAGGCGCTCCATCACTTCATAGAGGCGTGGAAGCTGCTCGCGGGAAACCGGCTGAGCTCCGCTCGACATCAATGCAATCTTGTCGGAAAAGAAATACGCGCCGCCGTTCATGACCACGGCCATGATCAGCGCGATGGTCATCCCGCGCTGCCCGGCAATTGCTTCACCGCCGAACACCAGCAGCAGCGTCAGTGCGGTCAAAAGGAACAATGTTTTTACGGCTCTCATAATTTCACCTATGAATATATACGCAAAATCAGTCTAGAAGTTTCGTCCGGGCGCGTCAACTTGCGGCGCGCCCGGACATGGACTGCTCATTCCTGAACGGCTATTTCCTCCGGCCGGACTTTCCGGCGGTCGCCGCCGTTCCGGCCGCTTCCGCGGCGGGAGCCTCCGCGGGCTTTGCCTCCGCGCGCACGAATCGCATGGCGTCTTTTTCCGGATCGATGTCCACGCGCACCAGATCTCCGGGCAGCACACTGCCATCCAGGATGCGCATCGCCAGCGGATCCTGCACCAGCCGCTGCACGGTGCGCCGCAGAGGTCGCGCGCCGTACGCCGGGTCGTATCCTTCGTGCACCAGCCGTTCCCGCGCCGCCGGAGTCAATTCGATGCGCACATTGCGCTCGGCAAGCAGCCGCATCACTTTGGCTAGCTCCAGATCCACGATCTTGTTGAGCTGTTCCACAGCGAGCGGATTGAACAGCACAATGTCGTCAATGCGGTTGATGAACTCCGGGCGAAACGCCTGCCGCAACGCTTCCATCGCCTCTTTCCGCGCACGCTCCGGGTCTTTTCCCGCCAGCTCGAAGAGGGCCGACGAGCCAACGTTGGACGTCATCACCAGCACCGCGTTGCGGAAATCCACGGTGCGGCCCTTGCCGTCGGTCAGGCGGCCGTCCTCCAGAATTTGCAGCAGGACGTTGAACACGTCCGGATGCGCCTTCTCGATTTCATCGAACAGGACCACCGAATACGGATGACGGCGGACCTGTTCGGTCAACTGCCCGCCCTCTTCGTAGCCCACATATCCCGGAGGCGCGCCGATCATGCGCGAGACCGAGTGCTTCTCCATGTACTCGGACATGTCCAGCCGAACCATGGATTTTTCATCGTCGAACAGGAATTCCGCCAGAGCCCGCGCCAGTTCGGTTTTTCCCACGCCCGTGGGCCCCAGGAAAATGAACGAGCCGATGGGCCGATTGGGATCGGAAAGTCCCGCGCGATTACGGCGAATCGAGTTGGCCACGCGTTCGAGCGCCGAGTCCTGGCCGATGACGCGCTGATTCAGCCGCTTTTCCATCGTCACCAGCTTCTGCGCTTCGCCTTCCAGCAGGCGCCCGACGGGAATTCCCGTCCACTTGGCCACCAGCTTGGCGATGTCTTCCTCGCCCACTTCTTCCTTGAGCATGCCGCCGTCTTTTTGCACTTCCTGCAAATTCTGTTGCGCCGCGGCCAGCTCGCGTTCCGCGGTGCCCAGCTTCCCGTAGCGGATTTCCGCCACGCGCGCCAGGTCGCCGGTGCGTTCCAGCCGTTGTTCTTCGCCCTTGAGCTGCTCGATCTGCTCTTTCAGCTTGCGGATTTTTCCGACGGCTCCTTTTTCCACTTGCCACTGCGCTTTCTTGGCATTCGATTCCTCGCGCAGGCCGCCGAGCTCCACTTCGAGTTCTTTCAGACGTTCCTTGGAGTGCGCGTCGGATTCGCGCAACAGCGCCTGGCGCTCGATCTCGAGATGCAGGATGCGCCGCTCGATTTCGTCGATTTCAACGGGCAGCGAATCCAGCTGCATGCGCAGGCTCGCGGCGGATTCGTCGATCAAGTCGATGGCCTTGTCAGGCAGAAACCGATCGGTGATGTAGCGATTGGAGAGCGTGGCCGCGGCCAGAATCGCCGCGTCCTGGATGCGCACGCCGTGGTGCAGTTCGTAGCGCTCCTTCAGGCCGCGCAAGATCGCGATCGTGTCGGTCACCGAAGGCTCGGCGATCAGCACGGGCTGGAATCGGCGTTCGAGTGCCGGATCCTTCTCGATGTATTTACGGTACTCATTCAGCGTGGTGGCGCCGATGGCCCGCAATTCTGGCTCGCAACTCGCCGCGCGCCAGCGCCGGCTTCAGCATGTTGGAGGCGTCCATCGCGCCTTCCGCCGCGCCTGCTCCCACCAGGGTATGCAATTCGTCGATGAACAGGATGATCTGTCCCTCGGATTCGGTGATTTCCTTCAGCACGGCTTTCAGCCGGTCTTCAAATTCGCCGCGGTACTTCGCGCCCGCGACCATCGCTGCCAGATCGAGCGCGACCACGCGCTTGGGGCGCAGCACTTCCGGAACGTCTCCGGCGACGATGCGCTGGGCGAGGCCCTCGACGACGGCCGTTTTGCCGACGCCCGGCTCGCCGATCAGCACGGGATTATTTTTCGTGCGCCGCGCGAGAATCTGCATCACGCGGCGAATTTCGTCGTCGCGGCCGATCACGGGGTCGAGTTTGCCGCGGCGCGCCAGTTCAATCAGGTCGCGGCCGTATTGCTCGAGGGCGCGGAATGTGGATTCGGGATTTTGCGACGTCACGCGGTGGCTGCCGCGCACCGAAGTGAGCGCCTGCAGAATGGCCTCGCGCGAGGCGCCGTGCTTGGCCAGTAACTCGCCCGCCGGATCTTTTTGGACCGTGGCGATGGCCAGCAGGATATGTTCGGTGGAAACGTATTCGTCCTTGAAGGTTTCCGCTTCGACGAACGCGCCTTCCAGAACTTTGTTCGACGCTGGACTCAAATGCTGCTGCGCTGCTCCGGTCACTTTCGGGAAACGCCCCAGTCCCTGCTCAATTTCGCCGGCCAGGGTTTCCGGGCGCACGCCCAGGCGCGCCAGCAGCGGCGGCACGATGCCGTCGTGCTGCGCGACCAGCGCGCCCAGCAAATGCAGCGGCTCCACCTGCTGCTGATCGTGGCGCCCGGCAATGTCCTGCGCCGATTGAAAGGCTTCCTGCGCCTTGGTAGTCAGTTTGTCGAAGCGGATCATTTTAGTTGTACCGTCCTTTTTCCAAGCATTGCCGCTAAAACCAAAGGGCCGGCTTACCACCGGCCCCCTGGCAGCTTGCCACCCAGCAGTCCAAACTCGGACTTCCGCAACAAACGATTACTTTGCGTTCGGTGCCGTGGTGATGTTCACCTTCACCTGGCGCGGCTTGGATTCTTCCCGCTTGGGAAGACTCACGGCCAATACGCCGTTCTTGTACTCCGCGCGAATGGATTCGGGGTTCACGGTGTTCGGCAACGAAAAGCTGCGGCTGAAGGTTCCGTACGTGCGTTCGATGCGGAGATAGTTGTCCTCCGCGACCGACTTGTCAAACTTACGCTCCCCGTGGATGGTGAGCAAGTTGTTCTCGACGCGCACGTCGATGTCCTTCTCCTCCACATCCGGCAGGTCGGCCTTCACCACCAGTTCGTTGGGTGTCTCGTAGATGTCGACCGACGGCGCCCAGGCCGTCAAAGTGGATTCGTCTCCCTGACTGCGAACAGTCTCGTTAAAGATACGGTTGACCTGGTCCTGCAGGGTCGAAAAGCCGCGAAAAGGCTGGAATCTCGTGATTGTGGTCATGATAAAGGTTTCCCCCTCTTTTGGTTAGTCTTATTACTGCAAGCGAAGCATATAATATGCGCGTGATAGTGTCAAGTTGTTTGTGAATGTTTCGCGCGAGCCTTAGATTGCGTGTAAGTCTTTGTAATAGAAATATATGCGAGTAAAGTTTCCACGCCTAGTTGCACCCATGCCGCCGCTTGATCTATAGTTCCTCCCCTCAACCATGCGCCTGTCCGATTTTGATTTTCATCTGCCCCCGGAGCGAATCGCGCAACGGCCCTTGGCCCAGCGCGACGCTTCGCGCATGTTGCTTTTGGACCGCGCAAAGCACTCTTGGGAAGACGCCATATTCTCCGGCTTCCCCAATCGCCTCCGGGGCGACGAGCTGATCGTGGTAAACAACGCGCGCGTCCTCCCGGCTCGTCTGTTTGGCCGCCGCCTGTGGGTGCGGGCGGAAGCGCCGGGAAAGAACCGCCGCGCGGCGCAGGAATTCTTGTCATCAGAAATCGAAGTCCTGCTGACCAGGCAAATTTCCAGCGATGAGTGGGAAGCCCTGGTCCGCCCCGGTAAAAAAATGCGCGTGGGAGAGCGCGTGGAATTCGGCGAAGGGGAACTTTCCGCCGAAGTGCTGGATCGCGGGGAGTACGGCCTGCGCCGGATCCGTCTCTCCGCCGAGGGGGACGTAAATCAGGCCATCGAGCGCCTGGGCCATATTCCCCTGCCTCCGTATATTGCCCGCGAGGACGACTCCGCCGACCGCGAGCGTTACCAAACGATTTTCGCTGACCGCCCCGGAGCCGTCGCGGCGCCCACCGCGGGACTGCATTTTTCTCCGGCGATCCTGAAAAAACTGCGCGAGCGCAAAATCGAAATCGCGACGATCACGCTGGACGTCGGACTCGGAACGTTCCAGCCCATTCACGAGGAAGAAATCGAGCAACACAAAATTCATTCCGAGCGCTACGAAATCCCGGAACAATCGGCGGCGGCCATTTGCAACGCGCGCCGCGACTCGCGGCCCATCCTGGCCGTAGGCACGACGGTCGTGCGCGCGCTGGAAGACGCCGCGGCGAAATCGACGCTACGCCGCGGCGCGGATGCCGGCACAACCGCGCCACTGGTGCAACCCGGCATCGCGGAAGCGGACATCTTCATCAAGCCCGGCCAAGAATTTCGCGCCGTCGATCAGCTCCTCACGAATTTCCACCTGCCGCAATCCACACTGCTCGTGCTGGTCAGCGCATTTGCCGGGCGCGAATCGATTCTGCGTGCCTACCGCCACGCGGTGGAATCCGAATACCGCTTCTACAGTTATGGCGATTGTATGTGGATCAGGTAGATTTTTCGGCGGCGCCCCTGTTTCCGATAACGCCAGTTCTATAAAAGGGGATGTCAAGACAAAAACCGCCCGAACGGCGGTAAGACGATTTGGGCGCCAGGTCCTTGCGATCCCAAAATGTTAATCATTTGAGACATATATTGCATGCCTAAACGGAAAACCATAATATTCACAGCCGGAGATTCTAACCGGAAGGTCCGATACAGGTTTAAGGAGGCCATCCAGATGCGTTTCAGGCCCTTCACTGTCGAGATTGTACGTCGCATTCTCGGACTTTCTACTCTGATCTGCGCTCTTTTTTTCATTGGCTGCGGGAGTAGTGGTAGCGACGTCCCGATCACTTCTACCTTGATCGTGTCCGACACGCACCAGAACCGTGTGCTTATATATGATGCTCCATTCAGTACAGGCCAGAACGCTAGCGTGGTCCTTGGACAAGTAGCCTTCACCACCGAGTCCTCTGGCACGACAGCAAGCACAATGTTCTTCCCGGGGGCGATCACGGTGGATAATGCTGGCCATCTGTACGTGGCTGACGTAGGTAACTGCCGCGTAATTCGATTTGACGCACCTTCTGCCATCGGCATGAGCGCCGATTTGGTATTCGGGCAGCCGAATCTGAACTCGGGCTCCTGCCCAACAATCGTAAGTGCGACCAGCCTCGGGAAAAGCATTTCTCTCGGAAACAACGTGTTCGGTATTTCACTCATAAACATAGTTTCCGATTCTGGCGGGGGCCTGTGGGTTGCCGACTCAGAAAATCACCGTGTGCTCGAATACAAGCCGCCCTTTACCAATGGAATGGCTGCGGTGCTGGCTATTGGCCAGGAGGATCTCAATTCTGGAAATGCCAACGAAGGGGGCTTGGCCCCAACCGATGCTACTCTTTTAGCTCCATTCGGTCTTGCCTTCGACCCTGCAGGAAATCTCTGGATAGTCGACCACGGCAATTGTCGCGTGCTGGAGTTTAAGCCGCCTTTTACGACGGGAATGGCGGCTAGCCTGGTGCTAGGCCAAGCGGACTTCGCCCACGGCGCACCCGACGCAGGAGGTAGTGTCGGGACCAATACATTAAATGAGCCACTCGGAGCTACCTTCGACAGATCGGGAAATATTTGGGTAGCCGACGCCCTGAACAATCGTGTATTGGAGTTCCAAGCTCCCTTCACGACCGATATGAATGCGGGCCTGGTGCTGGGCCAGGTGGATTTCACTCACGGTATGGCCAACCAAGGAGGCACGGTCCGGGCAAGCGCGACACTTAACAATCCTCATGAAGTTACGTTTGACAGCAGCGGAAGATTATTCGTGAGTGATTCCGGGAATGATCGCATACTGATGTTCGCTCCGCCGTTCAGTAACGGCATGAATGCGAGCCTCGTGATTGGACAGGCTGACTTTGCATCAGCCGTAACGGCGACGACTGCCGCTGGCATGAATTTCCCATTCGGCATGATTGCGGCATCCGCGCACTGATCAGGAGTGGTTGTATCCATCCACGCTAAAGATCCGGTCAAAAGGCTAGGTAGACCAAGTCCCGTTAAGCGCCTTCTCGGAATGTAGCTTTTGAGCAAACTCCGAATCGAGCCACATTTCGATTAACCCGTCTACCAGGCGGAATCAGTGTCACTTTGTTGGTATGCGGTGGTTCTGCTCCAGACGGTTGGCCATTTGAACGAAGCAGTTGGCTCTCACCCGCCTTGCGTGCTAACCTCCGCAAATCAAGCCGTATCGGAAGGCGTGATTTTCTTTGAGAAGGAGCCAGCCAATGGACCCAACGAAACCCAAATTACCGCCCGAGGCGATTGAACTCTACAATCTGTTCATTCACGGCGTGATCAGCCGCCGCGCGTTCCTGGACAACGTGCAGAAATTCGCGGTCGGAGGCCTGGCCGCGTCCAGTGTCATTGAAATGCTCATGCCGAAATACGCCGAGGCGCAGCAGATCTCCAGGACCGACGAGCGCATCAAGGCTTCCTACATGACCATCCCTTCGCCGCAGGGCAATGGAATGATCAAGGGATATTTCGTGCGGCCGTCCGGCGCCGATACGCGCGAGGCCACGCCTGCGAAACTGCCCGGCATTATCGTGGTCCACGAAAATCGCGGACTGAACCCTCACATCGAAGACATCGCCCGGCGGCTCGCCATGGTGAACTTCATGGCCTTCGCGCCCGATGGGCTCAGCTCGCTGGGCGGATTTCCCGGCGACGACTACACCGGCGGCCAGATGTTCGGCAAGGTCGATCCCAAGAAAATGACGGAAGATTTCGTGGCCTCCGCCAGGTGGCTGAAAGCGCGTCCCGACTGCACGGGCAAGATCGGCGCCACCGGCTTCTGTTTCGGAGGAACAATGTCCAACACGCTGGCCTTCCGCCTCGGACCGGATATCTCGGCCGCGGTGCCGTACTATGGCGGCCCACCGGCCCCGGAAGACATTCCGAAGATCAAGGCGGCGATCCTGGCCCATCACGGCGAACTCGATACGCGCCTGGCAACCACGTGGCCGGCGTACAACACGGCCTTGGCGGCAGCCGGCGTTCCGCACGAAGGCTACATCTACCCCGGCGCCGTCCACGGTTTCAATTGCGACGCGACGCCCGAACGCTACAACAAAGCCGCGGCCGACCTGGCGTGGCAGCGCACCGTGGACTGGTTTAACAAGTACGTGCGCGCTTGAGTTTTTGGAGACTTTGCAACGGTAACGAGCGGCCAACTCAGGTACACGGAAGGTGCGTGCGGGTTCGGCCCTGAAGGTACGAGTGTGCAAAGCAACGCGCTCATGTCGCAGGCCGCTTAACCGAAAGCTCATTCGTCGGAGGAATCTATGCGGACATTTGCGAACAGGAATATGAGTATTACACGCACGATTTTGTTGGGCTTCTTCTGCGCCCTGGCATTTTTGGGCTGCGGTCCCGCGCCGCAGCCGGCCGCGCCCGCGGACACGCGAGCGGCCGACGAAGCGGCTGTGCGCAAGGCCGACGAGGACTGGTCCGCGGCCGCCAAGGCCAATCAGGTGGACCCGTGGGTCGCATTCTACACGGACGACGCCGTGGTTTTTCCGCCCAATGAAGCCATGGCATCCGGCAAAGACGCCATCCGAAAAGCCATGGGCGACTTCCTAGCCATGCCCGGCCTTGCACTCAGCTGGAAAACCGCAAAAGTGGAAGCGGCTCGTTCGGGAGAGGTCGCCTATTCCTATGGAACATATGAAATGTCCGCGAAGGGGCCCAAGGGCAAGCCCATGACGGACCACGGCAAATATCTTGAGGTCTGGAAGAAGCAGCCCGACGGCGGCTGGAAATGCTCGGAAGATATCTGGAATTCGGATCTGCCCGCCGCGCCGCCGGCGAAGTGAAGCGGGGCTCCCCGCGCCCTTTCAGGGCGCATCGCATAAAAAATGTGATACCCGGGGCGTTGCCCCGGGCTGGTCACCGCCGGCGCTTTCAGCGCCTGTAGATGTCGACCCGGAAAGACTTTCGAAGAATCACTCCAGACGTATTTCGGCTCCCCGGTTTCCGGCCATTCATTAGATCAATTCTTGGATTCCAGGCCCACTCTCACGACACTTCTACCAAGGAGGAAACCATGAAGTGGTATCACTACATCGCTTATTTCTTCGGTGGGGCGTTTCTTATGAATTCAGTTCCGCACCTGACCAACGGGGTCTCGGGACGCCCGTTTCCGAGTCCCTTTGCGTCGCCTCCGGGTCAGGGACTTTCTCCCGCGTGGGTAAACGTGCTATGGGGCCTGTTCAATTTGCTGATCGGGTATCTGCTGGTCTGCCGCGTGGGGGATTTTCATTTGCGGAAAACGCGCGACGTCGCCGTCGTCGGAATCGGCGCGCTGGCCATGGGGCTGATGCTGGCCCAGGCATTCGCCCGGGTCTACGCCGGACGGTAGACGCAAGGAAAATCCGCCGATCGGAAACCGGACACGCCACGCCGCCACGAGAGGTCCCTTGGCGTTCTCGCGCTCCAACTATTTCGCGGAAACATCCGGCGCGAAGATCGCGTGCGCCGCTTCAATTTCAACTTTCGGCTGCCCTTGAATCCCGAGCCGTTTGACCGCCGGCATCAGCCGGTCGTTCACGAATTTCTCGAAATCCGCTTGCGACTCCCAGATATCCAGAACGTGCATCCCATCCTTGGCAAACCACGCCACGTGAAACTTCGCGCCCTTCGGAACGTTGGTCTCCCACATCACCTGGCGGCGCGTTTCTTCGTATTGGCTCTTGCTGACTTCAGGCCAGTGCATGTTCATGACGATGGCCATAGATCCCTCCTGTGCCGCTGATTGTGAATTGTTCCGCGTTGCGGTTTTCCAACACTAATTAAAATGTGCGCCCCAACGCCATTGCCCGGATTGCGCCTCCGGGAAGTGGGTGCCGAGCCGAATCACAAACCAGCCTTCACGCGATTTGCAGAATTTCCCTGTGGCCGGTCACGTACAAATCCGTGTAGCCCTTCATTTTGTTGCGGAAATCCGAATTGCTGCCGTACTCTTTCAGTTGAGCTTCAAATCCGGCGACATTTTCGACCTCGAATTCGAGAATCACGCGATTAAATTCGCCGGTCAGGTCGGTCAGCACGCGATAGTGGGGAATCTTGGCTGCAGCCGCAGCCTCTTTCATTTGAGCGGCGAGTTTGCTGGCGCTTCCCGGCTTGGCGGTAAAGCAATTCCGTACGACGAGCATGTTTCCTCCTGAATTGTAGCCGTCTGACAATCTCCCCTGCTTGGCTCGGAGCGCGCAGATCATACTACTTGCAGGCCCTCGCAAGTCAACCTTGGCATGCCGGCGGAAAAGCTGCGACGCGATCAAGATGGAAACAGCGGCGCGAGGACTACTTCACGCGCTCCCAAGTCTTTACCTGCACCTGGCGGACTCCGTTTCTGACCAGCGGCGGCGTGGTCAATATCAGGCGGTCCGGGCCCTGGAATCTGAATTTGTGAATGAAGCTGGTGTTGACGTCATTTTCGAGTGATGACGCTTCAATGTGATGCGTCAGTTTGCTTCCGGCAACCTTGTAGCTGCCCGCATATGAGAGGAATTGGGAAAAGGCTTCGGCGCGCTCCTCAAGTGGGGCCGATTCGCGGTCGCCGCTAGAGAGAGGTTTGCGACCGTCATGCGCTTCGAGACCGGCCACTCTTCCGTTCGCGGTATAGGTGAGGAGCCCGTGCGGGTGCGGCCCATACGCGTCGTCCATCACACCTCCCCGGTCCAGCTTGGCCGTAACCGATACCAGACGCCACGTGCCGACGAGGCTGGGCTTCTGCGTTTGCGCGGTTCCGATTTCCGCGTGGAGCAACATGGCAGCCAGCATCATGGCCAATGCCGTAAGCACCGGCGGCCTGCGCGGATTCGCAGCCATTCGACATTCGAGGAATACACCGGAGGAGCTCACTTCACACGCTCCCAAAACATCTCGTCGAGACCGGGGGAGTCCGCAGGCTCACGCGATCCGTTCCTTGAAACGTGACCACGCGCACCTGGTCATTGCCAAGAGGGTTGCGCCCCGGCGACGGCTGCACCTCCTGATGATGGATCACCGTATCGCCCTTGAGCGTGTACGTTCCGGCGTAAGTGATCACGGAAGCATAGGCCGCGGCTCTTTCCTCGGCAGGTGCCTTTACCAGGTCATTCACCGAGAGTGGCTTCCGATTGTCGTAGGTTTCAATCACGATCATGCGGCCGTCCGCCGTATAGGTGATGAAGCCCTTGGGGTGCGGGCCGTAGGCTTGCTGGTTCAGGTCCTTTTTGTCTTTGTCCGTCCACGAGTACACAGCCAGCAATCGCCATGTCCCCACGATGCTGGGCTGCTCCTGGAAATTTTCTTTAGACTGCCTTGCCGCGAGCAGAGGTATCGCGGCCGCCAGCATCAATAGAACCGACAATTTCTTTCTCATCGTTTCTCCGGTCACTTCCGCATGAGCCGTGGATCGCCGGATGCTTCATCCGGCATTGATGTCTTGGAAGCCCGTGCCCGGCCGCATTCTACAATGGCAAGCACCCGGCGGATAAAGTTCCTTGCACCGTATCCGTGCTCGATTTCTCCGGCCTGACCGCCAGCCACAACGTTCCCGCTTGCAGCGCGGCATACGCCGGATTGAGCGTAAATACAGGTCCGGGACGGCCCGCCATCGAACTCGTACCAGCCGATCGTTGGGCGTATCGAAGTTCGCTATGGTGAAGCGCAAAAGATTTTAGTACTAGAACTCTTGGTACGAGAAAAGCCGCTTCTGTTTCTTAACCGCATTTCAACTTGACATGGCAGGGCTGGGCAATCTATGAACACTACTCGGAAAAGCAAGAACTTCATCCACGGAAGCGCAACGACCCTATTTGCGGGAAAATAATTGTATGAAAAATTTGAGGAGGAGCAAATGAAACGTTTGTTGTTCCCAGCCAGTTTGTGCGGGTTGCTGTTAGCGGCAGCCCTGCTTGTTCCGTCCCAGGCAAAAGGCGCGACCACCTACAACGCGAACGTCGGCGCGGAGACTCCGAATCAGGCCGTGCAGGCGGACGCTTTTTTGCCGAATGAACTTTGGATTTTCGAGGGAGACAGCATCAAGTGGACCTTTGTTCCCAAGAACGAAATTCACACCGTTACGCTCCTGAAGCCGGGGCAGGTCCGTCCGAGCGCGCCTCCGCCGGCCGGGCCGCCATTCGCCGTTCAGGGCGTGAATTGCGGGCCCGCAGCGAGTTATGACGGCAGCGCGTGCGTCTCCACTGCCACGGGCATGAGCGGCGGGGCCACCTTTACGGTTACATTCCCAAAGGCGGGCAACTACAAGCTGGTCTGCCTGGTGCACACGGATATGACCGGATCGGTGCACGTCCTTGTCAACAATGCAGCCAACGGCGCCCTGGTTCGCAGCCAGCGATTCTACGATGACAAAGCGCGCGATGAGGCGCGAGCGATCCTCTCCGATGGCGATCGTCAAGAGGACGATCATCATGGCGAGGGTCATCATGACGAGGATCATCGCGGTTGGGACGATCGCAGGGATCACGATAATGCGGTAACCGCCGGAATTGGCGAAATCGTGGCGACAGGTGGGGGAACGCAGTACCGCACTGTCCTGCGATTCCTGCCCGGCGCGATTCGGATTCATGCCGGTGAATCCGTGGTGTGGACAAACCTGGATCCCACCGAGCCGCACACAGTGACGTTTGGGACCGAACCCGACGGTTTTGTTCCCACCCTCTACTCGCTGCCGCCGGCGCTGGTCCCCGCCCCCGGTCCGCCCATTCCCAATCCGCCTGTTCCGTGTACTTCCGTGGTGACCACTGATTGCACCGATCCGGGGACCGGAACGGTGATCGGGACGATCAATTGCACCACGTCTCCCGCTGCCACAGCCGGAACTACTCCGTGCAACGCCGCGTTCACTCCGCAGGTGGATTCGGTTGTTCCGCCGCCACCGGCCTTCGCGAAATTCAGTTTCCTGAACTCTGGATTCCTGCAGGCCGCTGAGCCCGACCGCGTCGGATCGGCTCAGGTGCCTCCTGGAACTACGCGAATCCGCATCACGTTCCCTAACAAGGGGACTTACTACTACCACTGCGCCCTTCATGATGTGGATGGAATGGTCGGCGCGGTCATTGTGGAATAACGTCGCGCGGGGCCGGATGAACGCGCGATTTTTCCTCGGGACATGGTTGGCCATGGCGATACTGCCGGGCACGGTTCTGTGCGGTGCGGCTCAGGCGCCGAAAAACACGCCTGAGCCTGCCGCAGCGGGCACAGGAAAAACGGAATACAACGGCGGGCTGGTTTCCCCCCCGCTGCCCAAACCGAAATTTACGCTGACCGATACCTCGGGAGCCGCATTCGATTTTTCCGCGAAGACCCGGGGATACACCACACTTCTTTTCTTTGGATACACGCACTGCCCGGATATGTGTCCTCTGGAAATGTTGACCATCGCGCAGGCGTTCAAAAAAATTCCGCCTGCAATCGCCGATCGATTCAAGGTTGTCTTCGTGACTACCGATCCCGGACGCGACACGCCCCAGGCGCTGCGCGCGTGGCTCGATCATTTTGACAAGCGATTCATCGGCCTTACGGGAGATCAGGCGGCGATCGATGCAGCGCAGGTTGCCGCGAACCTTACGCCCGCGAAAAAATCACTCGTGCGCGCCGACGGAAATTATGAAGTGGGCCACTCGACGTTTGTATTCGCCTACACGAAGGACAATCTGGCCCACCTGGTTTACCCTGCCGGCATGAAGGAAGAGGACCTTGCGCACGATCTGCCGTTTCTGGCCACAGAAACCTGGACGAATCACTGACCTGCGATGCGGATTCCGTTTTGGTAGGACAGACACTATTGTCTGTCCAGTTTAGATTTTCGGAGCCGGACCAAAAAAAAACCGGACAGACAAGAGTGTCTGTCCTACGTTTACTTCCTGGGCGCCAAATCGGCCTCGCTCAACGCATTCGGCGGCGGCGTCCCCGACATTCCCTTGAACACAAATCGCTGCGCACGCGCGCCAGGCGCCACTTCCGCCGCGTACAGATTGCCTTTGGAATCGACCGCGATGTGATGGATGCCCTGAAACTCACCCGGCGCGGCGCCACGCTTTCCGAACTGGTAGAGAATTTCCAGCTTCTTGCGATCGACCACCACGACGCGCGAATTGCCGTAATCGGAAATGTAGAGGAAGCGCTGCTCCTTGTCCGGCGAGAACGCCAGGCCGGATGCCGATCCGGACGCCGGACCCGCGCGGTTGATGAAGATTTGCTTGAGGTATTCGCCGGCGGGTGAGAACAGTTGCACGCGCCGGTTCGAGCGGTCCACCACGTACACGATGTCGTCATTGGAAACGAGCACGCCGTGCACGGGGCTCGCGAATGTGGACGACCCTTCGCCTTCGGTGTCCAGAACGCGCCGGCCTCCGCCGCCTTCCGCCGTGTCGGTGGTTCCTCCATGACCTCCGGAGGGGCCCGGGCCTCCCGAATTTGCGTCGTCCACGGGAGCCTTGCCGAACGCGCCCCACATGCGCTTGAACGCACCGGTATCCGCGTCAAAAACGATCAGGCGTCGGTTGCCGTAGCCGTCCGAAACATAAAGTTCATTGGTCTTCTGCGAGACGAAAATGTCGCCGGGCTTGTTTACGCTCTTGGGGTCCGTGCTTCCCTGGCTTACGGTCCGCCCGCCGATTTGCATCAGAAAT
>JAIQFG010000080.1 GCA_020073375.1 Terriglobia bacterium | reverse complement strand
GTGGGCGAGCAGCCGGTGCTGGCGCCGGGCAAGTCCTATGAATATACCAGCGGCACGCCGCTCACCACGCCCTCGGGCATCATGGTCGGCACCTACGACATGGAGACGCCTCAAGGCGAGCATTTCGCCGTCGCCATCCCCGCCTTCTCTCTGGACAGCCCGCACCAGGCGGTTCGTCTCAACTGAACCGGCCGCGGCCGCTGGCCCGCCGCCGAGGAGCAATCGCCTCATGGCTTCGAAATCCACCGGGCCTCGGCCCGTCAACCTCAAATCCGCCAATGCCAAGACCGACGCCGCACGCCGTCCGACCCGCGACGAGGCGGAGCGCGCGGTTCGCACGCTGATCGAATGGGCCGGCGACGACCCCACGCGCGAGGGGGTGAAAGGCACCCCGAGCCGGGTGGTGCGCGCCTTCGAGGAATATTTCTCCGGCTACGATACCGATCCGGTCGAGCTGCTGCAGCGCACCTTCGAGGAGACCGACGGCTATGACGAGATGGTGGTGCTGAGGGACATCCGCTTCGAAAGCCACTGCGAGCACCACATGGCGCCGATCATCGGCAAGGCGCATGTGGCGTATCTCCCGCAGAAGCGGGTGGTCGGCATCTCCAAATTGGCGCGGCTCGTCGAGGTCTATGCCAAGCGGCTGCAGATCCAGGAGAAGATGACGGCGCAGATCGCCAATACGTTGGACGAGGTGCTGCAGCCCAAGGGCGTCGCCGTCGTCATCGAGGCGGCGCATCAATGCATGACCACGCGCGGCATCCACAAGCCCGGCGTCGCCATGGTCACCTCGCGCATGCTCGGCGACTTCCGCAACGACGCTTCCACCCGGCGCGAATTCCTCGCCATTATCGGCCAACCCTCGGGCGCGCCGCTGGTGCACGTGTGACGGCGGACGGGACCGCCGCAGGTTCGGCGGCGGTCTTTCCCGCGCGACACTGGGAGCATCGATGCGGCCCTCAATGGTCGGCCGAATTGCTGAGCGCGGCCCAGGCCTATTCCTCGCGCATCGGCTCGAGCGCCGTTGTGATCGTGCAGCACGGCCGCATTGTCGCCGAATGGGGCGAGGTTCAGCGGCGGTTCATGGTCGCCTCGATCCGAAAGAGCCTGTTGAGCGCCCTCTACGGGATGGCAATCGAGGAAGGGCGGGTCCGCCTCTCCGACACGCTGGCCATGCTCGATATCGACGACCGGGATCCGAGCCTGACCGAGGATGAGAAGCGGGCCACGCTCGCCGACCTGCTGACCACGCGCTCAGGCATCTACCATCCGGTCGATCGCGAGCCCGCAGCCGTCGCCGCTCAACGGCCGCTCCGCGGCAGCCACGCGCCGGGCACATTTTGGTACTACAACAACTGGGATTTCAACGCGGCCGGCACCATCTACGAGAAAGTCACGGGAAGCGGCATCTTCGCGTCGTTCAAGCAGCGCGTCGCCGACCGGATCGGCATGGAAGACTTCGTGGTCGATGCCTGCGCCTATGGCAGCAGCAATGCCTCCGTCCATCGCCACTATGAATTTCGCCTGAATCCGCGCGACCTTGCCCGCTTTGGATGGCTCTATCTGCACGGCGGCCGCTGGCAGCAGGAACAAATCGTGCCGGCGGACTGGGTGCGAGAGAGCACCAGGCCGCACGCCAGCCCGCACAGCGAGCTCTTCGCCGGCCGCGGCTATGGTTATATGTGGTGGACCGGATTCGCCAGCGATTGGGGGCCGACCGTCACGCTGCCGCAAGGCACCTTCTATGCGCTCGGCTTCGGCGCGCAATACGTCTTGGTCATCCCTCGACACGATCTGGTCATCGTCCACGCCGTCGATATCGAGCGCCAGCACTGGCCGTGGATCAGCGATCACGCCATCGGACGCTTGCTGTGGCTGATCCTTTCGGCCACCGGCATCGGTGATGTCGGCCGCGATACGTCGTTCGCCAGCGTGCCCCTGGCGGCGCGGCGAGAGGGCGAAACCTTGAGGGCCGCGCTCGCCGGCGCAACCCTGCGCTATGCGGAATCGGCTCTCGATGGCCCCTACTTCATGCGCTTGAACGCCGACGGGTCGGCGGCGCTGACCAAGGGAGCCGCGCGCCAGCTTGCGGTTCACCGGCAAATGGTGGATCGACGGCGACAAGCTCTGTCGCGGCTGGGACGAATTCCATCCCCGCTTCGATCGCTGGCCCGTCTCGATCGAGGGCGGGACCGTCAGCCTTTACGGCGACGGCGACACGATGTTCCTGCAGGCGACGCTGACGCAGGAATGATCTCGGGCGCAGTCAGAAGAGCGTGTAGACGTTTTCCGCCGCATCGTAGTTCTTCCGCTTCGGCGTCAGGCCGGCAAGAGCCGCGGCGATGTCGGCCCGTACCGTCGGCGAGCTGCGGTAGTACTGGTGCGAACGGTCCGGCGAGCCGATGACATAGTCGTTGACACCGGTGCAGTCGACGAACTCGTAGACGTTCGGCGAAAAGAAGTGGGTGTCCGCCTCGTTCGCCGGGCCGTCGTAGCCGAGGCGGTAGTCGCGGTTCGCGAGGTGGCTGAGTTTCATCATCACATCATCGCGATTGTTGTAGATCGTGACCTCATGGCCCAGCCGCCACAGATTGGCCAGACGCCCGTTGTTCGGCGTGGCGAAGCTTGTCGAGACCTCGTCGGCGGCGGCGAGGATGACCTCGTCGAAAACCGGAACGAGCGGCACCGCGGTATTGGAGAACCACTGCTCGACCGCGCCGCCCAGGACGTAGTTGCCCATGCTGTGACAGAGCAGGTTGAGCCGGCGCCGCCCGATCCGCTGGCGCAGCTCGTAAAGCGATCGCAGCAGCAAGCCGAAATGATAGGCCGAGCCCCGCGCCTGGTCTTGGTCATGGCGATAGTTGACGTAGTCGCCGAGTATATCGGCGAAGAAATAGGCCCGGGCCGGCCACGAGAAGGCGATGATGTCGAAATCGGCGCTGGCGTTCTGCAGCGTCGCCCGAGCAAGCCAGTTCTGGTTGTAGGCGGCGCGGGTGATTCCGTCGGTGAAGCTGTTCGCCGCCCCGTGCACGAAGACAAGGATGTGCTTGTTCGAGTCGAGGATCGGCTGAAGGTCCTCATCGGCAAAGCTGCCGGTATTGCCCGCGGAAATGGCGGTGATCCTTCCGCCATTGGGATCGATCAGGTCGACGCCCTCGACGGTGGCCGTCGCGCAAAAGAAATTGGCCGGGTCGAGTGCCGTGCAGGTGTCGGTGAAATCCGGGATCCCACCCGCCGCGGCAGGTTGATGCTGCCGATTGGTCGCAAAAAGCACCCGCATCGCTTTCCTCCCGAGTTTCCGCTGGCCGCGATTGACCGCCGGCGCCACCGCACCGCGGCGGCCGGAGGCGCGGCGCGGTCGCAATCTCGCCACCGTCATATCTTCGGCGAGGGCGGCGCGTCGAGCATGAGGCTGCGCTCGCCGTCGCCGTGGTCGCCGAGGCGGAGCTGGACACGCCACTCCTGCCAGGACTTGGCATAGCGCGCCGGGTCCGGCAGCTCGATCAGCGCCGTCGACACCATGGTCGCCAGCGAGGTCACGCTGCGGACGGCGCCGGGCGTGGTCATCGCCATCAGATCGGCCGGCGTCTCGGCCACAATCGGCGAGGCGACCACGTCGAGCGAATAGGCCGGCACCCGGTCGCCGCTCGGCGCCACCAGCATGGCGCTGCGGAGCGGTTGCCGATCGACTGTCGTAACGACGATGACGTTGGCGAGCCCGCCCGGCGCGAAGCGGACGGTGATCGTGCCCGGCTCGAGCGCCGTCTCGGCCACGCTGCCGGCGGTGCAGCCGGAGAGCGCCGCCAGAAGAAGGCCGCCCAAGCGCGAACGCATGATGCCCTCGCCGGATGCAGGGAGCGGCTACTGGAAGTAGCCGCCGAAATGGTTGGAGATCTCGGTGGTCATTTGCTGATCGAAATCGGTCATCAGCGCTTTGGTCATGTCGTACCAGGCCTGGTCGCGCTCGTTGGGAGTGATGCCTTCCAGCACGCTCTGCGAGCGCGTCGCCTTCACCGACACGGTGCGCACCGGCGTCCCGTGCTCGTCGACGAGCGAGAGCGTCGCCTGCAGCACCAGGTCATAGCGCTGCGCCGGCTCCTTGGTGAAAACGCCGGCAATGCCCTCTTCCTTCTTCTTGAGCTCGGTCTCGGTAGCCGACGCCTCTTCGATGCGGAACACCGCGCGCACGTTGCCGCCGGCGGCAACCAGCCGGTCGCGCGCCCAGGTCGCCGCGGCACGCGCCGGCGGGATCGGGAAGACATGCTCGACATGAGGCGGCTGAAAGGTCGGCTTGTAGTCGTCGCGCACCTCGACGGCGCTCGCCGCCAGCCGGATCGGCGCGCCGGTGAAATGGATGTCGGGGAAGGTCGGCGGCGGCGGCGCGGATTCACAGGCGGCCACCACGCCCGCCAGCACGAGGACTGCGAGGAACGAACGCAAGAAGCCTGGTCGCATGACAGCTCCGGTGGGAAGGCGCGACGGGGAGACTGGCACGGCCGATTTCAGGAGTCCACCAGCGCGTGCAGGTCGGCATCGTCGAAGCGATAAGTGGCGCTGCAGAACTGGCACGTGACCACGGCCGCGCCATCCACCTTCATCGCCGCGACCTCGTCGGGCGGAAGCATGCGCAGCACGGTCTCGACCCGGGCGCGCGAGCAGCGGCAGCGCGCCACCAGATCGTGGCGGCGATAGACGCGCACCCCGTCCTCGTGGAACAGCCGGAACAGCAGCGTCTCGGGCGAGAGCGCCGGATCGACCAGCTCCGATGCGGTCGAGGAGCTCATCAGGATGACGGCGCGGCGCCAGCCATCCTCGGCCGCTTCGCGCGCCAATGCCGTGCCCTCCGGCGGCAAGCGCTGGATCATCAGGCTGCCGCCGCGCCAGCGCCGCACGCCCTGCGCGTCCGCGACCTGTGCCACGGCGACCTTGAGCCCCGCCTCGACCTGCTCGGCAAAAACGATCAGGCGTCGGTTGCCGTAGCCGTCCGAAACATAAAGTTCATTGGTCTTCTGCGAGACGAAAATGTCGCCGGGCTTGTTTACGCTCTTGGGGTCCGTGCTTCCCTGGCTTACGGTCCGCCCGCCGATTTGCATCAGAAATTTTCCACTGTTGGTGAATTTGATCACCATGTCGTCGGAGCGCTTCGTTTTCGATTGGCCGCTGGGGCTGCTGCCGCTGATCCAAACGTTGTCCTTGTAGTCGACGAAGACGTTGTGCTCGGCGTCAGGCCAATCGTATCCGGTCCCTTCTCCGCCCCAGGCCTGCACGAATTTTCCGTTGGCGTCGAGTTCGACCACGGGCGGAGCAGGCGTCTTATCCGCTGGCACGGTGCGCGGCCGGTGAATCAGCCACACGTTGTCGTGCTTATCGACGGCAATTTTGGAAACGTTGCCGAGCACCCAATTGTTGGGAAGCTTCGGCCAGGCGTTGTCGGGCTCGAAAACGGGAAATTTGCCGCTGCCCGCGGTTTGCGCAGACGAAGAGCGGACAAGCATCACGGAGCAGATCCCCAGCGCAATCAGGAATGCGGCCAGGGCAAGGTCTCGAAGCGGCCTTCTTCTTGCTGTCATCGCGTTCCTCCTCGGAAGCTGAGTCACAGCCAGTGCCGATCACTCGAACTGGCGCAAGCCGCATCGGAATTCCCGTGCCTCGCTCGGAAGGCTGGATGTGCAGGAGTCGCCTTTGTTGTGGCCCTTTGTAACAGGCTGAACGCATGTTTGGCAACCGGCTTTCTAGTGCGCGGCGCGGCGAACATGCCTCTTGCGGCATGAAATTGCGCCACACGGGATTGTTTCCGGGGAGGAAAAGAATTACAGGATCCAAACGCGCTTGCCGAATTGCGGATTTGCTTCAAAAGTCGGAAAAATTCCGCGCCGGGAGGGCGCTCTGGTCAGATGTAGCGTGAAACCACGGCCCGCAAATCAAAAGTCGTTCCGCAGCTTTCGCAAAACGAAATCAGATCTTCGTCCGTGATTTTCGAGAGATTGAAAGTTTTCAGGCTATGGCACTGCGGGCAGTGATTGGTGGCGAATTCAGCCAGGGAATGGCAGCAATCGCAGGGCGGAAATATTTGCTTCCTGTTCATGGCGCGAAATTCTAGCACATGGAAGTAACGGCCTTAAACGCCGTTTTGCCGGGCTGTGGAAAAATCAGAATGAAACGTGACCCTTCGCGGCGCCGTGCCATTTTCTTCAGCCGCACACACTGTGTGCGCGAAGGCGCAGCGGACTCCAGACCGGCGGCCATTTCCCATGCCGCCCATGCACGAACTCCGATTTCGTCTATAATGTCGCGGGCTGGGGAGCGCCTCGCGTTCTTCGTTCACCATGCGATTTCTGATACTCAGCGACATTCACGCGAATGTCACGGCGCTCGACGCATCGCTGGCCGCGGTCCAGGGCCGGTGGGAGCGCGTCTTCTGCCTTGGCGATCTGGTCGATTACGGCCCCGATCCCAATGAAGTGACCGAGCGCGTAAAGGCGCTCGATCCGGTCATTATTCGCGGCAATCACGACAAAGCCGTGGCCGGGATCACCGGCCTGGAAGATTTCAATCCCGTGGCGCAGATTGCGGCACAGTGGACGCGTCAGCAGCTTCGGCCGGAAACCCTGGCGTATATCTCGCAATTGCCCGTGGGCCCGACGTCGGCGGAAAATGTCACGCTGATCCATGGCTCCTTCCATGATGAGGACGAATACGTTTTCGTGCCGGGCCAGGCGATGGGCGGGCTGCTGGATTCTCCAACGGAGATTACGTTTTTCGGACACACGCATTACCAGGGCGGGTTTTCCTATCGGGCGGGACATATCGGCGTCATTCAACTGAAGCCCGAACCGGGACCGAATTTCGCCGCGCTGCGCCTGGAGCCCGGGACGCGCTACCTGCTCAATCCCGGATCAATTGGCCAGCCGCGCGACGGCGACCCGCGCGCCGCCTTCGCCATCGCCGATCTGGACCATAGCGTCGTGGAATTCTGGCGTGTGCCGTACGATATTGCCGCCGTGCAGGGCCGCATGCGCGATGCCGGCCTCCCGTTCCCGCTGGTCGAGCGCATCGGGGCGGGGCGATAAACAGTAGGACAGGCTTCAGCCTGTCGATTTTCGATTCGCAGTGGCGGCGCAAAAACGACAGGCTGAAGCCTGTCCTACCAGGAGGACGCACCACTTGATCCCTCAAGCAGAACGCAGCCGGCTTCCCCTTGCCTTTCTTGTGGGCATCGCGATCGTGGCGGTGCTGGTGAGCGGGGCCGTGCTGTACAGCCGCTATGCGGCGCCCGATGACTCGCAGGTCGAAAAGCCCTTGCCCATGGGGCCCTCCGAGCTGGCCTACGCCCCGCAGATTCATTTCCTGGAACCGAAAATGAGCCGCGCCGCGAATTTCTTAAATCAGGAAGTGACCTTCGTCTTCGGCACCGTCCAGAACGCCGGCGACCGCAAAGTGAAGCAAATCGAAATCATTCTGGAATTCCACGACCCCTTCAATCAGGTGGTCCTGCGCGACACCCAGCGCCTTTTTCTCCCGAACGCCGCCCCCATGCTCCCCGGACAACAGCGCGATTTTCAAGTCGGCTACGAGCACCTCCCCGCGCAGTGGAACAATGGCTACCCCTCCATTCGCGTGTCCGGCCTTTCATTTAAATAAATCGAATGACGTGCTGAGCAGTTTTCAGTGAGTTTGTCCTGGATTGATGTAGCGCCCGACTTCAGGCGGGCATCCGCGCGAAGTCAACATGCCCGCCTGAAGGCGGGCGCTACATTGCCGTCTCTCGTTCGCCTCTTGGTTGTCACGAAGAGGTGGCACGGAACATGACAAATCGCTGCTATTTTCCGCCCGAATCCGCATATAATCCGCGATCATGGAATTGGCAGCGGAACTTCGGCGGGCTCTGGACGGCGTGTGCGCCGCGGGCGCGCCGGAAGTGCGCGAAAACGGCGAATGGATTGCCGCGCTCGATGGCATGCAGTACGAGGTCCGTCCGCAGGGCGAAGCCGCGTTGCTGCACCTGTGGAGCGGGCAGCAAAGCCTGGTGCGCCGGGTGGTGAGCGTTGCCGAGGAGTCTCGCGAGCGCGTGGTCGTCGAGGTGGCCCGCTTCGGACACGCGCGCCTTGCGCGCCTGGAATTTGTGGCCGCCGCGCCGCGCGAGCCGCGGTTCGTGGATCGCGCCCAATTTTCCGGACGGCTGCGCCAGATTCTCACCGACCACTTTCCCGATGAAACCGTGGTTTCCCTGGCTGCCTCCGCGGACCTTCGACATTCGATTTCCGGATCTTATACGCGCGGTCTGACACACCGCGGTTCCGAGGCTTTTGCCGTGCTTGGCGCGTCCCCCAACGAAGACGGCGCCACCATCGACGGCATCCTGACGTTTGGCCTGATCTGGCTGCAGCATACGAGGGACCGCGCCAAGCGCCACTCGGTTTCAGGCCTGCGGCTGTTCCTGCCGCGCGGCAAAGCGTCGGTTATTTCGCATCGGCTGAATGCACTCGCAGCTCCACAAGAAGTGGAGCTCTATGAATACGATCCGCTTTATTGGCGCGTGCGAAGGGTGGCCCTGTCGGATGCCGGAAATCTGGCTACGTGGATCGTGCTGCGGCGAGAAATCGAGCAGGCCATCGCCGCAGCGCTGCCCATTGCGGAGCGTATTCGCCTGCTCGCCCCTGACGCCATCCGCATCGGGGTAGCCCCGGGAACGCAAGAAGTGACGGTACGCTTTCGTGGCCTCGAAATCGCGCGCTGGCGCCTGGGCGCCATGTGGTTCGGCCTGGGCGATCATCAGGACGTCCTGATCCCGGAAAAGTGGCCGGCAATGCAAACGCTTGTCCGCCAGCTGGACGTACGCCGCCATCCCCTGGCTTCCGACACCAAACACCGGCTGTACCGGGCGCAGCCCGAACGCTGGCTGGAAACCATGGTGGCCGGCGACCCTGCCCGGATCGACGCGCGCCTAGACCCCGGGCAGGTCTATACGCAGGTTCCGGCGTTTTCCTCGGGCGACCGCGGGATTATCGATCTGCTCGCGGCCACGCGCGACGGCCGCCTGGCCGTTATTGAATTGAAGGCTTCCGAGGACATCCACCTGGTCATGCAAGCCGTGGACTACTGGCTGCGCGTGCGCTGGCATCACGACCGGGACGACTTTCGCCGCTTCGGCTACTTTCCGGACACCCCGCTAAAATCCAAACCGCCGCTGCTGTACCTGGTCGCGCCCGGATTCCGGTTCCACCCCGCTACTGATATCGTATTACGATACTTATCGCCGGAGATCGAAGTGTCGCGCATCTCGCTGGCGGAAAATTGGCGCAGGGGACTCAAGGTAGTGTTCCGCCAGTAGGGGCACGGTCCACCGAGGCGGATGCCCTGCTTGGGATTCTGTAAAATAGCGGGAAAAAGGGCCCTAAAATAGAGAAGCAGCCTTGGCAGAGCCAACGCTGCTTCCCGGGGTGTGTCCTTGAAGTGGTTTGTCTAATTAGACGCCGGAAATACAAAAAGGTTGTCCAGATTAAAAAAATTTTAGATTAAGCGTGGATTGGGGTGGTTCAACGCCTGGGAAACGATCCGCCGCGGGGGCGCAAACTTCTAGTAAAACAAATACTTGCGCCACTTCTCGTCCTTATTTCCAATCAGCCGCATAAGTTGCCGCGAGGTATGCAGCGTGAATGGGCGCGGACGACGCGCCAGGGCAAATCCGGCTTCTTCCGGCGTGCGGTCACCCTTACTGTTGTTGCACTGGTAGCAGCAGGCCACCAGATTTTCCCACGATGACCGGCCCCCGCGCGAACGAGGCACAACATGGTCCAGCGTCAGCTCGGACGCCGGAAGGATGCGGCTGCAGAACTGGCAGGTATTGCGGTCGCGCAAAAGAATGTTCTTTCGGGAAAGCGCCCGAGTCTGCTGGGGGATGTGCCGGTAGGCCAGCAGACGGATTACCGACGGCACAGGCAGCGCCCGCGACGCGGAGTGAACATGCGTGTGGTTGACTTCCTCCGCCTGCGCAACTCCCTTGATCATCAGGACCATGGCACGCCGCACGGCGGTCACATTGATGGGTTCAAACGTGGCATTCAGCACAAGCACCGGCTCCTGCATGATGGCCGGTTTTCGAGTCACAGGGGGGGGCGAGCCTGCGGGGCGCTTTTCACCCCGGGCTTCCGGCAGGTGATTCGGCCGGGGAGGTCTTCCGCTTTGGCCAAATGATTTCATTCCCCAAGGTTCTGCTACTGCGGAGCCGCCCCCGGGTTTCCGAACTGAGGCAAGGCCCTGGCAACCGTCAGACCCACCACCCGGGCCGCCCCCGCCTGTTTCAGGGCTTGGGCGCAGGCATCCAGCGTCGCCCCGGTGGTGAATACATCATCTACCAGTAAAACGCGCAGCTTGTCAACTTTAGCCCTTTGATGTGTAGCATAAGCGCCACGAACGGTTTCCCAACGCTCCAGGCGGGTTAGACGCAGCTTGTTGGGCCGGGGCCTTGTCCGAACCAGCAAATAAGACCGAAATGGCAGGCCGAGCAGGCGCGCCAAGGGCCGGGCGATCAGTTCCGCCTGGTTGTAGCCTCGTTCCCGCTGCCGGCTGGAGTCCAACGGCACCGGCACTACGGCATCGGCGGCAAACAGGCCGGGGTTCCGGTCCACCACCCGCGCCAGAAACCCCGCGAACCATGCCCCCAACGGGATGACGCTTTCGTATTTCAGCATCAGGACCGCGCGCGCCATGGCAGGGGTGTACGCCCCGTAGCTGCGTGCCATATCAAAGCTATACGCCCCGCGACGGCACATATGGCAATGGCGTTCCCCGTTTCCCTGGCTTTCCTCAACGGACACAACCGGCCGGCCGCACTGCGCGCAAAGCGGCGTGGGAAGCGTCCTCATCAGCCCCACAATGCACACCTGGCAAAACGGGATGCGCATGCCGGTATCCAGCATCTGCCCGCAAATCCGGCAGGGTGCGGGAAACACCAGCGCGGCCAGGGCTTCGCGGATGCCCCGCCATTGCAAACTTAGAGAAGAGCCAATCCAGGACACAATGCTCCCAGCCTACTCCGGCCGGAAGCTTCGGCAAAGGGAAAAATGGCGCGCTTGACACGAATCGTGACATGGGTGCGGCGGATCATGAATCACACGCTTGTGAAGAACGCAATGAAGCGAAATGGATTCCGTGCGATTCGCGGAGAAGATTGCAGCGCGTCGCTACAACAGGCCCTGCTCGTGTTTTTCCGCGCAGCTCACGCAGTAGCGAGCCCAGGGCACGGCTTCCAGGCGCTTCTGCTGAAGTTCTTCCTCGCACTCGACGCACGTGCCGTACTGGCCGGAGCGGATGCGCACAAGCGCCTGGTCAATCAGCTGCAATATGGCCCGGTCGGTATTGGTCTGCCCGAACAGGAATTCCTTGGTGTAGGAATTCGCGGCCTTGTCGGCGAGGTCCACGGTGGGATCGTCGTCCGCCGCGCGCCCTTCTTCCTCGGTCCGGGTGATGGTCCTGGCCAATTCGTCGCGCCGGGTCTGCAATTTCTTTTTGTAATATTCTAGACGCTTCTTATCCATAGTCGGAGCCCCAACATTCACCCAATCGACCCAGTTACAAACGGGTGATTGTAGGCCTGCTCTTCGGAACTGTCAAGGAAGGCCCTACGGCAAAATTTTCCAAACCGGCTGGAACCATCCGCCTCATCTCGGCATGTAAGCCTTGCCGCAAATATGGTACAAGCAACGGGCGTCGTGAATTCCGAACCGACAGTATTGGATGCAGCAAACCGCGCCCAGCGTCGCATCGCTCGGCGCCTGCTGCCGTTTCTTTTCATTCTCTATCTGATCGCCTACCTGGACCGGGTCAACGTGGGCTTCGCAGGGCTGGAAATGTCCCACAATCTGGGATTCACCGATCGCGTCTTCGGCCTGGGCGCGGGGATTTTCTTTGCCGGTTATTTCCTGTTTGAGATTCCAGGCGCGATCATCGTGGAGCGCTGGAGCGCCCGGAAGTGGATCGCGCGCATCCTGATCAGCTGGGGATTTGTGACCATCCTGGTTTCGATGGTTCACACGCCGGGGCAATTCTACGGAGCGCGGTTTTTCCTGGGCGCGGCGGAGGCGGGCTTTTTTCCCGGCATCGTCGTCTACCTGACGCACTGGTTCCGGCATGAGGACCGGGCCCGCGCCGGTGCCCTGTTCTTCTCCGCCATTCCCATCGCCAATGTAGTTGGATCTCCCTTCGCCGGCTTGCTGCTCGGGGTGCACTGGTTCGGCATTCCCGGGTGGAGATGGCTCTTCATCCTGGAAGGCATTCCGGCAGTCGCGCTGGGCGTTGCGACGCTGTTCTATCTGACCGATTGGCCTGCCGAGGCCAAGTGGCTCCCGGACGCAGAGCGGGAGTGGATAACCGGCGAACTGCAGAAGGAAAAAGCCGCGAAGTCCGCCACGGGTTCCCTGACCGTGGCCCAGGCGCTGGCCCAGAGGGATGTGGTTCTGCTCGCCCTGATTTATTTCCTTGCCCTGGTTGGCTTGTACGGTTTCAATTTTTGGTTCCCCACGATCCTCAAACGGGCCACGGGCCTTCCGAACCTGAGCGTGACGCTGATCGCGGCGTTGCCCTACCTGCTTGGGGTCTTCGTGATGATCTGGAACGGCTGGGATTCCGACCGTACTGGGGAACGCCGTTGGCATACGGCCGTGATTCTCGCGTTGTGCGGGGCATTCATGGCCGTTTCCGTTGGCCTGGGCGGCCATCTTTGGACCAGCCTCGCGTTCCTGATTCTGTCGGGCGCTTGTACGACGGCCTTCATGCCCAGTTTCTGGCAATTGCCCACGGCGTTTCTGAGCGAATCCGCCGCCGCCGCGTCGATCGGCCTGATTAACTCGGTGGGAGGCCTGGGCGGATTCGTGGGGCCTTATGTCGTGGGTTACCTGCGCAATCGCACGGGCTCGTTCACCTCCAGCATGATTTTCATGATCGTGGCGCCGCTGCTTTCCGCCGGGTTGGTGTTCACGTTAAAGGCAAGGCCCATGGGAGGCCGCCAGTAGAACAGGCTTCAAGCATGTCGGTTTTGATTTTCGCTGGCGCTCATTTATACCGACAGGCTGAAGCCTGTCCTACTCAACCCGCATCCAATTCCGTTGTGTTGCGACGCCTGTGGGCCGCTGATAGAATTGGCGAGCGGAATATCCGCTTCCTTTCCGCGGGCTTGACGAAAAACTCGCAATCGAATCCTTTCATGGGAAGAGCGGCGTCCCTGCCTGCCGCGGAGGACACTTGGCTAAATACGATCTCGTCATTATTGGTAGCGGTCCGGGGGGGTATAACACCGCCATCCGGGCGGCGCAGTGGGGCCTGAAGACGCTGGTTGTCGAGAAAGACGGATACCTGGGCGGCACATGCCTGCACGTCGGCTGCATCCCCACGAAAGTGCTGCTGCACCATGCCGAAATCTTCGACACGTTCAAGAACGCCAAGGAATTCGGCATCGACGTGAAGGAATTTTCCTTGAACTGGCCGGCGGTGCTGGCGCGCAAGGAAAAAATCGTCAATAAGCACGCCAAGGGCATTGAGTTTCTTTTCCGCAAGAATAAAGTCGAGGGCATCACGGGCTGGGGCCGCTGGGCCGGGCCCGGCTTGGTGACCGTGGAAAACGCCGGAAAAATTACTGAGGTCGAGGCCACGCACATCATGTTCGCCACCGGCTCGGCGGCGCGTTCGCTGCCCGGGATCGAAATCGACGGCACGACCGTGCTCAGCAACATCGAAATTCTGAAGTTGCCTGCGGTGCCGAAGTCGCTCGTGATCGTGGGCGCAGGGGCCGTGGGCGTCGAGTTCGCGTCGGTGTTTAATTCCTTTGGCACGCAGGTTACGGTGCTGGAGATGCTGCCGCGCGTCACGCCCGTGGAAGACGACGAAATCTCCGCGGAACTTGAAAAAGCCCTGAAGAAAAAAGGCATTCAGATTTTCACCGAAGCGAAAGTGGATTCGGTGAAGAAGGACACGCAGGGCGCCACCGTTTCGTTCACGGACAAATCCGGGAAATTGCAGACCCTGTCCGCCGAACGCGTGCTGATGGCCGTGGGGCGCGTGCCCAAAACCGAAAACCTGGGCCTTGAAAAATCGCAGGCAAAACTGGAACGCGGATTCGTTCACGTGGGGCCGTACATGGAAACGGCCGAGCCGCGGCTGTACGCGATCGGCGACATCGTCGCCGGAATGCCGCAATTGGCGCACGCCGCATCCATGGAAGGCATCACCTGCGTGTCCAAGCTCACCGGCCACACGATGCCGCCCATTGAAAAGACACGCATTCCCAACGCGACCTATTGCGAGCCACAAGTCGCCTCCATCGGCCTCACCGAGCGCGCCGCGCGCGCGGCCGGCTACGCCGTGAAGACCGGCAAATTCCCGTTCCTCGGAAATGCGAAGGCCACCATCCTGGGGCATCACGAAGGATTCATTAAGGTGGTGACCGACGAAAAATTCGGCGAAATTCTGGGCGTGCACATCATCGGCCCGCTCGCCACGGAAATCATCGCCGAATCGGCGGCGGCGCTGCAGCTGGAAGCAACCGTGGACGATTTGATGTCCACCGTGCATGCGCATCCCACCGTGTGGGAAGCGATGTCCGACTCCGTGGCCGCCGTGCGCGGGCTGTCGATCAACGCGTAGGTGTGTCGAGACCGACTGGCCGTTCAGGAATGTTTGTGGGTCGTGGCTTCAGCCACGACATAATCGCAGCATGTGGGATGCGGCTTTAGCCGCTGGCGGCGTCCAGCAGCGGTTGGCACACAAATGCAGTTGCAGATCGGGATTTGCGTGGCATTCATTTCGGATACGCGTGCAGGGGGAAAGCTCATGCAAGAAACCGTGCAGCAATACATCCAGCGAATTCAGGCTCAACTGGGCGGTCAGGACCCGCTGAAGGTGCAGACCGCGACGCCCAAGAAGATCGAGAAGCTGATCAAGGGCGTGCCCACGTCGAAACTGTGCAAGCAGCCTGCGCCCGGAAAATGGTCGGTCGGAGAAATACTCGCGCACCTCGCGGATTGTGAAATCGTCACCGGCTGGAGGGTGCGCCAGATTCTGGGCGCCCCGGGCACGCCGATCCAGGCGTTCGACCAGGATTCCTGGGCGGCGGCCGGCCATTACGCCAAGCGCGACCCGCGCGAGTCCTTCGAGTTGTTTGCCGCCCTACGCGCCGGCAACCTGGCGCTGCTGAAATCGCTCTCCAGGGAACAATGGAAGCTGTACGGCATGCACGCCGAACGCGGCGAGGAGACCATCGAGCGTATCCTCCAGATGATGGCCGGCCACGACATCAATCACGTCAAGCAGGTCGAAAAGCTCGTGGCGGCGAAAAAGGGTTGAATTCTGAATCTCGAGATTGGAAGTTTCAAATCCCGGTCTTGCTGGCTTCAATTTCAAAAGTGAAATTTCAAATTTGAAGTTTCGGATTCGAGGTCGGGAATTTGGATTTCACGATTGCGATGCGAGCGCGGGAAAGTTTGAATTTTAATTGAAAAGCTAGCCTGCCATGAAAGAGCTCCTGGTTGTCGATCTCGGGCTTGTGGAATACGGCGCGGCGTGGGATCTGCAGCGGCGCGTGGCGGCCGCGCGCAAGGCCGGAGCCGTTCCCGACGTTTTATTGCTGTGCGAGCACCTGCACGTCATCACGCTGGGCCGCAACGGCAAGCGTGCGAATCTGCTGGCCTCGGACCATGTTCTTGGCAAGATGGGCGTCTCGTTTTTTGAGACCAACCGCGGCGGCGACATCACCTACCACGGGCCGGGGCAACTGGTCGGCTATCCCATCCTGAATCTATCCGAAATTCGGCGCGACGTGGGCTGGTACGTGCGCGGCCTCGAGGAGGCCATGATTCGTGCGAGCGCGGAGTTCGGTGTTGCCGGGCGGCGCGTCGCGGGGCGGACGGGGGTGTGGGTTGATGGTGGGAAAGAAGTAAAGGAAGTGAAGGAAGTAAAGGATGAAGAAAAACTTGCCGCCATCGGGGTACACCTGAGCCGGTGGGTTACGTCGCATGGTTTTGCTTACAACGTATCGACTGACCTGCGCTACTTCGATCTGATTGTGCCGTGCGGGATTTCCGGGAAACGCGCGACCTCGCTGGAAAAACTGCTGGGGAGGCGTGTGGAAATCCGGGAAGCCGCTCCCCGGATCGCCGCACATCTGGGCGAACTTCTCGGCCTGCAGCTTCGTTCCACCGCCCCTGATGCGCTTCAAGCAATGCTTCGCCAATTTGAAGACCAACCCGTCGGCGCATCCGCGTAAAATAGCAGCGGCGGGCGGCGCAAGCCCCCGGGGGTTTGGAGCAGGAATGGCTTCCGTTCTCACGCGCGAACAACACCTCGATCTCTACTACTACATGCGCCTCAACCGCGAGCTTGAGGAGCAGATGGTGCGGCTGTTCCGCCAGAATAAAATTGTCGGCGGAGTGTATTCCAGCCTGGGACAGGAAGCGATTTCCGTGGGCACCGCCTACGCGCTGGGCCCCGGCGACTGGATCGCGCCGATGATCCGCAATATCGGTTCGTTGCTGGTGCGCGGATTCAAGCCTCGCGACATCCTGACGCAGCACATGGCGCGCTACACCTCGCCCACGCTCGGCAAGGACGGCACCAGCCATTTCGGCGACCTGAAAACGCGTCACGTCATCTCTCCCATCTCCATGCTTGGCGACCTGATCCCGGTGATGACCGGAATCGCCATGGCGGGCCGCTATCTCGGCCAGAAAATCGTGGCCATGACCTGGATCGGCGACGGCGGCGCGTCCACCGGCGTATTTCACGAGGCCTTGAATCTTGCCGCGGTGCAAAAAGCGGCGCTGGTCCTGATCGTGGAAAATAACCATTGGGCGTATTCGACGCCGACCGAACGGCAAACGGCGCTGCGGGACCTGGCCGACCGCGCGAAAGCCTATGGGATCGAAAGCGCGATCGTGGACGGCAACGACGTCGTGGCCGTTGAGCGCGCCACGCGCGAAGCGGTGGCGCACGCGCGCGAGGGCCGCGGCCCGGTCCTGATTGAAGCCAAGACCATGCGCATGCGCGGCCACGCGCAGCACGACCCGGCGGAATACGTTCCCAGGGAAATGATCGAGGAGTGGAAGCGGCGCGATCCGCTGGACCGCCATGAAAAATTCCTCACCGAAAATAAACTCTGGGACGCAAAGAAAAAAAAAGAAATCGACGACCGCATCGCCCGCGAAATTCAAACGGATGTGGAATTCGCCGAGAACTCGCCGTTTCCTCCGCCGGAACTGGCCACCGAGGGCGTCTATTGCAATGGCTGCCACACGATCGAGGCCGATTGGAAGCGCGCGAAGGAAGAACTGCTGCCGCCGCGCTCCAGCGTGAAGGCCGAGTGGCCCGGAAAAGTTTCCGCCCACTCCGATGCTCCCCCGAAAGCGGCGGCGAAGATCGCAGCGAAGACCGCAGCGAAGACCGCAAACACGCACTCCGGAAACGGCGCGCGTCCAGCATCCGCGGGAACAGCGAACGCCAAATCCAAATCGCCGAGAAAATCGAAGGGCGCGCGCGCGCCCGCAAAGGCGGGCCGCTAGACATGGCCGAAACCACGTACCTCGAAGCCATCCGCCAGGCCATGTCCGAGGAAATGGGCCGCGATCCCGCCGTCGTCCTGATCGGCGAGGACGTGGGCGTGTACGGTGGCGCGTTCAAGGCTTCCGAAGGCCTACTCGAAAAATTCGGATGGGAGCGCGTGATCGACACGCCCATCAGCGAATCGGCGATTGTGGGCGCGGCGATCGGCATGGGCTACGCCGGGCTGCGGCCCATCGCGGAGATGCAGTTCATCGATTTCATCGCCTGCGCTTTCAACCAGATCACGAATTTCGCGGCGAAATCGCACTACCGCTGGGGCGCTCCCGTGCCGCTGGTGCTGCGCGGCCCGTGCGGCGGGGGAGTGCACGGCGGGCCCTTTCATTCAGCCAACCCTGAAATGTATTTCGTGCACACGCCCGGCCTGAAGGTCGTCTGCCCCGCGACCGCGTATGATGCAAAAGGATTGCTGAAATCGGCGATCCGCGACAACAATCCCGTGCTTTTTTTCGAGCACAAGTTTCTCTACCGCCGCATCAAGGAAGATTTGCCCGAATCCGACTACACCGTGCCCATCGGAAAGGCGGCGGTGCGGCGCCCGGGGCGCGACCTTACGATCATCAGTTACGCGGCCATGCTGCACACCTCGCTCGAAGCAGCGGCCGAACTTGCAAAAGAAGGGATCGAAGCCGAGGTTGTGGACCTGCGCACGCTGCTGCCGCTCGACACCGACACGATCCTGGCGTCGGTCCGTAAGACCAACAAGCTGCTGGTGGTGCACGAAGACACGCGCACCGGAGGCATTGCCGGTGAAATCGCCGCGCTGGTCACTGAAAACGCCTTCGAGGACCTGGACGGCCCCATCCGCCGCGTGACCTCGCTCGATACGCCCGTGCCCTACGCGCCGCCGCTCGAAGAATTTTTTCTTCCCAGCGTCGCAAAGGTTGTCTCCGCGGCCCGGGAACTGGCACACTATTAGGGCTGTGACTGGTGACTAGTGACCGGTGACTGGTGATTTCCGCCGATGGCGGTTGAATCGTGATTGGTGAAGAGTCCAGAGTTAACAGTTCTGAGTCGAGAGTCTAAAACCGTCGACCTCGCGTCGATTGTTCCTATTTGCCTCTCAACTCTAAACTCTCAACTGTCGACTCCTCACCAGTCACTAGTCACCGGTCACCAGTCACGAGTCACCACCGCGCGATTCATCGAAACCAGGAAAGAGGAAACCCATGGCCGTCGACGTCATCATGCCCCAGATGGGGGAGAGCATTTTTGAAGGCACGATCACCAAGTGGCTGAAGAAGCCGGGCGACCGCATCGAGCGGGATGAGCCGCTGTTCGAGATCTCGACCGACAAAGTGGACGCCGAGATTCCTGCGCCGTCGGCCGGCGTGCTGAAAGAAATCAAGGTGAAGGAAGGGCAAACCGTGCCCATCCAGACGGTGGTCGCGGTGATCGACGCCGCCGGCGCCGCAGCCGCCACTGCCGTTCCCGCCCCGGCGGCTTCGCCCGCTCCCGAAAAGGTCCCTGCGCCGAAGGCTGCCGCACCCGTGCCGTCCGCCCCGGCTGCACCCGCTCCCGCTGCCGCCGCTCCCGCACCGCCGCATGCGGCCAGCGCTCCCGCCGCAACCCCCGCCGTTCGGGAGAACGGCCAGAAAGTTCGCAGTTCCCCGCTGGTCCGGAAGCTGGCGAAGGAACACAACCTGGATTTGACCGAGGTCGAGGGCAGCGGCGCCGGAGGACGTGTAAGCAAGAAAGACATTCTGGCGGCGCTCGAATCGGGCGCGCCAAAACCGGCCGCCCCCGCAGCCTCTTCACCGGCGCCATCGGTTCCGGCCGCTCCTTCGGCCCCTCCCGCAACCGGCGGCGCGGTGTTTCACGCCACGCTCGAAAACGCCGTGCCGCGCGAGCGGATCTATTTCGGCAATTTCGAGGCCCAGACCATGAGCGTGATGCGGCAGCGCATCGCCGAGCACATGGTGGCCTCGAAACACGTCTCTCCCCACGTGTATTCCATCGACGAAGCGGACATGACGCGCATCGCCAAAATCCGCGAGCGCTCCAAGGCCGCGTTCGAGGCCAAGTACGGTACCAAGCTGACGTACATGCCGTTTTTCGTGCGCGCCTGCGTCGAGGGCCTGCGCGCCTTCCCCACCGTCAACGCTTCCGCCGACGGCTCCACCATGGTGCTGCATCGCGAAATCAACGTGGGCATCGCCGTGGCCCTGGACTGGGGACTCATCGTTCCGGTCCTGAAAAATGCCGAGGAAAAGAATTTTCTGGGCCTGGCGCGCGGCATCAACGACCTTGCGGAACGCGCCCGCGCCAAGAAACTGAAGCCCGAGGAAGTGCAGGAGGGAACCTTCTCGATCACCAACCCGGGAATCTACGGCGGGCTGATGGGCCTGCCGGTCGTCAATCAACCGAACGTGGCCATCCTGGGCATCGGCGCGATCCAGAAGCGTCCCATGGTGATCGACGACGCCATCGCCGTGCGCTCCATGGTCTACCTGACGCTCTCCTACGACCACCGCGTGGTGGACGGAGCGATCGCGCACCAGTTCGTGGCGAAAATAAAATCTTACCTGGAAAACTGGGGTGAGGAAGTCCTGTAGGCCGCGGGGCCACGGGCAGGCCCTATAACGTAAAATTCGTAAACACCGATGTGCGCACCGCCGGCGTGAACAGATCGATCGACCAGTAGCGGGCGAACCGCCATCCGATTTCCCAGCGGTTGCTGATCCGTTTCATCTTGTAAACGAACTGGGCGTCGAATTCGCGGCCGTAGTGCACGTGCAGGCTATCCGAATGGTAGTCGTAGAAAATCACCGTGGCCACGGTTCCGTCCAGTTTCCGGATCGGCCCGCTGGCATTCACGTACCGAGCCTCCAGGCCGTTTCCTCCCGCGCCGCTCGGGTTCAGGAAAAATAAATCCGTATAACCGTTGAACGGAGGCGCAAGCGGCGTCGAAAGCTTGTCGGTGAGCGTGCGCCCGGCGAGCAGCGCGTAGCCCGCCTTCACGCCGAACCCTCGCCACTCCGGGCCCAGTTCCCCCAGGTAATAATTGGCGTCGACGCGCGCGGGATTGGTGCCGTAATTCTTCTGCTTGGCGTACTCCGCGGTGTAGATCAGTTTCCAATCCTTGTTGAACGCATACGGGCCGCTGGCGCGCAGGCCGTAAGTTTGCGTGGACATGTTGAACTGCGCGGGGGCCTGGTAGTTGACGAGCAGCCCGTAGAAGGAGACGCGCCCCCGGTCCGGTTTGTTCCAGACCAGGTTCCACAAGTGCGTGTGCATCAGGGGATGTCCGTCGGTGGCTTCGTACCCCACCTGGCGGTAGAAGCGGTTGATGTACGCGTAGGTGAACGAGAGATGCAGGGGAAGCTCGGCGTCGGCCCGGGCGGCGTCAAACGATCCGTGGACCTGGCGCCAGGCGGAATAGTTCAGGAAGCGCCCGTCGTTGAGCGTGATCTCCTGGCGTCCGGCGGTGACCGACAGATTGCGGCCGGCGATCGGACGTGCCCAGCGCACGTATCCCTGGCTCAGTTCCAGGCTCTTGGGGTCGTTGATCACCGGCCGGTCCGGGTGGACCTGCCCGGGGAGCGTGGGAATGTTGTAATCGGCCAGGCCGGTGACGATCACGGCTTCGCCCTGGGCGAAAGCGGTGAATCCGTGAAATTCCGGGGTCTGGTAGCCCAGCGCCAGACGCAGCGTGGGAGCGTAGGCGGGAGCCGTATACGGGGCGCCATCGCGCTGAAAGGCTTCATACCGGAACCGGGCGTTAAAGGATAATTTCCCTTCCTTGGCGAGCGACCACAGCGAATGCGGGGGCGGCTTTTGGGGCGGCGCGTCCTGCGCGAATCCGATTCCCCGGGCGGCCGCCAGCAGCGCGACGCAAGCGAAGAAGACAAATAATTTCCCGTGCCAGTTCGACGTCATGGTCGCGTGGCCTTTTTCCATTCCATCGAGATTTCAAGTTCGCCGTGGCCTGAAAAATCCAGCGCGGAAAGTGCCGGAGACGATTTTCCAGGGAATGGCCTCTATCAGTTGGATTTTCCGGGAGTTCGATCCGTGCCGCGGCGCTCTTGCTTGCACCCACCCGGCCCCTGTTGCTTGAAGTTCGCGCGCGCCGCGCAGGCTTCGGGCGTTTTTCATTATCGCCCAGATCGTCGCGGTTGTCTCCCGCCGATCGCCCGCGAACCGCGGCAGCGCGACCCGTGCCTGCGGTGCGAATCCGGTTGCGGAGGATGGAAGCGATGCCGGCGTCCCGAAAGCTGGAGAGCGGGCAAGAAGCTCTTGAGTTTCAGGTCGCAAATCGGAATCCTAAATCACGGTCGCCAAATCCGAAATCTCAAATTAGAAATTTCAAAGCGCGGCTCACCGTTCACGAATCACAAATCACGGGCTCCCTCACCCGGCGCGCAGCACGGGCGCGACGTCATGGGCCCACCCGCGCAACTCCGGAAGCGGCACGACGCGGATGCCGTTTTCCTGGAGCACGGCGGAAACGAACTGGTCGCGCACGTTGCCGGGCGCGGGCTCGCGCTCGGTGACGGCCAGGAATTCGGAATGCGGGACCCGCCCGCGGATGGAGTCGGCGGTGAAGGCCAGCAGCTTGGCCTGCCCCGGATCCCGGCCCAGGGCCACGGCGTGCACGAATCCGCGCGTGCCGTTTCGGCGGTAGGCGAAGTCGATGCGCATGGGGTCGCCGGGAACGGTGAACTCCTCGACGCGCACCGAGCGCTGCATGAGGCGCAGGATTTTTTCGGTGCGGAAATAATCCGCGGCCCGGGCGCGCACGTCGTTGCGCGTGCGGATTTCCGCCGCGCCGCGCCGCGCTTCGCGCAGCGGTTCCACCTGCTCCTGGAAAATCCGGTCGAGTTCGGCGTCCGGGTCCCGCGCCAGCAGCCCTTTTTGCGGCGAAAGCTGCACGGCGTTGGAAAGCGTCTGGTCGAATTTTTCCAGGATGGCCGGAGAGTCCATCTCGCGGCCGGCGAACTGGCGGTCGAATTCAGCGGGCAGGCGCAGCAGCAGTTCCTCGTCGGCCGCCGGATGCAGGCGGCGCAGGCGCGCGAAATCGGCGGGCTCGTCGAGCCAGCGCTGCCGCACGCGGCCGGACGCGGGATCGAGCAAGAGCACTCCGATGTTGACCCACTCGTCGCGGATCAGGTTCGGCTGGTAGCGCACCACATGGTACGCGCAAGGCAGCAGCGTTTCGTCAGGCATGTCGCACCTTCCAGTTGGGAAAAGGATCGCGGCCCGAATTGCGGGCCGAAATTATCAATTCGCGCAGGCGCGTGCGGCGGGCGTACAGCCGCTCGATCAGGCGCTCCAGCGCATTCCAGTCGTCGCCGTACCACTCCGGCGGAATGTGCCCGGCCTCTTCGCCCAGCACAGCCTCGGTCATCTGTTTTTCCACGCGGCCCAGCCACGGCTCGAACGATTCCATGCCCTGGACGTTCCGGTAGACGCGGTGCCGCGCGTAGAGGCCGCGCAACGGGGCGTCCGGGAAATCCCATTCGCCGGCATTAAAGCAGAATCCGTGATCGATCATCATGGCCGTATAGGGCTCGGCGGTTGCGGCGCCGGAAGGGGCGGGATAGAGCGCGGCGTAGGCGTCGGTGCGCGCGGGCGGCGCAGGGATCGGCGAGGGAGCCGGCTCAGAGGCCGGGCCGGGAGCTTCGTCCGGATCGCGGTAAAAGATCGCCTGGCGCCCGTTGGTATTGCACGTCCATTTGTCGAACACAAAAATCCCGAGAAAATCCGCAAAATTCCGCACTCCGGTGAGTTCTTCGTCCGGCAGAAAATCGTGCACCGCCATGCGCGCCGGGTGCCCGGGAAACTGCGAGCCGAACTGCTTTCCCGCCGCGCACGGTTTCCGGCCCAGCCCGAACTGCACCACCAGATCGGCGCTGTAGGCAATCAGCTCCGGGCGAACCTCCACCACCTCGATGTGCGGCACGCGCAATCCCATCCGCGCCGCCAATCGGGTAGCAAGCATTTCGTTCGCCAGAATCCGCAAATGCTGCGGGTTGTTTTGAAATTTAACGATATAGTACCCGCCGTCGTCGCAGCGCATCAGGTGGGATTGCGCGCCGCCCCGCATTCGCCGCACATGTTCCACAGCGAGATTCATGCGCGCCATGCTATGCAGTCAAAGCCCGGGCCGCAAGCAGTATTGTTCCGGCGCGGCACATGCGAGTCACGAATAAAGACAGCTCGCAGCCATTGCACCAAAATGGGGCAGCCCTTCTCTTCACTTTTCTACTGCCCGGGCTCCAAATAAATCCCCGCCTTATTCCAAAATGAAAAGGCCCGGGAAGCAGTTCCCGGGCCTTTCTTCCATCATTTCTTCACTCAGCGCATTCAGGCTTGAGTGCCGCGCGCCAGCGCCACGCCGCCGTTTCCCCGCACCGGCCGCCTGGATCCGGCGGAAATTCGCTAGCGTTTCTTGCCACGCTTGGCGGATTTCTTGGCCGCCTTTTTCGCCTTCTTCGCTTTCCTGGGCGCGGCCTTGGCTTTTTTCTTGGGACCCGCTTTTTTCACTGCTTTTTTTGCCG
>JAIQFG010000079.1 GCA_020073375.1 Terriglobia bacterium | reverse complement strand
TCCGGCACCTCAACCCTGACGGTCGCGACGGCGGCGAATACACCCGCCGGCTCCTACACGCTGACCATCACGGGCACCAGCGGCAGCTTGGTGAAAACTTCCACCGTAACCCTGGTGGTGAACACCACCGCTGCGGGGGACTTCGCGCTGACCTCCGCGCCGACTACACGGACCATTGTCCAAGGCACGAGCACCACGTATGTTCCCACGGTCACTCCCTCAAATGGTTTTAGCGGCACGGTGTCGTTCAGCGTCAGCGGCCTCCCCACCGGAGCCACGGCTTCCTTCAGCCCCGCGACCGTCACCACTTCCGGCACCACGACGATGACCGTGCTCACTACACTCGCGACTCCCGTGGGCACCTATCCCCTGGTGATTACCGGAACCAGCGGAAGCTTGACCCACAATGTAACCGTGAGCTTGGTCATCACCGGCACATTCTCGATCACAGTCTCGCCCAGCTCCCGGACGGTAACCGCGGGGTCGTCCACCACTTACACCGTGACAGAGGTCCCCGGCGCTGGATTCACTGGAACCGTGACGCTGTCCGCAAGCGGCCTGCCCTCCGGCGGCAGGGCCACGTTCAGTCCTTCATCGATCACAGGCACCGGTTCATCGACCGTAACCATCAGAACTTCGACCTTTTCCTCCAAGCAGTCTTACACTTTGACCTTTACGGGGACCAGCGGCTCGATTACATCCAAACCGACGGCAACCCTGATCGTTCAATAGCATCCCAATGAATTGGAGCTTTGCGCCAGCGCCGGCGGGGTTATCCCGCCGGCGCTGGCGGTCCGGGTGCACGAATAAGGGCGCAAAATATTATTCGCCTTTTGTTCGCTTTGGTGTATACTCTGCTCCTATTTGCAAGGCGCGGGAGCGCACCGCAAATTCCCGGCTCAGGAGCGGATTGTGAAAAGGGCAAGCCGAAAGTCATCCAGGAATTCATCCCGTTGGTTTCAAAAATCTCTATTCGCCGTGTACGCGCTGGCCATCGTGTGGACGTCCTACACGCACGCCGCCGAATATAGGATTCAGCACCCGGCCATTCCCTCCCTCATGGTCCCGTCCGGGGCCAGGTCCCCATCGGCGCCGCACTCGCCCTGGGCGGTGCGCGCGTACGTGCAGAACGCCGCGAAAGCCACGGGTGTGAATCCCCACGTCGCCGAATGGATCGTCGCGCACGAGTCGCGGCACCATCCGGAGGCGACCGGCGATGGCGGAGAGAGCCGCGGCCTATGGCAAATCAATAAGGAGTGGCACCCGGAAGTCTCCGACGCTTGCGCGTACAACGTGAGGTGCAGCACGGACTGGTCGCTGGAGCGCATTCGTGACGGCTACGCCAATGAGTGGAGCACTTGGAAATACTGCAAGGAAAAGTTTGAGGATTGCCCGTTCTAAGGCAGGACAGTTAGCGCGGTTGGACGCGCGCCGCAAGACGATTCAGGAGCGCTTGCGGCGCCGGATCAAACTTTGAAGTGCTCGACCAATTCTTTAAGTTCGTGGGACATGACCGCGAGTTGCTGGGCGGCCTTTTCCGAATTCGCCGCGCCCTGTGACGTGCTGCGGGCTGCTTCGGCCACTCCCTCGATATTCCGCGCGATGTCTCCCGACCCTTTTGCGGCTTCGCTGGCGTTTCTGGACATCTCGTTGGTTGTGGCGCTCTGTTCCTCGACTGCGGTCGCGATCATATTGGAGATGTCGTTGATCTGATTGATGACGCCGCCGATGGTTCCAATCGCGTCGACCGCGCCTTTGGTGTCGCTCTGAATTGCCAGGATTTTCTGGCTGATTTCCTCGGTGGCTTTGGCCGTCTGCTTCGCCAGTTCCTTCACTTCGTTGGCAACGACGGCGAAACCCTTGCCCGCTTCGCCCGCCCGCGCCGCCTCGATCGTGGCATTCAGCGCCAGCAGGTTAGTCTGCTGAGCGATCGAGTTGATGACCTTGATCACGTTGCCGATCTCCGCGCTGGATACCCCCAGCTTGGACACGGTGTGGTTTGTATCCTCGGCAACTTTTACGGCTTCGCTGGCCACGCGCGCCGCTTCGGTGGCGTTCTTGGCGATGTCCTTGATCGTCGCGCTCATTTCCTCGGCCCCGGTGGCGACGGTTTGCAGATTGCGGCTCACCTGGTCGCTGGCCGCGGAAACGGCGCTGACCTGAGTCGAGGTTTCATCGGAATTGGACGAGATCTTTCGGCTGACGGTGGTGAGCTCTTCGGACGACAATGCCACGCCCTGGGTGCTGCCTGCAACCTGGCCGATGATCTTTTGCAACTTCTCCAGGAAAATATTGAGCCACTGCGCGACTTCGCCGATTTCGTCGTTCGAGGTTACTTCCAGGCGTTTGGTCAGGTCTCCTTCTCCCTGGGCGATGTCTTTCAGGCGGGCGGTCAGTTCCCGCAGGGGCGTCAGAATATGACGGTTGATCACGATGGCGGCCATGCCCGAACCGCACAGCACGGCCAACAGAAATACGACGATTCCCAGGGTTCTCTGGCGCTCGGAGGAGGCCGTGACGCTGGCCAGCTCGGCTCCGAAGGACTTGGTAATGTCCTCGCGAACGCCTGCCAGGGATGTTTCCATTTCTTTATTCTGGCGGGCCAGGTTGCCGACCTCCGACATGGTTTCGTTGGAGACCTTGTCCTTGGCGTCAATCATGGTGGTGTAGGCCGGTATCGCGCGAGCCGTCATGTCCTGGAAACGGTCGAGGGTTTCGGAGACGCGTTTTTGCAGGTCCGCGTCGAAACCGGTCTTTTCCTTCACGGATTGAAGCGAGGCGATTACGTTGTGTGCGGCGCCCTGGGCGCCGGCCAGGGAGTTCTTGTCCTGCATCACCACTGCGTCTCCATAACTTTTAATGACCTTCTGAAACTCGGCCTGGGCGTCTTGAATGCTGAGCGCCGCGGGGAAAAGGTCTTCCGACGCCTCCTGCATGTGCGCGTGAGTTTGCGAGGCGGTTACCTGCAAGAGAATGAGCAAGGCCGCGTAGCCGAGGCCGAAAATAGCGATGCTCAGCCAAATTTTTCCACGTACTCCCAGCCTGTTCATCGAACCCTCGCTTCGCGGATTGCGTTTGGACCCTGTACGCCATTGGCCGAATTGTTCAAGCAGCGAGTCTCCCTGAGCGAGTGCGGATCCGTTCCGGTCGCACCCGCATGTCGAATGGTGGATGCTTCCGGCGTCCGCCGCGCGGCTTACTTCACCTGCAGCGTCTTGACGCCGTCCGCGGCGGTATCGCCGCCCACGTATCCGATTGCGCCCTTGGTTTTGGCGACGTAGGCGACCATCTCCGCGTCCGACCCCACCGTTTTCGGCATGGAGCCCTTGCCCGTGAACACCAGGCTACGGTAGTAGGACTGCAGCGCGGAATCGGATTTATCCAGGTACTGCTTCAGAAACGCTTCGTGAGCCGGCCCGCCCTTTTCGATGACCACTTCCACGTGCCCGGCGCCAGCCAGCGAATCCTTCTCTTGTAGAAAGACGCTCCGCAGATCGTCCACTGACACCGAGGTCGCCCCGACGCTGTCATTGACGATAATTTTCACGCCGGCCGCCTGCACCCCCATCAGGGCCAAACCGCCAAACACCGCCGCAGCTACAAACATTTTTAAGTATTTCATGGCTCTCTCCTCTTCACGTATGCCAGCGCTAGAAGTTAAAGCTGCTCAGAAGCACGAGCGCCCTGGTCGAATTCGCAAACACGGGATTTTGCTGCGGATAGAAGCCGTTCGGGTACGGGCCAAACCCGTATCCATCCATGAAGTGGCCCTCGATCTTGATGTTCAGGTAACGGTTGAAGTCCACGCGCCCGGAGACAACTTTGTCATAATCATGGCCCGCCGGCGTGCTGGTGTCGGTCAATGCCAAGAAGGTTGAAGTGATCGTGTAATGCGAATAGTACGAACCCACCTGCACCCATTTATTAAACCGGTAGCTCCCTGAGACATACCAGGCGTGCACGTTGGTGGAATCCTCGGAGGTCAGGTTGCGAATGAGGTGATTGCGGTAGAAGCGCTTGGCCTCGGCGTCCACAATCAAATTGCGCCAGGTATACTCGCCGTAAAACTGGTTTGTGTAATCTTTTTTCGATTGCTCGAGATTGGGGCCGCCCAGGCGGATGCCGAACCCGGAAAGGTCTTCATTCATGCGCGAAGCGCCAACCAGCAATCCCTTCAGCGGAGTCTGCCAACGCAGGTCGCCGCCATACTGCGTTCCGTCGTACCTCAACTCCTGGGTACCCCTGGCTTGCAGGAAATACGGATAACCGCTGTAGATGCTGGCGTAATTGTGTCCTCCCCATCCGGTATACGACAGGCTGCCCCGCTTGCGGCCCAGCGAAATCGTCCCGTAGATGTCGCCGCCGAGGTGGGCAATGTTGGCGTCGCGCACATCGATGGGGTAGATGCCCTGCGGCATCAAGGCAAAGGCATGGAGGAAATCCAGGTCCTGGGTATCGGTGAACAGTCCGAGCGTGGTCTTGACCTTTCCCAAGCGCACGGACAGCCAGGGCTTGAACTTGTAATCCAGCATGGCAAAGTCCAGCGTCGGATGCCATTGTCCGAGTTGGCCGACGTTGTGGTCATAAACTTGCGCGGATATGCGGAGTTTATCGGTAAGTTTGGTTGAGACATTCAGGCCCATTTCGGTAAAGGCCCCGCTGCCGCCGTTGGTGTTCATCGTCAGCCAGTTGTTGCCGGAGGTGAAGATCCCGCCCTGGGTCACGAACCCATGAAAAGAAATGGTGTGATCCGACAATTTGATGTCCTGGGCGGACGATGCCATGGGGCACAAACAGGCAATCGCAGCGACAACAAACACAATAAGTTTCATTTTGAATTTCATATCCACCCTCGCTAATTCCCAGCGTTTCTGCTCAATCGATCACCGAGCACCCTTAGGACGCTTGGACCGACAGCTCCGGTTAACGGATGTATCGACATTGCAGGAAATTACTTTAAGGATTATTTGGGGAGGGGAACGAAATGGAGAAGACTGAACCTGGCAAACTGCGGCGTCCGGCAGGCTGCGGAAAACTCAACAAATTGTCATACCGAGGCGCGTTGTTCGCCGTGGAATCCATCTTTTATTGAACGTAGATCGAAGAGGGATTCCTCGCTTCGCTCGGAATGACAACGAAAAGGGACTTTTTCCATGTGCTGCTAAACGTACCGCACGACACGCATCATGCCCCCATCCATGTGGTAGAGATTGTGGCAATGGAACAGCCAGGCACCCGGATTATCTGCGACAAGATCCAATTCCACGCGTTTCTTGGAGTACGCCCAAACGATGGTCGTATCCTTGCTCACGTTGCCCACTCTGTAAAAATGCCCGTGCAGGTGCATTGGATGAGGCATCGCGCTTTGATTTTCCAATCGGATGCGCACCGCTTCGCCCCGGTGAATTTCCAGCGGCTCGGCATTGGGGTACGCTTGCCCGTTCATGGTCCACTCTTGAATCAGCATGGGCGGAGAACTTCCTGGGTTCATCATGCCGCCCAGCTTGAGCATTCCTCCCGCAAGAACAAAATTGAAGATGCGGTTTGGCTTCCTTACTTCGGGAACGTCCAACCCACGCAAGTCCTCGAGCTGCAACAATCGTCCGCCGGTCAATCCCTCCGGCATGGCGTCTGCGCGAGGCATCGCGGGATTGGCATCGATGTACTGGAGCACGGCGCGCGCCGCGGGCAAATCGTTGTCGGGTGACGCGGCGATCGGCCACGCCCCGGGATTTCTCGCCTCCACCAACACGTCATAGCGCTCGCCCGGCCCGAAACGCAGCGCGTCGACTCGAAAGGGTTCCACCGGCCTTCCGTCGGTATGCGTGATCGTCAAGGGATGACCGCCGATCGCGAACCGGTAGATCGTCGTCCCGGATGGATTGATCAACCGCAGCCGGACGCGTTCCCCCGATTTCACCTGAAAAACGGAAGGAGCTTCAGGAGGGCGGCCGTTGATGAGCAAAGCGATGTAGGGAGGCGCAAGCATGTCCATCGTGGCGCTGCCGGCCGCCTTCATTCGGCCCAGTGGCGCGGGTGCGCCAGCCAAAAAATCGGTCAACGTGAGGGTGTACTCGCGATCATACGCAATGTGCGCGTTTTTTTCTCCCACCACCAGGGGCCCGACCAGGCCCCGATCCTGTTGCAGGCCAACATGCGAGTGGTACATGTAGCTTCCGGCCGGCGCGGCATTGAATTCGTAAATGAATCCGCCGCCGGGCGGAATCGCCGGCTGCGTGATGTCCGGGACGCCATCCATCGCATTTTGCAGAGGAATGCCATGCCAATGCACGGTGGTGCCTTCCGGCAGATTATTTTTTATCGCGACGCGCAGCCGTTCCCCTTCTTTGGCGCGAATTTCCGGCCCGGGGAATTGCCCGTTGTACAGCCACTTTTCAAAAATTCCGCGGCCAGGGATTTCAAACTGCGCCTTCTCCAACACGAGGGGAAACTCCCGAAGCGGTCCTGCGCCAGCCGCGGGGCTATCCGATGGGCGAGTGGCGGTACCCTGCCGGGCTTTTTCCGGAAAATCAAATCGTGGGGAAGAGATCCGCCCACCCAACGCCACAGCGCTAAGATTTGCGATTGCGGACTGGAGGAACCTACGTCGGTCCATGCTTCCCATAGTCTACTCTGGACCCGCGAGCGTGCAAAATTTGTATTCGAGGATAAGAGGATGGTGCATGCGAACCCGGGCCGGCCGCAGCTTCTTCCCGTCTTCGGTGCGGCACGCCGGATCCCGCTTGCGATTCGATCCTTTTTCCTGTTCAATATTCTTTCAACTTCATTGGGGGGAGATCATCCATGCCGTCGGAATCCTCAGAAACCAGCAGGCAAATGCTCGTTGCCGTTGTTCCGGCGCAGCGCTCGTTCGGGGCCGAAATTCGAGGCGTCGATTTGCGCGAAATCGGGCCTGAGGAATTTTCCGCGATCTATCGAGCGTGGCTGGATCACTCGGTTCTTCTTTTTCGGGGGCAGAGTTTGACCGACGGCGATCTCATTGCTTTCAGCAAACGATTCGGCGGCCTCGATTGGGCGCCGATACAGGAGTCCGGGCGGCGGTTTGTCGAGGGGCATCCGGAAATTTACGTGGTGTCCAACGTGATGAACAACGGCGAGCCGATCGGAAGCCTGGGTTCGGGCGAAGCCACCTGGCACACGGATATGTCGTACCTGCAGGACCCACCGAAAGCCAGCATCCTTTATGCGCTGGAAGTTCCGCCCTCCGGCGGCAACACATATTTCTGCGACATGTATCTGGCCTACGAATCGCTGCCCGAGGAATTGAAGCGGCGCATCGAGGGCCTGTCGTTGAAGCACGACGGAACGTTCAACAGCGGCGGATACGTGCGCCAGGGCGTCACCGCGTCCGACGATCCGGTGAACTCTCCCGGGACATTTCATCCATTGGTCTGCATCCATCCCGAAACCAAACGCCGCATGTTGTATCTGGGGCGCAGGCGCAACGCGTACATCGGCGGGCTTTCGCTGGCTGATTCCGAAGCCCTGCTGGATCGGCTGTGGTCGTATGCGACGCGGGAGAATTTTGCCTGGCACAACCAGTGGCGCGTGGGCGACCTCGTCCTGTGGGACAATCGCTGCACCATGCACCGGCGCGATCCGTTTGACGCCGGATCGCGGCGCGTGATGCACCGCACGCAGATCAAGGGCGAGGCGCGGCCGGTTGCGCATCTTTAGCGTCCGTGGCGCCGGTGTCTCGCCGGCGGTTTTTCCGATCGTGCACGGCAGAAACATGCCGGCGAGACGCCGGCGCTGCGAAAATCACGACCTTCGTGATAGATTCCCTGCCTTGTAAATTTCAGCAAGGATCCAAGCGGGATGGATTTGCCGGACGGCAATCTCGCCGGGCGCGGCCAAGTCCAGCAATGCGATAACAACTTTCGATGAGAGGCGCAAATGAGCGGACCCACTCCTGACAAAATCATGCAGATCACCACCGGCGGCTGGGCGACCAGCATTCTGGGCTCGGCGGCGAGGCACGGCATTTTCGACGCGCTGGAAGGAAGTCCGGCGAGCGCCGAGGATGTCGCGAAGAAGACGGTTATCTCGGTTCGTGGCGCGCAAGCCCTGCTGGACGGCTTGGCCGGATTGGGCCTTCTCACCTTGTCGGAGGGACGCTACGGGAATACTCCCGAGGCTTCCCAGTTTCTGGTGAAGGGCAAGCCCAGTTACCTCGGCGGAATGGCGCAAGTGTTTCTGGAAGATTTCTCCACCTGGCAACACATGCCGGACGCAGTGAAAACCGGGCTGCCCGTCGCTTCCAACACCACGGACATTGCTGACAATCCGTTCTGGCACATGCTGGTGCCTGCAATCGCCGCTCTTTCATTTCCGGTCGCGCAGATGGCGGCGGAAAAATTAGGCATCGCCAAGGCGGGCGCGGTGTCGTGGCTTGACGTCGGCGGCGGCTCGGGCGTGTGGTCCGCGGTTTGGCTCGGCGTAAACAAGCAAGCGACGGGTTTCCAGCTGGATTGGGAAGGAGTCAACAAGATCGGCCGCGGATACGTGGCGAACTTTGGCGTCGCCGACCGCTTCAAGACCATCGATGGCGATTTCCATTCCACCGATTTCGGCGCCGCGAAATATGACTTCGCCGTCTACGCACACATCGCACACCAGGAAACGCCGGCGGACAACCTCGCGAATTTCAGAAAATTCCGGAAAGCGATCAAGCCGGGCGGCACGCTCGTGGTCAACGATTTCGTTCTGGCCGACGACCGGACCGGACATCCCTTCGCCATGATGTTTGCGTCGCAGATGCTGGTGGCCACGAAAGGCGGCTTCACCTACCGCCAGGCGGACTACCGCAAGTGGCTCGGCGAGGCGGGATTCCCGTCGGTCGAAATCGTGGCGACGCCGACGCCCTCGACCCTGATTTTCGCGCGTTAGTCCGCCAACGCAAAAAACGCACAATTTTGCGCGGAATCCTTATGGAAGCGACTCCGAAGGACCATTTTCCGACCAACCAGCCGCGTTAAACGGACCAGTTACCGAAAGCAAAGGATCCGCGAATTCATGGAGCGGTCGTGTGAGGCGCGCTGCCTGGAAAGAAGGATGGACACCTGAAATTCTGATACAGTTGCGGCGCGACGCGAGCAGGCGCCGCACAAAAGTCGGTGGAGGCTGCTCATGCCCGTTTCCGCACCCGGCAAGCCCGCGGGTGACCCCGCATACTCGCCCAGCATTAAGCTTAGGCTGCGCGACATCAACCAGCTCTTCAACTCCATGGACCCGTCCCCATTCATCGAGAAGGATCTCGACAACGACGCCGAGGAATTCATCGTAGGCTGGGCGCAGGAACTCCCCGCGGACGCGCCCGTGCGGCTGCGCATTTACCTGGATCAATGGCCGGCCGAAAATCCCACGGAAGTAATTCGACAGGCCGTGCACAACTACTTCAAGCACCGGGCCAGCCTCACCGAGATGGAATTCCGACGATTGATGAAGCAGGGCCGGACAAGTCTGCTGATCGGCTCCGTGTTTCTGACCGGCTGCTTAATTATTATCAGCGCGCTGTTGTCCGGCAGGGCGGCAACCTGGGCCGGCATGTTGCGCGAAAGTCTTACCATCGCCGGGTGGGTGGCCATGTGGCGCCCAATGCAGATCTATCTCTACGATTGGTGGCCGCTGCGCCGTAGAAGCCGTATCTATACAAAGTTGGGCCACATGCCTGTGGAAGTAATCCAGCACGGAAAGAGTTGAGGTTTTTGCGCTCCCACCTGTCATCCGGCAAGTGGCGCTCCGTTTTGTGGAGTTGAAGGATCTGGATCTTCGGCGATTTTCAAGAAATTCGGCGATGTCTTCGGGGCCCGGCGTACGCAACCGGGCCCCTGATTTGCCGCACAAGAAAAAACCGGATGGTCAGTTGAGATCTTACGGTTCGTCTACTTCTGCCAATTCAGGTGTAGCCGGATCGACGGTGAGTGTGCCAAAAGTTCCGTCACTCTCGCCGTTGGGACCGGCCGTGAAATAAAGTGTGTTGTACGGCCCTGAGTTGGTGTTTCCCGCGCCGAAACCCAAAGCCCACAGACCATCGATGCTCAAGTTCGAGCCGTCGTGATTCTCCATTAATCCAAGAAAGCGGCCGTTGACCGGATTGAACGCCGCAATCTGCCCGCTGCCGAACATCCCCACCAGTACGGCATGGCTGAATTCGCCGAATTCGCCGGGCGCCATGGCCGCACCCCAGGGCGCGTTCATCCATGAGCCGTGTTGCAGGCGCGCCCGAAGACGTCCGCCAGGGCTGAAGACGCCAACATCGCCCAGTCCTGCGCCGTCGACTTCGTCATGATTGTCGGCATCCTGTTTGGCAAAAGTGACGAACAGGTTGTTGCCGATGGCTTGCACGTTGAAGGGAACGAACCTGTGGCGGCGGTCATCGCCGTCATGGCGGTCATCGCCGTCATGGCGCTCGTGATCGGAATCGAAATCGTCATCGTCATTCTGGAAGGCGTTCCTTTCCAGGTGCACGCGGGTGAACGTCGAATCGTAGACCTCGATTTCCCCGCTGTGGAAGTTGGTGGCGTAGAGATAGTGCTTGCCGTTCCATTCCGCGATTGTGCAGCCTTTGTAGACGGCGCCCTTGCTGGAATTGTCCTTGGCAATGACGGCCGCGGCCCCGCTGCTCCAGCCAGCGATTACCCCATCCTCGGTCACAAAGATGAATCTGGCCGATGCGCCGGAAGGCAGAAGAAAATCCGTCGCCGTGCCGTTGAACACCACGCCGGTGGGAGCCGAGTGCGTGGTGACTCCGGCAGGAACGGGAATGGTGGGATTGACTCCGGTGTTTTTGGTGCCGACCCCGTTATAGAGCCCGGAGAATCCGGTGCCGTTGTCGGAAATCCACCAGGGGCTTGTAGCGCTGCGAGTCAGTCCCCAGGCGTTCACCAGCTGAGTGTCATGCCCATTCGTGGCGTTGGTCCCGATCAGCGGAATGCTGGAAACCAGGTCGGTCTCCACATAATGCTGCGCAAATGCCACGGACGGGAAAAGGAACAGGAACAACGCAAGCTTGAAACGAAATGAAAATACTCTTTGCAACACGCTCATGCACACACCTCCAGAATTGAAGTCTTAGGAAATGGAGCCGTGTGGTCCCCAGCAACCCCCGACAACCCGCAGATTTCTGAAATGAAAAACTGGAAATTAGAGCCCACCCAAGCCCCAAGTGGGCCCTATTTACACCCGAGCACTTACACAAGACAAGTTAATTTCTGGTGAATGCGGGGTAGGGCTGTGGATTTCCCCTGGAAATCGCATGCGGACTAGATCGACGCCCACCATCGCCGGAAACCTGATGATATTTGGAGGCAAGTCAAGGGGGGTGGAGTTCAATGTCACTGGCCGTCTCGCGCACACGCTCGAACACATGGAACTCTGAGCACCTCTGAAAAAACGATCATGATTGGCGCGATGATGGCCCTTCGATGTATGGCTATCAACTCGAGGCTTGCGCGAGCGAACAAAAGGACTAGATGCAGTCAGCTTTGACGCTTAATCGTCAGATATCGCCTTCGTATTTGATTTTAGAAATCCCTCTGATGTCTCTTATTCGCGCTAAACCACTGTTCCGAATCCAGATGGATGAGTTCGGCGGGTTTAGAAGAGTTTGGCCATTGTTTTGCTATTACTCCAGTGCAAGACAAGACAGCACACCAACAGTTTCCTGAGTGAAGCGGGGAATTTGAAGAAAATTCCGGATTCGCTGAGGACGATCCCGAACCGAGTGGCCTGGGTAGCTGACGTTCACGTCCAGGACCGCGCAATCTGGACGGGTGTCGCGAGGAGAGCAACATGCAGGATATCGAACTTGCCTTAATCATCTGCAGCGAGGGAGCAGATCGGGAAAAGATTGCCACCTCGGCTCGCAAATGCGGTCTGGCCCCGATCTGTTGCTCGAATCTGAAAGAAGCGCGCTCGTTGTTGCCTCAGGATGTGTTCAGGGTGGTGTTCTGCAAGGATATTCTAGCTGATGGCGATTTCCGTGGTGCACTAAGAGTCGTGAAACATTTGTACCCTTCCACGCCCGTCGTCGTGCTGTCGCATATTGCCGGCTGGGATTCTTACCTGAAAGCACTGGGAGCCGGCGCATTTGATTACATCCTTTGCCCGCCCAGTCCGGTAGAAGCGGAGTCCATAATTTGGACGGCGCTCGCCGATACGATCGGAGCCGAGAGGGCGTCCCACGCGGCGGCCTGAACCATGGGCCTGCATGCGCACAAATGGCATTCATGAAGCCGTAGTTAGAGATCAACTGAATATTGATCCGCTCCAGTATTGGTTTTCCCCGTTTTTCTGCATTGAGTCACCTGCCTGCGATGGAGTCTCAAGGCGCTGCCTTGAGGCTCCTCCCGCCTCGAAAAGGCCGCTACTGGAAGCTCGCCTGATTGTCCCTGCGGCGGTCCACATCTGTGATTGAAGTCACAGCCTTTCCCCCTTGAGTGAGGTAAAAATAAATAACTGATTTGGATTTCGATTGCGGCTGGACGCGCGGACATATTGTGGGGAGCAGCGGTTGCGAGCGCCGTTACCTTATGGATTTGTTTGACTACGATCTATCGAGGAGCTGAATATGACCGCATCCAATTCCAAGTACGCGGAGAAAATGCCGAATTCAGCCGTGCCGGGAAGCCGGCTGGCGCCATGCCGTGTGTGCAGCCGGCCAAGCGAAGAAGGCATCTGCCCCGCCTGTGCGGATAGCATTCGCGCCGATGCCCTGGCTACTACTGTCGGAGATGCGCCGAAAGCACGACGTAAGCCAGGCAGGAGAGTGGTAAAGTGAAGATCCTGCTCGCAGTGGATGATTCCAAATTTTCCGAGGCCGCGATCGCGGCAGTAATCCTCCAAGCCGCCCTTCCGGAGACCCAAGTGAAAGTCCTTCACGTGATCGAACCCATTCCCATTTATCCGGAGGGCCAATCCTGGGCTTACGATTCGGAATACGCCGCGGTGTCCCAGGAGCAACGGAAGGAAGCCGAAGGCCTGGTGGCCCGCGCAAGCCAAAAATTGCGCGATGCGGGCCTTCAGGTCACAACAGCCCTTGAGGAAGGAAATCCAAAAGTAGTGATCATCGATTCAGCCGCACAATGGCCGGCCGATTTAATTATGATCGGCTCGCATGGACGAAAGGGCTTGGACCGCTTTTTTATGGGGAGCGTGTCGGAGGCGGTCGCTCGCCATGCGCACTGCTCGGTACAGATCGTCCGAATCCCAAGCCGCTGAGCATCGATGTAAGACGAACCGACAGGCTGGCCGTACTTTCTTTCCGGCGCCCTCGCCGGGCAAAAAATTATATTGCGAGAAATATCTTCATCGTTTATCCCCAGTTGCAAACTTGAGAATTACCGCTCCAACAACCTGACATCCCTTTTGTAGTGCTTTGTGACCCGTGATCTGTGATTGGGATCACTGAGCCGCGCAACAAACGCCGTGTATACAGGATTCATGCGGAGGCCGCCTATCCGCTGGATGCAGGAAGCCATGGCAAAGCGAAAGACGGGTATCGAAACAGCGGAACGCGTGGCGCCCTTTGCAGTGGCTGAGAAGCCGCCCTTGTGGCAACTGGACATCGCCGAGCTGACCGGGCACAACCTGGAAGCCCGCGGCCGCGAGGAAGTGAACCGGCTTCTCGATGCAGGTTGGAGGCTGCTCCACATCTACACATTGAAATATGAGGAGGATGGCGTGTGGCGCGAGCGACCCATGGGGATTCTGGGGAGATTGCGAAATGGCACGCAGGCAACTCGCGGAGGAAGCGCGCAGTCGCAGAGGGAATCGACCGAACGCTAATGCACCCAGGAGGCGTTGCTATGAAGTCAAAAATGCAGATCACATTCCGAAACATGAAACGATCGCAGGCAGTCGAAGGATGGATTGCGAGCGAAGTGGCAAAGCTGGAGACCTTTTACAATCGGCTGATGGGTTGCCGCGTCACGGTGGAAGTTCCCCATCGCCACCACAAGAGGGGGTGGCCGTATCACATTCGCGTTGACCTGACCGTGCCGGGTGGAGAGATTGTAGTGAAGCGCGAGCCAAGTCTGATTGCTCGCTCACGCCGGCTGGGCGAACGCGCGAGCAAAAAACAATCGGAAGTCCATATTCCGCACAAGAAACTTCGGCAAGCGATTGACGATGCGTTCAAGGCCGCCGGCCGGCGCTTGCAGGATTATGCACGCCGGCAGCGCGGCGACATCAAGAGCCCATCCACGCTTCCCGAAGCCCGCGTGAGCAGCATACTGCCGCGGGAGGGATTCGGATTTCTGACATCGGACGATGGCCGCGAAATCTATTTTCACAAGAACAGCGTTCTTGGCCGGGCTTTTCCGCGCCTGAAGGTCGGCACAGCCGTGAGGTTTGTGGAGGAGGCGGGAGAAGAAGGGCCGCAAGCCAGCACGGTCCGCATCCTCGCCAGGCGAGGAACTCAGGAAAATGCGAAAGTGACGGCAGCGTAGGCCGCACCAGGCCGCTTGCGGGCTCACCGTCTACCGCTTGTGCGTTTGCGCGTAGTCGATGGCAAACTGTTTGAGCGTCGGACTGGTCATCCCCAGCGCGGTCGCTTCCTTGGCGGCTCGTTCAACGTCCCAATGATCGATCACCAGCCGCTTGATGAACCACATGGTGGCCGCGCGGCCGCCCCGCGCGCAGTGAATGAAGGCCGGATCGCTGCCTTTCGCGGTGATCGCGTCCAGAAACTTGTCGGCCGCCGCCGCATCGGGCGAGGTGGAACTGAATGGGATGGAGTAATAGCGGATATCAGCGGCCTTGGCGGCCGCGGCTTCCCCTTCCAGGTCCGCATCGGCTTCGCTGGGTTCGCGCAGATTGATGATCGATGCGAACCCAAATTTTTTGATATCGGGCACCGCGGTGGCCTTGGTGGCGCCGGCGCAGGCGACCGTCGTTTCCAGCCGGTTAAAATTCGTGACGCCCTCAACGGTTTCCTTGGTTACGTCCTGAGCGCGAACCGGGGCCGCTGCCAGCCACGCGCTGGAAATCAGGCCCACTACAAGCAGGAAATTTAATTTCATCGCACACCTCCTCGATTTGAAACTGCATTATGCGGCAATTTGGCTTCGCAAAGATAGTCCCGCCCGCTACACAGCAGATCACAGCTATCCGTGCGCCGATTTTATCACTGTGACGAACATCACCAGGCAGGGTGAGCCCCGACATTGCCATCCGCATGGACACGGGGCTAGCATAAACGTAGTGGGGGAACATGCAAGTCTCATCAGTTCGAGCTTACTTGAAGAATGTGAATGGCTTGGTTGATGAATGCAGGAGGATGATATGAAGACCCAAGCGGAAGTTCAGAATACCTCAATGGAATGCACCAGGTTTGCATCGGGATGTGGATTTCTGTTGGCCGGACTGGGCATCGGAGCGGCGCTCAGCGTATTTCTGGCCCCGAAATCAGGAGTTGAAACGCGCAAGTGGATTGCCACAAAGTGCCTGGATCAAGTCGATGCCGCCAACGCGAAGCTTCGGCAAACGCGGCTCCGGGTCCATGAACTTGTGGACCAGGGGCAGTGCAAGGTGGACGAGGCCGTGCTGGCAGGACGTGAAGCCTTTGGCGCCGTGACAACGGCACCGAAAACGGAACCAAGTTAATTCCGCGAATCAAGGCAATTGCCCGCGAGGCGTCCAACGAGTCGAAATAAGCAATCGGCGAGGCCTCTATCTTGAGGCCTCGCCGGTTCGTTTATGAGGGTTGAGTTCCTGGATCCGTCGATCTATGGAGCCGGGACGACGACACGGTTGCCGGGAACGATCTGCGGTTGGAATGCGAAGACTTCGCGGCTGTCGGGATCCACAAGCACCTTCACCCAGTGAACGTTATTCAGGTCGTTCTGGTCGGGATGGGTCGCATCCACCGAGAACACGTTGTCGCCAAAGGTCTCCACGCGAATGAAATTTTCAAGGCGCCGAGCCGTGGTCGATACAGAATTCGGAGGATCGGCATCGTAGAAGGGCTTGTCGATCCGAAAATAGTGAGTATCGCCATGCACATACGCCACGGGCTTGCCGAAAGCCTTCACCGCATCGCGCAACGCAACCAGGAAGTCGTGAAAACCATCGGGAGTTGAGCCGGCGAGCACAACCAGCGTCTTCGGATCGCGAGTGTTTTCGCTCTCCACCGGATGATCGAAGAATCCGGGATCCGCCTGCGAGATGAACATGACTGCGGCGGAGTCCCGCTCTTTCGCCACCTCGAATGTCTCCTGCATCCAGGCGATGTCAGCTGCATTGCGAGCGGCAAACTCTGTCTCATCCGGATGATCCTTGCAGCGGTTGTTGCAGGAGCCCTGGATATTCAGCGTGGCGTAAGTAACGCCGCGGTAGGTCCATCGCCGGTTTTCGACGCAGGCTACGTCTTTGTAGGTAGTCGTTCCGTTTACGTCTCCGGCAACAAACCCTTTGCACGGCGTGGGCTTCGAGTCGGTTGTCACCCCCTGCATTGCCTGGCGCAGGTGATGCTGGCCAAGCGTGAAGGGGGTGTTGAAGATGACTTGACGCTCGTGATCCAGCCGTTCGAGCGAATTGAAGTTACCGTTTGAGGCGACGTCGCAATCGGTCCAGTCGTTGTCGCCAGGGGTGAACGCCGCGGGCGATTTCAGGGCGTTGAAGTAAGCAATCGCCTGCACATACTTTGCGTTGTCGCAGGTCGTGAGCAAATCTCCCGCAAATCCCTTTCCTGCCTTCAGGTCGCCGTCATGAACACTGAACGCAAGATTCTGCGAGTTCATGTCCATGATGAGGTTCGGCACGCCGGGGTCCGCCTGGACTTCGCTATAAGGCAGGTCGCCCCAGAGGCCGATGGCGTACTTCTCGCGGTGGTGGTCGCGGTCATGGTCGTCCCAGTCATCATTGTCGCGACCCTGCGACCCCTTCCCGTCGTCCCAGCCCTGGTCATTTGTCGCACCCGGCCCGGGATGGGCCCCGGCCCTAACCACCATCGGCCCGGCGAGGATCACCAGAGTGACCATCGCCACCATTATTCTGCGTAGAGCGGTCGGACTGTATCCGGTCTTTTGCAACAGATCGCCACTTTTCATGATTTCCTCCGGCAAAGATAGGCCCAGTCATGGGGACGCACCCAGACCCCCGCGCGGCATTGCACGCAGGGGTGCGAATGTGCCGACCCAATGTTTCAGATTCTTGAATAGCCGTTTAATTCTCTGTGCATATGCGGGCGAGCAGAGGCGTGGTGTGCGAAAGCATATGTTCGGGCAAATATTCCGTTGTAATTCCTTTTCGGCAGGTGGATGGACTTGGAAAACAATTCAAAAATTGCTGAATGACGACAAAGACGAATCCGAGCGGATGCCAGGGGCACAGCTGCTGGCAAAGACCGTAGCATTTCATTGCGACAGCTTGAGTCCGGCTCCGGCAATAACGTTTGGGCAAAGAGATCGAAAATCCATTCCAAAAATAAAACCTGGATTGGCAGAGGCGCAGCACCACCGCATTAGTCACACGCGTCGTCAGGCGCGACCCGAACAAAACCCGTCAAAGGAATATGATTGGTAGGGGCGGTGGGGATCGAAATTGCAATCCCAACCTATAAAGACCTGCACGGGCACGACTTAGCCCCACCGCCTCTTTTTAAGTGTTGTCAAGAGTTCTCAAACTCCTGGGAAGCCGCGTGCTGACCCGTATTTTGCTGTAGAGGGTGTCGAGTTGCAGCGCTAATCTGGTGAGTGTTCACCCTCTAAGTATCGCATGACATCAATCCGCCTGAACCGCATTTGCCCGCGCTTTCCGCGGCTATTACAGGGAACGAGCAGCTTTTTTTCCACGTGGCGATATATTGTGCGTCGGTTAAAACCACTCATATTGACAACCTCACGCACGGTCATGTATTCGTGATATTGGGTTGGAATCGCGACTGATGTAGTCCACGCAGCCATTTCAGCAAATGATCTGATCAGGGTTGCGGGGGGACGGAAGGCAGGGCTGTCGGACAAGAAAAGGCGGCTTTTCCTTGTGCCCGTTTGACCGTCCACCGGCGAGTTCATTTCAATAATCAGGTGCATCATCGGATGGGGTAGGATAAGCCTCAAGGGAAGTGAATTGCAAGCGTGGTGGCACAGTAGCTAGCCAAGGGCCAACCTAAGACGCGAAAGCTTCACCCTGAGGCTATCAAACGAACTATCCAGTAGGAAGGCCATTCCCCGCGCGACCGTTCTTCGTGCAGGGTGCCACTCCGCGGAAAACAGCCGCGTTGCGTGGCAAGGCATTGAAGGCGGTCCCATTGTGGGCTAGCTTACAGACGGGTTGTGGTGATCCATGGGCGGTTTGAACCACATTCTGAGTAGCCCGGTAATCAGGCGCTACTCGATTCGATCTCATTCACCGCAATCAGTTTCCCGCCAATCCCCTACCGGATCCATCCTGAAGCACCGACGTTGAGAGAGCATCATCGGTGCGGCTGTACCGTCTCCGAAGTCCGCCCAAAAACCCCATTTCGCGCTCGCCCGTAAGTGCCATCATTCGTATACCAAGAACTCGACATTTCACGTGCCCACAAACAAATGTTTTCGACTTGGCACCAGGCTGTCTAAGGGCAACGCGGTAGGGCGATAATTTTCTCCGGTTGCGCTCCGTCAGACTCTGACTTCAGATACTTACGTCCCGACGCAGCTTTTGCAACCACAATCTTATCCGAACGGCCATCATCCCGCTTAACAAAAAAGCTGTACTTACCGCCCTCAATGTGTGCAATCGCGTCTTCGACCGAGATCTTCCAACGCTTCCCGTCGGAGTTGACTCCACCGATCGCACGGATTCGCTCATCAGCGCTTGTCCGGTCTGTTACATCTGAACATCTGACTTGAACAACTGTGGGATTCGCTTTCTTGACTGGTTCGCTTGCCGCTGCGATCTTCCCTCTTAGTTCTTGTACTAAAGCTTTATTTTTTTCGTTCAACGGATTGCTTACCAGCGCAGCCTTCGCCATCTCATACGCTTCTCTAGTCTCCCCCTGACGGTAAAGAAGTCTCGCGAAAAGGTAATAAGCGTATGAGTTGTGTGAGTCTGATTCGATCGCCCTTCGGTAATAAGCCTCCGCGTCAGACAAGTCACCTTGTTTTTCTCGCAACCTACCAAGATCCACTAACGTCGGAGAATGATTCGGATTTGCCTTTTCTGCTTCGAGAAGCAGGCTTTCCCCTTCCGTCATTTTGCCAGCTCGAAGTTTCGCTGCCCCGAAAGCTTGCAGTATCCATGGCGCCTTTGGACGCAGTGTGATCGCCTTCCCGAAGTGAACCTCCGCATCGTCCCATCGCCCCAACCTAGCGAAAATGAGTGAGAGGTGAACATGCGCGCCGACGTCGTTCCGATCGAGGTCGAGAAGAACTTGATAATCCTTCATTGCTACCTTTAGCTCTCCGCGCCTGTAATGATCCAACGCAACAGGCGCCAATTCCGTTGCGTAGAAAGCAAATTCCTGCACCTTTTGTCGATCACCCCCTGCCAAGAAATGATGCACGGCCTCACCCAGCAATTCCGGGACGACCTGTTTGCTGCTTTCCTTTAGCCGGTCAAATTCCTGCAAGTAGAATTTCCCTGCGATCTTGTGCCACTTCACCAGTTGCTCGAATGACAGGTCCTTGCTGAAAAAGCTGCGTACCAGCGGATGCAACTGGTAACCCTTCTCCGACGATTCGATCAAATAGCGACTAGCCAGCGAGTTCAGAAGCAAACTCGCATCTTCCTTTCGCCACTTCAGGAATACCTCTCTCGGTGCCGGTACACGGAATATTGAGCAGAAGGAAAGCAGTTCCCTTTCCTCGCCGGAGAGTTTGAGTTTTTCGAGAATGAAGGTGACGACTGTGTCGCGAAGTTCTTTGAAGATTGAGAGCTCTTCGGCGACATCCACTGTCGGATGATCCGCCCAGAGGCGGGCAGCAAGTTTAGTCGCCAGCGGGTGGCCGCCAAGAATTGAAATTAGCCGTTCCGACGGATCTGGAAAGGGCCCCCTCAGATCGTCTCTCTCGAATTGCATCCATGTAAGCAGAAGTCTTTTCGTGTCGGCCGGTAGCAATCCGTGGAGCGTGTACGGCATTAGACAGCTCTCGAAACTTGCGCCGAGCCTTGGCGACATGTGCGAAACAAAAATATATTTTGTCTTACCTCTTTGGCCAGCCTCGGCGAGGCGTAGAAGTAAATCACGAATTGACGCGTCCTCTATCTCCCCCGACGAACTGAGTAGATATTGGAACTCATCCAACACAACGACAGCCCCCGGACCCTGCCCAAGGTAGGTCAGGATACGCTTCTTAACCTCCTCCTGTGTCAACACGGTCGAGAGCTTCAGGCTCTCCGGAAGTTGAAGGTTGCAACCGAAGGCCAATTCCGCCAGCAATCTCTGGTACGAAATACCTTCTGTCATCTGGAGCCGGATCGGTTTTCGCGGCGGGATCGCTTGGCGAAATCCTTCCTGGATCAAAGCGGTTTTTCCAATTCCCCTCATCCCCCCGAGGACAAAGATCGAGCTTTGGGTTTGGTTGAAAAACTGCCTAATCTTGTCAAACGCCGAGTCCCTGTCAACAAACGGGGAGTCCGTCGACGTAGGTCCGCGGGTCATACTTAATTGTTCAGGTCGGGGCGCCTCCTCGACTCCCGTCTGGACTGAGCCCGCGAGTCGGTTCCGCGTTTCGAGGAGATGTCCGTACACTTCTAATAGCTCCTTTGATCTGTGGACGTACTTTCGCGACTTTAAAAGCGCATTCACGGTCTCGATGGATTCATTGCAGAGCTCCCACCTGAGCACGTCAGTGGGTTTGATTTCCCGGATCGAAAGGGGAGTAATCCATCTCACCGCCTCCTCCGGAGACACAATGCCAGTCGGCGCGATATGACCAACGAAGTGGGAAAGTTTGTCTTGAAGCAATTGAGGAAGCACTTGGGCCTTGAGGGTTGTAAAAGGACCTACTTGAGAACTGATGTCCGGAAGTGTCGGACTCGTCGCCGAGCAGATGTGTACGAAGTCAGAATACTGGTGCGCCTCAGCAGACATCGTCGGGTACAGGATCGGAAAGACACGAAGATCCGAAACCGCAGTGTGCTCCGCCACCGATTGCCTGACCTCGAATTGCTTCTCGAGGTCCGCCTCTACTACCAGCAACGCTTCAGAACCCCTCGGCAGAGGCTTGCTTCCATTTTTCTCCGTAAACCACAGGCTAGTGTTGTCTGCCCTAGCGAACACTCTGGAACCGCCGAATTCCGTTACGTTCGCGAAGAGCGTGCACTTTCCGGTGAGCAAGGCGTGCCTGCCTTCGTCGTAGAACGGGTCAGTCCTTGGTGTGAATGCAGGGATGGCCACCAACCTAGGGATCGTATGTTTCTCTTTTGTGGCCGCGTGCGACAAAGCCTCGATGCAAATGAGGACTTGAACCTCGATTTTCCCATTCCGGGTTTTCATTTGAAACGCGTGGTACGCAGGGACTCCTTCGACAAGCGATCCTTCCCACTTCGAGCGCACATACTTCACGAAAGCAACCGGCGTCTCGTCCGGGACAAGAACTACGCAAGCGGCCTGGCGGACCCTCTCTTCTACGGGTTTCTTTGCCCCTTCAAAGGTCAAATTCAGACCATGATAAATCTGCCTAGCAGCATCGCTTAGTGTGACGACATGGCTTCCGGCAACTATGGCTATGCCTAGCTCTTGGGAAAGAGCATGACAGAGCGGCAGTGCTTCGGGAGGGACGGAGTATTCTGGAAACACAAGCAGTTCTACGCCATCGCTTGAGGCAAAACGAAGAATAGATTCAATCTTGTAATTGAGATGAAGTAAGTACTTCTCGGCAACGCTGTTCTGAAACTGGCCGACCTCCTCAAGGCCAGAGATCGAGAAGAGCCCTGTCTTGTCGTGTTCGCCCGGAAAAGCTGGTTCTTGAATATAGGATGCCAGTTCGTCCGCGTAAGCCGGATTGAAAGAAATTTGCGCCAATCCGACCCTGCATAAGAATGGTTTCGCCACGCGTTCCGCTCCTTAGATGGGCCCAATACTGGAATCCGTTGCGGGTCGGTGTCAAGCATATGTTCAGGATGGATCTCCGAATGTCTGCGGCGGAACGACCTGATTTAGCCCCACTCACAAAGACAAGCTATGGAGCGGGATCGGATCCAACGCCTAAGAAAAATGATTTGATCGTTGGCCCACAAACCGGCAGCGGATCGGCTAACTCTTCTTGAATCAAGGAAAACCAGCGACTGAAAAAGCCCACAATAAATCATATATTTTTGGGCAAGTTGAGATTTGGCACGCAGACATGAACTGTTATCCAACCTCTAGGGCAGCAATTTATTTGCTGCCCATGCCGCAACCGCCACACTTGCCCGAAACAAACCCGTATCCAGAGCTGCGTGCGTATCAGGTTGCCGGTTCATCCGAGTGCAGCCCAATGGCCAGTGTCTGCCTCATTATGGTTTCAAAATCATCTCCCATCGCGAAGGAAAGCGGCCGGCTTCCCTCAAATTTGCAGGTCCGCCAGCGTTTTGAGCCTTTTTCCCAACCGACATCCACATGAAAATCTCTCGGATTCTTGGAGACGTACCGCAGCTCTTTCTCGGACCCGTTCTCGAAGAACGATCCGGGTTCAAAGGAGTAACGGGCTTTCATAACGATCGGTTTCCGTGTTTCGTCGTTGCGAGGACGGACTCCGATGTATACAAGCTGAACGGGAAAACCTGCCAGCACTGGGGAATATTTCTCATCCCAGAATGGCTGGATGGGGACGGGCAGCTCGATTCTGGGTTTGCCACAATGGTGCATCCAGCCGAGCATAATAGGGATATGTTGGATTTTGTTTATGGCCTCAGTGTAGACGTTCGCACCCAAGCGGTATTCATAAACGGGTTCGCCGCACTTTGAGCACAGGTTGGCCTCGCAACGGCAGCTAATACGGGTGGGGCCTTCGTGCCATTTGAGGGGGTTGGGCCAGAGGCAGCGCCCGATCCAATCGCCGCACACCGGGCAGCGAGCGAGTCCCTTGGGCACTCCGTTTTCCTGCCTGCCCGCCAACTCCAGAATTTCGCCCAGATTGTCTTGCTCATTCCCAGAAGGGGTTTGTGTCATGGATGCATGCTCCTTAAATTCAGGCATGCACCAGGAAGCTGGAAATACAAAGACCGCCCCAAACATCAGGCGGTCGGAATTCCTGGAGACTCGCTTCGGAACTCTAGGTTCCGCGCATCGAGCGGTTATCCGCTCAAGGCACCGTGGCGTCTCCTGCCCGGTTGCCGGACTCGGTTTGACCCGAGTCGCTCCTGATGCTGTCAATAAAATAACACGGATGAGAACTAATCAGACAGCTCTTGCAACAAGATGGAAGTTTCTCTTCACCGGGCGGTAGGTGAATGACCCACGTCCTCTATATAAGGATCATTGATTAGGATGAATTTTTAGATAGGCAGACAATTTCGAGGGAACGAGAATCACCCTTGTGCTTTCTTGTAGCGTAACTGGATTCTCTCAAGTCATTGTGGTTAGCATAACAATTTCGCCCCTGACCAGAACTGCCCCCCGCAGACGTCAAAGAGAACATATGAAATTGCTTATTTGCCGTGAGATATCATTATGCAGTGTGGAATGGGTGATTCGACTCACGGAGATGCTAGGAGGAGTTTCCCCCTCTTGATTCCTCAGCAAACAACCAGCAGCCTGGTCCCGAGTAATTTGAGTATCCTAGAAAAGTCTGTTTGAATTTTCTGCTCTTAATTGATTGCTGCGACCGCTGTTAATGCCACGTGGCCGGCTCCTCCAAATCTCGCCCTCTCAACTTTACGTTTAATGAAGAATTCAGCATGGTAGTAGTGGCACGACGCCTCTAACACACTGAATAAATGGGGCCCGTCAGAGAGCAGCACGAACAATAAGAACGCCGAAATATCATCGCCCAAAATGTGGAAGCGGCTAGCCGCTCCTGGAGGTTCGCAATTGACTCACAACCTCGAGATAGTGGAGCGCGATGGCAAGATTGGCTTGCGTCCATGCTAACGGCCTGTTTTCATTCGGGACGTATTGACCATCCCTCAAGTAGTACAGCTCGGGGCATCGATCCATTTCGCAGATTTGCGAAATTGAACGATTAAAGTGCTCCAATTGCAAACAAAGGGAATCTTCTCGGGTGAAGTCTTGCAAGTATTGGGTTCCATAAATAATGGACATTAGTGGGTCAAACAAACACCATTGCGCCTCGCAGCCGGGTTGAAGAAATTCGTCGCGAAGGTCAATACGATTACTGAAATCCGCAC
>JAIQFG010000146.1 GCA_020073375.1 Terriglobia bacterium | reverse complement strand
GCTCGTGAACGTGAGCCGAACATGGAACCCAGATTGCAAGCCTGCTATTAGAGCTGCAGAATCTGCATCATCTGCCAGGCAGTTGATGCCACTCGTGTCGAAAATCAAAGTTGGCCGGGATCCCATCGTCAATAACCTTCGTAGGGCTTATGCTACCACGGTGCCAGAGTGCATACATTGCCTCTCCGATTCGATGACGCGCCACCAGCAATTTATATAAGGAATAGTCGTTCGTTACGCTTGACGTAACCCATAATAGGAGCTATATTCACACATGATCGTCAGCTATCGGGACAAGCGGACCAGGGACTTCGCGGCAGGGGAACACGTCAAGGCGCTTTCTGGCATTGAACGCTCCGCCCGCCTGAAGCTGGACCGGCTCGAAGCGGCCACCACGTTGACGGACTTAGCGGCCTTGCCCGGCAACCGCTTTGAGGCCCTGAAAGGGGACCGCAAGGGCCGGTACAGCATCCGCATTAACGATCAGTGGCGGATTTGCTTTGCTTGGCCTGAAGGATCATTGGGCCCCTCGAACGTTGAGATTGTTGATTATCACTAGGAGAAAGATCATGGCGGCAACCGCAATTCATCCCGGCGAACATCTGGCCGAAGAACTCAAGACGCTCAGCATGAGCGCAGCCGAACTGGCGCGCAAGATCCATGTGCCCACCAACCGGGTCACCCAGATTCTCAACGGCGAGCGCTCCATTACCGGCGATACAGCGTTGCGCCTCGCCCATTATTTTGGCACCAGCCCGGAATTCTGGCTGAATCTGCAGAGCATTTACGAAGTGCGCCTCGCTCAGCGGAAGGCTGGAAGGACTATCAAGGGGCTTCCCACGCTCAAGCAATCCGAGTTGGTCCGACAATAATGTCTTGATTTGAAGAAGCTGCTTCCGCCGTCCGCCGCTGAGGTAAGAGCAGAAACTACTTGTGCGGTGTTCGTCGGACGAGATAACTCACGAGTTCCATCGACGAATTTTCCATTTCGACGTCGAAACTTTCGACCTTGCTGCTGAAATAGTTGTAGCACCACACCGCGGGGACGGCCACGAGCAAACCCAGGGCTGTCGTTACGAGGGCCTCGGAAATTCCGGAGGCTACGCTGGTGATTCGTCCCCCGTTAAAAATTGAATAAAATCGCATTTTTACATGCGATTGTTGTTGATTTTTGTGTAGAGAGATTGCAAGGTTTCGGCATGATGAGGGCCGAAATCTTGCAATTTCATTTTGGGGAGAAGGGATGAAACCGAGACCAAAGGCGCAGGACAGCGGGACGCAGGAACTGTTTCGGGCGAAGTTGAGGAACATCATCAATCTGCAGCATGAGCTGGTGCGGCTGGGGGGACTGATCGACTGGGCGCGGCTGGAGGCTCATTTTGCGCCGTACTATCGTGAGGCGGGACGTCCGGGGCTGCCGATCCGGCTGGTGGTGGGACTGCATTTGCTCAAGCACATCGAGGGGTTGTCGGACGAAGCGGTGTGCGAGCGGTGGGAGCGGGATCCGTACATGCAATATTTTTGTGGGGAGGAATATTTTCAGCACGCCTTTCCGCTGGAGCGTTCGGGGATGACGCATTTTCGCAAGCGCGTGGGCGATGAGGCGTTGGAGATTTTGTTGCAGGAGACGTTGGCTGCGGCGTATCGCGGCGGCGCACTGAGTCTGCGGGCGACCGAAGCGGTGGCGGTGGATACGACGGTGCAGGAAAAAGCGATTGCGCATCCGACCCAGCACGGGCTGCTGCTGACGGCGATCGAACAGTTGGGCCGGCAAGGGAAAAAAGCGGGGCTGCGATTGCGGCAATCGTATGTGCGCGTGGCGCGGCGCGCGGCGATGAAGACGGGCCGCTATCTGCACGCGCAGCAGAAGAGACGCGCCAAGCGGCAGGTGAAATTTCTGCGGGTACGCTTGCGGCGGCTGATCCGCGACGTGCGTCGCAAGATGGCGGCGCTGCCCGCTCTGGCGGAATCGTCCGTCGAGCGGCTCGAACACACGCTGGGACGCGCCTGGCACATCGCGCAGCAGCAACGCGGCGACAAGGGTTATCTGTATTCCTGGCACGCGCCGGAGACCGAGTGCATCAGCAAAGGCAAAGCGCGCGCCCCGTACGAATTCGGCTGCAAAGTTTCCATCGCCACGAATCTGCATCCGGCCAAGGGCGGGCACTTCATCCTGCAGGCGCGCGCGTTGCACGGCAATCCGTACGATGGTCACACGCTAAAACGGGCGCTGGACGATGTGCGGGAGATGGTGGGTCGCAGCCCGCTGCGCGTTGCGGTCGATCAGGGATACAAAGGGCACCGGCTCACCGGTCATCCGCACACGGCGGTGTTCATCACCGGGCAGAGACGAGGTGTCACGGATAAAATCAAACGCTGGCTCAAATGCCGCGCGGTGGTCGAACCAATTATCGGCCACGCGAAGAACGATGGACTGTTGGGCCGCAACTGGTTGAAAGGCCGCGCCGGAGATCGCTGCAACGCGTTGCTCGCGGCCGTGGGGTTCAATCTTCGTCAGTTGCTCCGCTTCCTGCGAAGCATCCCTTATTTTTTGCGCGATTGTTTCTGCCTCATCCTGGCCATACTATGCCCACCCGCGACCCTTACAGCCTAAACTCAAATTTAGAACGGATTCTTAACGGGGGACTATCGATCTTTGGAAAAGAAGTACGTAGCCGCCCAAGTTCATTGACGATGTGAAGCCGGTCTGCAGGTGCGAGCCGCTCCTCGGACTGCTGCCCCTGTTGAGGAGTGAAAAGACTGAACCAGATTTTTCGAACCTCCTCGCACTGAGACCAGAACTGTGCAAACTCCTCAAAATAATTCGGGCGCCGGGTCTGCTGCCCGGTAATCGTGCAGTGCACGATGATCCGATGGCCCGTTATGTTCTTCAGAATACGCTCGTATGTGGCGGGAGAGCGCCGTTTGTCATGCTCGGCGCGCAGGCCATCGATGGAGACGACGAGATGAAGATTAGGCAGGTCGCGCCAAGCCAGAGGAATGGGACGAACCGCGCTCGTGACCAATTGCACTTCGATACCCATCTCATTGAGTTTCGGAAGCAAAACACCCAGCTCCCGGTAGCGGACTAGCGGTTCGCCTCCCACAATCGAGAGATGCAATGGCCGGATGCGGTCAACTAGTTCCAACACGCCAGCGATCAGGTCCTCGCCCTGGAAGTCGCTCAACTGACGCAGTGGCCCTGCTAACCCTAGATGATCTGGCTCGTAGGCATAGCATCCGGGACATCGCAAAGGACACTCTCGGGTGATCTCAAGAGACAAAAGCGGTCGGCGGCCACGTAGGATACTGCCCCACGCTGGAATGATATCGGTTCGCTTCATGGTCTAATTCGCTTACGTTTCGATAAATGCCGAACTTTGGCTGCTTAAACTTTCGTCTGGGACTTTCCATTCTGGTTTCCGAGCAGACTCAAAACATACAATTGACCGCCTCAAAATGCAATCCGGCGTATCACGCTTCCGGCTAATTTCCCTTCTTGAATGCCGCGCTGCGGTACCAGATTGGTCGGACATCCCGGAGGAAAATTCTGGTCGTCACAGGCCCAATGTGCTTGAATTCTTGTAACCTGCGTGAGAGTTCAGATGCAGTCCTTGCGTGCGCAAGGAGGTTTGTCAGCGTGCCGTACCGGCGCTTCAATTCCTCGCAAACCTCAAGAAGCTTCGTCGCCGTAGAAAAATCATATCTGACATAGTGAGCACGATCTAACAGCCGGACGAGTTTGTCCCACCCCGCCCGGATGACTGCACCAGGGTTCGTGAGTCGCGCTGCCACGAGTTCCTGAAAGGCTCGATCGGCAATCTCTGTCTGAATGGGCTTTCCGAAAAGCAGGCACGCCAGACACCATTTGAAAAGTTCTTCCTCATTCCTCGATGAGAGATCGATTCGCAAACGGCGAGCGTAAGACGTTTTCTTGATCATTGGACGCGTTCGTATGAGACTCAGAAAGTCTCTTCGCATACTCGGCTCTCATTCAAGCCATGGTCTGTGATACACATCACTGCAACATTCAGCCGTGCCTGTACGCTATGTGGCAGTAGCTTTAGAACTCCGGCCTGGGAAGAGTGAGGGGATCGGCATGACTCTTGGCGATGAATACATGGTTTTTCGGGATCGAGAAGAGGCTGGCCGGAAGCTGGCGGAGCGGTTACATGTATATGCGAACCGTAAGGATGTGATTGTCCTTGGAATTCCACGCGGCGGAGTTCCGGTCGCCTTTGAAGTAGCGAAAGCCTTGAATGCTCCGTTGGACATTTTTCTCTCGCGAAAGCTCGGTGTTCCAGGACAAGAGGAACTCGCATTCGGCGCCCTTGCGACGGGCGACACGCGAGTGCTTGACCGGGAGATCATAGAAGCGGTTGGCATTCCCGAAGAGCAAATCGATCAAATCACTGCAAAAGTAAGGAAGGAACTAGAGCGACGCGCGAATCTCTATCGGGGCGGTCGGCCTCCTCTGAAGGTCGAAGGGTTAACCGTTCTCCTTGTAGATGATGGCATCGCCACGGGATCCAGCAT
>JAIQFG010000078.1 GCA_020073375.1 Terriglobia bacterium | reverse complement strand
ACGCCGTTTGAAGAGGCGGACGGGTTGCAACGGCTGGCCGAGCATTTCGACTACACGCACGACGACATTTCGAAGAAAATCGCGAAGGCGCGGTCGTCGGTGACGGAAACGATGTCGCTTCGGGTGATTCCGGAGGATCTGCGCAAGCTGTGCATCGAGAGCGGGATCGTGTCGAAGTCGCTGCTGCTGCAGGTGGCGCGTCAACCCACTGAGAAGAAGATGGCGGAGGCGATCCACCGGATCGCGCAGGCGGGGTTGACGCGGGACGAGGCGCGGAGGGAACGGCAGGAAGAGAAGAACGCGGGGCCGCGTCCGCAGCCGTTTATTTTTAATTTCCGGCCGGAGAACGAGGCGTTCCGTCTGCGGATACAGTTTCGCAAGAGCAATGTTTCGCGGCGCGAGTTGATCGATACGCTGCGCGGGCTGATCGAGGCGCTGGAGCAGGAGGAGAAGGGCGCGGCGGCGGGAGCGAGCAAGCCTGCGGTGGCGTGAGTGTTACGTGGGACGGGCTTCAGCCTGTCTTTTTTGGATTTTGGAGTGGTGGAAAAAGTCAAAAGCGACAGGCTGAAGCCTGTCCTACTGGGGCCTTCCTCGAATTTAATTCCTGCAAAAATTTAAATTAAGTTGAAATCGAAGGCCGGGGATTTATGGATCCGTTCACAAGGCAACAGATTGAAAGCCTGGAGCGGATGCTGGCGCGGGGGTTTGTTCCGGTGGCGTTTCCGCTGTATGCGGCGATGGTGGGGGTGAGGAAGGGCGGGTGCGCGGCGCTGCTGGAGGCGGTTCCGGGGGGCGGGTTTCGGGTTTATGGGGAGCCGTGCGTGTTGATTGATGGGAATTTGACGGTGCGGATTGGGGATGGGGGAAAATCCTGGTTTGTTTGGAAGAAGCAGAGGGTGGAGGCGACGGGGGAGAGGGTTGCGGAGTTGGAGGGGTTTGTGGGGGAACTGAAGATACTGATCGAACCGCATTTGTAAAGGGCGCCGGAAAAACGGCTGGTTGAAACTGAACCGACATTGCAGTACTATCCCCAAAATTCACTTCGGAGGTGACCCACCGATGAGCACAGCTGTTCCTGTACCACAATTCGATGAAGCAAAACTGAATGCGTTCATGGGCAAGGCTGTCGGCGATATGGGGGCGGCGATGCATGCCCTGATGATTCTGCTGGGTGACCGCGTGGGGCTGTACAAGGCGATGGCGGACAGCCGGGCGGTGACTTCCGCGGAGCTTGCGGCGCGGACCGGGCTGCGCGAGAGGTATGTGCGGGAATGGCTGAACGCGAACGCGGCGAGCGGCTACGTTACGTACGACGCGGCGACGAGCGCGTACACGCTGCCGCCGGAGCAGGCGCTGGCGCTGGCCGTGGAGGATAGTCCGGTGTATCTGCCGGGGGCGTTCCAGATTTTGTCGGCTTGCTTTCATGACGTGCCGAAGATCGAGGAGGCGTTCCGGACGGGGCAAGGAGTGGGGTGGCACGAGCATCATCACGATTTGTTTCATGGGACAGAGCGATTCTTCCGGCCGAACTACAACGCCAATCTGGTTTCGAGCTGGATTCCGGCGCTGGACGGGGTCGACGAGAAATTGAAGCGCGGGGCGAAGGTGGCGGACGTGGGGTGCGGGCTGGGGTCGTCGACGATACTGATGGCGAAGAATTATCCGAACTCCACATTTTTTGGATTCGATTATCACGCGGGGTCGATCGAGATGGCCAAGGAGGCGGCGCGGCAGGCGGGGGTGGGCGGGCGCATTCAGTTTGAGGTGGCCGCGGCGAAGAATTTTCCGGGGAAGGACTATGATTTTGTGACGTTTTTCGATTGCCTGCACGACATGGGGGATCCGGCGGGGGCGTCGGCGCACGTGCGCGCGGCGCTGAAGCCGGACGGGACGTGGATGATTGTGGAGCCGTACGCTGAGGATACGTTCGAGGCGAATCACAATCCGATCGGGCGGATCATGTATTCGGCGTCGACGATGCTGTGCGTGCCGGCGTCGCTGTCGCAGGAGGTGGGCGCGGCGCTGGGGGCGCAGGCGGGGGAGAAGAATATACGGTCGGTGGTGACGAGCGGGGGATTTACGAGGTTTCGGAGGGCTACGCAGACGCCGTTTAATTTGGTGTTTGAGGCCAGGCCGTAGGGGTGCGTGGGGGCAGTAATTCCAAGGCGGCAGCGGCTGAAGCCGGGTTGATCCGAAGGCGGGTATGTCGTGGCTGAAGCCACGACCCACAAAGATTCCGGGGTGTCCACCCTGCTCGACCAAGGCGCGTTTCACTTGGGTTCTATTGAGATGAGCTGAAGAAAAACTGCCGGCGGGACGCCGGCGCTACGAAAACCTGCGCGGTTATTTGCCGAGTTCGCGCAGCGTGCCTGGTGGATAGAGGGATACGAGCTGGCCTTGGGGCGGGGAGATGCGGTCAAGATCGAGGCAGGCTACGCCCGCTTTTTTTAGTTCGGTGATTTTTGCGCTGGTGTGCAGGACCTGGCCGATGACCAGGTGAAGGTGCGGCTCGTGGCCGAAGCAGAGGACGGTTTTTGCCTTCAGTTTTCCTAATTCCCTGAACAATTCCGCGGGAGTGCTGGTGCCTTTCAGGGCGTCCACCTGGATGATTTTTTTCGAGGAAAAACCCATGACCTCGCAAAAGATTTCGGCGGTTTGGACTGCGCGGAGCCACGGGCTGGTGAGGACGGCGTCCGGATGGATTTTCAGGGCGTGAAGGCCGAGAGCGGCGGCGTGCGAGCGCTTCATGCCTTTGGGCGTGAGCGGACGCTCGGTGTCAGGAGGGCATTTGGGGTCCTCGCGATCCATGGCGATGCCGTGGCGGACCAGATAGAGAAGCATCATCAGGCTACCCTCGATTTTTCCACAACCAGGACGCGCTGAAACGAGAGGCGCAGGTTCAATTCCTTTTCCAGCAGGCGGGCCTTGCGCTCGATTCCGGCGAGGTTCAGGCGGGAATTGTCGCGCAATTCGACGTGTATGCGAACGTCGCGCGGGCCGCCTTCGAGGCTGAGGCGAGCGATGGCCTGGCGGTGATCGCTTTCCAGGCGCTCGGCCAGGCGGAGTATTCCGGAAAGAATGCGCGCGGTTTTTCGGTGCTTGGGGTCGAGCGCGGCGAAGACTTTGTGCTTGGCGCTGGGTTCGGATTTCTTGTTGTGATAGCGGACCAGGCACGCGGTCATGTTCTTGGCCCAGCCGCGCAGGCCGGGGATTTTGGCGTTCCAGACCAGATATTCGCCGTGGCGATGGTGGCCCTTGCGGTTGATGAGCTCGCCGGAATCGTGAAGGATGGCGGCAGCTTCGAGAATAGTGCGCGATTCAAAATCGAGGTGATGGTAGGGCCAGAGTTTGTCGAAGAGTTGCAGAGCCAGCAGGCGGACCTGCTCGGCGTGCTTGAGGTCGCAGCGCAATCGGCAGGCGAATGACTCGGCGCCTGCCAGCATGACTTGCGCCTGGGTTCGTTGCTCGGACGAGGGCAGGGACGAGGCCATTTGCGCGGCGGCAAGTTCGTACAGCAGGCCTTCGCGAACGCCGACGCGCGGGATGATCATCTGGCGAAGGCGCAGCCAGCGCGATACGGTGAGCAGAACGATGCTTGCGACGCCCATGACTTCGGCGCGGTCGCGGCGGACGCTGAAGGCCTTGATTCTGCCGACGACGTCCAGTTGGAGGATCTGCCAGAGGCGGTCCTGCAGCACGCGTGGATTCAGTGTGGAAAGGCCGGCGATTCTGGGGCCGGAGGCCAGGGCCGCGAGGGTTTCGGCGTTGCCGCCGCAGGCGACGGCGAGGGAAGTGGCCATGCGCGGGCGGTTGGGCAGGGCGCTTTCAAGCACGGAAAGGACGTGGAGGCGAATGTCGTTGGCCGTGGTTTCGTGGATGGCGCCCTGGGCGTGGAAAACTTCCATCAAGCGGACCGTTCCCAATGGCAAGCCGACGATTTTTTGCAAGGCTCCGGGATGGAGTTCGTTTAGTTCGAGGCTCCCGCCGCCCAGATCGAGGATGAAGCGGGGCGGGTCGAAGTTGCGCATGGCGCGGAGCGTGGCCACGCGGACCAGGCGCGCCTCTTCGTCGCCGGAAATGACTTCCAGATTGATGCGGGCCTGATGGCGGATGCGTTCGACCAGGACATGGCGATTGCGCGCTTCTCGCGCGGCGCTGGTGGCCACGGCGCGATAGGCGATCACGCCATGACGGTCCATGAGCCTGCGGAACTGGCGGAAGGCTTCGGTAGCGTTGCGCAGGGTCTTGCGATCGAATTTTCCGGCGGTGAAAGCGGAGTGACCCAGGCGAACCGGGGCGCGGACGGACTCGACGATTTCCCATTCATCGGCGGAACGGACTCTGGCGATGATAAGGCGGAAGGCGTTTGAGCCGGCGTCGATCGCGGCCAGGTGGATGGGTTGGGATAGTCTCAGCGCCACAGTTGGGCCAACGCCGCGGATGGGCGGTAATGAGTCCGTTGAATGCCGAGGTGCGCCGCGATGCGCTTGCGCAATTCCGCGTTCACGGCGGACACGCTGGCTTCGCCGTCCATCGAAACAAAACCCTGGCGCTCGGCGAGGGCTTCGAATTCCTTTTTGATCTTGGCCTGATACATGATGAACGATTTGTAGAGATCGTCGGACAATGAAAGATCGCGCCCCGATTCCCAATAGCTGATGGCGTGCGACTTGCGGAATTCGCGTTCAAACGCCGCCTCCGGGCGGACGTTGAGCCAGAACGTGAGATCGGGGCGCAGGGCCATCTCGTAAAGCCCGTGCAGGTAGTCGCGCTCAATGCCGCGCACGGCCGCCCGGGCGATCAGAGTATAGAAGTAACGGTCGGCCAGGACAACAAAATCCGAGCGCAGCGCCGGGATGATGCGGTGTTCGAGCTGGTCGTAAAAATCCGTGGCGTACATCAGCGTGAGCGTCATGCGGGTGATGGTGTTTTCGGCAAGCAGGGCGTCAATGTCTTTTGCGACCAGCCCGGAGCGGCGCAGGCCCATTGTTTCCACGGCGAACCCTTCCGATTCGAGCCATTCGGTGAGCAGGGAAATCTGGGTCGAGCGGCCCGAGCCGTCCATGCCTTCAATGACGATCAGCGATCCGCCGAACTCCTCGCCGCTTAGTCCCGGCAGAGGCAGACCGTAATTGCGGGAAGAGGAACCGGCGGGCGCAACGCCAAGGCCGGCGCGGTCTTTTTTGCGGCTGTTCTTTGCGGCGCTCATCGAGCCCTCCGGGCGGCCTTTTTGGGCGCGAAACGCGAAAGATCGATGCGCGATTTGACATACTGGCGCATCTGTTTCTGCAATTTGTTGACGGGCAGAGTGCCGTCCATGACCACGAAATGGTCGGATTCGATCATCTCATCATATTGCGCCAGGATGCGTCCCTGGAAAATGCGGAAACTTTCGGCGCGGTCGAGCGAAAGATTCAAATCCATGCCTGCTTCGTAGTGTTTGAGCTTGGGGCGGCCGCTCATGATGCGGTTGACGGCGACATCAAGCGGGGCGCGAAAATAAAAGGTGATGTCCGGAATCGGGGCAAAGCGGTAGAGATTGCGCAGCCAGCGCGGGGAACAATTGCGCGCGACGTCACGGGCGAATGCGGTGTAGATGTAGCGGTCGGCCAGGACCAGGTAGCCGCTATGGAGCAAGGGCAGGATCTGGCGCTCGCAGCGGTCGGCGAAGTCGGCGGCATGCAGGAGCGAGAACGTCGTTGGCGTGAGCAGGCGGCGCTGCTTGCCGCGCCGCGTCGCCGATTTAACCAGGGGAGAGGAGTTCCATTCCGTGAAGTGCAGGCGGTAACCGCCGATTTCCAGCCAGCGTTTCAGCAGGTAGAGCTGCGTGCTCTTGCCCGAGCCGTCGATGCCTTCCACGACGATCAGGGCCCCCGGATACGCGCGAGCGGGCTCCAGAAGTTGCGAATCTTCCCCCGGAGCCTCCGCCGGCTCGATCGAAGCGGGGTCTGTCGCCGGTACCGTACGCGTGGCCACGTGGATTTCTCCCGGAAAAGATTATACGCGCACATTGTAAAAATTTGGTTACAACCTCGTTAGGCGCCGGTGAACGAGGGCCGGATGAGTTGCAAAAGATATTGTCCCAAGGCAAACTCTTTTTGTGAGCACCTACGATCTGATTTGCATTGGCGCGGGACCCACAGGCCTGGCCTGCGCCATCGAAGCGAAACGCGCGGGCATGAGGCCTTTGGTGATCGACAAGGGCTGCCTGTGCAATTCTCTCTATCACTATCCGGTGAACATGGTGTTTTTCACGACGCCGGAACTGCTGGAAATCGGTGACCTGCCGCTGACCTGCGCCACTGAGAAGCCCACGCGCACCGACGCTCTGAAGTATTACCGGAAATGCGTTGAACTCTATGGTCTGGATTTACGCCTGGGACATCGGGTCGAGAGCGTCGAGGGTTCCGACGGACACTTCATCGTTCACACCAAAGATGAGCAGGGAATCGCGGCGCAATTCGCGGCCAGGAAGATCGCCGTGGCGACCGGATATTACGACTTGCCAAATCGCCTCGGCATTTCCGGGGAAGACCTGCCGCATGTTTCTCACTACTACACGGAACCGCATCCCTTCTGGCGGCGAAACGTTGTGGTGATCGGCGGCAAGAATTCAGCAGCGGAAGCGGCTCTGGACATGTACCGCACCGGCGTGAACGTCACGCTGGTCCACCGGCGCGGCGAGCTAGGATCCACGATTAAGTATTGGGTTCGGCCCGACATCGAAAATCGCATCAAAGCCGGGCAGATTCATGCGCTCTTCAATACGGAAGTGAAGCGGATCGAACCGGGGCGCGTGGTGGTTTCCAATCACACGGGCGAGAAAGTTTTGCCGGCCGACCGGGTGTTTGCGCTTACAGGGTACCATCCGGATTTCGAGTTCCTGCGGTCCATGGGGATTTCATTGGACGTGGAAACGAACAAGCCGTCGATGAATCCCCAAACCCACGAAAGCAACGTCGCCGGCATTTATGTGGCGGGAGTGGTCATCGGGGGGAATCATACCAGCGAAATCTTCATCGAAAATGGGCGGTTCCATGGAAAGCAGATCATCGCTGCGATCACCGGGGAAAGGATGCAAGGTGGCGGCGACTAGCCGCCGTGCCGTTACAGTGTTGCGGCAGCACCGACCGTAAGGAGCGAAGTTACTCGCCGGATTTACGCGATTTGCCGCGAAACCTCGACTTTGTTAGACTGGCCTACGATGGCATCGATGATCAAGGAAGCTGGCGAAACCCTCGTTACCCTGGTAAAGGGTTTTAGCGTGACCTTTCGCAATATGCTGCGGAAAACTGTCACGGAAAATTATCCGGAAGAGCCGGTCCATTTTCAGGCACGGTACCGAGGCATTCATGTCCTCCACCGGGACGAAAACGGCTTGGAAAAGTGCGTGGGATGTTTCCTGTGCGCGGCGGCATGCCCGGCTCGCTGCATTTACATTGAGGCTGCCGAAAACACCGATGCGCAACGCATCTCCGCCGGCGAACGCTATGCCCGCGTATACAACATCGATTACTCGCGGTGTATTTTTTGCGGTTATTGCGTGGAAGCATGTCCCACCGATGCGATTACGCACGGCCACGGCTTCGAGCTCGCTACCTCCAATATCAATGCGCTGATCTATCGCAAGGAAAAACTTCTGGAAAAAATCGCGCCCGCGTCTTAGTCGGATCCTGTACGCTCGTCTTCATTTTGAGGTTGTGCAAGGCCCCCCCTATTTCCAAACGATCTTCGGCGTGCGCGATTATCCGAATTCATGCTCGCAATGCTGCGCTCGATTCCATCTTGTTCTAATACACCTACGTAGAGACCAAAAGTCGCGCCATGCGCCCCGAACGCCCCCCCTAACCGCCGCGCAGGCAGCTCACCTGCACGCGGTCTTGCAAGGACGCTCCGAATTCGCTGACGGCACTTTCAGGATATGGTCGTGACTAGCGTCATCTCATTGGCCACCCGTTTCGGCCCGCCGCTCTCCACCTGCAGTTGCTTGAACTAATAAGTTCGGTCGCTTTCGGGGAGCCCAGCGCATTTCTTCTTCCCGCCATAAAACGCCTGCACAGTGATCGCCCTCCGGCCCGAAAAGGTTCCACATCAAGCTCCGCGATATCAGTTCTAGCCCCAGAAATGCGCACGCGCTGATTGCAACCACCGCTGCAACTGCGCCCACAATCGCCACTGTATTAAAACGGCGCTGAATATAAGCAAGCACATACTTACCACCTCCCGTATTCGATGTCGGTGCATGTGAATGCAATCATGAACATTCCTTCGTTCCATGCTTCAATTCGATTGTTGCCGCGCCCCTTACATGTTCATTTGGTGTGGCCGCTGTTCGGGAAAAAGAATGAATCTGGTCGGCCTCTTTGTTTTTGCCTAGATGAGTGCCTTCTATTCGATTAGATATGATTACTGTTCAGGTAAGCTATATAAGGAATTGCAAACATAGAGTAGAGCTTATTTTGAAAGATGTTTCAAATGACTTTGCTATATTACCGCAGCGTTATGGATAACTGTAGTGATATCGGTTGGATGAGAAATAGGCGTGGGGTTTGGTCGCGACCGTATTCGAGGGAATCGTCGACAGGAGGTATGGGGGCTTCGTCGAAGGGGTTCGGGCGAAACTTGGTCGGGGGGCTGGATGAGGGGGCGAAGAGGGGCTTGGAGGGGTCATCGAGGAATGGGGCGCGGGGAAATGAGCGAGGAAGCGCAGGGGGTGACTCCTCTGGAGAAGTGGGTGGCGGGGGCGGTGGAAACCGCAAGCTTGGGTCAGGCGGTGGATCGGCGTTTTGGGGACTTATTTTCCAGGGGATCGCCGATGGGGTGGCGCGAACCGACGAAGCGGGGGGGGCGGGAACGATTTCGGCAGATAACACCGAAGCAGTGGAAGGTGCGCAGTCGGGAATGGGTTGAAAAAGATCTGGGGCAGATATGTGGGGTTCGTGGAGAGAATTGCGCTGGTCGAGCATCCAGCGGGCCAGCATGGCCTCGGAGGACTCTTGAATCCATTGATCGATCAGGGCGCTGATTTCGCGGCGCAAATTTGCGGCATGGTTCAGCCGGCTGAGCTCGAAGCTTTGCAGGGAAGCGGGCGATGCTTGTCGCAGATACTCCAGCGGTGGAACGATTCTGGGCAAGGCCATGGTTGTGCTCCGGTACTGAGACTGGGCGAAAATATCTGGCCCGTATGTTTATAAGTGCACTTTAACCAAGTGTCACGTTTCGTGTCTAGTGTTTTTTTTTGAGGGTCCGCAAGGGCCTGTCCAGCAAGAACACTTAGGGCAGAATTAGCGGATGCGAAATGGGTGCGAGAAGCGTGTCGGATAGTCGGGCTGAAGGCAAGAGGCTCGGTGGGCGCAGAGACGCACTGCAGTGTGGGTGGAGGGCCGAGCATCGAGGGCAACAGACAGACTAGAGGCACTTGCGTGCAGTAAGACGGTTATCTCAGATCAAAAGGTTCGAGCTCTAACTGTGCAAATGCTTCGACGCAAGATGCGGCGAGTGAAAAAAAAGACGCCGCAAGGTGTGGCGAGAAGCGAGGCCTTACGAAAGAAAGGGAAAGGACCGATAAATTCGATTTTTAATGCGAAAAATCCAGGCAATCGATGCGTGGAAATGCGGCGGGACATTATGGGACCTGGCATACAGCGCGCTGCAGCAGGAGCAGAAAATCGAAAATGGGCCGGAATGCGACCGTGAAGGCCAGTGAATGCGCGAACGAATACAGGACGGCGCTCGTCACTAAACAGAATCCGGCATTTCGTGCCGAAACGTGAGCGGGTGCGGAGTGCAGAAAAAAGCGGGATCGCTTTATCGGACATTTGTGGGCCAGTACAGTGAGGGCAAGGTCACAGAATTTTCCCGCGCGCGCGGGCGTTTTCGCCAGAGAGCATGGCCAGCCGGACGGCACGGCATGCCCGGAAGAGGCGCCGGCGCGCGCGGGAAAATTCTGCGGTGGTGACACGAAGTAACCGGCCCCGGCAACGCAGGGCCGAGCATGACAGAAAAAACAAGCACGATCCAGAGACGATGCGAAGGAGGAATCGATGGAAGCATCAGCGAAAGTTTTGCAAGGCGACGCAGTAAGGGAAAAGAGTTCAGCGAGGCCAGCAGGCGGGGAATGCTCGGCGACTGCAGCAGGAATGGCGATGCGGCTGCCGGAAAAAGTGTGCGCGAGCGCGGGCTCAAAGGGCGGGGAATACGACGCGCGCCGGCTGCGTTCGCAACGGGAGATTATTCGCGACGTGATGCTGGCCGCGGCGGAGTGCGATACGTGGCTGACGCTGGGGGAGCTGCGAGCGTTGACGCGGTACGGAGAGGCGTCCATATCGGCACAATTGCGGCACCTGCGAAAATTTGAAAACGGCGGGTATGACGTGACCAAGCGTCACCGTGAAGGTGCGCCAGCGGCGCGGTGCGGCGCGGACGGGCGCGGCGAATGCATTTGGGAATATCGAATGGAGCGGCGAAGCGGGACGTGCGGGCCTGCGAATGGGGCCGGTGTAAGAGAAGAGCGGCCACAAGTAGAGATGTGAATTGTCGGCGCTGCGGGGCGTTCGTCGACGCGAGTATTTGTTTTTTTGTGAAAATGCGCGGCCGGCTGGGACAGGTGGACGGCGTTCCGTTGAGATGTGTTGGGGAATGGACATTTCAGATTTGAGATTTCAGATTTGAAATGCGAGAAGCGAGAGGTTGCGGTGACGGGTTGAGGGTTAAGGTTTGAGACGGGCGTTTCCGGCGCGCACAGAGGTGAATTCTGGGCATTGTGATAATTGAATTGAGTGATGGCGGTGTTTAGTAAGGGAGAACATTTATTGGCGTGTACTTGAAACAGACGGGACGATCGGAGGCGCAGTATGCCAAAGCGCGTGATTGATTTCGATGCGATGTGGGGTTCGGACAAGATCGCGGCGTGCGCGGAGTGGGCGCAAACGGAATACGCGTGGCTGTATGGGCTGGCGGATCCCTCCGGGTGCTTCGAGGTGACGAATTTGCGCGTGATCTGGGGCCGAGTGGCGGCGATCCGGCGCAACCTTACGATCGAGCGGCTCGAGCAGGTCTTCGGCGAGTTTCAGGACAAAGGATTGCTGTTTGTCTGGGAGCAGGACGGAAAGCGCTACGGGCACTGGACCGGAAGCGATGTTCCGGGGAGATTGCCGCCGCCGTCTTGGCGAATGCGGCTGGAGAGGCTGGCGCCTCCAATGCCGAAGCAGTTGCTGGCCGAGTATGTGTCGCGATTTGCGCGAGGGCGCGCGGCGTCATTGGGCGGGGGATTTTTGAGCGGGGCGCAGGATGGGGAGAATCGCAAACCTGAAAATTCAAATTTGAAAGAGCGCGGAATTGCTGGGGCGGTAGGCGCCGGGGGCGAATACTCGCGCGGGGCGGCCAACGCTATTGCGGAACGTCAAGTTCAAGACGATTTGAAATTTGAAATTTCAAATTTGAAAAATAATGCTCAGCCCAGTAGCCACGGTCGGGCGTGCACAGGCATCTGCAAATGTGAAGGAGCCCCTGGCGAGGCTTGGAGGGCTGTCGAAGCGCCCGGCGAAATCGAAGGGGCAACGGGGGTGGGCAGGGGCGAATCGAGCAAGTACGGCAGCGAATGGACTGGGCTCAAGGAGGGGGTTGAGGAGACTCACACACAGGATTTGGATTTGGGTTTGGAATTGGATTTGGAACCGGATGAGAAGGGGGTTGGGGCGGGCGGCCCTGCGCTGCGGGGACGGGCGGCGGATCCGGCGAGAAAGATACCAGATCTTTTTTTTGATTTAAATCCAAAAGCAACTTCAAATGCACAAACAGCGGAGGCTGCAACTAGAGCCGCGGCACACACACCCGATGCAAACACAATTCAAAATATAAATGCAAATGCTCCTTTAGATTTCAAGTCAAATTCCCAGACGAGTACCCATTCATGGGCCCAGGGAAGTATCTCAGACAGTGGGACGGCGGCCACGGATGCAGGGCGCCGGCCCGGCAAAAATGCAGCAACCGGTTGCGCGACGCGTGAAAATGTTTTTCGGAACAAGGCTGAGTTGCTGGAGCGCGAATTGCGCGTGGGGCAGGGGCCGTCGTCGCTGGGACCAGTGCGTGTGAAACCGGAGGCGCTGGAGCGGATCCGGCTGCGAAATGCATCCCGGGGCGGATCGCGGTCCGGGTGAGGCGGTGCGGCGCGGAGACTGGTTCGAGATTTCATTTTGACAGCAATCCATCCGGCTGTGGAAGCGCACGTCAAGGAGTATGGAGGAGAGACCATGCTGGCGACGTTTGCATTCGATGTTTGTCATGATGTGTACCAAGCGGCGCGCGAAGTGATCGACACGAGGATCCCGACATTGAGCCTGGAATCTTCCGGAAAATATTTGTGGCATCCGGATCGCATGCCGCGACTGGCCGAGTATGTGGCGGATTTTGCGCGGGCGGGGGAGCGGGCGCTGGGGGGCAGCACGGCGGGATTGCAGGAGGAGCGGAAAATTCTGCTCCGCACTGCGGCGGCCGGCGGTGGGCCCGAAATGCGACGGGCTGAAGCCTGTCCTACTGGGGGGCACCGGCCTAGCCGGATGGTGATGTTTCGCGTGTATCACCTGGGGGGGGCGGATTATCAGGCGGCGCGGAGGCATCTGGGAATCAGCGAGTTGACCTGGGCGGACTGGGCGGAAGAAATTCGCACGAGCGTGGGGCGCGAGCTGGCGAGATCCGGGGTGTTTCCGCCGTCGAAATATTTTCGCGAAATGTCGGAAAAAGCGTCGTAGGGGAAGCGCGGCGGGGGAAGCGCATTTCAAATCTGAGATTTCAGATTTGAAAGAGAACGGAGCGGTCGGAACCGGTGGCACATATTATTCGGGTTCGTGAGACTCGTTGCGCGATGCACGAAGAGGGGACAATGCGGCACGTTTGTTTTTTGGGAGGATTTGTACGGGTGAGAGCAGATTAAGCGCGCCGTGCCGGATGTTGCGCTCCGACCTGCCGGCACGGCGCACCGGCGTCTCGCGCATGCGGGGCGCGACGCCGACGGCAGAGTGTAATACGAGTCTTCGCGTAAATCAAAGTGGAAGCAGCGGGCTGGTCCCACGTTTAACGGCCCCCGGCGCAAGTAAGTTGCGAACGCAGCGGGCAACAACCATGACCACTAAATCCGGAACAGGCAGCAGGGCACCGAATCCAAAGCGGCGCAATATTTCCGAACGCAACCATGGCGCCCGAAGATTCCGAATGCCACAGAGCTAAGGGCAAGGCGGACGGTGCCAATCGCTGCCGCACTTGCGCGGATGAACACAGCGGCGGGACGCGCGGCCGGATGTGGCGATGGACGAATTGTCCGAGTAATTTCCGGAGAAGCAAACGTGATGGCAGATCTGGAAGCACAAAGCGGCAGAAGTGCGAGGTATCGTGCGCGCTCCCGATTTGGAAAACGCTGAGAAATCACTCCGGGCACCAAGGAATCCCCGGCGGATTGCCCGGCATCACTTTTCCTGTAGAGAATTCAAATAGTCGCACAGGTTCTTGATGCGTTTCTGGACCGCGGCATTATTGTAGTTGTCCATGTAACGGAAGATGGGGCCCCAGGTGGGCATGTCGGAAGAGCCGTGGGTGGCGAAACCGGGGCCGAATTGCAGGACCTTGGTGACGTAGTCGTAGGGAAAAGTTCCGCCGTGGCGCTTGGCAAGCGTGGTGAGATTGGCCGCGGGGACCTTGAGCGCGACGCGAGCGGGGCCATTGCCCTTGGCGTCGGGACCGTGGCAGGCGGCGCAATATTGCGTAAACATCTGTTTGCCGCTGGGGACGAAGTCGGGTGGAAGCTGGTCCTTGTCAATATTCTGGCGGGGCTGGGCATGCGCGCCGGCGAGAAGAAACATGGAGCAGATGAGCATGGCGGCGAAGTTCAGTTTTGGTTTCATGGCGATCTCCTAGCGTTGCCAAAAATATTTATAGAAAAGTGTTGACAAATAAAAACAGTTTATGGTACTCTCTTTCTTGCAGAAGTATAGTCTGAAACAGTCCTGAGCCCGCCGAGTTTTCTTGGCGGGCGTTGTTGTTTCCGGGGCGCCGGGTGGGAATTGTTTCGCCTGCCTCCCAGCTCCCGGTTGATCCACGCATTGGAACTCCTCGATTTACATTGTCAGCGATCATCTCTTCGGCCCGTTAATCTGCAAATTTCCTGTCGTCCAGCTTGTCATCATTCTTTTTATCTTTTTCATCATTGAAAAATCTTCAGGAGGCATCATGCCTGCGTATAGCAACGCCACGCCGCCGATTTCGCTGTTTCCCGGCGACGTCGGATTCAGTTTTAATGCTGAAACATTTCCCTCGGCAAATACAGCCGGGGCGCAATTCGCGATTCCCGAACCCAGCGGCCTGGCCGACCAGACGCACGCGGTGCGCTGGCAGACCATTTTCGGCACCGCGCCTTCGGCCATTAATATCCGGCTGCAGGGTGCATCGGCGGACGTGGACGCGGAGTACAGCGACCTGGATACGTCGACGGCGACCGCTGGGGAGGCCCGCACAGTGACCGGAGTTCGCGTGAAGTTTTTGCGCATCAAGCTGTTTACCTCCACCGGTGGAACGGCGCTGACTGCGAAGATGCTGCCGTAGAGCCCTGATTCGTGAATCGTGATTTGTGAAGGGCGCGGCTCGGGTATGCGCCGGGGGGCAGGCTTCACGAATCGCATTTTTATCCTTTCCTGCCGCGGATGCCTGTCGCGGAGAGGTTGCGGGCTTTGCGGGAGAATTCGACGCCGTGGTGCGAAAGCTTCATGCCGCCGCGGTGTTCGAGGTTGCCGATGAACGTGAAACGGTTCGGTCTGTCTTTCACGTGAGCCTCCTGCTTGACTAACACGATAGACAGGTGAAATGGGCACGTCTGTGATGGGGATCACTTTGCCGCCATGGCCTCAAATCCAAATTACGTGAAGAAGCAACTAGCGGTGGACACAGTGTCGTGGACCGCAGTCGTCGCACCGATCGATTGCATGGGCGTAGCCATCAAGAATTCGGCTCCAGTGAATCTTTTGATTCGCACCGATTCGGGCGATGCGACCACGCAGGACACCATTCCCGCGGGGAGCGTCGAAACGATTTCCGTGCCGCGGCACTCGGCCGGGGTGCAGGACGCCGGATCCGGTACGCGGTTTTTTACGGGCGACACCATTGCCTATCTGCAAGCCGCCAGCGGCACCGGGCCTGCGCAGCTCACGTTCGTCCGCTAACCGAAAAGGCTTAATCCACGGATGAACACAGGTAAACACAGATAAAGGCTGATAAATACAAACTAGGAACGGGAAAGAGCGTAGAGGTTTCCTGTCTTCTTCTCACTTCCTTGCATTTGGTTTTATCAGTGTTCATCTGTGTGCATCTGTGGATTCGATTTGCTGTTCCGACCTGCTCGGAATCACCTGGGAAAATATGCGAATCAAGATTATTGGCGAAAACAATTGCGCGCGGGCGACGCGGCATCTGCTGAGGCTGGCCGGGTTTGCAGTGACGGAATTTCTGCCGGCCGAAGTAGTTACGCAAGCGCCGCATCTGGGATTTGCGATCACGATCGAAACTTCCCCGGCTGCGGGCGTGCCCGCGCCAGAAGAAAATGACGCCTCGCCTTCGATGACGCGGGCGTTTAGCGAAGGTGTGACATCGATTTCGGGGGCTGCGCGTCCTTCTTCTTCAGGACAGGAAATAGCAGCCCGCAGCGGTCTTGCCCCGGCTCCTCAACCCCTGACTTCCTCCTTCGCTCCGAAAGCGGGAACTGCAGCGGACTTTTCCGCCGCGGCCCCGCGATTCGGGGCTGGGGAGGAATCGCCCACCTCACAGCCGGATGCGTCCACGCATGGCCAAACTGCGGTTCGGGGGGAGGCGCCGGGTTTGGTATCCGGCGCTTCCTCTCCCGCCTTTTTTTCGGACGGCCGGGATGAGCGCGATGGCGGAAATGGACAGGTTTACGTTGAGGATCGGAAAAGCAAACAGGCTGAAGCCTGTTCTACTTTTTCTTCGGAAATCGAGAATGTGCGCGATTTGGAGAACGGGCAGGCATTCGCGAAGGATGTGAAAAACAAACAGGCTGAAGCCTGTTCTACTGGGGTCATTCATTTCGATTCGGTGGACAGCGAACTGGAGGCGGCGGTTTTGCGGCACGTGGCGCAACTCGCGGCTGCGCCGGTAATGGTGGATCGTCCTGGCGGGGTGGTGCATTCCGAGCGCGAGCTGCGAATTATTTTGCCGGTGACGGGCAATGCGCGTATGGATGAAGCGGCGGCGGTGGCGGTGGAATTTGGAGTGTTGCGCGGGCTGCTGGATTTGACTCGGCGGCCTTCGCGAAGTGAGTTGAGCGCAGGGGCGGGTGGCGCGGGTTCCGGCAAGGGCGGGAAATTGGGTGAGGCTCGCGGGGGAAAAAGCAGGTGGTGGATTTTTGGCGCGGCGCTGGCGGCGATTGCGCTGGCATTGTTTGGCGCGGCGCTGGATGCGTCTCCGAGAACAGTTGAAGGTGGGGGCGCGAAAGGCGCGCAGGCTGAAACGCGCGCCACTGGGTCCGGTCCCTCCCGGAACGCGAGCTTGGGCAACAGTGGCGCAGGCTTTAGCCTGCGCGGTTTGGCGCAGCCGGTGGCACGGCGTGCGGCAATGGCTGCGGCTGCCTCACTGACACCTGTCGCGTTTTCCGCTGCGGCGGAACCGCAGGGGCAATTTGCAACGGGGCAGGGGGGGACGAACTCACTGGATCCGTGCCAGTCGCAGACGAAATTATTTGTGAGCATCAATCAGACGGGGAACACGCATCTGGCGAGTGGAACGGCGTCGAAGAAAATATATGTCTGCTCGATTCACGTGGTGGTGGCAGCGGCGACAAGCGTGGCGCTGGTCGAGGGAACGGGAACGATTTGCGGCACCGGGACGGCGGGTGTGAGCGGGTTTGGCGGCGCGACCGCGGCTACGGGCTGGACGTTCATGGCCAACGGAGGAATCGCATTGGGCAACGGTGGCGCGGCCGTGGGCGCCGAGGGCACCAGCGCGGATAATCTTTGCCTGTTCAATTCCGGATCCGGGCAAGTATCGGGCGGCATCAGCTATGTGGTGCAGTAGGGGAATGGGTAGGACCGCTCCCGACAGGGCCGGGATCTTCGACTTCAGCCTGCCGGGTTTAGCCAGCAGCGAGGAAAGTCAAAAGCGACAGGCTGAAGCCTGTCCTACTAGAATTGGCATGTCCCTGGCGTGCTTTGCATTGCTGCTCGCAACGCTTACGGCACTTCCTGCGCGAGCGACGACCTACTACATCGCTGCGGGAGGCAGCGACTCCAATGCGGGGACTTCGCCGGGGGCGGCTTGGCGGACGATTGCGAAAGTGAACGGGTCCACATTTTCCGCGGGCGATTCGATTTTGTTCAATCGCGGCGACGCCTGGTACGGGGTTTCGCTGGTCGCGCCTTCGAGCGGGTCGAGCGGATCGCCAATCACGTTTGGAGCGTATGGGAGCGGGGCCAATCCCATCGTCAAGGGATCGACGCTGCTCAACACCAGCGGGTACACGCTGGCGCCGAACACGACAACGTCGATTTTCACGCCGCCGGATTCCGGAACGAACAGCACGGACAGCGCCACGCGCAACTGGCGCGAGCAGGTTTCGCACCTGGACATCACCAATGCAGCGACGCTGATTACGATCAGCGTTACGGCATCGCCTACCGCCGCGCTGGACATCACGGGCGCAGGCATCGGCCCGGCGACGACCGCTCCGAAAACCAACTCGATCACGCGCATTACCTGGAGCGGGGGAAACAACGGCGTAACCGTGCCTGCGGGAACCACGGTGACTTCGGACCAGTTTTCGTATGCGCTGGACAATACCGTGGACCAGATGGTGACGATCTACACCACGGCGAGAAACGTCGAGTACTACACCAACAACCACGAAACGCTGTGGTCAAATTTTTCCGGGCCGGACCAGTCGCAGAGCACGACGGTGAGCGGGTATTCGACCGGCGGCAACATCGTCATCAAAAACATCGTCGCGATTAACACCACGCAGTACACGTACGACCAGGCGCTGGGATCGACGCCGGTGGCGATGTGGGAAAACGATAATTTGCTGCAGCTGGTGCTGAATCCGCTGTCGGTGGACCAGACGCCGGGGTCGTGGTTTTACGACGGGGCGATTTTATACATCCATGCGTCGGACAGCTCGAATGTGGCGGCCAACGGCAAGAATTATACGTATGTAACCGCGTCGAGCCCGACCTTCACCACCTGGGACAACGGGCAATCGTGGCTGATTTTCGATTCGCTGGACCAGTCCGAGACGTACAACACGTCGAGCGCGACGCTGGGCGGAATTTATTTGACCGGCAGCCACTCGATCGTGCGCAATGCCGCGTTTCATGACACGTTCCGGCATCCCGTGTGCGTTTATACGGGCGCGACCAGCAACCTGGTCACCAACATCACTGCGTACAACTCATACGGAACTTCTCCGCTGTGCATTTTCGGCGTGGGGAATTCCGGAAACCTGATTCAGAACTCCACGTTTTACAACGACACGTACATGCGTGAGGCGTACGTGTTCACGGGTTCGGTCTGGGCGGTGGTGGTGGCGCACGGCGGGGCGGCCAACAACACGATGGACGGTTGCCTGATCTACAGCACCGCGGGGCCGTTCCGGTCAAATACGTTTATCGGGCACGGGTACGGCGTGCTGGTGGGGGATACGGGAACTTCGCTGACGGTGTCGCACAGTTACATCTACGGAAATTTCGAGTGGGGCGTGGATGTGGGCAGCGGTGGTAATTCGGGGCTTGGCACGGGGGCTTCGATTGCGTTCTGGAGCAACCTGCTGGATATTTCTACGTCGAGCTCGAGCACTTCGAGCGGCGAGGGATTTCTGCTGACCGGGAGCGTGGGCAGCATCATTTACAACAACACGGTGTACGGACCGGGCGTGGGCAATCCAGTGGTAACGCAGGTGTCCACTTCGTCCGGGGCGCTGGTGAAGAATAATATTTTCTGGACCGGCGGGTACGCTTCGGTGGATGCGGGGTCGGAAACCGGGACAGCTTACGATTACAACGATTACTTTTCGGCGTCGGGAACGCCGTTTAGCTGGGGCGGGACGGCGTACAACTTTGCGAACTGGAAAACGGCGAGTTCGCAGGATGCGCATTCCATTTCGTCGAATCCATTGTTGACCAACGGCGCGGCTCTTTCCGCGGGCGGGGATTATACGCCGCTGATCGGTTCGCCGGCGATTGACGCGGGCGTGAATCTCGGGTCGACGTATCAGATGGGACTTTTTGCCGGGGATTTGTGGCCGGGAAGCGTGGGGCTGTTCAATCAGAATACCGGCGGGGGATGGGAAATGGGAGCGTACGTGTTTCGCGCCGGGGCGAGCACGCTGGGGCTGATGGGGTGCTGCGATTGATTTTCGTAGGACAGGCACTCTCGCCAGTCCTACAAAGGCCAAGGCAAAGTCAAAGGCTTTAACACAGAGAACACAGAGGGGCACAGAGAACGGAAGAGAGTTTAGAGCAGAGATTAGGAATTCGGGAGGAATCATGGCAATTACACCAGGAACGGTTGTGGCGCCGCAGATGCAGGCTTTGGGAGAGTACGTGCAGCTCGCGGGGATCGGGGCGCTGATCGGCGGCGCGATTCTCAGCGTGCATCATTACGCCATCGGGTTGTGCATTATCGGGGGCGCCGCCGCGTTTTACATCGGCAAGAAAATGCGGGGAGCCTGAAGACCAGGAGCCATCCACAGATGCACACAGATGAACAAAGATAAGGGCAGAAAGAAAACAATCCTACTCCTTAGGCCTTAGGATCGCTTGATCCGGTTTCATCAGTGTTTATCTGAGTTCATCTGTGGATTCCACGGCCATGGGGATCAAACCCGACAAATCGAAGGCGAAGAATTGCATTCGCGACTTTGACAAATTCTGCAAGAAATTTCAATACGAGCCATTTGAACGCCAGAAAGAGTTTCACGAATCGGACGCGAAGTACCGGTTGTTCGGCGGGGCGGCGGGGCCGGGAAAAACAAAGGCGCTGCTCTACGAGGCGATTTACCAGGCGCACTTGTATCCAGGGATAGACACACTGCTGTTGCGGAGGACGTTTCCGGAGCTGGAGGCGTCGCTGATCACGTATTTCCGGCGCGACGTGCCGCGCGAGCTGTACGAGAAATATAACGAAGCCAAGCACATCGTGACCTGGCTCAACGGCTCGACCACGCGGTTTGCATACTGCGACAACGAGAACGACGTCTACCGCTACCAGGGCGCGGAATATCTGTTCATTGGGTTGGACGAGCTGACGCACTTCACGCTGAAGCAGTGGCAGTTTCTGACCAGCCGCCTGCGCTGCCGCATCGGGGGATCGAAGCCCTGCATGGCGGGCGCGACCAATCCCGGGAACATCGGCCACGCCTGGGTGAAGGCGCTGTGGGTGGATCGCGCGCCGGCTCCTGGAATGGAGCGGCCGGATCAGTACGATCCCGGCGACTACCAATTTATTCACGCCACGATTGCCGACAATCCGCATTACGCGGACGACGACGGCTACAAGAAAACGCTGGGGCAGTTGCCCGAGGCTTTGCGTCGCGCGTTTCTGCACGGCGAATGGGATGTGTACGCGGGGCAGTACTTCGACGTTTTCAAGGCCGAGCGGCACACGATTCGCGCCGAGCAGGTGCAGCTGGAGGCCTGGACGCCGCGGTGGATCTCGATCGACTGGGGATTTGAGCATCCCAGCGCGGTTTACTGGCACGCAACGCGCGCCGACGGCAGCGTCGTGACCTATCGCGAGTTTGTGCAGAACCATCTTTCGCCGCGCATGTTGGCCGCAGCCATCGCAGAACGCAGCGTCGACCGGCTGAACGGGGCCGAACGCATTCGCGATATTTTTCTTTCTCCCGACGCTTTTGCGCAGCGCACGGCGGACGCATCCATCGCCGAGCAACTGGGCGACGGACTGGCGGCCGCGGGCCTGCCGCGTCCCACGCCCGCCGACAACGACCGCGTGGGCGGCTGGATGCTGATGTACCAGGCGCTGGAAGCGGATCACTGGGTAATCGCGGACAATTGCACGCGGTTGATCGAGAATCTGCCGACGCTGACGCGCGATCCGGAGAATGTGGAAGACACACTGAAGTGCGATGGCGACGATCCGGCGGATGCCGCGCGGTATGGATTGAAATCAGCGCTCGACCCGGGGCGCGCGCCGGCCGACGTGGTGGCCGCGGAGCGCGTCACGGCCGTCGATCCGACTTCGCGCGCGATCTGGATGAAGAAATTTTTCGCGGAGGAAACGCGGAGGGTGGCGCCGGTGCTGCCGCGCCGGTGGCGGCCGCAGGGGCGGTAGTAGGACAGGCTTCAGCCTGTCTCGGTTTGGAGTGGGCGAGAGGGAATTAGATCGAAGCCAAGTTGGAGAATTCGGCCGGAGCGGGAAAAAAGTCAAAAGCGACAGGCTGAAGCCTGTCCTACTGGGGGCGCCTATTCATGAGTTGGGAATTAATCAGTACATGGCTCTCGCGGCATTTGCGGTCGCGATATGTGCTCTCGCTGGAGGCGGACCTGGAGCGGCTGCGGGCGGAGAATCGCGCGCTGGTAAATTCGCTACTGGGAACGGCGGGGTTTCCTCCGATTTCGATGGACGAGGATGCACGGCGCGGCGGCGTGGCCATGACGGCGGTGCGGCGGCGGACCTGGACGCAGATCGCGCGGGAGAGGGAATTGGCTGCGGGGAAGGGCGCGGGGGAGAAATAGTTGCGCTTCGAGAATGTTCGGTTCTGAAAGCGAGTACGGCGAACGCTGCGATATGGATGCCGGCAAGGAGGAGAACATGGCCACTACAAATCCGAAAGGAAAAGGCGAATCATGGGTCAATCGGGCGATCGACCATTTCAAACCCCAGCCGCCTGCGCCCAAGAGTCCCGCAGCGCCTCCAGTCGATCAAACGGCTTGGGAACATTCGGTTAACGCGCATAAAGTGAACACATTGACAGTCCACGATGTTGGACTTATTGTGTTTAATGAAACGCAATCAGTCATGCCGAATGACAAGGCAAATGACACTGTTGACGGCGCTCGTAAGAAGGTGGCTCACGCGGTAATCAATGGAGACTCGCAGCTTGGGAAAAAGAGACCTGAGACTGCGCTTGCAGTCGAGCCCGCGGCAAATGCGATGAGGGATCCGCGAACTAGAGCTGCTTACGAATCGTCACTCAAAGCGGCTCGCGTGGCCTATCTTGATCCGACTGATCCGACACACGGCGCGACACATCTTAATCTGCGGCGAAACGCGGATAGGTCGAATTTTGAATCAGGGGGACCCCACGACCCAGGATTTAGAATCCGAACACAGTCTGGTCCATTCGACAACTCATATCCAACACCCGGAAAGCGTGGCCTTCCTTCAACAGGCATCTATGTCAATACTTATGGGCCAGAGTGAAGGGGCGCTGATTCGTGTTGCTTGTACAATCGCCTTCGGGGCGCTGCTGATTTCTCTGTGGGGTCAGGATGTTGCGCGACCTGCTTTCGGGCGGAAAATACCTTGCAAAACGGTGGAAAACGCGGCGGCGTGTTACTGGGCGCATGGGCGTTTAAGTGTTTACAATGGGACACCGTCGTTTCGCCTTTGGAGGATCGGAACGCATCGGATTATGGGAATCTACAGCGGGCCGGATGGCGAAAAACGGGACGTCTTGGATAACGAGCATCCTGAATTGCCATCGAATGTAGAGCGTGCCTTAAAACCCTTTGAAAACGTGGTATTTGCCGATTTTGAAATTTGCCCGCTTGAACCTGAACATGCCGGTGCTATGCAGGCGGCGTGTATTGAATCCGCGAAGAATATCGTCACGGACCCCTGAGTTGAGATCTGCATCCGGCCGGCCCGCCGACAAACTTAAGCCTTAGGATTTTGTTCGGCTACGCCTTCTTAATCAGCCGCACGATCCACAACAGAATCACGGCGCCGACGAACGCGACCAGGATGGAGCCGATCAGGCCGCCGCCGGGGAAAATTCCGATCATGCCGAAGACCCATCCTCCGATCATCGCGCCGACGATGCCGAGGACGATGTCCATCAGCACGCCGAAGCCGCCACCCTTCATCACTTTTCCGGCCAGCCAGCCGGCGATCAGGCCTACAACGATCCACCAGATTATTCCATGCATGGGGAGGACCTCCTTTGCGGCGTACAGTAACACAAATTCAACAACATGCCACTTCGGATGAGTTTTTTTCCTAGCAAGCAGAAAAGCAGACAGGCTGAAGCCTGTCCTACTGAAAACCATGACAAATCAGCGGATTGATATGAGCGAAGAAGCGATCCTGGGACTCCAATCGGAGCACGCGCCGAATGACGGACGTGTCGCGCCGCAGGACGGCAACCGGCCGGCGGTTCCCGAGGGGCTGGCGGAAACACTGCGACACCTGAATCTGGGGCCGAATAACGAGCGGCTGGAGGAATTGCGGCCGGACCTGGTGAACGCGCTGCGCGAGCTGGAAGTACAGTACCGGCAGGAGGGAATCGTCGCGCGGCGAAACGAAATCCGGCGGATCCGGCAGGCGCGGCTGTTCTGGCAAGGCTTGCAGTATGCGTGGTGGAATCCGCAGGACATGACTTGGCACTTGCCGTACGAATCGAAGATATTCGATGACAGCGCGGCGGCGGAAATGCCGCGCTACCAGTTTGTCACCAATCTGTATCAGGCGTTCGGGCTGTCGTTTATTTCGCTGCTCAGCCAGGATGTGCCGGCGACACGGTTCTATCCGCAGTCGGCGCAATCGATCGGAGATATCGCCACGGCCCGCGCGGCTTCGCAGGTGTCCGAGCTGGTCGAGCAGAATAATCGCGTGCAGAATTTGCTTACCGGCGTGGCGTTTTATCTTTGGACAGACGGAAAAATCGGCGGGTACGTGCGGTACGTTGCCGACTCGCAGCGATTTGGTTCGCACGACGAGCCGGTGATTCAGGAGCATTACGTGCCGCTGGGCGAGGACGCGTATGCGTGCCCGGAGTGCGGGGCGGAGCAGGAAGTGGGGGATGAGGCAGGAGGCAGGGAGGCAGGGAATTCTTCTGTGGGCCGCGTTTCCGGAGGCGGGGGATTGGGTGGTGGGGCAGCGGAAGGCCTCGGGTCTGAAGACCCGAGCTACAGTCGCTCGGCTTCGGCGGTTTCACCAATCACTAGTCACCAGTCACCAGTCACGCCGAGTTTGCTTCCTCCGGTCATTTGCAAAAACTGTGGCGCGGCGCTGGGGCCGGAACATTTCAAGCCTGCCGAGCGCGTGGCGGTGCCGCTGGTGACGGGCGTGCGGCGCGTGGCCAACGGGCAAGAAGTGATTTCCGTGGTTGGCGGGCTCGAGCTGAACACGCCGGTGTGGGCCAATGAAATGCACGAGTATCCGTACCTCCAGTGGTCGATGGAAGTGCACCGCGCGAAGCTGAAGGCGAGCTATCCGCTGGCGGCGGACAAGATTCAGATGGGCGGGCCGCAATCGGCGGATGAAATTTATGCGCGGGC
>JAIQFG010000003.1 GCA_020073375.1 Terriglobia bacterium | reverse complement strand
CCGCAGAGTTGAACGATCGGTCGTACTTGGATCGGTTGCCGAACTCCGAACGCTTAAAAATGCTCAACGCGCATTCGAGCCGTTTTTGGCAAAGGTGAATGCCGTTGATTATCGGCCCGGGAAATTCGCGATGATCGGAGAATTTGCAAAAGTGTGGGAACGAGAAGTACTGGCGCATAAAAAACCGTCGAGCATAAAGGCCGCGGAGTCGCATCTGCGGACCTATATCTGGCGACGTGGAAGGTGAATCCAGAAGGGTTTCTCTTCGTCAACCGCAACGGGCGGCCGTACGCCGCCAACAAAGTCGTCGAGTACGGGCTTTGGCCGGTACTCGATAAACTAAAACTTCCTCGCGGGGGCTTGCACGCATTCCGGCATGCGCACGCGAGCTTACTAATGAACGTGGGCGCACCTGCTACGGTAACGAAAGAGCAGATGCGTCACTCGGATGCGCGGATCACGCTCGGCGTTCACGGGCACGTAATTGGAGACGCGCAGCGTGAGGCTGTGGACAAAGTGGGTGAAATTCTGCGCCCAAGTGCGCCCAAATCGGGGGATGCAAGTGAGTGGATTCAGTAGGTTAGATGGAGCGGGCGATGGGAATCGAACCCGTCTCCAAGCGCTGCTAACTTATTGAATCCATTGATTGTCCGGCTTCAATTTGGGTCCATTTGGGGCCAAAATCGAAGCCACTTTCTCCATCGCTTGACGTTGCGAATCGCCAAGCAAATGCGTATAACCGAGAGTAGTCTTCGTGTCCGAGTGGCGGAGTTGAGCCTGGGCCACTGTAACGGGAGCCCCAGAGTCCACGAGCATTGAGGCTACCGTGTGACGAAAGGCGTGGAGTCCGCATCGCGGAATTTTGAGCTTGTCCAAGATTGGCCAGAGCCGATACTCGACCACCTTGTTCGATGATGGAGGTCGGTTGTTCTTGGTCACGAACAAGAATCCGCTGGCATTCTCCTTCCACTGCTCTCTGTACGCCTTGAGCACCGTCACGAGAGGACCCGGTATCGGGAGAACGGCCTCGCTCTGTTTGCTCTTTGGCGTTTGAGTCCGACCATTCCATGCCGTGCGCCGCACATGAATCTGTTGACGCTCGAAGTTTACGTCGCCCCACTGCAAGCCGAGAGCTTCGCCGGCCCGCAGTCCTGTCATTGCCAGAAGCATGAACATTGTGCGCCACGGCTCCTTCGCTGCGGCGATGATGTTTCGCGCTTCTTCCACAGTGAAGTATCTTCCTTCCGCGGTGATGTTCCGTTCCGGTAACGCCAACTTCCGGAGGCTCACACCTTCGCATGTGTAGCCCCAATCTTTCGCCGTACTCAGCATGGAGGACAGCGTCCCTAGGACGTTCACCACGGTTTTGCGTGAAATACCCGTGGAGATTAACGTAACAAAGGTTTGCTGATTCTCTACGCTGAGTTGATCGAGTCGGATTTTTCCAAGGTGCGGGATGATGTAACACTGGAGGTGAGACTGGGCGGACCGGGCGGCTGATGGCTTCTGCTTCGTAAGTATTTCAGCCTTCCACCGTTCGGCGAATTCTTCAAGCGTGGACATGCGCGCCGGTCTGTAGCTCGGAGCGTTGATCCTCGCAAGGAGATGGTCCATACGTCTCTCGGCAAGTCGCTTGGTTGGAAACTCAGATTTTGTTCCAAGCACCACTGACCGCCGCTGCCGAATTACCTTTCCGTCTGGTCTCAGGATATCCTCCCGGTATCGACCAACCCACACCGGATTTTGACCCCTTAAAAACACACTACCTCTCTGATACCGTCTACGAGCCATGCTTCCTCTTTCACTCGCTGACGGTTGCCCTCGGGCTGGGAGGATAGCACCGGCGTTCAAAAAACAGTTGGTTTTTGTTGCGCCGCTTTGTGCTTTTGAGGACATCGCAAAATCAAGAGCTTGCAGAATTCGCCGATAAGACGTTTTTTGAACGCCGCTACGCGACGTTGTAGACCGTCCCGACCGATACCCCTACCCGGTGCACAGTTTCCCCTCAAAAAATGCCTGTTCCCCAGAATCAACCTCATTCTGTGGCTCACGCGAAACACCGGGAACAAGAATGTCGCCAGTGTTTATTTGGGTTTCTGCCCCGTTTTTGGATTGTTGTTCCCTTGTTCCCGCATATATATGGGAACGAGAATCCACGAATGGCTTAGGCTCATTTTCCGCTTGGAGCTTGGTGCTCGGGTTTAGCGTGTAGCGGAGGGGGTCACCCTTGGCCCCAGCTCCCGATTCAGACACCCGCCCGGCTGCGCACAGAGCCTTGAGAGCCGTGCGCTTGTGCTTGGTCTTGCCCTCGACATGCGCTTCGATCTGGATTCGTGTCTGCGGCTCGTCGCAACCGGCCAGGTAGGCGGCAATGGACTCACCGATCCGCCCGGCCTCGGCCTCAGCCCTCTCCACGCCCAGCGAAAGACTCCGCTCAGCCGGGTCGAAATTGAGCACTAACTCCGACCAGTCTGTCCCGTACCTTTGACAGCTTTGGACGGTCCTGTATCGGTCTGCCTTTTTCAGAATGATTGCCGTATCTACTCCTCCGAAAATTGCGGTGCTCCCCAAGATGCCGTCCGTCGCGTCAGCCTTTTCCATTTTTCCGCTATGGTGCAACAAGAGAACGTGAGCGCCGCTCTCTCGGGCGAGGGTGAGCAGCGGCTCGATTGCATTGCAAACTTCGGCGTATGCCTTCTCGTCTCGAATGCGGACAAACTTAAAAAGTGGGTCAATGACGATCAGGACCGGACGCTTCTGTCTTGTCACTTGGCATAGTTCCAGCACGGCCTCTTGCGGCGCACTGGCCGCGTGGATGTAAATTTCTTCCTCGCCCGTTGCACCCAAGTCCGCAAAGTGGCGGCGGACTTCGCTCCGTTTCTCTTCGAGCGCGAGATAAATCACTGGTCCTTGTGCCGTCGCGCAATCCAGGAACGGCTCGCCCGTGGCAACCGCGAGGGCAAGACACCGCGCAAACGTGGACTTGCCCACTTTTGGCTTTGCGCTCAGGACGGAGAGACCGCCAGCTGGAAGTTTGTCGGCGAGCAGCCAGGAAATATGCTCTTCGGGTTCCAACATCAAGTCATGCAGTGATGTGAGCCGGAACCCGCTTTGTGGTGTTAGCTTGCCTGTCTCTACCACCCCGGCGGGCTTCCACACAGTCGCGCTGCGAATCAGTTCCATGAACGCCTCGCGCGTTCCGCTGCGCTCGACCCATTCGGTTAGGTCTTTCGCGCCGGGCAGTTCCAGCACCTTGACGGATTCCGTCTTGCTGTGAAGCGACTGTGCCACGTGCTGCGCGTGTTTCCGGCCCGGTTCATCGGCGTCGGTAATGATCGCGATTTTCTTTCCTCGAAGAGATTCCGAATAATCATCGCGCCACTTGCCCGCGCCGCCTGGATTGCACGTGGCTACTAGATTCAGGCTCCGGGCCATCTCCGCGTCTTTCTCGCCCTCGACAATGAGCACGGATTTGGCAGCGAGCACTTCTGGCAAGCGATAAAGCACGCGTCGCGCTCCGTTGAGATTCCACGTCCAGCCGCCGTTTCCATCGGGCCGTCGTTGCCGGAAACCTTTCGGATGGAGACGCACCACCTGGAAAAGTAACTTGGAGCTTTCGTCGGTGTAGCCGTACTCGGCAATGATCCGGGCTTCTGTAGCTTGGGGCTTAGTCTCAATAAAAAGGTCGCGCATCTCGATTCCCGCCGCCGCGCAGATGGCTTCCGCCGCACATCCGGCGTGGCAGTGAAGCAGGATATTTCCTTGCCGCACATTGATTGAAAGCGAGGGCCGACGATCCTCGTGTGCGGGACAGAGGGCGGTCCAGCCGTCACCGTTTCTGCACACACTCTGGAGCCGCTTAAGAATCGCTGGCAGCGGTTTCATCGCTCAAACTCGACATGCGCGCGGCGAGCGCTCGGGTACTGTGCGGCGAATGTTCGCCATAGACAAGTTGACCGCAAGGAAGCGCCAGCAGAAAGTTTCCTCAGGTCAAGCGACAATTGCGCGAGGAGAAGGCCCTCCGATGAGTTGTGATCGAAGAGAAACTCGAAGCGTGCCAGCACGCGCAATTCGTCGGCGGCGAGAGGTAGTGCGCTTAAACTGGCACCGTCTGACTGGTAGTATTCGTTTTGCATCGTGACCTTGCCATTCCCCCGGGGCCGCGCTGCCGGTGCGGCCCGGGATTTCTCTTTTACGTTCGTCGCCGTCGCCAGCGGTCCCTTCGACGCGGCAAAATCTTACAAATCGGAAGACCCAGATAGTCAGCTAGTCGTTGGCGTTCCTTCCGACGTGCGGGGAATCGCCCGTTTATGATTCTGCAAAGACGAACCGGATGCAGCCCGATGCTCTCGGCCACGTCGCGCTGTGCCAGACCTCTTGCTCGCAGAATCTCTTTCAATTTCATCTAGGTGAAATTTCACATAGAATCGTTCCTCGCGTATGCGCCGCAATTCGCCATCTGATCCAATTCCGCACGGGGGTGTAATCGACCCGCAAAATGTGGGTGATTTTCTTCTTTTTGCAGCTCAAAGTTCAGAAGCGATTAGGGCGGCCTTAGTTAGATCATTGGTGGCACCGGGAATTTGGTTTCCGACGATTCCCGACATTTCCGATCGCGACCTTATCACCGCGATACGTGTGTGCAGCGAGGCGTCACCGCAAAGTGTCTTGAATAGTCCCGACTACAACCGCTGGCTATATCTGAGAAATTTCCTTTTGGTAACGACGCTTTCTTCGCAGAAGAGACCACCGTTGCTACCCATGGACATCAGACGTGCGACCAAGGCAATACTTGCGGTCGCCCAACATTTCCAGGTGAACTCAGACAATTTGGAGGGCCAACTATCACAATTCGAGCAAGACCACGATGTTCTAAAAAAGGCTGAAGAGGATTTGTTGAAGGCTGGTGTGTCGAAGCGGCTGAGGGCGGAAAGGATGGCGCAGGTTCGCCGCGATCTAATGGGGAAAACGAAGCGCACGCCGCACCGCGGGCGGCGTTTCGATGAACACGATCATCGCAAGCTCGCAGGCATTATGCTTTTAGTGCATCTCAATACAAGCAAGTCGAAGGCTTACGAGCAGATTGCAGCAGCCTTGTTTGACTGGAAGATAACGCTGGAGGCAGAGAGCCTCAGAAGCTTGGAAACTCGTTATCAAAAGAAGTGCAGACCAAGAAAGCTCGGGAGTTTGCTTGCCCTTGGAAATCTCCGCGCTGCGGGGCTCGATTCCGAGGCAGTTGTCTGGACTGGATCAGGAAGGCCTGACACTTTCGTTGTTTTGGAGAATCTGCCGAGATTTTGGCTTGAAAAATTGGGCTGGTTTCTGCTTGACCAGCGGACAAGGACGAACCCGCCAGCATTTATCGCTCATCTCTTGAGCAATGACCTCAAGGCCGAGTGGGACAAAGCCAAACGAAATTTTCTTGGTTTCAGCGTGCCAAGTACACCATGATATTTGCTGAGTTCGGCTAATTGGGAAAGGCGTCCCTACAGAGAATGCGGCCCTGAATCCGTTCAGGCACAAGTCAACTCAGCAACGCCTACGGTGCTTCCTATGGGTCGTCACATGATTTAAGAGTCGGGCGTACATCCGCATCAAGAACCTAACGAGCAAATTACCCCCAATGAGCGGGCAGCTCAAAGGCTCGTGAGTGGGCTCAATAGCTGCTTGACGTGATGGGTTTGTCGGGCAACAGGTCGCCAACTACAGCAATTAATAATTTATGGAAAATCACGAAAGTGCACACGTGGCGGGTGTAGGATAGTGCCGTTTCCGAGATCAAAAAGGAAATTCTGACTAGGTGGCGTCTGCGGTTTCGCGGCTGACAATGAGTAGAGAAAGATTAGAGCTGGCACTTGAAAAACTGACCCCAGGTCAGTGGGAAAGGTTTGAGAGGTTTGCGTCCGAGTTCTTGTCTGCCGAAATCCCGGACCTCCGAACTGTTGCTTTACCATCCGGCGACTCAGGTCGTGATGCGGAGATTTTCTCGCCGAAGGGTGACGCTTCACAGGTCCTTCAGTACTCGGTTGCTCAAGACTGGCGCTCAAAGATTCGAGCTACTGCCAAGCGAGTTTCGTCAACTTTGCAGTCGGCGCAAATGCTCATCTACGTCACGAATCAGAAAATTGGTGCCGACGTCGACGATCTCAGATCAGAGATACGCACAACCTACTCCCTCCATTTGGATGTGAGGGACAGAGCATACTTCCTTGATCGTTTGAGAAAGAGTTCCCAGACTGAAGCGGCGTCAGAGGAACTCGCTCGCGACATTGTAGACCCCTACCTCTCGTCAAGAAGGATCGGGCCTACCCAAGCCTCTGCTCTCGACAAAGATGAGCTTAGGGCCGCGCTCTTGTACCTCACGCTCCAGCTTCGGGATGAAGTTCAAGAAAAGGGTTTGACGAAACTCTCCTTCGAGGCACTAATTCGTTCGGTCTTGATCGACAGTGATTCAGAACACAGAATGACGCGAGACGAAATAAAGCATAGGGTCCGTCAATTGCTCCCAGCGGACGATCCGAATCGCGTCGACCAACTAACCGAGAGCGGACTCGCGAGGCTGACGAAGCGGTCGATTCGTCACTGGACGAAATCCGACGAATTCTGTCTGACCTTTGAGGAGACAGAGCGGCTTTCAAATTTCGCTACAAAGCGTGAGCTTGCCGAGGTCGAAATTCTGGATGAACTCCGAGATGCAATCGAAAAGCGCCGACCAAGTGCGGCCTCTCTCCCGGAAGACACAACATACATTGCAACACGAATTCGTCGCCTTCTGGATCGATGTTTGTATCAAAGGGCCGAGTTATTTGCTACGGCCATACTAGCAGGGAGCATCTCCACATTTCCTACGGACCACCTGCCCGAAATTATCAATGACGATCTTCGCGTCAACATTCCCCGCAAGGGAGACCTGGACGGCGACCAACAATGGCTCCTTGCCCTCGTGCGCGAGATCCTCGGTGATCCTGGAGACGCAACGCAACTTTACATCAGCGACTTGGCAGACTCGTATACATTGCTGGCCTTCCTAAGGCAAACGCCCGACGTACAGAGCGCAGTTCAAAAGATTTTTTCACACGGGGAGATATGGCTGGATACTTCCGCCATTTTGCCTCTATTGGCCGAGGAGGTGTTGGAGGACAAACGAAGGCGATTCCAACAGATGTACCAAATCGCGAGCCAGGCTGGAATCAAGTTTTTTGCTACGAGCGGTGTCATCGAGGAATTGGAAAGGCATATCAACCGTGCGGTTCACTGCAGCCATATCGCTAATCAGTGGGAGGGGCGCATTCCGTTTCTATTAGAAATCTTTCTCCAGTCTGGGAGGGCAATTTCTGAATTTCAGTCATGGACAGAAACATTTCGTGGTTCTCTCAGGCCATTGGAAGACATTTTTGAATACTTGGATACGAGGTTTGGAATCCAACGACATGACTTGGAAGCAAGGGCGAACGAAGCTCCCGAGCGGTTGCGTCAAACAATACAAGAAATATGGTACGAGATTCACTCTCGGCGAAGAGAGAAATCTGGTGTGGCCGCTGACCCTATTATGCTAAGTCGGCTCAGTCGCCACGATGCCGAAAATTATGTGGGGGTGATTCAACAGCGCCACCAAGAAAAGCCGTCCGCATTTGGATACAGTGCATGGTGGCTAACCCTCGACCGCAAAGCGTTCGCCATAGGTGACGTTGCCAAACAACAGTACGGAATTCAAGTTCCAGATTCCCCAGTCTTGAGCCTCGATTTCCTAGCACAGTACCTGACCATCGGCCCAGCCCGTTCTCGTCTGCCTAAGGATTCCATTCGCGGCTTGCACGTGTTTCTTGAGCCCCGCTTGGTTAGCTTCTTGACAAGAGATCTCATTGGGGAGGCGACAAGCATCCGCACGGAAATGCAGGATAAGCCGGAATGGGTCATTCGTAGGCGAATTCGAGACCACCTCGATGGAGCCCGCCGACGCATGGGGCCACTTGCAGCGCAAAGCCTGGACGCCTTTTTTGAAATCGACAGAGTGACCCTGTGAGGCTCGCTCACTCTTCTTGCCGGAGCTATTTCTTGCGGTTCTTCCTGCAGCTGAAGCATTGGCCTGGGTGCAGCGACTCCAATAAGGACAAACAATCACCGAGGCAATCGCAAAACATCTCAAAATGAGCTTCATTGATAATTGATATTGCGGGATAGACTGCGATCCACCAGGCTGTCGATTAACGTATTGGCTTCGTCCAGGGTCAAGGGCTCGGTTAGAATTTCCTCAATCACTATCGGCCGAATCTCTTGTTTCAACTCTTGGGCGAGTCGGCAGCGGTCGGAAAAGTTTCCCAAAGACAAGTCGCTGTGTGGATCCGCAGCAATTTTGTCCAAATGTGAATCGACGTGAAGCAGGTAAGAGTCGGCTTGGCATGCAGCCTGGGCGTTAACGCGGAAATCTGCTTCTGCGGCCTTGAATGGGGCTAGCGCATCATCGCGGACGCGTTCCATCTGAGTTCGACCGATTCCCACAGGCAATTTGTCGAGTGCTGCTTTTACGGCCTGTCGGGCTGTTTCTTGTTCGTCTGGTGTCTGGAGAAGGAAAACCGACTGTACTAATCTCCGGCACTCCTCTGCGTGCTGGTAATCACTCGCAACAGCTCTACCTGCTTCAATTGCCGCGGCCCTCATCTCCTCAGTAGTGGCGTCATTTCGTAATTCGCTGATGGCATGAGAAGCAGCGTGAATCGCCTTCAATTCCCATTCCGATGGTCCCGGATACGTCTTAGCCCAGTAGGGGAGTTGGTTTTGGGCTTCTTGGATGGCGCTTTTAATTTCCTTACTTCGTTGCCACGGTCGAAGTCCCCTGTCCACAGCAGCGCGAATTAATGGTTCTGTCACTTCCTCTGGGTCGTTTGGGTTGAGACCGGCCAGGGCCTCCCGGACGAATTCCGACACGGGCAGACGAAAGGATTCGGGCGCGTCCTCGGGGATAATCTCAAGTGCATATTCGATCCAAGTATTCTCCCAGTGCCGCCGAAGCTGGATCGCTCTTGATTCCAATCGCTGCTGTTCTCGAACTGCTTTCGTTTCGGCTTCTTTCCTTTGCCTCTCGCGGAACCAATCCAGGTTTTCTTCTCTGGCTCGTTTCAGTTGGATGCCTCTCACCTCGTTTTCGAGGCGGACGACATCGTCGGCCGCGGCAATGGTCTGGTCTGATGGCTCTGCAAGAAGGGTAGGATGGCGTACCGGGTTAGTCATAGGCACGTTAATAGGCTCAAGTTCGTCCTCGGTCGGTGTAGCCGGTGGTGGATCGGGCACGCCGTCGCGTCGCAAACGATCGATTTCGCTCTTCGGAATCCTGAAATGGCCTCCAGGGGTAGCTCGGGCGGCAATCATTCCCGCCTGGCAGAGAGCGCGGAGACGGTTCTGGGACACGCGCAATTCGCGTGCTGCCCGGCCTGTGGTGTAGTCCTTCATTGCGTCCAGCCTCCCAAAAAAGAAAAAAAGAAAAAACGTCTAAAAACGAGTTCTAGGTGCGTTCTACTTCTTCAGGTCTGTGCCCCGTTCGCGCCGAAGTCTCCAAATTTCCTGTGCGAAATGCGAACGACGCTCTGGTGGTGTGGCGTGGATAATCTCGATTGCGGTAGCGGGGTCCATGGCGTCGGATTTGCCCTTCATGCTCAATACGGCTGTAATCCATTGGCTCAACGTGCGTGCGCTTTTAGCGGCTGGGTTGTACTGCCGTGTGCGCTGTCCGAGACCGGCGTTTCTCAGCGCAACGCCTATCGCCGTATTGCAACTCCGGCAGGCCCACGCCAAATTAGCTGGCTCGGTGTTTTCCTCGTAGCCGTCCACATGATGCACTTCGACGTTTTGCTTTGCTCCGCAGAACGCGCAGGTGCGTGGCCGATGTGGGCGGCACTGTGGGGAATTCGCCCGGTAACGCGCGGCGCGGTCGGTGATTGCCTGGGGCGGCTTCCGCCAACCCTCGCCGCATCCGCCGCGCGCTACTCGTTTCCCAGGTCGTCGTCCTCGTTTTTATCTTCAGAGGGAGCGACAACGTCAATGATGTCATTCAGTTTGTCCACCAGATCGTTGTGTTCTTCTTCAAGGCCGTCTTCCGGCGCAGCTGCGAGGTCGGCGACCTTGTCCAGCGTGTCCTGAAGCTGGTTGTTTTCCTGCTGAAGCTCCCGAATTCGGGCCAGAAGTTCCGACCGGCCCGACTGTGGATTCGGCTGCGTGATCTGCCGCCTGGGATTGGAAACATGAGGGGGATTGATTAGACGTACTCTTGGCATAAGGTCTCCGTTTGGGTTTTCCACGATTTGGATTTGTCGCCGCTGGGCATAACTTTCCAGGCTTTCATCTGCGATCTCGTCCGCTCGGCTAGGGTCGTCCAACACGTTCTCCACGAACCGGACTGCCTTTTCCTTGCGGGTTTCGAGTTGATCGCGGGTGAGCATTTTCACGATTCGAGACTACCGGTCCACACGCAAAGCGAAAAGACGAAACATCGGACTCAATTTTTGTTCGCCGAAAAATTGGAGAGAGATTTTCTACGCTTGTGCGCATTGCGGCGGGACCGAACGGCGCAGCGCAAGCGGTATTGTGTGAGTTGGCGTGAATCATGTCCGCCAATGCTGCGGGGAAGACATTCCGCATAGATTTGCCGCCAGGTCTTGCCCTGGGCCAGCATTTCGGTCGCGTGAGTCACGGCTTCAGTGCGTGGGCGCCCTGGCCCGGGGGGAAGCTCAGCTTTGAGAAAACGCAAGACGCGCCGCTTGAATCCGTGTCCGTCTTGCTCGATCTCGGAAGCGAACTCGATACGCAGTAGAGCAGCGAATTCTTGCGTTGTGGCTTGCAGGTCTTTCATGTCTCGCCTACTGAACTTCGGATAAGACTTGGGGCCAACTTGGGGCCAAAACGCACCCCACTGAGTCCTTTTTTCCTTAGTCAGCAGCGCAAGGGCAACCGAATCAACGAGGGTTATGGAGCGGGCGATGGGAATCGAACCCACGTCCGAAGCTTGGGAAGCTTCTATACTGCCATTGTACGACGCCCGCTCTGAACCTTACGCTAGCAAACCTTCCGGGTGCTTGCAAGAATTCTTCATCCTGCATTTCGTGCTAGAGTGTCGCGGTGCGTTGTAGGACGGACGTTCTTGTCTGTCCCCGCGCGCTGCTGGGAAGCGCGTATGCGAGGCGGCTTTAATGCACTTGAGGCATCCGCGAACTCGAATTTAGGTTTCATGCGCCGATGTTCGCTGATGTGACGGAAGGGACAGGCAGGAGTGTCTGTCCTACAGGGGGACGGATTGGCGTACAGGGATCTGCGCGAATTTATCGCAAAGCTGGAAAAAGAGGGCGAGCTGCACCGCATCAGTGCGGAGATCGATCCGGTTCTGGAGATCACCGAGATTACCGACCGCGTGACGCGCGCAGGCGGGCCGGCGCTGCTGTTTGAACATCCCAAAGGTTCTCGCGTTCCGCTGCTGATCAATATGCTGGGCAGCGAGCGGCGCATGAATCTGGCGCTGGAAGTTTCCGACGTTGACGAAGTGGGCGCGCGCATCCGCGGGTTTCTGGACATGCAGTCGCCGTCGGGCTTGCTTGACAAGCTCAAGATGCTGCCGAAGCTTGCCGAGCTCGGCTCGTTTTTTCCGAAGCCTGTGAAGAACGGCCCGTGCAAGGAAGTCATCCGCCGCGAAAATATTTCTTTGTTTCATTTCCCCATTTTGCAGTGCTGGCCCAAGGACGCCGGACGGTTCATCACCTGGCCGCTGGTGTTTACGCGCAACCCGGAAACGGGGAAGCGCAATGTGGGCGTGTACCGCATGCAGGTTTACGACGAACGCACCACGGGCATGCACTGGCAGACGCAGAAGCACGGCGCCGAACATTTTCGCCGCGCACGTCTGGCCAATCCCGACGGGCGCATCGACGTGGCCGTGGTCATCGGGTCCGATCCCATGACGTGCCTCTCCGGCATCCTGCCGATTCCCCCCGATCTGGACGAAATGATGTTTGCCGGATTCCTGCGTCGCGAGCCTGTGGAACTGGTTCGCTGTGAAACTTCCGAACTGGAAGTTCCCGCCAACGCGGAAATCGTGCTCGAAGGCTACGTGGATTTGAAAGAGATGCGCACCGAGGGCCCCTTCGGCGATCACACCGGATTTTATTCGCTCGAGGGAGAGTTTCCCGTTTTTCACGTCACCTGCATCACGCACCGGCGCGATCCGATCTATCTGACGACGATCGTGGGGCCGCCGCCGCAAGAAGATTTTTTCATGGGCCATGCGGTGGAGCGCGTGTTTCTTCCGGTCATGAAAATGCAGTATCCGGAAATTGTGGACGTGGCCATGCCCGCCGAGGGCGTGTTTCACAACCTGATGATCGTCTCCATTCGCAAGTCCTATCCCGGGCACGCGCGAAAAATCATGCACGCCATCTGGTCGTTGGGGCAGGCCATGTTCACCAAGGTGGTGGTGGTCGTGGATCATGACGTGAACGTGCAAAATTTCCGGGAAGTGGTGTGGAAATCGCTTTGCGCGATTGATCCGCAAAGGGACATCGAGTTCGCGATGGGTCCGGCGGACACCCTGGACCATGCTTCGCGCATTCAGGACTACGGATCAAAGATGGGAATCGACGCCACGCGCAAGTGGGAGAGCGAAGGATTCCGGCGTCCGTGGCCCGATGAAATTGTCATGGACCAGGGAACCAAACAGCACATCGACACAATTTGGCAGTCGCTGGGACTGAAACGACAATAGGCAGCCCGAAAAAGGCACCCGCAACGTATGCACCGGCAATAGTAGTCCTAGTATTACTGAACCACAAGTAATGGTATTTTCTGTCCTTTTCCTGTCCGCCCGTTCAGCCGCTTAACCCGTATTCTTCACAACAACTTCCGAATCCGTTTGCTTGACACTCCGGGTGTGGGATGCCAAATTCGATTTGCGCGGCACACTCGGCAAGCCTTGAGGCGTGCTCGCCGCATCGGGTTTCTGTGGCCGTATGGGGCCAATGATTGAAAACACAGATGGAAAACTTAGCGCGGGGCCTCCGAACTGTGCGTTCACAAGCCTGCTTTGCGGGCATGGACAAATCATTCGGCGGGGACGGCCGCTAGCTTTCGGCCTCCCTGCGCCGGTAGCGGATTGAATTCAGGCCAGATGGGAACGACGGGCGCGTGAACGCAAGATTCGCCGAGCGGGATAAAGCGAGCGGGCGCTAGGGACTGCTAGAGGGGTTTAGACATGTTTGGTGGCTCAAAACAAAAAGCTCTGGTGGGTTTGGACATCGGTTCCAGCTCGATCAAAGCCGTCGAGTTGAAGAGCACCAAGCAGGGCTATGAACTGGTGAGTTTTGGCTTGGAGCCGCTGGCGCAGGATACCGTGGTCGACGGCGCCATCATGGACGCTCCGCTGGTAGCGGGGGCGATCAGCAACATCTTCGAGACGCAAAAAATAAAAACCCGCAACGTGGCCACCGCCGTTTCCGGGCATTCGGTGATCGTCAAGCGCGTGCCGCTGCCGATGATGACCGAGGAAGAACTCTACGACCGCGTGCAATCCGAAGCCAGCCAGCACATTCCGTTCGACATCGCCGACGTCAACCTGGATTATCAATTGCTCGAGTCGGTGGATTCGCAGATGGATGTTCTGCTGGTGGCGGTGAAAAAAGACAAGATTCTGAATCACACCAACGTTCTGGCGCAGGCCGGAAAAAATTCCACGGTTGTGGATATCGACGCCTTCGCGCTGCAGAATTGCTTTGAGGTCAATTACGACCCCGATCCCGGACAGACCATCGCGCTGCTCAACATCGGCGCCAGCGTCATGAACATCAACATTGTGCGCGGCGGGATTCCGCTGTTTACGCGCGACGTTTCCGTCGGCGGCAACCAGTACACCGACGCCCTGCAGAAGGAACTCGACTTGAGCTTCGAGGACGCCGAGCGGCTCAAGCACGGTGAAAACATCGCCGGCGTGGCCGAGGAGCATCGCGGCACGATCCTTCGTTCGGTTACGGACATTCTGGTTCTGGAAATCCAGAAGACATTCGACTTTTTCCGCGCCACCGCCACCGGCGAGAGTATCCAGAAAATCGTGGTGGCCGGCGGCAGTTCCCGCGTTCCGGGCTTGATGGACGTGTTGCGGGAAGAATTCGCCGTACCGGTCGAGGAGATGTACCCGTTCCGCAAGATCGTGATCAATCCGGGGCGGCACAACGAGGATCAGATTCGCGAGTTGGCCCCGCGCCTGGCCATTGCCGTGGGCCTGGCGCTCAGGAGTTTTGACGAGCCATGATTCGCATCAACCTGCTGGGCAGAACGCGACCGAAAGCGACGCGCACCGCGGTGCCGATCGAAGCCACGCTGCAATACGTGCTGATGGCCATCGCGCTGGTTGCGAGCACCGGGATTCTGTACGGCCACTATCTGCTGATGGATCGCGAGAATAAAATGGTCCTCGCGCACATCCAGAAACAGACGGGTGAAAAAGCGCGCCTGGAGCAGCTCAAGCTGCAGGTGCAAAACTTCGAAAAGCAGAAGACGATTCTGCAGCAGAGAATTTCAGTGATCGAGCAGCTGCAGAGGAATCGCACCGGCGGCCAGGAGTTTCTGGACGCCATCGCCAACACGGTGAGCCGCACCGACACGCTCTGGCTGACCTCGGTTGACAAGAAGGGCGATGCCCTGACCATCAACGGCTCTGCGGGTTCGATCAATGCGGTGGCCAATTACATCACGCAGCTCAAGCGTTCCGGCTATTTCCAGAACGTGGAAATCAAGGAATCGCACCAGGACGAAAGCAATAAAGCAGTGGAAATTTATCTGTTCAGCCTGACGGCGCAGTTCGGGCTGCCGCAAACCGCCGCGGTGCCGGCGCCTGCCGCGGCGCCCGCCGGCAAGACGGGGAAACTCTAGGGGGATCGATGGCGATTTCGTTTCGCGAATATCCATGGTACCTCCAGGCGCTGGTCTTCTTCGCGCTCGCGCTGGTGATTATCGGCGCGGGGGAATACGTGCCGGTGTTTCCCGTGGCCAGCCTGCGCAGCGATCTGGAAACCAACCACAACCGGGATTCGGACTTGAACCGCCAGGTATCGGAACTTCAGGTGTACGAGCGGCGCAACGCCGAATTCAAGCTGGAAATGGCCGCCCTGGAAAAGCAACTGGAAACCCTGAAGACCATCGTGCCGGAAGACAAGGAACTGGACGAGTTCATGCGCCTGCTGCAGGAATCGGCGGCGGCCTCGGGCGTGTCGATCCGCCGGCTGACCGCTCAGGCCGTGGTGCCCAAGGATTATCACTACGAGTTGCCGTTCGATATCGAAGTGGACGGCCCGTATTTCAGCATCGAGGATTTTTTTTCCAGGCTGAGCCGGCTCTCCCGCATCATCAACGTGGGCGACCTGACGTTCACCGGTCTTGGGGACGCCAAGGCTTCGCGCTATCCCGTGCGTCCCGGAACCTCGGTGACCGGCAAGTGCCTGGTGACCACTTTCTTCAGCAAGCCGGGGGATGCCGGAACAGCCCCGGCGGCCAAAGCGGCGCCCGCCAAGAAATAGGCGGGATGGGATGGAAGTTGCGGGCGGAATTTGAGTCCGCCGGATGATGTTTGCGGGCCGCAGTAGCAGCCCGCGGGGTAAATTGACTATGCGATTCGCAAAGTTCTCGCGAACACTGTTGCCGCTGGCTCTGCCGGTGGTTCTTGCAACATGCGCGTTCGCGCAAGAGCATCCGAACGTCTCGCCGAATTCGGTGCGCGATCAGTTGATGAAGGGGGCAGGCGCTTCCCAACCGGCGCCGGCGGCCCAGGCGCCCGCCTCCGAGCCGATCCAGAACACGGCCAAGAAACCGGCCGCGAAGGCGAAAGCGCCCGAACAGGCGCCGCCTGCTGCGGCCAAAGCCGCGCAAAAAACGCCTCCCGCCGCCGCAAAAGCTCCGGCGAAGACGCCTGCGGCCGCGGCCAAGGCTCCGGCAGCGGAAAAACCCGGCGCGAAAGCGGCTGCCGTGCCCGCGGAAAAGGCGGCCGCAGCGAAACAGCCCGCCGAGAAACCGGCGGAAAAAACAAACGTGGCGCGGCGCGATCCGTTTGAAGCGCTGCTGAACAAGGCCCAGGCGGCCAACGCGCCTCCCGAGAACCTCCCCCCGGGCAAAGCCGGGCTGGTCGTGGGCTCGCTGCATATTGACGGAATTGTGCGCGGGTCCGGCGGAATGATCGCCATCGTTTCCAATCCACAGAAGCGTGTGTACTTCCTGAGGGAAGGCGACAAATTGTACGACGGCTCGGTCGATAAGATCACGCTCGAAGCCATATCGTTCCACGAGTTTGGCAAAGACGCATTTGGAAAGCCTCTCGAACGTCAGGTGACCAAGCGACTTTACCCAAGTCCAGGAGAACAGCAATGAAGATCAAATCGCCGGCCTTCGGGTTCGGTAGCCTGCTGCTGGCGGGCGCCGCAGCGCTCGCGGCTCTACCGGCGAACGCGCAGGGCGCCCCGCAAGCGGCCGTGAGCACGACGGCGCAGCCGGCGTCGATCTCGGAAGTTATGGTGGATCGCGCGGGTCAGTTGACCACCGTGCGGATTACCGGGACCGGAGATCTTCGCTACGAATCCTCGCGTCTGGATTCGCCGCCGCGCCTGGTTCTGGATTTTTCCACCGCGCAACTTGCTCCCAGGCTCAGGAAGATTTCCAGCACCTACGCGCCGGTAACGGCCGTTCGCGTGGGACAGCCCGTTCCCGGTAAATCGCGCGTGGTAATCGATCTTTCGCAGCCGGTTTCCTTCACCGGCGAGAGCGATGCCTCCGGCGTCACGATTTCCTTTGCTGCACCCGCGACCGTCGCGACCCCGGCTGCGTTTCATCCAGCGCGCACGCCCGTCGTACGCAAGCTGGCAAACGCGAGCGCTCCTGAAATGCCGCTTCCTGGTTCTTTGACGGGCAGCAATCCGGGATTTGCCCGTCCCGCGAATCCTCCGGCAGCGCCCCAGCCGCAGGACGCCACTTCCGCGCCGCAGATGCCGGCCGGCGCTACGCCGAACAAGAAATACACGGGCGACCCCATTTCCGTGAACTTGAAGGACGTGGACCTGAAGGATTTCTTCCGCCTGATTCACGAAATCAGCGGACTGAATGTGGTTCTGGATCCTTCGGTGCGCGGAACGGTGACGCTGGTTCTGGACGAAGTACCCTGGGATCAGGGCCTGGACATCGTGCTGCGCAACAACGGCTTGACTAAGGAAATCGACGGCAACGTGCTGCGCATCGCCACGCAGGATACCTTGAGGCATGAAGCCGATCAGCGCCGCGACCTGCTCAAGGCCGAAAGCGAAGCCATCGAGCCGGTGACCGTCACGCGCGTCCTGAGCTACGCCCAGGCCGACAAAATGACGCCGACAATCAAGAAATTCCTGACCACTCGCGGCGACGTCTATGCCGACATCCGGTCGAACACGCTGATCATTCGCGACATTCCTTCCTCGATTCCCAAGATCGACGATCTGCTGCGCCAGCTGGACCGGAAATCGCAGCAGGTGGAAATCGACGCCCGCGTGGTGCAGGCTTCGCGATCATTCGCGCGGGAAGTCGGCACGCAATTCGGGTTTTCCACTCCGCTGAACACGACCGGAAACACGGCGCTGGGCGGCCTGGTGGGCAACCCTACGTTCCTGAGCCCGGTGATCCACTCGATCATTCCGCCGTTCTCATCCACTTCGGGCGTTGGAAATTCCATTCCGCTGGTCTCGAATCTGGGCGCGACCGCTCCAAATAGCGGCTTCACGATCTCCACGCAGGGGCATAACTACGCCGTTGACTTCATGCTGAGCCTGATGGAAAGCCGCGGCGTCGGAAAAGTCCTCTCGGAACCGAGAGGCGTGACCCAGAACAACGAGAAGCTGACCGTCAAGCAGGGCACCAAGATCCCGATTCAGACCAACATCAACAACACGATTGCCGTGCAATACATCGACGCCGTGCTGAAGCTGGAAGTCACGCCGCAGATCACCGCGGAGGGCACCGTATTCCTGGACGTGACCGTGGAAAACACGCAGATCGACCAGGGCATCGCGCGAATTCAGGGCACTCCTGCTCTGGACACGCAATCGACCGAGACCAAGGTGCTGATCAATGACGGCGGCACGGTGGTCATCGGCGGAGTCGTGATCACCAATCAAAACACCAGCGTCGACCAGGTGCCGCTGCTCGGCAGCGTGCCCCTGATCGGGAACCTCTTTAAGCACACCACCGTCAACGTTTCCACCCAGGAATTGCTCTTCTTCCTGACGCCCCGCATTTTGCCGGGCTAAGTTCCACAGGCTACAATATCTCTTGACTCGGGAGGGGACCTCGGTCTCCTCCCTTTATTTTATGCAGACCACCACTTCGGCCAGGCTCAAGCGTCTCCGATATTCCCTCGAAGCGCACGGCGTCGGCGCGCTCCTGGAAACTCATCTTCCCAACATTTATTACCTGAGCGGATTCAGCGGAGATTCGGGCGCCCTGCTGGTGGACTCCTCTTCCGCCACGCTGTTTACCGACGGACGATTCACGATCCAGGCCAAGCAGGAATGCCCCGGGATTCGCACGCGCATCCATCGCGGGTCCCTTCTGGAAGCGGTTGGCGAGCACCTGCGGAAAAAAGGGCGCAACCGCGTCGCGGTTTCTCCCTCGCGGCTCACGCTGGCGGGCTGGAAAGCGCTGAAGAAAGCCGCCGGATCGTCCGTGAAATGGGCGGGCGTCGACGGCATTGCGGAGCGACTCCGGGCGGTCAAAGACCCCTTTGAAATCCAATGCCTGCGGGAATCCGCGCGCCTGGGTTCCGAGGTGATGGAGGAAACCATACGCCAGATCCGGCCCGGAGTCACCGAACTCGAGATTGCCGCTGAGATCGGCTACCGCATGAGGCGCAAGGGAGCCTCGGGCGAATCCTTTGAAGCGATCGTTGCCGCCGGACCGCGATCGGCGTTGCCTCATGCGCGCCCCACGGAGCGCCGAATCGGGAAAAACGAGTTGGTCGTGCTGGACCTGGGTGCTATACTCCGCCACTATTGCAGCGATTTGACGCGCACGGTGTATTTCGGCCGGGCGCCTGTTCGCGTGAAACAGTGGTACCAGGCAGTGCTGGACGCGCAATTGGCCGCACGGAACGTCTTGCGGGCCGGCGTCTCCGCCGGTACTGTGGATGCCGCGGCCAGAAATGTGTTGCAGCATAAAGGCTTGGGACGCTACTTCGTGCATAGCACGGGCCATGGGCTGGGCATTGAAATCCATGAGGACCCCCGGGTGGCGCGCGGGCAGAAGTGGTCGCTGGAAGCGGGCAACGTGATCACGCTGGAACCGGGCGTGTACATGGAAGGCGTCGGGGGAATCCGCATCGAGGACGAAGCCCTGGTAACGCCCCGGGGAGCCGAAATTCTGACCAGCGCTCCGCGGGAATTCATCGAAATCTAGGCGGCAAACAGCTTTGCACACGACGATATGAAGGGATCCAAGAAACCATCGCAGAACCCCGAGTCGGGTGTGCCCGGGGTTGACTTGGGCCAACTCGAGCGCCTGCTTTCCTTCATGGCCGAATATGGCCTGGAAGAATTTGAGTATGCCCACGGAGACTTGCGCATCCGGCTGAAAAAGGCCGTGCCGCAGGGCGCGGCGCCGATCCTTCGCGCTTTGCCCACCGCTCCTGAGGCGCCTGTAACTGCGCCGCCGGTCCATGCACAGCTTACGGCGCCAGCGCCTGCGGCCGCCCAGCCGCCGAGCCAGCCCGCGCCCCCGGCTGCCGAGGAGCACATCATCAAGTCGCCCATTGTCGGCACGTTTTATGCCGGCCCAAGTCCGGACGCCGGCCCGTTCGTTCGCGTGGGCGATCGCGTGGAGCCCGGCAAGACCGTCTGCATCATCGAAGCCATGAAATTGATGAACGAAATCGAAGCGGACATCAGCGGGGAAGTCGTGCGCGTGCTGGTCGAAAACGGCCAGCCGGTGGAATACGGCGAGCCGCTGTTTGCGCTGCGTCCTTCGGGACCGAAAAAATAGCCGGACTTTACCGCTGCCCCCGGGCCGGAAGGGTTTATTTGAAAGCGTCGAAATCTTTGTGGGTCGGGGCTTTAGCCACGACATAAGGGAACCCGGAAAGACCGGCTTTAGCCGCTGTCGGCTTGGATTCACCGGCCTCACACAAGCATAGAAGGACTTGGGCATCGTTCCCAGCCCGGCATACTCTTACTCATGTTCCGAAAAATCCTGATTGCCAATCGTGGAGAAATCGCCCTGCGCGTGATTGACGCGTGCAAGGAACTGGGCATCGCCACCGTCGCCGTCTATTCCGAAGCCGACCGCAACTCGCTGCACGTGCGCTTCGCCGACGAGGCCGTGTGCATTGGCCCCGCGAAATCAAGCGAGAGTTACCTGAACATTCCGCAGGTGATCAGCGCGGCGGAAATCACCAACGTCGACGCCATCCATCCCGGCTACGGATTTCTTTCCGAGAACGCCAATTTCGCCGAGGTGTGCGAGGCCTCGCACATTACCTTCATCGGCCCTTCCCCAGACCTGCTGCGCATGATGGGCGAAAAAGACCAAGCGCGCCGCGAAATGTCCGCCGCCGGAGTGCCGGTGGTGCCCGGTTCGCAAGGGATTGTGCCGGACGAGGCTGCGGCGCTGGCCGAAGCGGCGCGCATCAAGTATCCGGTAATTGTAAAAGCGTCGGCCGGAGGCGGCGGGCGCGGCATGCGCGTCGTCCGCAGCGAAGATGAGTTGCCCGGAGCATTCGGCACCGCGCGAAACGAAGCGCAGCAGGCCTTCGGCGTTCCCGACGTGTACCTGGAAAAATTCATCGAGCGCCCGCGGCACATCGAATTCCAGGTGCTGGGCGACAAGCACGGCCGCGTCATGCACCTGGGCGAGCGCGAATGCAGCATCCAGCGCCGCCACCAGAAACTGATCGAGGAATCTCCTTCGCCGGCGATTGATCCCAAACAGCGCAAGGAACTCGGCGCCCGCGTGGTCGAGGCGCTCGAGCAGATCGGCTACAGCAGCGCCGGCACCGTGGAATTCCTGATGGACGAAGACGGCTCGATTTACTTCATCGAGATGAACGCGCGCATCCAGGTGGAGCATCCGGTCACGGAAATGGTCACGGGCGTGGACCTGATCAAATCGCAAATCCGCCTTGCCACGGGCGAGAAACTTGCGGACGTGGTGGGCAAGCTGGTTTCGCACGGCCACGCCATCGAATGCCGCATCAACGCCGAGGATCCTGAAACCTTCGTGCCCTCGGCCGGACGCATCACCGTGTTCCGCACCCCCGGCGGCCCCGGGATTCGCGTGGATACCGCCGCGCACGCCGATGGCGTGATCCCGCCCTACTATGATTCCCTGGTCGCCAAGCTTATTGCCTTCGGCGATACGCGCGCCGAATCCATCGCCCGCATGAGGCGCGCCCTGGAAATGTTCGTGGTCGAGGGCATCAAGACCTCTATTCCCCTGCAGCGCAAGATCATGGCGGACAAGGATTTTGCCGAGGGCCGCTTCGATACCCACTTCCTTGACCGATTCGCCACATCCTCGGCCGGATAAGCCCTTATGAACCTTGTGTTTCCGCGCCTCTATGCCATAATCGACCCCACTTTGCTCAACGTTTCGGAGCTGGCATTGGCTGAAGCGCTGGCGGGATCCGGTGTCGAACTGATTCAATACCGAAACAAGACCGATCCTACTCGCCAATTTTTCGACGTTTCCATGCACCTTTCTAAAATGCTCGGCGCGCGCGGCGTGCGATTTATCGTCAATGACCGGCCGGATATCGCGCTGCTTACCGGAGCGGGCGGCGTGCACGTGGGGCAGGACGACCTGGGAGTGGAGGAAGCCCGCGCGATTTGCGGCCGCGAGCGCTGGGTGGGAGTTTCGACGCACACGCTGGAACAGGTGCAGGCCGCCGATCGCACCAGCGCCGATTACATTGCGTTTGGCCCCGTGTTTCCCACAGCCACCAAGCAGAATCCCGATGCGGTCGTGGGCACCGAGCTGTTGCGGCGCGCACGCAAATTGACGGCGAAGCCGCTGGTGGCCATCGGAGGAATTACCCTGGAACGCGCGGCGGAAGTCTACCGCGCCGGGGCGGATTCACTGGCGGTGATCAGCGATTTGATCCGCGCCGAAAATCCCGGCCAGCGCGCGCGCGCATTTCTCGCAGTGGCCGATTCCACTGCCGGCCCGGCGAAATAATGTAGCGCCCGCCTTCAGGCGGGCACCCTGCGATCTGGCGCAATCGCCCGCCTGAAGGCGGGCGCTACACCGGCCCGACCGAAATTTTCTCGGGACCCCGAGCAACCCGATAAGGAGCGGCCGAATGTCCGAAGGGCAGTCCCCAATGGCTACTGCGGCGCCTTCCGAATCGAAGCCGTCCGGCTTCATCCGCGAACTCGGGCTTTTTGATTCCACTACCATCGTCGTCGGGTCCATGATCGGCTCGGGAATTTTCATCGTGTCCGCGGACATCGCGCGAAACACGGGCTCAACCGGCGGCCTGCTGGCAACGTGGATCATCTCCGGCCTGATGACCGTCGCGGCGGCGCTTTCCTACGGTGAATTGGCCGCGATGATGCCCAAAGCGGGCGGGCAGTACATCTACCTGCGCGAAGCGTATTCTCCCCTGTGGGGCTTTTTGTACGGCTGGACGCTGTTTCTGGTCATCCAGACGGGCACGATTGCCGCCGTGGCGGTCGGCTTTGCGCGATTCCTGGGCGTCCTGTGGCCGGCGATTTCGCCGAACGCCTGGATCGTTCCCCCCATCCAGTTATCTTCCGGATATGCCGTCAGCCTTTCGCTGCAGCAATTTGTCGCGCTGTTGCTGATTGCGTTTCTCACGTTGCTGAATACGCGCGGATTGAAACTCGGAAAGCTGATCCAGAATATTTTTACATCCGCCAAAACCCTGGCGCTGGCCGGACTGATCCTGGCGGGAGTTTTCCTCGGGCGGAACGCTGCCGCGATTCATGCGAATTTCTCGGATCTCTGGGCCGTTCACGATCCCAACACTATCGAGCCGGGAGCGAACTGGCTGAAATCTTTCCTGCCGTCGGTGACGGCGGCGACGGGTCTTTTTGGTTTGCTGATCGCATTCGGCGTTTCGCAGGTGGGCTCGCTGTTTTCGGCCGACGCCTGGAACAACATTACGTTCACGGCCGGAGAAGTAAAAAATCCGCGCCGCGATGTGCCTCTGTCGCTCGCCATCGGCACCGCCATTGTGATCTCCCTCTATTGCCTTGCAAATGTGGGCTACCTTTCGGCGCTCACGCTGCACCAGATCCAAACCGCGCCGGACGACCGCGTGGCCACCGCGACGCTCGGCGTGATTTTCGGAAACAGCGGCGCAACGCTCATGGCCGTGGCCATCATGATTTCCACGTTCGGTTGCGCGAACGGCCTGATCCTGGCGGGCGCCCGCGTCTACTACGCGATGGCCCACGACGGACTTTTTTTCCGCGGCACCGGACGCCTGAACGCCAATCACGTCCCCGCAATGGGACTTCTATTGCAAGGCGTGTGGGGCGGAGTTCTGGTGCTGCTCCGGACGCGCCTGGTGAATGGCGCGACCGGCGCGGTCACCTACGGCAACCTGTACAGCGTCCTGCTGGACTACGTGGTCTTCGCCGCGCTGATGTTTTATGTGCTGACCATCGGCGGGATTTTCGTGCTGCGCAGAAAACGGCCGGACGCCGAGCGGCCGTATCGCGCCTGGGGATATCCCTTCGTGCCGGTGCTCTACATCATCATGGCCTCGCTGATCATGCTGATCCTGATTCTGTACCAGACGCAGGATACCTGGCCGGGGTTGGTGATTGTGCTGATCGGCGTGCCGGTGTACATGGTATGGTCGCGCCGCCCGGCGACCGCGCAAAACTAGTAGGACAGGCTTCACCCTGTCGGTTTTGTTTGCAAGCGCGATCAAAAACCCCGCCTCTGAAGAGGCAGGCCACAGCGCGTTACGTGATTTGCAGAGTTGCCGTAGCCCGTCCGCCACGGCGGACGGGTATTTTCTCAGTCCGTCAAGCACGACGCCCCGTACGGTTCGGGCCGTTTTTTTGAATCACTCGAAGCACAAAAGGTGGCTATGGCAAACCAATTGTTCCAGACAAAATCGCATGAGGCCCTGCTCGAAGAACTGCGGGGTGAAAACCGCCTCCATCGCGTCCTCGGCCCCGTGCAGCTCTCGAGCCTGGGCGTGGGCGCGATCATCGGCACGGGAATTTTCGTTCTCACCGGCGTCGCCGCGCATGACCTGGCCGGCCCCGCGCTGATGCTGTCGTTCGTCGCCTCCGGGCTGACGTGCATTTTCGCGGCGCTGTGCTATGCCGAGTTCGCCTCCATGGTTCCGGTGGCCGGGTCGGCTTACACCTACGCGTACGCCACGCTTGGCGAACTGTTTGCCTGGATCATCGGATGGGACCTGATCCTGGAGTACGCCGTGGCCTCGGCGACGGTCGCGCACGGCTGGTCTCACTACTTCCAGGATTTTCTTTCCTTCTTTCACATCGGCTTGCCGCACGTCTTCACCAACGCGCCCTTCGACTGGGACCCTGTCGCGGGTCGCGTCATTCTCACGGGAACGTGGTTCGATCTGCCGGCCATCGCGATTGCCGCGGCCGTGACCGTCGTCCTGGTGAAGGGAATCAAGGAAAGCGCGAGCCTGAATGCCGTGATCGTCATGCTGAAGCTTGCGATCGTCTTTTTCGTGATCGGAGTCGGCGCATTTTACGTTCATGCGGAAAACTGGCATCCCTTCGCCCCGTTTGGATTGAGCGGACTCAGCTTCTTCGGCCACACCGTGCTCGGTCAGGCCGGGCCCGGCGGCAAGCCGCAAGGCATGTTGGCCGGGGCCGCGCTGGTTTTCTTCGCCTACATCGGCTTCGATTCGATATCGACGCACGCCGAGGAAGCCAAAAACCCTTCGCGCGACGTCCCTATCGGGATCATGACTTCGCTGGTCCTTTGCACCATTCTTTACATTGCTGTTGCCGGAGTGCTTACTGGAATGGTTCCCTATAGCCAGATCAACATCGACGCTCCGGTCTCCGACGCCTTCCGCCAGGTGGGACTCCCCTGGGCGCAGCTTCTGATCGCCGTCGGCGCAGTGGCCGGCATCACCTCGGTGCTGTTGGTCATGATGCTCAGCCAGCCCAGAATTTTCCTGGCCATGGCCCGCGACGGCCTGCTCCCGCCCAATTTTTTCGCCGCCGTGCACGAGCGTTTCCGCACCCCCTGGAAATCGACGATCATGACCGGAGTGTTCGTCGCCACCATGGGCGCCTTCCTGCCGCTGCGTTTCCTGGCCGAACTGGTGAACATCGGCACGCTGCTGGCCTTCCTCATTGTTTGCGCGGCCGTGATGATCATGCGCCGCACGCATCCCGAAGTGCATCGCCCGTTCCGCGCCCCGCTGGGCCCAATTGTGCCGGTCCTGGGAATCGCGAGTTGCCTGCTCCTGATGTTTTCCTTGCCCGTTGAAAACTGGTACCGCCTGGTGGGCTGGCTGGCGATTGGCCTGGTGATCTATTTCACTTACGGCGTTCGCCACAGCCGCCTGCGGATTCAGGCCGCCGAGAAGAACGCCGCGACACGGTGAAGTAGCACAGCCACTCTTGGCTGTGTGGGTTTCGCAAATGTGGTTGAAGCTGGGGTCTGAGTGTGGTCTACAAAACAATACAGCCAAGAGTGGCTGTGCTACTCGGCCGTCTCTCTCAATCTACATTTGTAATGCCATTGGGAACTTAAGAAGTCACCTGCGCCACCGGCCTCGCTTCTCCACCCAATTCCTGCTTGCCCAGCCCAAACGCCTGATGCAGCGCCTTCACCGCTTTTTCCATCCCCGTCGAATCCACCAGGAACGAAATGTTGTACTCGGAAGATCCCTGCGCGATGGCGATGATGTTGATCGATTCCTTGCCCATGGTGCTGAAGACGGCGCCGGCGATGCCTGGGGTTCCGGCCATATTTTCGCCGACTGCGGCGACGATGGCCACGTTCTTGTTCACCTTCACGTGTTCGAGGTCGTGCAGGTGCACGTCTTCGTAAAGCGCGTCGCGCAGCGCCTTCTCCGTGCGCGTGGCGTCGGCGGCCTGCACCACGAAGCAGATGCTGTCCTGCGACGACGATTGCGAAATCATCACGATATTGGCGCGAACGGAAGCAGTCGCGCCGAAAATCCGCGCGGCGATGTCCGGCACGCCGATAATTCCCGGCCCGGCTACCGAGATCATGGCCACGTCGCGCGTGGCCGTCACGGCCTTGACGCCCTTCGGCGCGGGCCGCACGCTGTGCGTGATTTTCGTTCCGGCCTGCTGAGGCTGGAAACTGTTGCGGATCCATACGGGGATGGCGCTTTCGATCACCGGGCGCAGCGTCATCGGGTGCAGCACCTTCGCGCCGAAAAACGCGAGTTCGCCTGCTTCAGCGTAGGAAACTTCGTCCAGTGTGACCGCGTCGGGAACCATTCTGGGGTCCGCGGTAAGCACGCCGTTCACGTCGGTCCAGATGATCACTTCGCTGGCGTCGAGCGCCGCGCCCAGAATCGTTGCGGAATAATCGGAGCCGCCGCGGCCAAGCGTCGTGGGAACGCCCTTGGCGGTTGCGGCGATATATCCAGTCACGACCGGTATGCCGTCCGCTTCGAGCAGCGGCATGAGCGCCGCCTGTGTTTTCGTGCGAGTGGGCACGGGCAGCGGCCTGGCGCCGCCGTGAACGTCGTCCGTAACGATCAGGTCAGTCGCATCGAAGGCCACTCCGCGGTAGCCCAACTCACGCAGCACAGCGGCAGTGATGCGCGCGGTGATGCGCTCGCCCGTTCCGGCAATCACGTCCAGCGCGCGCGGCGAAAGTTCTCCGAGCAGCGCGCAGCCCCGGCAATGATTGGCCGCGCGTTCGATCAGGGCGTCGATTTCCGCGAGCAGTTCGCGCCGCCGGTCGATGTTCGCGATCAACTCGCCGATGGCTTCGTGATGCTTGGCCTGCAGCGATTTTGCCAGCGCTTCGGCCGCCGATTCATCGCCCGCAGCGGCCTTTCCCGCCGCCGCAATCAAGGTGTTGGTGACTCCGGACATGGCCGAAACCACCACGACCACCGCGCGGTCCTTCGACGTATCCGCCGCGATTTTCGCCGCGCTGCGAATGCGCCCGGCATCGCCCACCGACGTGCCGCCGAATTTCATCACCTGGATCGGACGGCTCATCGCACCCTCGCTTTGCCCGCCGCAGCGGTTTCAGGCCCGGAGTTGGCCGTGAGCAGCCCGCGCGCCTGCAGCAATTCGGCATTCAGGATCGCCGCGCCCGCGGCGCCGCGCACGGTGTTGTGCCCCAGCACCACAAACCGGTAATCGAACACGCTGTCGGGAAATAATCGCCCGACGGTGACGCTCATGCCTCCGCCCGCGTCACGGTCCAGGCGCGGCTGCGGCCGGTCGTCTTCGCTGCGCACCAGCACCGGATTTTTTGGCGCGGTGTGCAGGTTCAGTTCCTGCGGCACCGACCGGTAGGACGCCAGCGCCTCGCGAACTTGTTCAATCGTCGCGCGCTTGGCGAGTTTCACGCGCACCGCCACCAAGTGCCCGTCGGCCACGTTCACGCGATGGCATTGCGCGCTCACCGCGAACGGAGCGTTCTCAAAGGAATTGCGTCCGAGGCTGCCGAGAATTTTCCGCGTCTCGCTTTCCATCTTCGGCTCCTCGCCGCCGATGAAGGGAATCACGTTGTCGACCACGTCGAGCGAAGGCACGCCCGGATAGCCCGCTCCGGATACGGCCTGCAGCGTTGTGGCGATCACGGCCTCGATGCCGAATTTCGCGTGCAGTGGCGCCAGCGCCAGCGCCATGATGATCGTCGAGCAATTCGGATTCGTGACCACGTAGCCGGTGGTGTACCCGCGCTCCTGCTTCTGGCGCTCCAGAACATCGAGGTGTTGGGAATTAATTTCGGGAATCAGCAGGGGAACGTCCTGGTCCATGCGCAAACTGGAGGCGTTGCTGATTACGGGATAGCCGGCGCGGGCGAAGGCTTCTTCGCTGGCGCGCGCCACGTCGGAAGGCAAACTGGAAACGACCACGTCGCAATCCAGCGGCGGCTGCGGCGGCTGCACGATCATCGCTCGCGCGAAGGCCGGCATGTCGCCCACCAGCCGCCAGGTACACGCCTCCGCGTAGGGCTTGCCCTGCGACCGGTCCGAAGCGGCCAGCGCCGTGACCTCAAACCCGGGATGATGCTCCAGCATTTGCACAAATCGTTGGCCGACCATCCCGGTCGCGCCCAGAATTCCCACCCGCACTTTGTTATTCGACACCGTTCCCCCTCAACGAATGATGGAATGGATGCTGCAAAGCAAGACTTAGAATTTCCGAATAATCCTCGGCCAAGAGTTCGCCTTCGGAGGTTTTGGTTTCTTGGCCAAGCGGCGCGCCCGCCACCGCGCCCACGATCACAAGCGACGGCGACACCACCGCCGGGCACTCGGATATTTTTCCGACCGTCGTACGAAACACCGTTTCGTCCTTTGTGGTCGCGCGCGAGATCAGCACGCAGGGAATTTCCGCACCAAGTCCAGCAGCCATCAGTTCCGAGGAAAGCGCCGCGTAGCGGTTGCCCGGCATGTAAATCACGTAGGTAGTGTCCGCGGCCACGTCGTGTTCGTGAATCAGCCCCGAGCCGCCCTCGCGATGCGCTGTGACAAACACCACGCGCGAAGCGCGCCGCCGGTCGGTCAGCGAAATTCCGGCCGAAGCTGCCGCGCCCAGCGCCGAAGTGACTCCAGGAATTACCTCGAACTCGACGCCCGCTTCGCGCAGCGCTTCCATCTCTTCTCCCGCGCGGCCGAACAGCAGCGGGTCTCCGCTCTTGAGGCGCGCGACGATTTTTCCCGCGCGCGCCAGGTCCACCATGCGCTCGTTGATCTCGCGCTGCGAAATTCCCTTGGCGCCGCAGCGCTTTCCCACGTTCAGGACCAGCGCGGCTGCCGGCAAAGTCCGCAGAATCTCTTCGGAGACCAAGTCGTCGTGCAGCACGGCGTCGGCGGACTGCAACACGCGCCACGCCTTGCGCGTCAGCAATTCCGGATCGCCCGGCCCGGCTCCCACGAGATAAACTTTTCCCGGCATTTCGATTCTCATTCCTCTCAAGCTTCGCGGCTGCTGTGCCTTAAGAAACTGGTTTGTGGGTCGGAGCTTCAGCTCCGACATAAAGCTTCTACGGGCGATGGGCTTTAGCCCCTGAAGCGCCAGGGCTTAAAAGCCCTTAGACCTGCCGCAGTAACCTCGGACCTGAAGGTCCGACCCACAAAGCTTTTCGGAAGCGTCCTGCTTTACAAATCCCGATTTTTTCATCCCACGCGCTACTGCGGCTTCGGATCCAGGCTCGCATACTGGTGCAGCAGGCGCTTGCGCTGCTCCGGCGGCATGGGAATGCTCTGCAACTCGTCCCGCGTGCGGCCGAGCTGCTCCAGCCACTGCTCCCACTCCGGCCCGAACTGCTGTTCCAGTTCCTTGCGCAACCGCTGCGCCAGCGCGGGGCTTAGGCCGCCGGTGGAAATCGCTATCTGCAATTCTCCACGGCGCACCACGGCGGGGAAGTAGAAGTCGCAGCGCACCGGTTCGTCCACGCAGTTGCAGAGCACGCCGCGGCTTTTCGCCTCCGCATAAATGTCGTCATGCAGCGCCGGGGAATTGGTCGAGGCGATGACCAGAAACACGCCCGCGAAATCCGCCGGAGAATATTCCCGGGCGTGCCATTCGATGCGCCCCTCGCGCGCCCATTCGCGAACGCGCGGCGTGGCGTGCGGCGCGACGACGCGCACCGCGGCATCGGTCGCCAGCAGGCTTTCAATCTTCGCCTCGCCCACGCTTCCCGCGCCGACCACCAGCACCTGCCGGCCCTCAAGCTTCACGAACATGGGAAATAGACTCATGGCATCATTCTTTCGCGCGCGGTCCAGTAGCACAGCCACTCTTTATCCCGAGCCCCTGCGAGGGGCTGCCTGTGTGCTTTTCTAACCCGCACATCACCCGCAAATCCAGTTTCACCCGCCCAACCCACACAGGCAACAGCGCCTGTGCTACCTAAAATAAAAACGCCCGCGAGCTTGGTAGCTTCGCGGGCCGCATCTAAGAGCTGAAAGGATTTCTTGCTACGCTTGCGTATCCTTGGCTCCCAAGGGGGTCCGCGCCGCCCCAATACACTTGGGGGTGCGCGTGGTAATCATAATTCCCTTGGTAGTCGTGGTGATCATATCCCCTACAGAATAATTCAGCTGCCGGAATTGTCAAGCCAAAGATGGCCGCGGGGTGCGAGTCAAGAAGCCGTCCCCCCGCATCTTTTTCATCCGCAGGCATTTGAGGGAGCTCCGCCGGCGATCGAGGGAACCACCAGCACGCGGTCGCCTTCGCGAAACTTGTAGCTGTCCCCGCCGAGAAAGCGAATATCTTCCTCGTTTACGTAAATGTTGATGAAGCGCCGCACCTGCCCGGCATCGTCGCGCAAGTGCTTGCTGATGGCCGGGAACCTCGACTCGATTTCGCTCATCAATTCCGGCAAGGTCGCTGAGCCGCATTCGATGGATTGCACGCCGTCGGTAAACCGGCGCAATGCTGTGGGAATTTCCACGGTAATTTTCATGTTTTCCTAGTTTCCCGCCACTGCAACCATGCGGTCATTGATGAAGGATTCAAACACGCTAAGGCGCGGCTCGATCGCCGGCGTCAACGTGTATTCCTGCGAAATCGCGTCGATTGTCTTCAGGCCGTTGCCCGTGATGCAGGCCACTGTGATTTCGCTAGGATTGATGTAGCCCTGCTGAATCAGTTTCTGGGTCACGCCAGTGGTTACGCCGCCGGCCGTTTCCGTGAAAATTCCTTCGTGTTCGGCAAGCAGCTGAATGCCCTTGACGATGTCGGCGTCGGAAACATCCTCGGCCCAGCCGCCGCTGTCGCGAATGGCGCGCGAGGCGTAAAAGCCGTCGGCGGGATTGCCGATGGCCAGCGAGCGCGCAATCGTCGCGGGCTTTTGCGGCTCGAAGCGGTCCAGATTGCGCTTCACGGCGTCGGAAATCGGCGAGCAGCCGGTGGCTTGCGCGCCGAAGAATTTCACTTTCTTTTCTTCGACCAGTCCCAGCGCGATCAGCTCATTGAACGCCTTGCGGATTTTGGTGATCAGCGAGCCGCCGGCCATGGGCACCACGATGTTGTCGGGCAGTCGCCAGCCGAGTTGCTCGGCGATTTCATACCCCACGGTCTTGGAACCCTCGGCGTAGTACGGCCGCAGATTCACGTTCACGAATCCCCAGTTGAATTTCTCGGCGATCTGCGAGCAAAGGCGGTTCACCTGGTCGTAGTTTCCGGCGATGCGCACCAACTTCGCACCGAAGACCTGCGTGCCGGTAATCTTGGCGGGTTCCAGATCGGCGGGAATGAAGATCCAGGCGTCGAATCCCTCGCGTGCGGCCTGCGCGGCCACTGCGTTGGCCAAATTGCCGGTCGAGGAGCAGCTCACTACCTGAAAGCCAAACCGGCGCGCCGCAGCCAGGGCGGTTGCCACCACGCGATCCTTGAACGAGAGGGTGGGGAAGCAGACGGCGTCGTTTTTCACGTAAAGCTGGCTGGCGCCCAGTTTCTTGCCCAGCCGCCGCGCCTGTACCAGCGGCGTAAACCCTGTCGGCAGAGTAGCTTGGTAGCCATCGGGCAGGGGTAGCAGCGCGCTATAGCGCCACAGATTGTTCGGCCCGGCTTCGATGTTCTTGCGGGTAAAAACAGGGCGAATGGCCTCCAGGTCGTAAACCACTTCCAGCGGCGACAGGCACTCCTCGCAGAACGAACGTGCCTGATTTCCCCACAACTTCCCGCATTCTCGGCATTTCAATTGAAAATGTTCGGCCATAATGGCTTCCCGCTTTCGATGGCTGGCTTGCGGCCACCTAATAAAAATAACATTCTGACTGGATGAACTGCTGCAGGTTGGCGGCGCGGAAGAGTTTCCTGAAAACAAAGAACCCTCCACGCCAAAGAGGGGGAGGGCTCAAAAAGTTCTAATTGAGTGCTCGTCCGACTCTTTAGCAGTTTTTTACGTGGAGCAAGTTGCCTTAAATCGCCACGTGTCCAGCGAAGAAAGTATAGATTTAGCGTATCTTCCTGTCAAGGCGTTTTTCCCGCGGCATAGTTTGCGGCGGGCGCCTTTTCTTGATTGACCCTCGAAGCCCGATTTATACACTCCTGTCGGCCCGAATGAAGAGCCCAACGCAAACCATGCCTCACGCCCGCTTGAAACAGATTGTTTCCGTTTGACACTTCCTCCGGATCCGCTGGCACAAGGCGGCATTTGTCCTCATCCAAACCATTCATAATTCAATGGTTAGCCCCGCCAGATTCTTGTGGTTGGCAATTCAATTGCTCCTTCCCGGTCGACACTCCAATTGTGATTTGGCGGTGCGTGAAAGAACAGCGATCCAGGGATCGCAAGATTTGCAACCTAATCACAGAGGGCGCCACCGGCCGGAAGCGCGCTCCACCCGGCGAAAGAAAATGATCCGAACGAGCGCCTCGATTTCCGCAGGCGGATAGAAAGCCAATGACCATCCGACGCAAAACGATCGTAACCATTACCACTGCCTTTCTGGTGTTCATGGCGGTGCTGTACGCGCTGTCCCGCACGATAATTGAAGGCAGCGCCCAGATTGGCGGTGCCGGCGGGCTGCGATTTTTTCTGGGCTCCGCCGTTTTCGCTGGGCTCGTATTATGCGTCGTGGTGCTGCTGTTGCTGGAACGAATCGTGATGGCGCCGCTGACGGAATTAAACCGGGCCGTCGGCCGGATCGCCGCGGACGGCGATGTTTCGGCGCGCCTGGCCAGCCGCGGGAAGGACGAACTATCCGGCCTCGCCGTCTCCATCAATCTCATGCTGGATTCGCTGGAACTCTCGCGCGAGCAAAAGCTTCAGATGGAGGAGCGCCACATGGCGTTCATGAACCATCTCCCCGCCATCGCCTCGCTCACCGATGAAGAAGGCCGCTACCTCTACGTCAACCAGCCCCTCTCCGACACTTTCCATTTGCGCCCCGAGGATTTGCTGGGTAGGACGATTGAGGATTGGATGCCGGAAGCCGCCGAATCAAATCGCGAGCACGATCGCGAAGTGCTGGCCTGCGGCGGCACCATGCAATTTGACGACGAACTGCGCACCGCCGACGGCTCCGTGCGCCACTGGCTGAGTTTCAAGTTTCCTCTGAAATCCCGCGGCGGACGGAAACTGATTGGCACCGTGGCCGTGGACATCACCGCCCGCAAGGAATGGGAAGTTCAGCTACAACAGGCCAAGGAAGAAGCCGAACGCGCCAACCGAGCCAAGAGCGAGTTCCTGGCCAACATGAGCCACGAGATCCGCACGCCGCTGAACGGCATCATTGGAATGACGGACCTGGCGCTCGATACCGACATGAATGTCGAGCAACGCGAGTATCTGGAAACCGTAAAATTTTCCGGCGACTCGCTGCTCACGCTCATCAATGACATTCTGGATTTCTCAAAAATCGAAGCGGGAAAGGTCGACCTGGAAACCATCGACTTCGATTTGCGGGATACCATCCAGAGCACCCTGAAAACTCTCTCCGTGCGCGCGCGGCAGAAAGGCCTGGAGTTGCACGCCGAGTTCGATCCGGGCGTCCCGGAAATGGTCAGCGGAGACTCCACCAGGGTCCGCCAGATTGTGCTCAACCTGGCCGGCAACGCCATCAAGTTTACCGGGGCCGGCGAAGTGAAGGTCATGGTTCGCTGCCAGCCCGGGCCCGCGGAACAGCCCAACCTGCATTTCATCGTCTCCGATACCGGAATTGGAATTCCTCGGGAAAAGCAAGACCTCATCTTCAAACCATTTTCCCAGGCCGATTCCTCTACCACCCGGAAATACGGGGGGACCGGACTGGGGCTAACCATTTCCATGCGCCTGGTCGAGGTGATGTGCGGAAAAATGTGGGTGGAAAGCGAACCAGGGAATGGATCGCAATTTCACATTACACTGCGGCTGCCCGCGTCGAAAGTCGCGCGCTCGCAAATTCCGCCGGACCATTCCCCCAGGACCCTGAATCAACTGAAAGTCCTGGTCGTCGACGACAACGCCGCAAACCGGCGCATCAAGCAAGGGATATTGAGCCAGTGGGGGATGAACGTAACGCTGGCGCAGGGCGGGGCGCAGGCGTTGGAAGAGCTGTCAGCGGCTTTCCGCCAGGGCCAACCATATGCCCTGATCATGACCGACTTGTACATGCCGGACATGGATGGGTTTGAATTGGTCGAGCGAATTCGCGAACGCACGGAGTTGTCCGGGGCCGCCATCATGATGGTGAGTTCCGGTGGCCATCGAGGCGATGGAGCGCGTTGCCAGAAACTCGGCGTCGCCGCCTATCTTCTGAAGCCAATTCGTCAGGCGGATCTCCGCGAAGCCATTCTCAAGGTGCTTTGCTCCGCGGGGACGCCCGCGGAGGGTCATCTGATCACTCGCTACAACTTGCAGGACACCGCTGCCCCGCATGTATCGCTGCGAATTTTGCTGGCGGAAGACAATCAGGTGAACCAGCGCCTGGCCATGCGGCTGCTGGAAAAGCGCGGACATCACGTCACGCTGGCGGGCAACGGGCGCGAAGCCGTGGATGCGGCCGGCAAGGCCAATTTTGACCTGGTTTTGATGGATCTTCAAATGCCGGAAATGGACGGCTTCGAGGCCGCGGCGGCGTTGCGCCAACGTGAGGCGGAAACCGGAATTCGTTTGCCCGTAATCGCTCTGACGGCCCACGCCCTGAAAGGAGACCGTGAGCAGTGTCTGGAAGCCGGAATGGATGGGTACCTCACCAAGCCCATTCGCGGGCAGGAACTTGACGAAGTCCTTGCGATCTATATGGAGCGCAAATCGCAGCAATCCGCGGAGGAATCCGAGCTTGCACTGCACTTGGTCTGAGAATTCTTAAATCCTGGGCTTTTCCGGAGCAGTTCCTCCCGCGCAGTGCAGGCCGAAACGGCAGCTGGCCTGCAGGTCGAATCCTCCGGGGCCGGTTCATGCGGACAGTGCATCTTCTTCAGCGCTCGAATACCAGCTCCACCTGTGCGTCGCTAGCCAGACACTCGTCTTTCGATGTGACCGCTAGCTCGGCGCCCGCGATACGGTAAATCTTCGAGAATTCCCCGCACATCGTTTCGAGCAGCGATGCCGGATCGAACCCGGCTGTCCGAAGCAGCGGTGGAGAAAATTCCATGACCAGTCTTTCCACGCGGGGAAGAGTTTGATTCGCCCCCGCGAGCACGAATCCTTCATAGCCTTCGACATCGATTTTCACCAGATCCCACGACGCGCCCTGGACGGGCGAGGATTTCACCACCTCGTCCAGCGTCCGGACCCTTACCGGAATTGTGTTCGCGGCGTCCGCGTCCAGCATCGAATGGCGCCCGCGGTTGGCGGCCTTATACAATCCCAGCTTGGCCAGGCCTTCCCGCTCGCCCAGGGCGCACGCATAAACCGTCACATTCATCAGGTTATTGATCTTCAGATTTTGTTCCAGAAGTTTCAGGTTGTCCGGTTCCGGTTCCACGGCCAGTACTGAGCCGGACGGCCCGGCCAGCTTTGACATCAGGCAGGAAAAGTAACCGATGTTTGCGCCAACGTCGATGAAGTTTCGTTCCGCGGCACTGACAAATCGCGTCAGCAGGAATTCGGTCAGCGCAGGCTCATGAATCTTTCGGCGGTACAGGCCTCGTCCCACCGCGTCGCGCTTGTAGGCATGCAGTTTGATATCGAGGGGCAAATCGGGAATCGTGATGGTCGGCCGAAGCGGGTTCAGGCATTTGGCCCAGTACGCCCAGCCGCGAATTTCATATTGCAGGGAAGGATTCATGGATGCGCGCTGGATTCGCCGCGGCTGGAATTATAGCAAGGGCGGGGTAGTTCCGCACAATTTAGGGCCGCGGACAATTTGCAACCGGGCGGCCTGAAATCCCGCTTCGTTTGACCCGGCAGGCATCGGATGCTATCTTTGACGCGTCTTGGTAGAGGAGCGGAAGCAATCAGTAGCCGGGCAGCGGTTCCGAGGAATTTCGGAGGCTTGGCGAAAGGTGCAAAGCAGTTTCTTCCGCCGAAGCCGCCGACGGCAATCCTGCCGCGGAGGCTGGGGGGCGAGGCTAACACCCGCCCACTGTCATCCTGAGGTCGGTTGTGGGCTCTAGTTGGAGCCCGATCCGAAAACGGATGGAGCGCTATCGAGGAGCGAGGCGCCTGCCCCTTTGCGCGCCGCTCCTTCGCCTGCGCGCCGTTCCCCCCATAGGATTAGAATCGATCACGACCCAGTAGGACAGGCTTCAGCCTGTCGGTTTTGAATTTGAATATTGCGATGCGCGCCGGATGAAACCCGGTTGCGGCTTATCAAGAAAAAACCAAACAGGCTGAAGCCTGTTCTACGTTTGCGGCAATCACATGCATCCATTTGAAATGACGCGCGCATTGGTCGACATCGAGTCGATCACGGAGAATGAAAAGCAGGTAGGCGAATACCTGCTCCACTATCTCTCCGGCCTGGCGGCGGGGTCCGGCGGCAATGTGGAAGCCATGATGGTGACGCCCAACCGCTTCAATGTGTACGCCGAGTGGGGCGAACCCGTGGTCGTGCTTTCCACGCACATGGATACTGTGCCGCCGTTTTTCCCGTCGAGCGAGGACGACAGCAATATTTACGGGCGCGGTTCGTGCGATGCCAAGGGCATCATCGCCGCGATGATTGCCTCCGCCGAAAAATTGATTGAAGCTGGCACGCGGAATTTCGGACTGCTGTTTGTCGTCGGGGAAGAGCGCAACAGCGCCGGCGCCGAAGTGGCCGCGCGATCGCCTCGAGGAGCGCGCTACCTGATCAACGGCGAGCCGACCGAGAGCAAAGTCGCGCTCGGCTCGAAGGGAATTCTGCGTTGCGAAGTGATCGCCGCGGGCAAGATGGCGCACTCGGCCTATCCGGAACTGGGCGATTCCGCCATCGAAAAACTTCTCGACGCCCTGGATTCGATCCGGCGAATGCCTCTGCCAGCGGATCTGGTCTTGGGGAAGACGACGCTGAACATCGGCACGATTTCCGGCGGGCGCGCGCCCAACATTATCCCGGACGCGGCGAAGGCGGAACTCGCGATTCGCCTGGTGAGCGACGGCCGGCAAATCGATCGGGCGCTGCGCGCCGCGGTCGGCGATCGCGCCGAGGTGAAGGAGATCTTGTCGTTGCCGGCCATGCGTTTTGCCGCGCTCGACGGTTTTCCCACCTCCGTCGTGGCCTTCACCACCGATATTCCGGTGCTGGCGCCGGCCTGGGGCGAGCCGTTCCTGTTCGGCCCGGGCAGTATTCACGTGGCGCACACCACGCAGGAGAAGATTTCCAAGCGCGAATTGCTCGATGCGGTCGATACCTACGCGAACATGACGCGCACTCTGTTGAGCCGAGGACAAGCCCTCCATGCCTAAAAATCTTGCCATCGTCGGGTACGGAAAAATGGGCCAGCTCATCGAGCGCCTCGCCCCGGAAGCCGGATTTTCGGTGGGCCTGAAGCTGGACATCGATACGAACGTGAACCAGGCCGGAATCACGCCGGAAAATTTTCGCGGCGTGGACGTGGCCATCGAGTTCTCGACGCCGCACGTGGCTGTGGCGAATCTCGAGCGGCTGTGCGCCATCGGCGTCCCCACGGTGGTGGGCACCACGGGTTGGTACGGCGAACTCGGCCGCGTCCGGAAATTCGTGGACATTTCCGGCGTTGGCGTGGTGTGGAGCGCGAATTATTCGATTGGCGTGAACGTGTTCCGCCGCGTGGTGGCCGAGGCGGCGCGCCTGATGGCCGGCGAACCGGAATACGGCGCGTGGGCCTGGGAAGTGCATCATACGGCGAAGAAGGACGCGCCCTCGGGCACGCTGCTGCAATTGGTGGAGGAAATGCAGCGCGCGGGATATTCGCGGCGCATCGACGTGAGCTCCAACCGGGCCGGCACGATTCCCGGCACGCACGAAATCGGATTCGATTCGGCCGCCGACACCATCACGCTGCGGCACACCGCCCGCAGCCGCGAAGGTTTCGCGCGTGGCGCTCTGAAGGCCGCGCAGTGGGTGATCGGCAAGCGCGGCCTGCACGAATTCGGCGAAGTTATCTTTGCGGGCGACGCGAAACGCGAACGCCAGCCCGCGGATTAATCGTGGGACGAATTAATCGTTGGGGCACGGCATTGCCGTGACCCCGCATAATTTACATCAGGCAAAAAGAGGTGCCCCCATGTTCAAGGGATTCACAGGATGCGGCACGGCGATGGTCACGCCGTTCCAAAAAGATTTCTCGCTTGACGAAGAAACACTTCGGCGCCTGATCCGCCGGCAAATTGCCGCGGGCATCAATTTTCTGGTGCCTTGCGGCACCACGGGCGAAAGCCCGACGCTCTCGCACGCCGAACACCTGCGCGTTGTGGCCATCACGCTGGAAGAGGCCAAGGGCAAAGTGCCCGTGCTGTCCGGAGCCGGCGGCTACGACACGGCCGGAGTGATCGAGATGGCGAGCGCCATCGAGCGCATGGGTGCCGACGGAATTTTGTCGGTCACGCCCTATTACAACAAGCCCACGCAGGAAGGCCTCTACCATCATTACAAGGCCATCGCGTCGGCGATCTCGCTGCCCATCATTCTGTACAACGTGCCGCCGCGCACCAACGTGAACATCGATCCCGGAACCGTCCGGCGGCTCTCGGAAATCGAAAATATCATCGGCGTGAAGGAAGCGTCGGGCAGCTTCTCGCAGATCACGCAGGTGATCCAGCAGGTGCCGGAAGACTTCATCGTCCTTTCCGGCGACGATTCGCTCACCTTGCCGATCGCGGCCATGGGCGGGCGCGGAATTATTTCCGTGGCCTCCAACATCATTCCCGCGGAGATGACCAAACTCGCCGAGATGTGCGTCTCCGGGGATTTTGCTGCCGCGCGCGCCATGCAGCGCAAGTGGCTGCCGCTTTTGGAAGTCAACTTCGTGGAAACCAATCCCACGCCCGTGAAAGCAGGCATGGCGGAAATGGGCCTGCTGCAGCCCGTGTTCCGGCTGCCCCTGGTGCCGCCGCGCGTCGAAAATCTTGCCAGGATTCGCGCCGTGCTCGAATCCCTTGCGCTTCTGGAAAGGGTCCACGTTGCCAACCGCAGCTGAGCAGATGGAAAAGCGGATCGAGGCTTTGTTCCAGGAGAAGCCCGCAAGCTACACCGAATCGGACCGCGAACTATTCCGCGCGTTCAAAGCGGAGCTGAACGCGGGGCGCGTGCGTTCGGCCGAGCCGGATGCTTCGCAACCAAGCGGCTGGCGCACCAACGCCTGGGTGAAAAAGGGAATTCTGGTCGGCTTCCGCATGGGCACGATTGTGGACATGTCGATCGACGCCGCGAAACAGCCGTTCAACGACAAAGACACCTATCCCGTGAAGCGATTCGCCCCCGGCGACGGTGTGCGCATCGTTCCTGGCGGATCGAGCATCCGCGACGGTGTCTACATCGGGCGCGACGTCGTCTGCATGCCGCCGATGTTCGTCAACGCCGGCGCCTACGTGGGCGACGGCACCATGGTCGATTCGCACGCCCTGGTCGGCAGCTGCGCGCAGGTCGGCCGTAACTGCCACATCTCGGCCGCCACGCAGATCGGCGGCGTGCTCGAACCCGTCGGCGCTCTGCCCGTCATCATCGAAGACGAAGTGCTTCTGGGCGGAAACTGCGGCGTCTACGAAGGCACGATCGTGAAGCGCCGCGCCGTCCTCGGCACCGGCACCATTCTCAACCGCTCCACGCCCGTCTATGACATCGTGCGCGGCAAAGTATACGCCGCCACCGAAACCGAGCCTCTCATCGTGCCCGAGGAAGCAGTCGTCGTCGCCGGCTCGCGCGCTATCTCCCGCGGCATGGGCAAGGAGTGGGGCATTTCGCTCTACACCCCCGTGATCGTAAAATACCGCGATTCCAAAACCGACGCGAAAATCCAGCTGGAAGATCTCCTGAGGTAGCTTAATAGGACAGGCTTCAGCCTTTCGGTTTTTGTGTGCGTGAGCAACCCTATACCCGACAGGCTGAAGCCTGTCCAACTTGACTCCCCAGGAAATCTATTCGGAAATGCGCCGGACCTCATGCTATAGTTAAACTGGGTTGGAAGGATGCTGGCTGCCTTCTTTATCCTTCCGGGTGCTGTTGGACGCAGGCCCCTCATGATTTCATCCGGTCCTCAACGTCGCCTCGACGCGATCTGAATCCGGCCGTTAACCATGTGCGCGGAACGCAGATTTCCACGGGCTCCACTTGGAACCCGCGGAAAGCAGGATGCGGGTTCTAATTCGAGCCCGCCGTAAAATAGACGAAAAGAGAGACGAACATGAAGAACTTGTTTGTGGGAAACATGAGCTTCCAGACGACAGAGACGGAACTGCGCGCACTGTTCGAGCCCTTCGGCCAGGTCACCCGCGTCCACATTGCGATGGACCGCGAGACCGGACGCGCCCGCGGATTTGCTTTCGTCGAGATGCCCAACGATGCGGAAGCCGCAAAGGCCATCCAGGGCCTTGACGGGAAGGAAGTCGGCGGCCGCAATCTGAAGGTGAACGAAGCTCGTCCCAAGTCCGCTTCCGGCGGCGGTGGTCCGCGTGGCGGCGGTGGCGGCGGTGGTTTCGACCGCGACCGCGATCGTGACCGGCCCCGAGGCGGCGGCGGTGGCGGGCGCGGCGGTTCCAAGAGCGGCCGCTTCTCGACTGAGGATTACCGCGACAGCCCCAGGCAGCCCCGCGAACCGCGCTGGTAATTTCCAGCGCCTCTTTCCCGCATTGTGTTTGACGCGCATCACTGCGCGATCTAAGGAGATCTGATGGCAACGTCCAAGTCGACATTTCAAAAACGCCAGAAAGAAATGAAAAGGCAGGAAAAACAGCGCGCCAAGGCTGAGCGCCGTGCGCAGAAAAAACTAGCGGGGCCATCCGAGGCCGAACCCCTGATGGAACCCTTGACCGGCCCGCTTTACGATCCCCAGGGAAATTTCTCGGACCCCGATCCGGAAAGCTAGTCCGGAATTTTCTCCCGGCCTCCACGATTCAGTTTCGATGTCCCGATGAGCCCGACCACGATTCTAATTCTCGCCGCGTTAGGGATCGGCGTCATCTCCGGGCTAAGGTCGCTGACTACACCCGCGGCGGTCAGTTGGGCCGCGCATCTTCACTGGATTGATCCCGGCAATACTCCCATGGCTTTCCTGTCCGCGGCGGCCGCCGTTTACGGCTTGTCAGCCTTGGCCCTTTTTGAGTTGATCGCCGATAAACTCCCGTTCACGCCCCGCCGGACCATTCCCCCCGCATTCGCGGCCCGCATCCTCACCGGGGCATTTTCCGCGGCCGCTTTGTACGTCTGCGCGCACCAGCCGATTTATTTCGGCGCATTGTTCGGCGCAGCGGCAGCCGTCGCCGGAACTCTCGGCGGTTATCACACCCGGCATTGGCTGGTGAAGTCTGTGAACGTTCCGGATATTGTCGTCGCGCTGGCGGAAGATGCGGTCGCCGTTGGCGGAGCATTCTTCCTGGTTTCCCGATTTTAGGTTTTTAGCACCGAGGGCCCGAGCCGTCTGCCGCAATTTTGAGTGAGGTTAAGTTGTAGGGGCACGGTCCGCCGAGGCGGATGCTCCTACCCGCGCAATCAATTCCGCCATACCCGGCGATCCCTGCCTAAAAATGATCCGAATGCCCGCCGGCCGATCCCGGCCCCGACGGCCCCGAAATTTTTCCCCAGGCCGATCGCTTCCAATTCTCCACAAATTGCGCGCCCACGCCCCAGGAGGGAATGGGCATCAGCAGCCGCAGCGACAATCCGTTCAAATAAGGTTCGTACATTTCCCGCAATTGCTTCAGCTTCAGGTCGCCCGCCTCATTGCAATTCCCGGTGGCGCCGCATTTCACCAGCAGGTCGCGAACCTCGACGGCGTCCTTCGCCGGCAGCCGGTCGTGCGGGATGGCTACTGGCCGCACACGAAGCACCTCGCACAAATCCACCACGGCGTGGCGCGAAATCGCAAACGTAAGCTGCGCCTGCCATTTCGCCTCATCCTTCGCGTACGCGATCATCAGCGCGCTCACGTCCAGTACCGCCGTGAACGCCGCCAGCCACGATTGATTGTCATGCTGCGAACGGAAATAACACAGCACCGGATACGACAGGTGGCTTTCCATCAGTTGCGCCGACCAGATTTCCCAGTCGCGCAGATATTGCGTGAGCACGCCGTTGTCGGCAAAGTGCGAATGCCGGCGGAGCAGCTCGGCGGCCGTGGGCGGCGACCCGGCGCGCGCATCAAGCAGCGAAATGTTCAATTCGCGCTGCGAGAACGCGCCATACATCGTCGGAAGATATGCGATCACGATGGCCAGAAACCCGAAGCCCATGCCCGCTTCGGCGACCGTAATTACGCGCGCCAGCGAAGTGCGCGGCGTGACGTCGCCCAGGCCCAGCGTGAAAAACGTCGTCCCGCTCATGTACAGATCGGTGCGGAACGTCGATGCCGTCCCCGACATCGTGATTCCCGATCCCGCCGACCAATGCAGCAGCGCGAAGGTGAACATCAGCAGCACGGCCCACGCCGCGAACAGCATCAGCAGCGATAGCGGCCCGTAATAGCTCAGGTGCGTCTCGCGCGATTTCTTCGAGCGGAACAGCTTGCTGATCCCCGCCCAGATTTTCCAGGTGAATTGGTAAAACACGCGCACGATACGGTACGACCGCGTCACGCGCCGCGGCAAAATGATCGTCTCAAACGCATCCCAGAGCGTGGCGAACAGCAGCAACAGACCTAGGATGGCAGTCAGCAGTCTCATGTCCTCTCCGTGAAGGAAAAGATATCAGGAGTTGGTGGAAAGTAGAAATTCCTGAAGTTGGGCGAATCGGTTGGGAAACGGAATGGATTTTTTTGGCCGTCCCAGGAATGCCGCCAGTCGCTCGGGCATTTCCGGACGCAGGCCCGTGGCCCGGGCCACGGTTTCGGCGAACTTCGCCGGATGCGCCGTGGCCAGGACGATGCCCTGCGTGGCGGCCGGATTCTGTTTCGCATAGGATTGCCAGCCGAGCACGCCCACCGCCGTGTGCGGATCGAGCACGTACTGATGGCGCAATTCGACGTCATGCATCACGCGCAGCGTTTCCTCGTCGCTGAAGCTGCAGCCCCAGATGTCGTGCCGGATGGCCTGCAGATCGTTGTCGTAAAGATCGACGATGCGCGCGAAATTGCTCGGGTTTCCCACGTCCATGGCGTTGGAAATGGTGTGCCGCGAAGCGCGCGGGATCATGTTCCCGCTGCGCAGGAATTCCGGGAACACGTCGTTGGCGTTTGTCGTGGCGATGAATTGCGGCACGCGCAACCCGATCCGCTTGGCCAGCAGCCCGCCCGTCAGATTTCCGAAATTTCCGCTGGGCACGGCGAACACTGCCGGAATCTCCGGCAAGCGCAGCTGCGATACGGCATGGAAATAATAAAAAATCTGCGGAATCAGCCGCCCGATATTGATGGAATTGGCCGAAGTGAGCGTGAGGCGCGCGGCCAGTTCCGGATCGACCAGCGATTGTTTCGCCAGTCGCTGGCAATCGTCAAACGAGCCCGCCAGTTCCAGCGCGGTAATATTCTGCCCCAGCGTGGTCAGTTGCTTTTCCTGCGCCACGCTCACGCGCCCTGCCGGATAAAGAATCACCACGCGGATTCCCGGAAGCCCCAGAAACGCCTGCGCCACCGCGCTTCCCGTATCGCCCGAGGTGGCCACGATCACGGTGAGTTGGTTTCCCGATTCCTGAACGAAATATTCCATCAGGCGCGCCATGAAGCGCGCCCCAAAATCCTTGAACGCCAGCGTCGGCCCGTGAAACAGTTCCAGAATATGCAGCCGCTCGCTGAGCGTCACCAGCGGCACGGGGAAATTGAAGGCTTCGGCGACAATTTTGCGTAAAATCTGCGGAGGCACTTCATCGCCGGTAAACAGAGCGCCGACTTCCCGCGCGATTTCCTGGAACGAAAGCTTCGCCAGCCGCCCCTGAAAATCGGCTGGCAGTCGCGGCATCTCCACCGGCATGTACAGGCCGCCATCCGGCGCCGAGCCGCGCAGAACGGCTTCGCGCAGGCTCACTTCCGGGCTGCGGCGCAGTGTGCTCCGATATTTCATCGCGCGCGCCGCGCCTGCTCGTCGATATACTCCAGAAATGCACGCGCGTCCGGATTCGTCTTTCGCAGCCGCTCGATGGACACCACTCGGTGCGCGTATTTTTCGTAGAGCTTCTTGCGGTGCGCGATCAGCTCAGGATAGCAGCGTGACACGGTGTCGTTCGCGGACTCTCCCGCGCGCGGAACGAATCGATCGCCCCACAGCACGGGCTTCGGATCGGAAAGGTATCGCGCAATCAGTATTTTTTCTTCCTTGGCCGGCGCTTCCAGGTACACCACCGTGGTCAGGCTCTGCATGCGCTTGCAGATTTCTTCGCCCGTGTACACCACGCTTCCGGTCGTGTCCAATATCATGCCTTCCTCGCCCGCAGATTCCATTTCATTCAGCGCTTCGTTCATGGACTCCACTTCCCGGTTCAGATATTTCTGCTCCCGCTCGCGATAGGCCGGCTGGTCGGGCCAGCCCATCCATGCCGCAACCCCGCCGATCCCCTTGTAGTCCCCGGCCGCCAACTCCGGCGCGAGCTTTTCCTCGATGCGATCGTCAACGCGGATCACGCGAAACCCAGCCCCCGCCAGCTTCTCGGCCCAGTGAGACTTTCCGGCGCCGGACATTCCGATGAAGGAGAACTTGATCACATTTCCTCGGCGGTATTTCGTGACAATCAGTCAGAAAGCTTACGTTCTTGGAAAACGGGTGCGGGCTGTACTTGCAGCCCGCCGAATGAGGATAGCGTCCCATGACCGCTGTCGCAAGCAGCGAGTCGCGGAGCCGTGCCGAACAGATTTTGGTGGCACAGGCTTCAGCCTGTGCGGTTTAAGTGTTACACGCGCAAACTCTAAACCGCGCAAGCTGAAGCCTGAACCACCAGCCCCAGCGAATCCCGAATCGTGTCATACACAAAATGCAGTTGCTCCGGCGCAATCACGTAAGGCGGCAAAACATAAACCACATTGCCAAGCGGCCGCAGCAGCACTCCGCGCCGCAAATAAAATTCATACAGCTTCGGCCGAAGCGACGACAGGTAACCGGCATCCGGAACCCTCAGCTCGATGGCCGCCACCGTGCCGATGTGTCGCACATCCGCAACACAAGGATGCGCCGCAAATTCCGGCAGGCGCGCCTGATGCACTCGCTCGATCGCGACGATCCGCTCGAAGACCGGCTCGGTATCGAATATCCGCAAGTTGGCATTGGCCGCCGCGCACGCGATCGGATTGGCCGTATAGGAATGCCCGTGATAGAAAACGTGATCCGGGTCGCCGCCGGTGAACGCTTCATGAATGCGGTCCGTCGTGAGCGTCGCGGCCAGCGAAAGAAACCCGCCGGTCAGTCCCTTGGCGACGCACATAAAATCGGGCACCACGCTCGCGCGCTGGCACGCAAACATTTTCCCCGTCCGGCCAAACCCGGTGAGCACTTCGTCCGCAATCAGCAGCACGTCGTGATCGGCGGTGACCCGGCGGACCCCGGCAAGAAATTCCTCGGGATGCACGATCATTCCGCCCGCGCCCTGCAGCAGCGGCTCGACAATCACGGCGGCAATCTCATGGCCACGCTCGGCCAGCAGTTGCTCCAGGCGATTCAGGCATTCGATCTTGCACGTCGCCCGCGTCAACCCCACCGGACAGTGCGCGCAATACGCCGAATGCGTCCGCAGCATGGGAATGCGCAGCGAGGAAAACGCGCTGGTAAACGGCGAATCGTCGCTCACGGACATCGCGCCGGAAGTGTCGCCGTGGTACGCATGTTCCAGCGCGACGATTTGTCGTTTTTTCGCTCGGCCGAGGCTGCTCCAATACTGCACGGCCATCTTCAGCGCGACTTCCACCGCCGTTGATCCGTCATCCGAGAAAAAAATATGCCGCAGCGGAGCCGGCACGATTTTCCCGAGCCGCTCCGCCAGTTCTTCCGCGGGTTCATGCGAAAATCCCGCAAACAAAACGTGCTCCAGCCGCGCGGCTTGCTCTCCGATAGCCGCCGCGATTGCAGGATGCGAGTGCCCGTGCAGATTGACCCACCACGACGAGATCGCGTCCAGGATTTTGCGCCCATCCGTGGTTTCCAGAAATACCCCATCGCCCCGCCGCACAGTAGGCGGCGCAGGTTCCGCGCCATCGCGCGTAAATGGATGCCAAAGATGGAGTTTCGATGGGCTCATAATCGATTTAAGTAGGACAGGCTTCAGCCTGTCGGCTTTGATTTTGCATGCTTGCAGCAAGTGCGACAGGCTGAAGCCTGCCCTGCCAAAACCGCAATTTCAGCGCGCCGCGAAAAACGCCGCGCGATCGAAACGTTTCTCAAACACGTCGAGCAGCGCCGCGCGGCCAATCCGCTCCAGCATCGGGATATGCCCGATCACGCGCACATCCCCATAGTGCTCGATCGCGTGCCGGTTCTCCGCGTTTTCCTTGCCGATCAACACGACCCCTCGAACCTGCAAACCCGCTTCGCGCAGCGCCCCCAGCGTAAGCAGCGTGTGATTAATCGTGCCCAGCGCCGTGCGCGCGGCCACAACCACGGGAAGCCCCAGCTGCCGCATCAGATCGCGCATCAGGTCTCGTTCATTGAGCGGCACCATCACACCGCCAGCGCCTTCCACGATCCACGGCAGCCCCGCCGGCGCCTCCGGAATTTCAAATGCATCGAGCGCAATGCGCACTCCCGCCAGGCGCGCCGCCAGATGCGGCGACACCGGAGGATCGAATTGGTATCGCTCCGGCCAGGTACGCTCTTCCGGCACTCCCGCCCACGCCCGCACCGAATCCCGGTCCGTGCCCTCGGCCGTTCCGGTCTGCACGGGTTTCCAATACATGCCGTTCAGCGCCGCGACCAGAAGCGCCGACAGCACTGTTTTTCCCACATGAGTGTCCGTGCCGGTTACGAATGAGCCGTTCATCAGCTGCGCCGTGTGTAAAGGAAGTAGAGGAGGTAAAGGAAGTTATGGAAGCAAAGGATCGGAATCCTCCGCTCGCCGGTCATCGCCTCAAGCCGCTTTTTCCTTTACTTCCTATAATTCCTCAATTTCCTTTACTTCCTTCATTACGTTGGCAAGCTCGGCCATCGTTTCGCGCGATAGATTTGCCGACAGCGACAACCGCAGGCGCGCGGAACCTGGCGGAACGGTGGGAGGGCGGATCGCGCGCACGCCAAATCCTCGCCCACGGAGCTGCGCGGCAAATTTCACTGCGGTTTCGTTCGCGCCCAGGATCACCGGCACGATTTGCGTATCGCTTCCGGCTGTGTCGAAGCCGTTTTCCTTCAATCTATTTCTGAGGAACACTGAATTTTCGGCGAGATGCGCGCGCTCGGCATCGGCCGCGGCCGCAAGGCGCATTCCCGCGGCAACTTGCGCCGAAAAATAAGGCGGTAGCCCAGTGTTGAAGATAAAAGTCCGCGCGCGGTTGATAAGAAACTCGCTCAACTTTTCCGAGCCGCACACAAAAGCACCGGCGGCCGCAAGCGCTTTGCCGCACGTGTAAACCGTGGCCAGCACGCGCCCGGAAAGCCCTGCCTGCGCAACGCACCCGGCGCCCTCCGCGCCGAACACGCCGATGGCGTGCGCTTCGTCGACGATCAGTTCCGCGCCGTGCCGGTCCGCAAGTTCTATCAAATCGGCCAGAGGCGCGCGATCGCCCTCCATGCTGAACACGCTTTCCACCACAATTACTCGCGCACTGGCGGCGGAATTGCGGCGAAGCTCGTCCTCCAGAAAATTCAGATCCTGATGCGGGAAGACAACTCTCTTACATTTCGCCAGGCGCATTCCGTCGATCAGACTTGCGTGATTGGCGCTATCTGAAAAAACCACGTCTTCGGCCCGAAGGATCGCGCTCAGCAGGCCCACGTTCGCGGCGTATCCCGAAGTGAAGTACAGCGAGGACTCCGCGCCGACCCATTTTGCGAATTCCCTTTCCAGCGCGGTCCATGCTTGGTCGTGGCCGGAAAGCAGGCGCGATCCGGTGGAAGCGATACGCGGCGCGGAATTCACCGCCTGCAGGATTGCTTGCTTCATGCGCGGGTCGGTGGCGAGTCCGAGATAGTCGTTGGAATTGAGATCGATGCCGCCGGGAGCTTCCAGGCGCCGCAGCTGCGCGTGCGATTCCAGATTGGCGAGCTCGGCCTCGATCCGGTCGGTCACATTGCGTTCGTTGACGATGCGTGGATTCATCGGCGCGTGAATTTTGCTACCGCAGCGGCAACGGTTCCAGGCCAAGCGCCTGGAGCATGGCCGCGTCCTGCTCGGGCTCGGGATTCGGCGTGGTCAGAAGTTTCTCTCCGATGAACAGGGAATTGGCCCCGGCCAGGAAGCACAGCGCCACCGCTTCACGCGACAGTGCGCGCCGACCCGCGCTCAGCCGGACCATGGACGCGGGCATCAGGATGCGCGCCGTCGCAATCGTGCGCACAAAGACCAGCGGATCGAGCCCCTCCACATTTTCCAGCGGCGTTCCCGCCACGCGCACCAGCGCGTTGATCGGAACGCTTTCCGGATGCGGCCGCAGCGCGGAAAGCTGCTGCAGCAGGCCGATGCGGTCGTTTTCCGATTCTCCCAGTCCCACAATGCCGCCGCAGCAGACCGTCACGCCCGCCTTTCGCACTGCCGCCAGCGTGCGCAGCCGGTCGTCGTAATTGCGCGTGGTGATGATCTGGCCGTAAAATTCTGGCGAAGTGTCCAGGTTGTGGTTGTAAGCGGTCAGGCCTGCGTCCGCAAGGCGCTCCGCTTGCGTTTCATTCAGCATGCCCAGCGAGCAGCACACTTCCATGCCGAGTTTGGACACACGGCGCACCATTTCCAGCACCGCTTCAAAATCCTCGCCCTCCTGCACGTTCCGCCAGGCCGCGCCCATGCACAGGCGCGTCGCGCCCTCGTTTCGCGCGCGCGTGGCAAATTCCATGACTTCATCCACCGGCAGCAGGCCGCCGCGATTCACTTCGGTCGTGTAATGCGCGCTTTGCGGACAATACGCGCAATCTTCCGGGCACCCTCCGGTCTTCACCGAGAGCAATTGGCAGAACTGCACGCGCGTGGGATCGTGAAATTCGCGGTGCAGCGTTTGCGCCGAGTACAAAAGGTTCGGCAGGGGTTGCCGGTAGACGTTCCGGATTTCTTCCCGGCTCCAGTCATGGCGAAGTTCAGTATTGTGTGCCGAGGCGCCGATTCGATTCACCGTCAAGGAAACTCCTCCCGCGCGAGCATTTTTTCAGCTCGCCGACGTTCCTTAGCAACCTTCATTTCACGCGTGCGCGGTCTGGATGCCGCCGCGCCGGAAAATGCATTCTAGCTCAGATTGGTGGGGATTGCCTTTGCTCGTCATTCAAACATTCGATCCGGACAAATCGGCTTTCAGATGTTTCAATCAGGAAAGGGGATGGAGGAGCACCGGTACATGATTCTTCGCGCGGATAGCAAACACTCGGCGGAAGATTCGCGGGATGTTTTCTGCTTCAGAGTGATCAACTGAAAGACCTATTTGCGAGCCTCTTCCGTGCGATTCGTTTTTCTGGAGCCGGAATCGGAAGCCGGCGCAGACGTACTCGGCCCCATGGCGCTTTTCGGGCGGCAGGTTTTAGCCCACCAGCGATTCTCGTATCGCGGCAGCTCGCACATCTTCGTGCATTGCTTCCCGCCATTCATCTGCTCGCAATGGCAGTAGCACAGGGGCGTTTTCGCGCTGGGGAGCGATGTGGTCGACGGGCTTGCGGAGACAGCGGCGGCAGCCGATACCAGCAGGATCGCGGTGCGAACGGCTCGGGAAAACCTGCTGCTGCGGGCTCGCGTTTTCATGCATCATTCTGGAACGCGAGCGCGGTTCCGCCGATAGTGCGACGGATGGGATTTGCTGGTAGCAGGGTCTTGGGCGTACCGGTACGGTCACGGACGACGCGATTTCCAAAGGATTTACACGGGCTTGTAGGAGGCAGTATTTATCTGAAAATGATGAAGTTACTTGATGAGCTGGCAGGTGCATCCGGTGCGGATGGTCCGGCTATGCCCGCCAGATAGCCGGGACGGATTTCTCAGGAATTCGTTTTGGAAGCCTCCGCAAAATCGGCAAGTTCCAGCCGCAGATTCCCGGCATTGGATGCATAGCCCAGCCCGGTCTCCAGGTCCACGATTCCGGCGCGAATCATGCGCTCCAGTTCGCCGTCAAAGTGCTGCATCCCTTCCGTTGTGCCGTCGCGCATCGCGTCGACTAGGGTTTTGCCCTCGCCTTCGCCTTTTTCCACGTATTCGCGGGTGCGCATGGTGGATTTCAGTATTTCGATGGCGGCGACCCGTCCTGACCCGTCTTTCTTGGGCATCAGTCGCTGGGAGACGATGTATCGGAACGCCTTAGAGACGCGGCTGCGGATGGTCTGCTGATCCGATAGCGGGAAAACGCCAACAATGCGCTCGACGGTCTTCGACGCGTCAATCGTATGAAGCGTGGAGAAGACCAAATGGCCGGTTTCCGCCGCTTCCAGAGCGATTTCGATGGTTTCCTTGTCGCGCATTTCTCCCACCAGAATTACCTTGGGCGCCTGGCGCAGCGCGGCGCGCAGAGCCAGCGCGAAACTGGGCGTGTCGCTGTGCAATTCGCGCTGGTGGATGGTCGATTTCTTGTGGATGTGGAGAAACTCGATGGGGTCCTCGATGGTGAGGATGTGGTAGGCCTTTTCTTCGTTTATTTTGTTTAGGATAGCGGCAAGCGTCGACGACTTCCCGGAGCCGGTCGGGCCCGTCACTAGGACGATGCCGTTGCGCAATTCCGCAGTCTCTCCCAGTTGAGGCGGCAAGCTCAGCGCTGCAAAGTCAGGTATCACTTGAGGTATTACGCGCATGACGATGGCATAGGTGCCGCGTTGACGGAAAATATTGACGCGGAAGCGCGCGATTCCGGGGAGGCTATAGGAGAGGTCGGCCGATCCCTCTTTTTCCAGTTTTCCGGCCACAAGTTCATTCTTTCCAATCAGATCGACGGCTATCCGGCGGGTCGCTTCAGGGGTCAACTTGCCCACCCCTGCGATATTCACTTCCTTCAGCTGACCGGAAAGTTCAACCTGCGGCGCGCGGCTGGGCGAGAAGATCAGGTCGCTGACTTGCTTCGATACCTGGAGCATCGTGGCCACGATAGCGGCTGTGGACACCTTGGGCGCCGCAGCAGGGGCCGCCACCGGGTCACCAGCGGCAATCGCGGAGGGAGGCGGCTGCACAGTCGTCGAATCCATGGGAGGCTCCTGGGATGTTCGCCAAAGTTAGCAGAAGCGGTTTATCTGCAGTTGGTTACAAGCCTTGCAAGGTACTCTTACTTGGCTCTTGGGCGGCGGGCTCGCGAAGAAGCTTCAAGTTCTTCTTCAATAGCTTGCCTTGCTTCCTGTGCGATACCGATAAATTCCACCCCAATGCCTATACCAGGCAGGCAATAGCGTACTTCACCACGAGTCTGGACTTCGACGTTGGACCGCGTCAAGCGAAATCGCAAAATCACGACCGCGCCTTCCGGAAAATGTGTCGAAGTGTTTACGAACATGCCCTGCACGCTGATGTCGGGAGGCCGGATGGGAATGTCCACGCCCCCGCCTTCATAGCTCAGATGGAGTTCGCTGAGCTGCTGGAACCGGGGCTCGCTGCGCGGGGCATCGTATTGCGGCTTGGTCCTGGCGCGCTTCATCAAGGGAGCACTCCATCGGGAACCGGTCGCGCGGCAGGTTTTTGGCTTCTTTCGCCGATACCGCGAGGGAGGCCGCAGTAGGGGCAAAACTGGAACGCAGGAAGAAGCTCATGGCCGCATCCCGTGCATTCCGAAAGCGCCACGTTTTCGACCGGGACCACGCGGAGAATCTCCTCCAGCGTGGTGACGCCCATGAACAGCTTTTCAAACGCGTCGTCCTGCATGCGGCGCATTCCCGAGCCCAGCGCTGCGTTGCGGACGATTTCCGGCTTGAACCCTCCGCGCAGGGCTGCACGGACAGACTGATCCAACACCAGCAATTCGTAGATGCCGACGCGTCCCTTGTATCCCGATTTATCGCACATGGAGCATCCCACCGGCCTGGCAACTCGTGCGGGAACTTGCGGCCAGCCTGCGGCGAACAGGCGTTCAGTATGTTCGTGGCTGGGAGGTTCGTATTTGCGGCAGGCGCAAAGTTTTCGCACCAGTCTCTGCCCCAGGATTCCCGTGAGCGAAGAGGAGATCAGATACTCGGGAATTCCCAGGTCGAGCAACCTGGCGACGGCCGATATGCTGTCGTTGGTGTGCAGGGTGGACAAAACCAGGTGACCGGTTTGCGCGGCTTTCAGGGCGATTTCGGCGGTTTCCAGGTCGCGAATTTCTCCCACCATGATGACGTTGGGATCCTGTCGCAGGATGGAACGCAGGCAACTGGCGAAAGTCAGCCCCGCCTTTGTGTTCACGTGCACCTGATTGATTCCCGCCAGTTCGTATTCCACCGGGTCCTCAACGGTGACGATGTTGACCGCGGGCCTTCGCAGCAGATTGAGCGCGGAATAGAGTGTCGTGCTCTTGCCGGATCCAGTGGGGCCGGTGACCAGCAACATGCCCTGCGGCAAGGAGAGCAGGTTCGTGATGCGTTCGGAAATTTCCGGAGGGAAACCGAGAGTGGCGAAGCTCAGCAGCGGCGCGGAAGTTTCCAGCAGGCGGATCACGATTTTTTCACCGTACTGCGTGGGCAGCGTGGATACGCGCAAGTCGATTTTGTGCGGCCCGATGGCCACCATGAACCGTCCGTCCTGCGGCGCGCGGCGTTCACCGATATCCATGTCGGAAAGAATCTTGACGCGCGAAATCAGGGAATTCTGCAGGGCGCGAGGGATGTTGGTCAGTTCGCGCAGCACGCCATCCACGCGAATGCGGACGAAGGTTGCGGCCGACTGCGGCTCGATGTGGATGTCGCTGGCCTGCCGGGAGATCGCATCGCGGATGATCCCCGTGACCAGGCGCACGGCGGGCGTGCTTTTCTGATTGATCTCCGCTTGAATTTCCTGAATGGCTTCTTTGTTGGCCTGACGGGAACTGGTGGAAACGAATTCCATCTCCGGAAGCGAATCGTACGATGTTCCCGACCCCAAAGCCTGCCCCTCCTGGTCCGCGGGCTTCAAATTGCCGCTTCCATAATTCCGGGATATGCCGGCCGCAATTTCCTTTAGAAAGCCGATCCGCGGGGAGATTGTCTTTCCGGAGATGAAGCGAAGTTCGTCCAGCACCGGCAGATTTTGAGGCTCGGCCATAGCCACCACGAGGACATTCGGCTCCATGCGGATGGGCAGGATGGAAAGGCGGCGCGCGACTTCGTGGGGGATGGAATGCAGCGCCTGAGGATCGCAGGTGACGTTGGTGCAATCCATGTATGGCACGCGCGAGACTTCCTCTAGCGCCTTGGTCAGGGCGGATTTTTCAACCAGGCCGCGCTCCAGGATCAACTCGCCCAGGCGAATGGCCTTATCTTTCTGGTCGCTGAAAAGCTGCTGAAGGCTCTCCGCGGATATTTTTCCCCTTTCCTGGAGCAACTCTCCCAGGCGCTTCCGCTTCATTGCATGGTTCCTCGCATGAATAATGGGCACGCGGAGTGGCAAAAAAGAATGAGTTGCGTGGGCTAAGCAGCACCGAATCAGCGGACGGCCGCAACTTGAAGGTGCCGAGGACCCGATCGCTGTTCCGAAATGGTATTCACGCGCGATCGGGACCACATGCTTGGCTTCAACGCAAGTTCATAAGCAGCGGCCAACAGGCTCTTTCTTATGGCCGCCGCATCGTGGCCAAGTGTGATCCAGGTGAGGTGGACCGGTGCCGCAGGCTTTTCGTCGATACCTTCGGGGGAAACTGATCGCGGAAATGCCGATGGAGGCAAACGAAGCCAGTAGATTTGCTGCAATTCCCGAGCCGGGAGAACGCCCTCCCGATTCAGGATAAAACCGAATGGCGGGGAATGGAATGCACGCGAAACGATTTGGGAAAATCAACAAAAATAAGGAAATCGCGCGAAGGGGAATGTCCGAAAGATTGGTCTCCATCGTGCATAGCTAGGAGAACGTGGACGCATTCCGATAGACGACTTACACAAGTCCTTGAGCGAGGGGGAAGGGGCTTGCTCCTGGACAAGTGCTGGTCGTTCCCACCTGCCTCTGAGAGGGAAGCTAGGATGGATGACCCCACGCCCCGGTCGACAAAAAAAAAGATCGGGAAACGGAATGCGTCTTTCGGGGCCCTTGTTCCCAAGCAAGGGCCCCGTACTCTTTTTGGCCCCGCATTTTTTCGCGCTCGCATTTTTTCGCGCCCGAATGATTCCTCGGCCCTTTTGCGCTGATCAATTCACTCCGCCCTATCGGTTCCTAGCCTCAGCAAATCTATAACTGCGAAACCGTGGCCACCGGTTCGACGCGACCGGTCACCGGAATGTTCGCCTGGCGCAGCACGTGGGCCACTTCGGTTTCCTTCAGGCGCGAAGCGTCATATTCAAACGACAGGCGGTTGGTTTTTTCATCCACGCGGAAGCGGCGCAGGCCGTACGTGTTGGCGAAGCTGCCAAGCGCGCGGAGTTGCTCGGCGTTGAGGGGGGATTGCAGTTCGTAGGTAATTTCCACCAGTGTCATGCCGGCATTATACCAGCGGGAGAATGAGTAGCACAGCCACTCCAGGCTGTGTGGGGTTTTGCGATTGAGATAGATTGGGCGATGGGGATTGGATCACAAAATCACACAGCCAGACGTGGCTGTGCGACTTGGCTTTACATAGGGGCGGGGGGTATGTTAGGCTGCGGGCGTAGTGACTCCTGGCGGGGAGAGACGATGGCTATTCAGAAAAGGAATACGCGCGCGCAAGCGGCCGCCTGCGGCTGCGGGGCGCGCGAAAAAAACCGCAAGGCTCTGGAAGTCGATCCGGAAATCAAATCCTCCAATCTGAAGCGGCTGCGGCGCATCGAAGGCCAGGTGCGCGGACTGCAGCGCCTGGTGGATGAGGACCGCTACTGCGCCGACATTCTGGTGCAGATTTCCTCCGTGCAGGAAGCGCTGCGTTCGGTTGGGCGCGCGCTGATGAAGAATCACCTGCGCCACTGCGCCGCCGACGCCATACGCAGCGCCGCGCCGGGCCGCGCCGAAGCCATGTACGACGAGTTGCTGGACCTGATGCAACTGCAGTCGAGGTAAGAAGACGTGAGTACGCAAACCGGACACCTCGAAAAAGATCCCGTCTGCGGAATGTCGGTGGACCCGGCGCGCGCGAAAGCGACGCACGAGCACGGCGGAAAAACGTTTTATTTCTGCTGCCCGGGCTGCAAGGAAAAATTCAAGGCGGATCCCGCGAAGTACTTCGCGCCCGGGCAATTGGCGGGAAATGATCCGATGTCCGCGAAGCCCTTGCAAATCGCGCCCGCGCCTTCCGCTCTGGTGGGGATTGCTCCGGCTGCGACGCCGGGCCACAGTCATCCCGCACCAGCTTCTGCACTTGCGGTTCCCGCACAAGCCCAGCCGCGCGCCAAAGCCCAACAAAACGAATACACCTGCCCAATGGATCCGGAAGTTCGCCAGCAGGGGCCGGGAGACTGCCCGAAATGCGGGATGGCTCTGGAACCCGCGGTCGCGGCGTTACCGGCGACCAAGACGGAGTACACGTGCCCCATGCATCCGGAGATCGTGCGGGATGCGCCGGGGGCTTGCCCGATCTGCGGGATGGCGCTTGAGCCCCGAACCGTTTCGGCCGCCGAAGAAAAAAATCCAGAACTAGCGGACATGACGCGGCGGTTCTGGATCAGCGTGGGGCTGACGATTCCCGTGCTGGGGATCGCCATGGCCGGAGTCATCCCTGGCCTTGCGGGCCTGCTGCGCGGGGCTTCGCCAAGGGATCTGCAATTCATTGAATTCGTGCTGGCGACGCCGGTAGTGCTGTGGGCGGGATTTCCTTTTTTTGTGCGAGGCGTGCGGTCGCTCATCACGCGGAATTTGAACATGTTCACGCTGATCGGCCTGGGCGTGGGAGTCGCGTACGGGTACAGCGTAGTGGCCTTTGCCGCTCCAGGAATTTTTCCGGCGTCGTTCCGCGGCCTGTACGGCGATGTGGACGTGTATTTTGAATCGGCGGCGGCGATCACGACGCTGGTGCTGCTCGGGCAGGTGATGGAATTGCGCGCGCGCAGCCGGACCGGCGCGGCGATCAAGGCGCTGCTGGGGCTTGCGCCGAGGACGGCGCGGCTAGTCCGCGAGGACGGCTCGGAAGTGGACGCGCCCCTGGAAACCGTAAAGCCCGGCGACCGCCTGCGCGTGCGTCCGGGCGAAAAAATTCCCGTGGATGGCGTGGTTCTCGAAGGCTCAAGCAGCGTGGACGAATCGATGATCAGCGGGGAAGCGATTCCCGTCGAGAAATCGAAAGATTCGCGCGTGACCGGCGCGACGGTGAACGGCACGGGCTCGCTGTTGATGCGCGCCGAGCGCGTGGGCTCGGAAACCCTGCTGGCGCAGATCGTGCGGATGGTGGGAGAGGCGCAGCGCAGCCGCGCGCCGATTCAGAAACTTGCCGACGTGGTGGCCGGTTATTTTGTGCCCATTGTGGTTGGGATTTCCGTGCTGACGTTTGCCGTGTGGGCGGCTTGGGGTCCGGCGCCGCGCATGGCGCATGCCACCGTCAACGCCGTCGCGGTGCTGATCATTGCCTGCCCGTGCGCGCTGGGACTGGCGACGCCCATGTCCATCCTGGTGGCCACGGGGAAGGGCGCGACGATGGGCGTGCTGTTCAAAAATGCCGAAGCCATCGAACTGCTGCGCAAGGTGGATACGCTCGTCGTCGATAAAACCGGCACGCTGACCGAGGGCAAACCGAAACTGGTTTCCATCGAGCCGGCCGCGGGCATGGATGCGAAGAAACTGCTGCGCATTGCCGCGAGCCTGGAGCGCGGCAGCGAGCATCCGCTGGCGGCGGCCATCGTCAAGGGAGCGGAAGAGCGGGATGTGCGGATTTCTTCGGTGGAAGCGTTTGAATCGCTGACCGGACGCGGCGTTCGCGGGGTTATGGAAGGCTCGCCGGTCGCTCTGGGGAATCAAAAATTGCTGGAAGAGCTGCACGTCGACCCGGGTCCGCTGGCGGCGAAAGCGGAATCGCTTCGCGCGCAGGGCCAGACGGTGATTTATGTGGCGATCGAGAAAAAAATCGGCGGGCTGCTCGGCGTAGCCGATCCGGTCAAGGCCTCAACGCCCGACGCGATCCGGCGGCTGCATGAAGACGGCATCCGCATCCTGATGCTGACCGGCGACAGCCGCACAACCGCGCAAGCCGTGGCCGCGAATCTGCGCATCGACGAAGTGATCGCCGACGTGCTGCCGCAAGACAAAGCCGCCATCGTGAAAAAACTGCAGGGCGAGGGCCGGTTCGTCGCTATGGCCGGCGACGGCATCAACGACGCTCCGGCTCTGGCCCAGGCGCAAGTGGGCATCGCCATGGGCACGGGCACGGACGTGGCCATGGAAAGCGCGGGCGTCACGCTCGTGAAGGGCGATTTGAACGGCATTGTCCGCGCCCGCGCGCTGAGCCGCGCGACCATGAGCAACATCAAGCAGAACCTGTTTTTCGCGTTCGTTTACAACTCGATTGGAGTGCCGGTCGCGGCGGGAATTTTGTATCCGTTCTTCGGCTTGCTGCTCAGCCCGATGATCGCGGCGGCGGCGATGAGTTTCAGTTCGGTGTCGGTGATTAGCAATGCGCTGCGACTGCGGCGCGTGCGGCTCTGATCGACCTTCTTGCTACCCTCACTTCTCTCTTCGTGCCTTGGAAATCCCCGCGTGTCGGAGATCACAACCCTGGGTGACACCGGGCACAGAGCCAACCTATGCGCTTTGCGACAATGATTTTGGGCCCGTGCGAATAAATCTCGGACCCGACAACCGGAACGGCTGGGTATTTCGTGTGGCGCAACAAGGGAAGCAAAGCAGGAGGGTTACCATGAAAACCAAAATTCTCACCGGCGCTTTATTGGTGCCGGCATTATTGGCCTTCGGGATCAGGGCGCTGCCTCAGCAGGCATCACCCGACAAGGCGCAGCAGGGGCAGACCGCTCCCTGCCAGCAGAATCAGGGCATGATGGGGCAGGGCCAGGGAATGATGGGCCAGGGGCAGGGCATGATGGGCGGAAATCAAGGAATGATGGGACAAGGCCAGGGCATGATGGGCGGCGATATGCCCATGATGATGAGCCAGATGGCTACCCACCACCAGGAAATGACCACGCTCATGAGCAAGCTGATGGAGAGCATGAAGGCCATTCAGGCTGAGAAGAACCCGGCAGCGCTGAAGTCCAAGCTGGCGGAACATCAGGCCTTGCTGGAACAGATGCACAGCCGCATGACGCAGCAGGGGAAAATGATGCAGATGAAGCCCGGCAACGCGAACCCGAATTGCCCGGGAGCGAATGGGAATGTTCAGCCATCGACGGGCGGCTAGTCCAAGCGATCCGCGGAATTGCAAGAGTTCTAGTGATTGAGCGCCCCGTCCTGCTATCGCGCAAGGGCGGGGCCTTTGATCGCGCTCTTCGAGAAGAAGTGCAACTAATACGCGGCGGCGCCTGCCTCGGCGACCGCATGGTCCTGATCGCCTGATCCACCGCTGACGCCAATCGCGCCAACCACTTTTCCATCCTTTTTCAGAGGTATGCCTCCGGCGAAAATCATGATCTTTCCGTCGTTGGAGGCGTGAATTCCGAAAAACTGTCCGCCGGACTGCGAATGTGCCGCCAGATCTTTTGTGGCGATGTCGAAGGCGCGCGAGGTGTAGGCCTTCTTCATGGAGATATCGATGCTGCCAAGCCACGCGCCGTCCATGCGCACGTGGGCCACGATGTTGCCGCCTTCGTCGGCTACGGCGATGTTCATGGGCTGGCCGATTTCCTTGGATTTTTTCTCGGCGGCGGCGATGATGCGGCGGGCGTCTTCCAGTTTTACGGCGGACATTAGGTCTCCTTGAGTTGAATTCCAAGATTCTTGAAAACGGTCAACCTGGGCTATGTCGATGCGCCCGGGTTCCGGGACAGTGCCCACTCTGTCCCCCGCCCAATTTCGGCGGGCGGGACAGAATCGCCTCTACAAAATCAACATCGATTGGCGAAAAGGCTTCTAATTCCGTTTCAGCAGGACTTCAATGGACTGCATGATCTCGGGGGATTGCCAATCCTGGGGGCCCACTACTTTGCGCGCCAGGCGGCCTTCACGGTCGATGAAATAGGTTTCCGGGAACATGGAGGTGCCGTAATCGGTGGCGGTTTTCTTGGTCGTGTCATCGTAGGTGGGGAAGATGACGTGATTATCGACGAGGAATTTCTTGTAGGCTTCGTTATCGTCATCGACGCTGATGCCCAGGACGACGCCGCCTTTGGGGCCGATGGCCTGCTGGAGCTGGTTCAGCGACTGCGTTTCTTCCAGGCATGGCGGGCACCAGGAGGCCCAGAAATTCAGGATGACGACTTTACCGCGCAGGTCGGAGAGGTGCGACGCGCCCGGAATCTGCATCTGGAAATCCTTGGCTTTGCGGCCTGCAAGGCTGGCTTCGCCCTGGCGGTAGCTGGGGAAGAAGAAAGCGATGATCAGGAATGCAGCGATGCACAGGCCGATCGGGCCCAGGATCTTATGTTTCAAGGTTTTCGCTCCAACGACTATATAATACCCGCTTCGGCGGGGTTCGTGCGAGGCGATTTGGTTTAAGTAGCACAGCCACTCTTGGCTGTGCGGGTTTGCAGGCTTCACCTGACTCGCCGGTCCGTTTACGATTGCCAAAATCACACAGCCAAGAGTGGCTGTGCTACTAAACCCCATGACTCCCATCACGACAATTTCCGCGATTGTGCCGGCGCGCAACGAAGAGGCGACCATTGCCGGCGCAGTGGAATCGCTCGCGGCGCAGGCGGAGATTGGCGAGATTTTTGTCATCAACGATCAGTCGACCGACGGCACGGGCGCCGCGCTCCAAAAACTTTCCGCACGCATAGCGCGGTTGCGCGTCCTGGAGACGAAGGAAATTCCGTCCGGGTGGGTGGGGAAGAACTACGCGGTGTCCCTGGGCGCGGCTGAGGCGACGGGCGAATGGCTGCTCTTTACGGACGCGGATGGAGTACACCTTCCGGGATCGGCGGCGCGGGCGCTGGCCGATGCGGCGGAGAGCGGCGCGGGCCTGGTGTCTTACTCGCCCGAGCAGGAAACGCGGACCTGGTGGGAGCGCGCGCTGATTCCGTTTGTGTACGTGCGCCTGGCGCAAAAGTTTTCGTACGATGCCGTGAACGATCCAGAATCGCCCGCGGCGGCGGCCAGCGGGCAATACCTGATGATCCGGCGCGCGGACTACGAGCGTATTGGCGGGCACAGGGCCGTGGCGGGCGAAGTGCTCGAGGATGTGGCGCTCGCGCAACTGGCCAAGCAAGCGGGCGTGCGGCTGCATTTTGCCTCGGGCCACGGGATCATGCGCGTGAGGATGTACCGAACGTTTGGCGCGATGTGGGAAGGGTGGACGAAGAATCTGTACCCCTTGATGTGCGGATCAACGCGAGCCGTGGGGCGGGAAGTGCGATCGATCGTGCCGTGGATACCTTTTCTGCTACTTCTGCTGACGCCATTGCATCTAATCTTCGGTGCGGCTGGGTTGGTGCTGCTGGTTGGGCGGCACGCGGCCTATGCGGCGAAATTGCGACGAAACCGGTTTCCGGCGGTCTTTGCCATATACTATATGCCTGCGGTGGCGATGTACGTAGCGGCGCTGTTGGCCTCGGAGCGGCTCTATATGCAGGGGAGCGTTGCGTGGAAGGGGCGGAAGGTGCCCGTGATTCGTGAGTTGTGACTGGTGACTGGTGAAATCGCGCTGGATCACAGTTTGTAGCCGGTGCAATTCTTTTCGTTCACTGAAATCCTGTTGAATCGCTACATGGTCTATCTGACACGCAAAATCGAGTTTTCGGCGTCGCATCTGTATCACAATCCGGCGTTTTCGGCGGAGGAGAACAGGCGCGTCTTTGGAAAATGCAATAACCCGCACGGGCATGGGCACAATTACGTTCTGGAAGTAACCGTGGCGGGCGAGCCGGATCCGGCGACGGGGATGGTCCTGGACCTGAAGGAACTCAAGGACATTCTGGAGCGCGAAGTGAGCGACCGGATGGACCATCGCTTCCTGAACTATGAAGTGCCGGAACTGGCGGGGCAGATTCCGACGTGCGAAAACATCGCGGCTGTGATCTGGCGGCTGCTGGAAACAAAAATCACGCGCGGGAGACTACATCGCGTGCGGCTGTACGAGACGCCGGACTTGTTTGTGGATTGCTACGGCGAAGGCAACGCCGCCGGCAACGGGAGCGGCAAAACGGCGGGAGCGGGCCAATGAAGATTCATCTGACTCGGCGGTACGCGTTTTGCGCCTCGCACCGGCTGCACAGTGCGCAGCTGGATGACGCGGAGAACCAGCGCGTCTACGGGAAATGCAACAACCCGTACGGGCACGGGCACAACTACGTGGTGGAAGTGGCCGTTTCCGGGCCCACCGATCCCGCGACGGGCATGATCGCGAATCTGACCGAACTGGACGCGTTTGTCGGCCGCGAAGTAATCGAGCCGTTCGATCATAAATATCTGAATGAAGAGATGGCCGAATTTCGCGAGCGCGTGCCGACCACGGAAAATCTGTGCATTGAGATTTTTAACCGCTTGCGCGCTTTCCCGGCGGCGAAACTGGAGCGCGTGCTGCTGGAAGAAACCGGCCGGAACAGTTTTGAATACCTGGGTGAGAACCACGGGAGCCTCCAATGACCGAAAAGACGGCGGCACAAATGAAGCAGATCGAAGATCTGGAACTGACCGAACCCGGAACACCGGAAGGGTCTGAAACCATCGCGGATCTGATGCGGCGCATCCTGAAAATGATCGGCGAAGACCCGGACCGCGACGGGTTGCGGCGCACTCCCGAGCGCTTTGAGAAGGCGCTGCGGTTCCTGACCAGCGGCTACCAGCAGGACCAGGAAAAAGTGCTGAACGGAGCGATGTTCAGCGTCTGCTACGACCAGATGGTGCTGGTGAAGGACATCGAGGTCTACAGCATGTGCGAGCACCACATGCTGCCGTTTTTCGGGAAGTGCCATGTGGCCTACATCCCGGACAAGAAAGTGGTGGGCCTTTCCAAAATTCCGCGGCTGGTGAACATGTTCGCGCGGCGCTTGCAGATTCAGGAGCGGCTGACCAATCAGATCGCGGGCGCCATTCAGCAGAAGATCAACCCGCTGGGCGTGGCGGTGGTGATCGAGGCGCGGCACATGTGCATGGTGATGCGCGGCGTGGAAAAGCAGAACTCGCAGGCGGTGACCAGCGCCATGCTGGGCGCGTTCCGGGAGAATGCGCAGACGCGCGAGGAATTTCTTTCCTTGATTCGCGCGAAGTGAATTGAGTAGGACAGGCTTCAGCCTTTCGGGTTCGATTTGTGCGCGCACTAAGAGCAAACAGGCTGAAGCCTGTCCTACGTCGGCATAAACATTTTGCATGTGGGCGGGGGCGTGTGATAGTCTCCTAAGGTCGAAGAGAAGACGAAACGAGAGAGAAAATGATGGGGTTCGGCGGAGAGGGCGATTTGAGAGAAGCCAAGTCAATGTTGATCGAGCAGTATCGGGCGCATGTGAAGGATACAGGCTCGCCGGAAGTTCAGATCGCGCTGCTCAGCGAGCGCATCAACTATTTGACCACTCATCTGAAGTCGCACCTGAAGGACCATGCGTCGCGGCGCGGCTTGATCATGATGGTCAACAAGCGCCGGCGTCTGCTGGACTATCTCAACCGCCGGGACCCGGATCGGTATCGGGATATTGTCGAGCGCCTCAGTTTGCGCAAGTAACCGCCCTGCAGGCGCGGGCGGTTTTCGCGGCAACGGCATCTCCGAGCCTTCGCGGAGTTCTGGAGCTTTCTAGGCGGCTTTTGGGCCATCCGGCCCGGCCGCTTTTTTTGCAGGACGTTTCCAGCCTTCCTCTCGCGGCAATTCTCTTCCACACAAAACGGGAAATTTTTCTCCCGCACTCGTAAGTTCTTTCCGCGCGCGCGAATCCCGATGGTTCGGGACGCGGCGGAAAAGCGAAAGGAAGACAGGATATGTCGCAAGCAGCTCCAGCTCCCCACATCGTAACGGTCGAGGTCGGCGGACGAACGCTGACTCTGGAGACCGGAAAAATCGCCAAGCAGGCCAACGGGTCGGTTTTGGCGCGCTACGGAGATACCGTCGTGCTGGTGACGGCGTGCATGGATAGCAAGGCGAACGACCGCGATTTTCTTCCCCTCACCGTGGACTACCGCGAATACACGTATTCGGCTGGAAAAATTCCCGGCGGTTTTTTCAAGCGCGAAGGGCGCCCCTCGGAGCGCGAAATTCTGACCTCGCGCATGATCGACCGCCCGCTGCGCCCGTTGTTCCCGGAAGCCTGGCGCAACGAGACGCAGATCGTGGCGATGGTGCTTTCGGCCGACAGTGAAAACGATCCGGACATGATCGGCATCACCGGTGCGTCGGCGGCGGCGTTTATTTCCGACCTGCCGTTCACCACGCCGGTGGCGGCTGTGCGCGTGGGCCTTGTTGAGGGAAAACTGGTTGCCAACCCGACCGTGGCCGCGCAGAAAACAAGTTTGCTGAACATTATTGTGGTGGCCACCGAACAGGCCATCGTCATGATCGAGGCGGGCGCGGTGGAAGTAAGCGAAGACCAGGTCGCCGAAGCGCTGCAGTTCGGTCACGACCAGATCAAACACATCATCGCGGCCATCCGCGAACTGCACGACAAGGTCAAGCCCAACAAGGTGACCGTTGCGCCGCTGCCGTTCGACGAGGCACTGGCCAAGGAAATCGAGCAAAAATACGGCGCGCAACTGCACGACGCGCTGGACACCAAGAAATATCCCAAGAAGGAAAGTTACGCGCGCATCGACGAAGTGAAGAAGGCGATCAAGGAATCGATCCCGGAAGAGAACGAAGAAAAGCGCACGCTGGCCATGCGCGCCTTCGAGCGCCTGCGCGAGAGTTATTTCCGCGACGACATCCTCCACCACAACCGCCGTCCGGACGCCCGCGCGTTCGATGAAATCCGCGACATTACCTGCGAAGTGGGCGTACTGCCCAGGGCGCACGGCTCGGCGCTGTTTACGCGCGGCGAGACCCAGGCTCTGGCCGTGACCACGCTGGGCACGAAGGAAGACAAGCAGCGCCTCGATCTGCTGTTCGAGGACGAATCCTTCAAGCGCTTCATGCTGCATTACAACTTCCCGCCGTTTTCGGTGGGCGAAGTGAAATTCCTGCGCGGGCCGGGCCGCCGCGAAATCGGGCACGGCGCTCTTGCCGAACGCGCGCTGCTCAATCTGCTGCCGCCCGAGGCCGATTTCCCCTACGCCATGCGGCTGGTTTCGGACATCATGGAATCGAACGGATCCTCGTCCATGGCCACCGTGTGCGGCGGCTCGCTCTCGCTGATGGATGCGGGCGTGCCGATCCGCGCGGCGTGCGCGGGCATCGCCATGGGCCTGGTCGTCGAAGGCGAGAAGGCCGCCGTGCTCACGGACATCGCCGGCGCCGAAGATCACTACGGCGACATGGACTTCAAGGTTGCCGGGACGCGCGTTGGCATCACCGCCCTGCAAATGGATATCAAGGTGGGCGGCGTCAGCGTGCCGCTCATGCGGCAGGCGCTGGAGCAGGCCCGCCGCGCCCGGCTGCACATTCTGGACATCATGGACCAGACGCTGGCGCAGGCGCGCGGCAAGATGTCGATCTACGCACCGAGGCTCTATTTGCTCCAGATACCGGTGGACAAGATCCGCGACCTGATCGGGCCGGGCGGAAAGAAGATCCGCTCGATCATCGAGGCCACGGGCGTGAAGATCGACGTGATGGACGACGGCAAGGTGCACGTGTTCGCCAACAACGGCACGGCCGCCGACTCCGCGTTGGGCATGATTCGCGACGTCACCGCTTCGGCCGAAATCGGCAAGACCTACCTCGGCAAAGTCGTGCGCCTGGCGGACTTCGGCGCGTTCGTCGAAATTTTCCCCGGCACCGACGGTTTGCTGCACATCAGCGAAATCGCCGAGCAGCGCATCCGCGACGTCCGCGATGAGCTGAAACTGGGCGACCAGGTGCTGGTGAAGGTTCTGGCCATCGAGGGGAACAAGATCCGGCTTTCGCGCAAAGCGATTTTGAAGGAAGCGCGAGAGAAACAGATGAAGGAAGCGGCCGGCGGGCAGGGCTAACGGCGGGCGGTTGTTTGATCGCGTGCCGTTGCCAGGCTAGTTGATGATTGGAAAGTAAGAGAACGGGGAGGCGAGTAATCGCCTCCCCGATTTGTTTTCGTGCGCGCCTTTTGCTGCGTATTTTTTGACTCACACAATGTTGTCATTCCGAGGCCCGGAAGCGACCGGGATAAACTTGGCGCGGGTTTAGTAGGAAAGGCCTCAGCCTGTCTGGTTTAGATTTAAATCGGCTCGGATTTCGCGTGGACTAGAAGCAGACAGGCTGAAGCCTGTCCTACTGGACCCTTCGGATGCGCGCGCCGACCGAGGAGAGTTTCTCCTCGATGCGCTCGTAGCCGCGGTCGATGTGGTAGACGCGGTCGATCAGGGTTTCGCCCTTGGCGACCAGGCCGGCCAGGACCAGGGAAGCGCTGGCGCGCAGGTCGGACGCGATGACGCCGGTGCCGGAAAGTTCAGTGGGGCCGTGGACCACGGCGCGGCGGCCTTCGATGGAAATGTTGGCGCCCATGCGGATCATTTCGCTGGCGTGCAGGAAACGGTTTTCAAAAATGGTTTCGGTGATCACCGAAGTGCCCTTGGCCTGCGTGGCCAGGGCCATGAACTGCGCCTGCATGTCGGTGGCGAAACCGGGATATTCCTCGGTGCGCACGTCGGCGGCGATCAGTTTTCGCGCGCCGCGCACGGACAAAGTGCCGGGAGCGGTTTCGCGAATTTCGACGCCGGTATCGCGCAGCTTGGCGATGATCGAGCGCAGGTGCTCGGGCTCGCAGTAGGTCAGCTCGAGCGAACCGTTGGTGATGGCCCCGGCGACCAGAAATGTGCCGGCTTCGATGCGATCGGGAATCACGCGGTGGGTGGCGCCGTAGAGCTGTTCCTTTCCGCTCACGCGAATCGTTGATGTTCCCGCGCCTTCGATATCCGCGCCCATTTTGATGAGCAGGTCGGCGAGGTCGGTGATTTCCGGCTCCTGCGCGGCGTTGCCGATTGTCGTTTCGCCTTCGGCCAGGGCCGCGGCCATCAGAACATTTTCCGTGCCGGTGACGGTGATCTTGTCGAAGAAGACGTTTCCGCCGCGCAGGCGTCCGCCGCCGGGGACGCGCGCTTCCACGTATCCGTGCGAGGTGCCGATTTCCGCGCCCATTTGCTCGAGCGCTTTCAGGTGCAGGTCCACGGGGCGCGCGCCGATCGCGCAGCCTCCGGGCAGGGAAACGCGCGCGGAACCCGTGCGCGCGACCAGCGGCCCGAGGGTAAGGATCGAGGCGCGCATGGTGCGCACCAATTCGTAGGGAGCTTCGGCGCCGTTGACTTGTTCGGCCTGGATGGTCATGGAGGTGGGCGGCAGTTCAGGCGTCTCAACGATGGCGCCCATGTGCGCCAGCAGCTTGCCCATGGTGATGATGTCGCGGACGTGCGGCACGTTAGTCAGCTCGACGCGGTCGCTGGTGAGCAGCGCCGCGGCCATCGCCGGCAGGGCGGCATTTTTCGCCCCGCTGATGCGCACCGATCCTTCCAGCGGTATTCCGCCTTCGATCAGCAGTTTATCCATGTGCCGGGGTTGCGCCTCTTGCGCTTCTGGGGCCGCCTGCGTCCTGTTTCGCAGATTGGATAGCGTCGTGGACATTTCCGTTGGTATCGCGCAACCGCTTCCTGGCCTGTTGCGCGCTTGCTCCTGTCTTTAGAATAATGAACGCGACGCCCATGTCGTGTCCGGAAAGACGCAGGGCGCGTGTCGCATCAGCCACGGTGGCCCCGGAAGCCTCCATCAGGATCCGCAGGCCGCGTTCCCGTAACTTACGATTCGTCAAGGCCACTGCAATCATCCAGTTATCGTACACGCGGCCCCGGCGAACCATCGCGGCGGTAGAGAGCATGTTGAGGACCATTTTCTGGGACGTGCCGGCCTTCATGCGAGTGGATCCGGTGATGGGCTCGGGACCCGTCGGGGTGACGATGCTGATTTGCGCAATGCGCGTGATCGGCGTGCCCGGATTGGAAGTGATTCCGATGGTGGCGCACCCTTTGCGGTTCGCGAATTCGAGCGCTCCCAGAACATAGGGCGTGGAGCCGCTTGCAGCAATGCACACGACGGCATCGTTCGCGAGGAGTCCTCGCGCCGCCAGGTCGCGCGCGCCTTGCGATCGATTATCTTCCGCGCCCTCGACGGCGCCGGTAAGCGCGCGGCGTCCTCCGGCGATCACGGCTTGCACCAGGCGCGGGGCAGTGCCAAACGTCGGTGGAAGTTCGGCCGCATCGAGCGCCGCGAGGCGGCCGCTGGTTCCTGCTCCAATGTAAAAAATACGTCCGCCGGAATTAAGTGCATTGACCAGGGCCTCGACGGCGCGTGAAATTTCGGGGAGGGCTTTCGCGACGGCCTTGGCGACGGACACGTCTTCGCGATGAATGGCGCGCACGATTTCGCTCGCGGATTTTGCGGAAAGCCCGCGCGTGCGGGGATTGCGCTGTTCGGTTGCTTTCGGTGATTTTCTGGCCATGTTTCGGTATCCATCATCGCACGCGCGCGGCGCATTTTGCTGCGGGGAATCCGTGCAGAATCGCTTAGTTGGTAAGGGGTTCCAGTAGGACAGGCTTCAGCCTGTCGGGGTTGGCCGGCGGTGGGGAAAATCAAAAGCGACAGGCTGAAGCCTGTCCTACTTGGCCAGTGCTTCGATTACCGCGTCATGGACGGCGGGGCGGACGGCCGTGATTTTGTCGTTGTCGCGGGTGGGGTTGACGCGATTGGTGAGCAGGATGACGAAGAGTTGCTTTTCCGGATCGATCCAGATGGACGTTCCTGTGAAGCCGAGATGGCCGAAGCTGCGCGCGGAAAAATAGCGGCCGCTCGATGAGTTTGGAGTGGGCGTCATCCAGCCCAGCGTGCGCGTGCCGGCGGAAAGGGGCTGGGGCGCGGTGAATTGCGAGATCGTCGCGCGGGTGAGCAGGCGCTGGTGGTCGTAGATGCCGCCGTTGAGCAGCATCTGGCAGAAAGCCGCCAGGTCGGATGCGGTCGAAAACATCCCGGCGTGCCCGCCGGCGCCGCCCAGGGCGAATGCGTTTTCGTCGTCGACTTCGCCCTGCAGCAGGCGTTTGCGGAAGGTGGTGTCATTTTCCGTGGGGGCAATGCGCGCCGCGAGCGATTTCGCGGGATTAAAAAAAGTATTGGTCATCGCCAGGGGCGCGAAGATGCGCTCGCGCGCCAGTTGCTCGACGGTTTTGCCTGTGGCGCGCTGCAGAACTTCTCCGAGCAGGATAAATCCCAGATCGGAGTAGATCGTTTTTGAGCCCGGTGCGTATTCCAGGGGCTCGCGGCAAATGGCGGCGACCATTTCGCGTTGGGAATGCAGCGTGAGGAAATAATCCTTGTGCGCGGCGAGGCCGGAAGAGTGCGTGAGCAGATGGCGGATGGTCACGGCCTTGCGCCATTCGGGATTTGGCCCGGAATTCCACTCGGGAATGTAGCGCGCGACGGGCAAATCCAGAGCGATGCGGCCGGCTTCGACCTGCATGGCCACGAGCGTTGCGGTCACCACCGATTTGGTCAGCGACGCGGCGTCGTAAATCGTGTCCACGTTCACGGCAGGCGATTTCGCGTCGTAGGTCTGGCGGCCAAATTCGCGCACGACCAGTTCGTTTCGGTAGCCGACGGCGAGCACGGCGCCGGGAAATGCATGATCGGCGACCGCGCGATTGAGCACGTCGAACGCGGGCTGCAGCTTGTCCTCGGATTTTTCGCTTGCCTCCCGCAACTGCATGGGGTTCGCGGGTAGATCGAGCCCCGCGCCAAGAGGCGCGACGCCCGGAATGTTCACGGGGAGGCGGCCGCCAACAGCTATCTGCGCGAACAGCGCGCGGCCCATGGCCCGCTGCGCGGTGTCCACCGTGCTGAACGACGCGAGCCAGGTTTTCGCGGCAGGAAAGCGCTCGGCCAGATACGGGCTGCCGAAGCAGGCAACGACCACGGGCTTTCCGGCGGCGAGCAGGCGGTCGACCACGGCGGCTTCGTCGTCGGGAAGGCCGATGCTGCCCTTGCGGTCGGCGACGCGAACGTAGACGGCTGCGATGGCAACGTCGTACGTATCTGGCGAAGGCAGTTTGACCATGTCCGCGCGCACGAATCGTGTGTCGATGCGCAGCGAAGTGAGCGAATCCACGCGCCAGCGAATTTCATTTTCCAGGTTGCCGGCGGGGTAGGGATCGTTGTCCCCGGAAATGCCGACAAGGAGTACGCGCTGCGGCTTGGTCGAATCGAGCGGAAGAATATGCTGGTCATCGCGGAGCAGCGTGACGCCGCGGTCGGCGATGTCGAGCGCGGCGCGATCGAATTCCGGGCGGTCGAATTTTGCGCCGAGCGCGTCCAGGTCCACGAGTTTCGATTTGTTCAGTCCGAGTCTGGCTTTCGCGCGCAGCACGCGAGTGACGGCTTCGTCCAGGCGGGCCAACGGGATGCGGCCGGACGCGACTGCGTCGCGCACCGCAGCCAGAGCGGCATCGAGAACGGGCGGAACAAGTAACACATCCGCGCCCGCCAGGATGGATTGCACCGCGACTTCGCCGGGAGGGTAGCGCACCGTTACGCCGCCCATGTCGAGCGCGTCGGTCACCACCAGGCCCTGGAAACCCATTTGCTTGCGCAGCAGGTCGGTGGAAATTCTGGGAGACATGGTGGCCGGCAGGTCGGGATTGGGCTCGAGAGCGGGCACGGCAAGGTGCCCGGTCATGATGGTGCTGGTTCCGGCGGCAATGGCCGCGCGGAAGGGAGCGAGTTCGACGCGGTCCAGATGCGCGCGGTCGCTGGTAACGGTTGGCAGGTCGAGATGCGAATCGGTGCTGGTATCGCCGTGGCCGGGAAAGTGTTTGGCCGTGGCCAGGCCGCCGTTTTCCTCGACGCCGCGGATAAACGCGGCGACGAATTCGGAAACACGCGCGGGATCTTCGCCGAACGAGCGCGTGTTGATGATCGGATTATCGGGGTTGCTGTTCACGTCCGCATCCGGCGCGAAAATCCAGGGAACGCCCACCGCTCGACCCTCCAGCGCCGTAATCTTGCCCATGGTGTAGGCGTCCTCGGGGCGTCCCGTGGCGGCGACGGCCATGGCATGGGGGAACGACGAGCCTTCCTCGACGCGCATGGACGTGCCGCGCTCAAAATCCGCGGCCACCAGCAGAGGAATCTTGGCGTGGCTTTGCAGCGTGTTGACCAGCACCGCCGTCGGATACACCTGGCTGCGAACGATGCCCAGGGGCGAGCCTTGCGTTTGAATGGCGAACGAACCGATGTGATTTTGCTCCACGTCGTGCAGCAGGTCGCGGTAATCCTGGCTCTCGGTGGACATGAACGAGCCGTAGGCCCACACGGCGAAGACCTGCCCGATTTTTTCGTCGAGCGACATTTTCTTGAGCGTTTGCGCGACCCAGCGCTCGGATTCGGGAGAAAGTTTTGCCGGGTTGGCCGCGGCGGGCGCGGCGGGAGATTTTTGGGTGCGGCTTGTGGTCGCCATGAGGAAGACAGCGAGCAGTGGAATCCAGCGGCTTAATTTTCGCATCGCGCGGATTCCGGAATTGTCGCCTGCATCGTGCAATTATTTATAGCATCCGCGCCGGGGGCTTACAAATCCGAATCAATCCACTGATGGACACAGATAAACACTGATAAGAGCTGATCAAGGCCCGCCGGAGCCGTGCGGATGGGGATTGGGGATGGACCAAGGGACTGGAGCGTTTAGACTCGTGAAAACACGATGCAAAACCGTTCCTGCAGATAGCCGGGTTGTGAGTATCCTATAGCACGAGCATGAAAGGGCCTTCTCACTCGCGGATTTTCAATCCCCTGAAATTGCTTATGTTCTTATCAGTGTTTATCTGTGTTCATCTGTGGATTCAAAGTCCGGCGTTTGCGGCGCAGCAGACGCTGACGGGGATTGACGTGCTGGAGGCGCAGGATTTTGCGCCGCTCAAGGGAAAGCGCGTCGGGCTGATCACCAATCAGACCGGCGTGGACCGCAACGGGCGCAGCACGATCGATTTGCTGGCTCATGCGCCGGGCGTGAAGCTGGTGGCGCTGTTCAGTCCGGAGCATGGAATTCGCGGCCTTGCGGACGAGCGCGTTTTGTCCACGACCGACGCGGCCACCGGGCTGCCTGTTTACAGCCTCTACGGCGATACCGAACGGCCCACCGACGCGATGCTCGCTGGCCTGGACGCGCTTGTCTTCGATATTCAGGACGCCGGAGTCCGTTTTTACACGTATATCGCCACGATGGGCTACACGATGGAAGCGGCGGCGGCGCACCATCTCGCCTACTACGTGCTCGACCGCCCGGACCCGCTCGGCGGCGAACGCATCGAAGGGCCCATGCTCGACCGCGGACTTACGAGTTTCACGGCCTATTTTCCCATGCCCGTGCGGATGGGCATGACGCTGGGCGAAATGGCAAAAATGTTCAACGTGGAAAAAAAGATCGGCGTCGTCCTGCACGTCATTCGAATGCAGGATTGGAGGAGGAGCGAATATTTCGATCAGACCGGTCTGCCCTGGGTGAATCCATCTCCCAATTTGCGCTCCAGTGAGGCTGGCGTGCTTTATGCGGGCCTGGAAATCCTGCAGGCTGGTGGAGTATCGGTCGGGCGCGGGACGGACAATCCGCTGGAACGCGTGGGCGCATCGTGGATTCGGGGCGCCGAATTCGCGGCGGAGCTGAACGGGCGAGCGATTCCCGGCGTGCGATTCGAAGCGGATCGATTCACGCCGGATTCGGGATTGTACAAGGGCGAGCCATGCCAGGGGGCGCGGGCCATGGTCACCGATCGCGCGGCGTTTCAATCGGTGCGCATGGGGTTGGAGATTGCCGCGGCGCTCGCAAAACTTTATCCGGGGAAATTCGATGTGGGCAAAATGATTTTCCTGCTGGGAAATGCGGCGACGGTCGAGCGGCTTCAGCGCGGGGAAGCCCCGGCCGCCATCGTTTCGGGTTGGGATAAGGATCTTGCGGCGTTTCGCAGGGTGCGCGCGAAGTATTTGTTGTATGGGCAACAGTAGGACTGGCTTCCGCCTGTCAGGTTTAGTGTTCGTAATGGCAAAAACCGACAGGCTGAAGCCTGTCCTACCAAAGGCTCCCCACTGCTCCCGCCAAAAAAGTGATCAGCGTGCCAGCGGGGACATACCACGTCCAAAGCAGCGGCGTGCGGAAGTGGATGTAGAGAATTGCGGCGAGGCCGGCGAACATTCCGATGAGCACTCCCGAAGCCGTTGCCCGCCGCAATAGGAACGCTAGCAGGAAAAGCCCGAGCAAAATGCCGAACGTGATCGACGCGATGGTCAGACCCGCCTCCAGCATTGGTCCCCAGTTGAGCGTGCCCAGCAAAGCGAGAATCGCGCCCCAAATCAGCGTTACCCCGCGGGAATAGCGGAGAAAATTGCGCGGCGCATCTGCTGGCGCCGAAACTTGATTTTTTTCCTGCGAGGCACGTTGCGCGCCGCCGGGCTCATAGCCACCACGCAGTTCCTGAAAATCAAGAACGCTGGACGCGGCCAGGGAGTTGAGCGAGCCGCTGGCATTGGACATGGCGATGGCGATAATCGCGGCGATCATGAAGCCGCGCATTCCAGAGGGCATGGCGGTGACGATGAAACCGGGTAGCACCGCATCATAGCTTTGCCCCGCATGAACCACAGGCGCGCCCTGCCAGGCGTAGAGCATCACGCCCAGTACCAGAAACAGGGCAAACTGAAACAGAATAATTCCGCCGCTGGCCAGCAGCGCGATTTTGCTCTCGCGCTCGGATTTCGCGGCCAAAAGCCGCTGCACAATGGTCTGATCGGTGCCGTGGCTCGCCATGGTCAGAAATGTCCCGCCAATCATGCCGGACCAGAACGTGTAGGTCTTTCCGGGATTGGTAAAGCTGAAGGAGAAATCGAACAAGCGGAATTTGTCCGTCGCCGATGCTGCGTGAACGACCGAGGCCCAGCCGCCGGGGATGGCGTGCAGCAGAATGAAGAACGTAGCGATCGAGCCGGAGAAATAAAGCAGGAACTGGACCACGTCGGTCCAGATCACGGCTTTCATTCCGCCCTCGAACGTGTAGACCAGCACCAGAGCCACGATCAGCAGGACCGAAGTGCGCTGCCCGGTGCCAAACGCGGCTTGAATGACGAACCCGATGGCGGCGATGCGCACGCCCTCGGCCAGCGCGCGCGTGACCAGGAAGGTGCTGGCCGCCACTGCCTTAACCTTTGCGCCAAAGCGCCTTTCCATCAACTGGTAGGCCGTATAATATTCTCCCCGGAAGTAGCGGGGGAGGAAGACAAGGACGATTACCACCCGGCCGGCGAGGTATCCGAGCACCAGTTGCAGGAAGGTCAGATTTCCCGCGAAGGCCAGTGCCGGAGTGCCGACGATGGTGAGCGTGGAAGTTTCCGTGGCGACTATCGAAAACGCCAGGGCCCACCAGGGCGCTGTGCGGCCGCCGAGAAAATAATCGCGGACCGTGCTCTGGCCTCTGCGCAGGGCTATGCCGAAGGCCGTGATACCGGCCAGATAAACGACGATGAAGGTGAGGTCGAGAGCGGTCAGGCGCATGGCGCGGGCGTGGCGATCATAGGGTTGCTGGAATGCGGCGTCAAGCGCGCCTGCGAAATGCAAGAGTAAGGCACTCCACGAGGGACCATGGCCTATTGGCTGGGATTTGACGGCGGCGGGACCAAGACGGATTGCGTTGTGCTGAATGCGGCGCAAGAGATCGTCAGCACTGGACACGGCGGCCCGGCCAACGCGCTGCGGGCCGGGTTCGATGCCGCGTTCGTTTCGCTCGGCCAGGCTGCGGCGGAAGCGCTGCGCGCCGCAAACCTGCAACCGGGCGACATAACCGGCGTCTGCGCGGGCCTGGCGGGCGCGGGTCAGCGCAGCGTCGTTCGCCGCATGATCGTGTTTCTGACGCACGAATTCTCGCACGCGGTGGTGAAAGTCACCACGGACCATGAAATTGCGCTGGAGGCCGCGGCCGGGGACGGCCCCGGCGTTGTGCTGATTGCCGGCACGGGATCGGCGGCGTACGGGCGAAACGCCGGGGGGGCAACGGCGCGTTCAGGCGGTTACGGGCCGCGCATCGGCGATGAAGGAAGCGCCTATGACATCGGCCGCCGCGCCGTTGCCGCCGTGGCTCGGACGCGTGACATGGACGCGCCGGTTACGCTATTGGCCGAAATGATTCCCGCCGCCCTCGAGACTCCGGACTGGGACGATCTGATGCAGCGCATCATGAAAAATCCCGATGAAATTTTTCCAAAGCTTTTTCCCGCGGTGGTGGAAGCGGCCAATGCGGAGGACAGCGCGGCCAAGGAAATCCTGTTTACCGCGGCCATCGGCCTGGGAAATCTGGCCATGACCGTGGTTCGCCGGCTGAAATTGCGCGATCAGGAATTTCAGCTAGTGAAGGTCGGAGGCGTGTTCGGGCGGTGCCAGACGCTCGACGCGCTGCTGGATTCCGTGCTGCGCAGCGGCGCTCCCCGCGCCACGATTTCGCGCCTGGAAATTTCCCCGGCCGTGGGCGCGGCGCGCATTGCCGCACGACTGGCCGGATCGTCCACGCAAGCGGCCACTCATGGCGACTGAAGACCGCATCGCCGCGCAAGACCTCCGCACGGCTTCGCTGGAGGATATTCCCGGGCTGCTCCTGTCTTGCACCCCGGAGGATCTGCGTCTGCTGATCGACAATCCTGCGTTCGATGAGACGCATGTTTGCCTGCTTCTGGAGCGGAAAGACTTGCCGGGCCCGTTGGTCGAGGAAATTTCCAAGCGCAAGACGTGGAAGTCCGTTTACCGCGTGCGGCGCGCCCTGGCGGCGCATCCGCACACGCCGCGGCTGATTGCCGTGCGCGCCCTTCGCGATTTGCATTTGATGGACCTGGTGCGCATTGGCTTGTTGCCCACGTCCCGGGGAGAACTCCGGCGGCTGGCCGAGGAACGCGTGCTGGCGCAGTTGCCGCAATTGCCGCTGGGGCAGCGGCTGATGCTGGCGCGGCGCGGGTCGGCGCGCATTGCCGCGGGATTGATTCTGCAGGGGCCGGAAAATGCCGCGCGGATCGCGCTCGACAATCCATTTTTGAATGAGGCCCAACTCCTGAAGGCGCTGTCCAAGCAAACGTTAACGGCTCGCACAGTGGCTAGCGTGGCAAAACACGAGAAATGGTCGAAGATCGTTAATGTCCGGATCGTGCTGCTGCGCCACGCGCATGTCCCTGCGGAATGCGCCGCCGCTCTCGCTCTGGATCTGCCCCGGCGCGATGCTGAAGATTTGCTTGGCCTGACGCATCTGGCCGCGGGCGTTCGCGACGTGCTCCAGCAGGAACTTGCTGCACGGGACTGCCAGGAGTAGCCCATCGATGGTGAACTGGCCGGGACACCGGCATCTGACGCTTCACATCTCATAAGAGGCCCAGGTAATTGGCGTTGTAGCGCCCGCCTTCAGGCGGGCACGCGCCCGTCGCCCGAATGCCCGCCTGAAGGCGGGCGCTACATTTGGGATTCGACATTGCATTTCTTGGGGGCCGGTCTTCGAGGGCGAATGGAATCTACTTCTTCATTTGCGGCGTCCCATTCATTCCGGTCTTTACAGGTACGAATCCAAACTTGACACCCCGCGATGCGGCACTTAGCATCCTGCGTGGGACAAACCAATGACAACCACGCCTTTGACGGAGGCGCCCTCCAAGCCGGAGCGCCGCCATGCGCTGCGCCGGAAATTCAGCGGAAGAATTGAAATCGAATGGGGATCCGCCATTCTGGTGGGAATGGTGCGGGATATCGGCCCGGCCGGATTGTTCATTGAGCTGACACCGCCGCTGTGGCTGGGCGCGCGCTTCGTGGGCCGCCTTGCCTTGCAGCCCGTTCTGATGCTGGATTGCACGGTGATGCGCGTGGAACCGGAAAAGGGAATCGCCGTCAGTTTTTCCATTCCGGAGGAAAGCGGCAAGAAGCAACTGGAAGGCCTTCTGGCGGCCCTGCCCGTGAAATGACACATTGCCTAGATTGCGGTTCCGAGCGCACATCGGATCAGTGCCTGGCCTGCGGGCTGACGACTGCCGCGGCCGAGCTGGTTGTGCGGCGGCGGCTGGTGCGTCGAACGGCGATCTTTCTGGTCGGGATCATCGTGTTTGTCGCCGCCAGCCAGGTGTTTCCTCCATTGGAACTGGATTCCATACTGATTTTCGCGGGCTTGGTGTTTTTTCTTTCGCTCGCGCTCGGTTACTGGATCGATTTCCGGGCGCGCAAGCACCAGGAAATTGAAGTTATGAAGAGGATTTATTTCGGAATGATCCCGGTGCCGTGGATTTTTGCGGGGCTGATCTTTCTGAACGGGAAACTGGACACGTCGCGGCCTGTGCGTGTTCCGGCCACGGTGGTCGGAAAATTCGCGACGGGAGGATTGCCGCGCAGCCGGCGCCTGGTGGTCACCTCGTGGCGCTACGGCCGGCGCGTGGAGCGCATTGCGGTGGATCAGAACGACTTCGACCGCTTTCAGCCGCACGACGACATTATTATTCAGATGCAGAAAGGCGAGTTTAGTATTCCGTGGGTCTACGGTGTATTTCGCGAGTAGAAGTTATTGGGGCGCCTTGCCGGATTAAGAAGGCTTTCCCGCATAGGTTTTGCGTCGCAGGAATTCCCCCGTCCCGGCCTTGCCGGTGAATTTTCCGTTGTCGATGATGACGCGGCCGCGGGAGAGCACGGTCTTCGTCACGCCTTTTACCCGCATGCCCTCGAACATGGAATAGTCGACGCGCATGTGGTGCGTCGCGGCGCTGATGACCTGTTCGGCGTTGGGATCGAAGATCACCAAGTCTGCGTCGGAGCCGATGGCGATCGTGCCTTTGCGCGGGTACAGGCCGAAGAGCTTCGCGGGGGCGGTGGAAACCAGTTGCACGAAACGGTTGGCTGAGAATTTGCCGCCGTGCACGCCGCCTGAATAAATCAGGCTGAGGCGGTGCTCGACGCCGGGGCCGCCGTTCGGAATTTTGGTGAAGTCGTCCCTGCCCAGTTCTTTTTGCTCCTTGAAGCAGAAGGGGCAATGATCGGTGGAAACGACCTGCAGAGTGTCGCGTGCCAGGCCCTGCCAGAGTTTTTCCTGATTCCATTTTTCGCGCAGCGGGGGAGTGAAGACGTATTTCGCGCCTTCAAATCCGGGCACGTCCATGTTTTCCAGGGAAAGATGGAGGTATTGCGGGCAGGTTTCGGCGTAGGCGGGCAAGCCGCGGTCGCGCGCCTCGCGGACTTTTTCCAGCGCATCGTTGCAGGAAAGGTGCACGATGTACACAGGAGCGCCGGCCATTTCCGCAAGGGCAATCGCGCGCGAGGTGGCTTCGCCCTCGGCGGTGGTGGGGCGCGTGAGGGCGTGATATTTGGGCGCGGTTTTTCCCTCGGCCAGGGCGCGCTGCACCAGGACGTCGATGGCGCCGCCATTTTCCGCGTGCATGCAGATCATTCCGCCGTGCTTGGCGGCCTGCAGCATGGCGCGAAAAATCGTGGCGTCATCCAGCATGAACACGCCGGGGTAGGCCATGAACAATTTGAAGGAGGAAACGCCTTCACGGACCAGCGCGCCCATTTCATCGAGTTGCGATTTGCCCAACTCCGTGATGATGCAGTGGAACGCGTAGTCGGCGACGGCTTTGGCCTCGGCTTTTTTCATCCATGTGTCGAACGCGTGGCGCAACGACTGGCCCTTGTACTGGATGGCGAAGTCGATCAGAGTGGTGGTGCCGCCGAAGGCTGCGGCGCGCGTGCCGGTTTCAAAATCGTCGGCGCTGGTGGTGCCTCCGAAGGGCATGTCCAGGTGCGTGTGCACGTCGATGCCGCCGGGGATAACGATGCAGCCGGTGGCGTCGAGAATTTTAGTGGCGTTTTCGACGGGGAGGTCCCTGGCGATGGCGGAAATCTGGCCGCCCGTGATGCCGATGTTGGCGGCGTAGGTGTCGGTGGCGGTGATGATCGTGCCGTTGCGAATGATGGTGTCAAAGGCCATGGGTCCTCCGGGGGCGGAGAATTGCGAACAAGGTGGCATCTTAGCAGGCGGCGGAAAAATAAAAAACGGCGTGATTTTGTTCACGGAGTGCGCTGCGCCGCTCTTGTAGGACAGGTCCGCCGCGGCGGATGCCTGTCCTACTAAAGCGCTGATGCGGTTTTTGCCGCACGGCGGCAATTTCGTTTGCGTTTGCGCTGCGATGCTAGAATGGCGGCTGTATGCTGGCCCTGACGCCCGGTGGAAAATTCATCCACCGGGTTGCGCGTTTCAGGGCGCCGTCAGCAGGTGAGGAGAACGAATGCCACTTCGCGAAACTGCGCCGAAACTTACGCCCGAGCAATACGAGCAAAGCTTCGCGGACATCGCGCCGCGCATGAATGCACGGCAGGCGGCCATTGAGTCCGCGCGCTGCCTGTACTGCTTCGATGCGCCATGCACGCAGGCGTGTCCCACGCGCATAGACGTTCCGGGGTTCATCAAACGGATCATGACTGGAAACACGCGCGGGGCGGCCCGCGTGATCCTGGACGCAAATATTCTGGGCCAGACTTGCGGACGCGTGTGTCCCACCGAAGCGCTGTGTGAGGGCGCGTGTGTGATGGTCGAAAAGGGCGAGGAGGCGATTGAGATCGGGCGCCTGCAGCGCTACGCCGTGGACCATGTGCTGGACCGCAATATTCGCTTGTTTCATGCGGGCGCACCGAACGGAAGGCGCGTGGCCTGCATCGGCTCGGGGCCCGCTTCGCTGGCCTGCGCGGCGGCTCTGGCGCGGAAAGGCTACGCGGTAACAATTTTCGATCGCGCGGAGCTGCCCGGCGGATTGAGCACATACGGAATTGCGGCTTACAAAACGCGCGTTTCGGATTCGCTGCGCGAAGTGGAAATGGTGAAGGCGCTGGGCGTGGTGTTCCGGCAAAAAGTGGAAGTCGGCCGCGACGTGAGTTTTGCCAAGATGGAAAAGGAGTTTGACGCCATTTTTATCGGTGTGGGCCTGGGTGAAACCTGGGCCATGGATATTCCGGGGGAGGATCTGGAAGGCGTTTGCGGCGCGATGGAATTCATCGAGCGCACGAAAGTGCTGCCGTTTCCTCAGGTGTCAATCGGGAAGCGCATTGCGTGCATCGGCGCGGGGAACACGGCGATCGACGTGGTCACCGCGGCGCGGCGGCTGGGAGCGGAGACCGTGTATCTGGTCTATCGCCGCAGCGAGAAGGAGATGTCCGCGTTTCCGTATGAACATGAACTGGCAAAAAATGATGAAGTGATTTTTCTCTGGCAGACGCAGCCGGTGCGCATCCTTGGCGATAGCGGCGCGGTGACAGGCGTGGAATGCATTCGCACGGTGCTCGGAGCGCCCGATGCGAGAGGGCGGCGCGCGCCCGAGGCCGTCCCGGACAGCCTGTTCACGATCGATGTGGACATGGTAGTGCGCGCGGTGGGGCAGAAACCGGTCACGGATTTTCTGCGCGCCGTGCCGGGAATCGAACTCCGCAAGAACGGCACGATCGTCGCCGATTCCGGGCATCAAACCGGCAACAAGAAATATTTCGCCGGCGGCGACTGCGTCAATGGAGGCAGCGAAGTGGTGGACGCCGTCGCCGAAGGCATGGCCGCCGCGCGCGGCATCGACGCCTGGCTTGGGGAAACTCTCGGCGCCGCCCAAAGGGAGAATTGAACTCCCATGGACATCCCCGAATCTCTCAGCGAACGGTTTCCGTTTCTCGACGCGCTGGAAGAAAATTGGCAGCCGGTTTCGCGCCCCGCGTTTTGGGGATGGGTGGCGTTCTATGCTTTGCTGATCGGGGATGCGGCGTTTGGCGGCCACTGGGTGCAATTGCTAGATCCCGTTTTCATTCCGATTCACGAAGGCGGGCACCTGCTCTTTCGGATGTTCGGCGAATTCATCGCGGTTGCCGGAGGAACGTTTCTCCAACTGTTCGTTCCGTTCGCGCTGGCGGTGTGGTTTGCCTTCCAGCGGCAGACTCCGGGTACTGCCTTCTGCGCTTTCTTTTTCTTCGAGCAATTTATTTCCATCGGTATTTACATGGCCGACGCGCGCGCGCAGGACTTGCCGCTGCTAACGGTCGGCGATTCCGACGACGTAATCCACGATTGGTTCTACCTTTTCTCGCACTCAGGATTGCTGGACCACGACACGCAGATCGGCGGGACGTTCCGTATTCTAGGTTGGATCGGCATGTTGGGGGTCGTTCTATGGTTTTCTTGGCGCTCCTGGCAAAACGCATGAATCTACAAATGAAGGGTCGAAGGCACGAATTGCGGGTCATCAGTCACCAGTCACTGGTCACCAGTTACCTCACCGGAGGCGCATCATGGCAGATCTGCGCGTAAAATTCTGCGGCATCGAGTCGCCGAACCCGTTCTGGCTCGCTTCGGGGCCGCCGACCAACACGGCGGGGCAGGTGATGCGCGCATTCGACGCGGGATGGGGCGGCGCGGTGTGGAAGACGATCGGGGAGCGGATCACCAACACGTCTTCGCGGTACGGAGGGATCGATTACAACGGCGCGAAGATGATGGGGTTCAACAATATCGAACTGATCAGCGACCGTCCGCCCGAGGATAATTTCCGGGAAATCGCGGAAGTGAAGAAACGGTATCCGAAAAATCTGGTGATTGCGTCGCTCATGGTGGAATCGAAGCGCGAGACCTGGCACGAATTTGTGCGCCGTGCGGAGGATGCCGGGGCGGACGCGCTGGAGTTGAATTTCGGCTGCCCGCACGGCATGAGCGAGCGCGGCATGGGCTCATCGGTAGGGCAGGTGCCCGAGTATACGGAGATGATTGCGGGATGGGCCAAGGAAGCGGCGAAAACGCCGGTGATTGTGAAATTAACGCCGAATGTCACGGACGTGACGCGCGTGGCGCAGGCGGCGGAAAAGGGCGGAGCGGATGCCGTGAGCCTGATCAACACCGTGAATTCGCTGATGGGCGTGGACCTGGAAACATTCTCGGGGCGGCCAAACGTGGGAGGGAAGTCGGCGCACGGCGGCTATTGCGGCCCGGCCATCAAGCCGATTGCGCTGCACATGGTTTCGAGCGTTGCGAAGGCGGTGAAGATTCCGATCGCCGGAATCGGGGGCGTCGGATATTGGAACGACGCCGCCGAGCACATCGCGCTGGGCGCGTCGGTGGTGCAGGTGTGCACGGCGGCGATGCACTACGGGTTCCGCATCGTGGAAGACATGATCGACGGCATGTCCGCGTACATGGACGACCACGGATTCCGCTCGATCGAGGATTTCCGCGGGCGCGCCGTGCCGAACATTAGGGATTGGGGCGACCTGGACCTGAATTACAAAATTGTGGCTGACATTCGGCGAGACCTGTGCATCGGCTGCCAGTTGTGCTACGTGGCCTGCGAGGACGGAGCGCACCAGTGCATCGAGCCTTACGCCGCTGCGGGCAACGGCAAAAAGAATTCCAATGGAATGGGCGTGCACGTGCCGCGCATCATCGTGGACGAGTGCGTGGGGTGCAATCTCTGCGCGCTGGTTTGCCCGGTGGAGGAATGCATTTCGATGAAGGAAATCGACGAAGGCAAACCGTTTGAGAGCTGGAAAATGCGGGCGGCGAGACAGTAGGACAGGCTTAAGCCTGTCGGGGTTGAATTTTTGTGCGGGACCGGAAAGTCAAAAGCGACAGGCTGAAGCCTGTCCTACTGGCGCGGCCTTCTCATCAGCGACCAATAGACCGCGAAACTGGCCGCGAATCCCACGAACCAGGCGTAGTCGTACAGCGGGCGCAGCGACGGGACGATCAGGCCGACGAACGCGACTCCTGCCCCGGCCGCTAGCGACGCGATCGCGCGCCAGTTCACGCCGCTTGAAAATTCGTAGAATCCGCCGCGCTGGTACAAATCCTCGGCCAGCAGGATTTTCTTGCGTATTACAAAATAATCGCAAATCATCACGCCGGCGATCGGGCCGAGAAATCCGGAGTAGCCGACCAACCATCCAAAAATGTAGCTGCTGTAATTGGCCAGCAGTCTCCACGGCTGAAACACGGCGACGCCCACGACGCAGGTAATCAATCCGCCGGTGCGAAAACTGATCAGGCGGGGAGAAAGATTCGAGAAATCATTCGATGGAGAGACCAGATTGGCGGCGACGTTGACGTTCAGCGTGGCCAGCAGCAGCGCAAGCATTGCGATCACCACGGCAAACGGATTTCCGAGCCGCGCGAGAACCTGCACGGGGTCCCAGATCGCCTGGCCGAAGATAATCGCGGTAGCCGAAGTGACGGCGACGCCGATGAACGAATACAGCGTCATGGTCGCGGGCAAGCCCAGCGCCTGGCCTACCATTTGGGCGCGCTGGCTGCGGGCATAGCGCGTGAAATCGGGAATGTTCAGCGCCACCGTGGCCCAAAATCCCACGACGCCGGTCAGTGACGGCACAAAGAAATGAAAAAATTCGCCGAACGTCTGGAATTTTGAAGGCGTGGAGAGCATCGGCCCGAACCCGCCGGCCTTCACCACGGCCCAGGCCAGCAGCGCCAGGCCAATGACTAGGAGAAACGGAGCCGTGACGCCCTGCAGGAACTGAATGGTCCGGATGCCGAGCATGATTACGATCACGTGCAGCAGCCAAAAGCCGGCAAAGCAGATCCACACGCCCGCGGCGAAATTGCGCCACGCCGGGAACAGCACGACGAGCATGGCGTTGATGGCTCCGCCGCCGATCCAGGTGTTGATGCCGAACCAACCGCAGGCTACCAGCGCGCGCAGCACCGCCGGAACGTTCGCACCAAGCACGCCGAACGAAGCCCGCGCGAACACCGGGAAGGGAATTCCGTACTTCGCTCCGGCGTGCGCATTTAAGAGCATCGGAGCCAGGACCAGAACGTTGCCGAGGAACACGGTGAAAATCGCCTGCCGCCAGCTCATTCCTCCGGCAATCATGCCGCTCGCCAGCATGTAGGTTGGAATGTTGACACTCATGGCGACCCACAGGGCCGTGTAGTTGTACGTGTTCCAGCTGCGGCGGGACGCGGGAATGGGCGCAAGGTCTTCGTTGTAAAGTGAACTCGAACGGATGGTTTCGGAATCGAGCGCGCCGGAATGAATTCCGGCCTGGTCGGGATGTTCGGAAGCGGCCATCGCTCAGTAGAGTCCGCGCAAATCGGGTATCTGGGGAATTTGAATGTCGATCGAGCGGCCTTCACTGGCCAATTTCACGCGAATGCGCAAGGCCGAGCCGATGTCGCGCGTGCTCCAGTCGGAAGTCGCCAGTGGCTTCGCGGGTTTGTCCGAATCACGCCACAAGAGGTCTTCTCCTTTGTGCTGCAGTTGCTCGGGCTTGATTTCGTAGATTTGCTGGTTGCGCACGTAGATCACCAGCGAGCGCGCGCCCAGTTGGAGCAGCAATGGGTCGATCTTTTTTCCGGCCTGGAACAAATTCCAGATTTTCACCGGGCGCTGGTCAATTTGCAGGATGGCATCGGGAATCGGCTTCCAGACGATTTTATCGGCGGAGAATGCGGGGAGCCACAACGCCAGAAGCGCCACTACAACGATTGCTCCGCGTTTTATTGATGCTATCCGCATTCTTGCTCCATGCCCGAATAATCTCCGATTCCGCGCCCCGAACATACCGCTCTGTTGTAGCCCGCCTCTGAAGAGGCGGGCTGCAGCCGTGCGGTTACGGCCAATCCACGGGCAATTTACGCGACTTCACCACCACGTATTTCTTATTTCTTGCGAACTCCATCAAGTCCACGAGCAGCTGCACGTCGTTTTCGCAATACTTGCACACGTCTTCCTTGCGGCCCTGGCGCCACCACTCGACGACCTCCAGCCCGACGCCGGTCTTTTGTTTTCCGAGGGTTTCCCGCGCCAGGTCGTCCAGCTTGACGCGATGCCCCAGGCGACGCGTCAGATCCACCAGCAGATCGAAAGATTTTTTCATGAGCTGGTCGACGGGGTGATAGGCGCGCAGCACCTCAAAATCGAATCGGTCGCCGTTGAAGGAAACAATGCGGTCAAATTGCGCCAACTCGGAAACCAGCGCTTTCGCGTCCGGCTCAAACCAGCGGCGGAACCCGTTCTGCGTGTCCCAGGTGATGGCGACGGCAAGGCCGAAACGCGCGATGTTCGACCAGCCGCCCTCCACTTCATGCGAAAGGCGGAGCGTTTCGATGTCGAAAAAGATTTCTCTAGTGGGGTCGGGAAAAAGGCTGGGTGTTGTGGGCATTTGTTTTGCGCGCTGCCTGAGGCCAGATGGCCGGGATCAATACCAGCCGTGTCGCCGCATTTTGCGCAGCACGAATGTTGAATCCTGCGAGGGGAAACGTCAAGTGCTCGCTGAAACCGGGGGAAGAACGGGTCGCGCGCCTTGCGCCGGTCCAGCGTAATTCTGCAAGCGAGCGGTTCGAGCTATTTCACGGGGCTTTGCAGCCCCATTTCCTCCTCGATGGCGCGCACGGCGTCGGCGGAAATGTCGATGAACTCGACCCCGACTCCCACACCTTTCAGGCAATACCGCACTTCGCTGCGCGTTTGCACCAGGGTCCCGCTGCGGGCCAGGCGGAAGGTCACCTTCAGAATGGCGCCCTCGGGAAACTCGCGGGCGGTATTCAGGAACATGCCGTGGGGACTGATGTCCGGCGGGCGCAACTCAATTTCCTCGGAAAAGCCCTCATAACCGACGCGAAGTTCGCGGAGTTGCGGATAGCGTGGGTCTTTTCGGGCCGCGATACTCGGATACTCTTCTTCGATGCCCATGGTCAGAAGGCTCCTTCCGGAGTGAATTCCCGCTTGCCCGCACGCGGGGCAAAACTGTCCCGCCCGCAAGGGGCGCCGCAGGACGGGCAGAAGTTGAAGTTTTGGAGCAAAGGCCGGCTGCACTTGGCGCATTCAGCGCCCTTGACCGATTCCATCGGAATGACGCGCAGAATTTCCTCCAGGGTGGTGACGCCTTCCAGCAGCTTCTCCAGCGCGTCTTCGCGCATCAGGGTCATTCCGTTGGCGCGTGAGGTATCGCGAATCTGATCGATATTTCCGTTGGCGCGGATGATGTCGCGGACCGAATCGTCCACGTTGAGCAGTTCGTAGATTCCGATGCGGCCGATATAGCCGCTCTGGTCGCACTTGTCGCAGCCGCGGGGAAGCGCCATTTTCGACGGCGGGTTGGACACGCCCAGTTGCATCAGGCGCGCGCGGAAATCCGGAGCCGCCTTTTCCACCGAGTGGCAGGAGCACAGTTTCCGCACCAGCCGCTGCGCCAGAATTCCAGTGAGCGAGGAGCCGATCAGATAGCCGGGAATGCCGAGGTCCAGCAGGCGGACGATGGCCGATACGCTGTCGTTGGTGTGCATGGTCGAGAGAACCAGGTGCCCGGTTTGCGCCGCGCGCATGGCAATTTCCGCGGTTTCCTTGTCGCGGATTTCGCCCACCATGATGATGTTGGGATCCTGCCGGAGAATCGAGCGCAGGCAACTGGCGAAAGTCATCCCCGCCTTGGTGTTCACGTGCGCCTGGTTGATTCCCGGAAGAACGTATTCGACCGGGTCCTCGACCGTGACGATGTTGACCGAAGGGCGGCGAAGCTTGTCGAGCGAGGAGTAGAGCGTCGTGCTCTTGCCCGACCCGGTCGGCCCGGTGACCAGAATCATTCCTTGCGGCGCGGAAAGCATCTCGGAGAGTTCCAGGGAAATATTTTCGGGCATGCCGAGATCGGCGTAGGAAGTCAGCGGGGCGCTGGTCTCCAGCAGACGGATGACAACCTTCTCGCCGTACTGGGTGGGAAGGGTCGAGACGCGCAGATCGATTTGGCGTTCGCGGATGGCCACCATGAAGCGGCCGTCCTGAGGAGCGCGGCGCTCGGAAATATCCATGTCCGCCAGAATCTTGACGCGCGAAATCAGGGAGGTCTGGAAGGCCCTGGGAATCAACTGGTGGTCGCGCAGGACGCCGTCCACGCGCATGCGCACGGCGGTGTCTGCGGCGCGCGGCTCGATGTGAATGTCGCTGGCGCGGCGTGCCATGGCCACTTGGAGCATTTCGGACACCAAGCGCACGGCGGGAGTTCTGCGCTGCGTCGCGTCAGCCTGCATCTCGCGGATGGCTTCCTGATTGGCCTGCCGCGAACTGGTGGAGATGAATTCCACTTCCTCAAACTTGATTCGGTCCGATTTGTGAAGCGTCCCGTGGGAGAACGACTGTCCGTCCGAGCTCGCATAATGCCGGTCGATGGCCTGCTGCAGTTCCGAGCGAAACGACAGCCGCGGAGAAATTTCAAAGCTGGTGGAAAAGCGCAATTCGTCCAGGATCGCCAGATTTTGCGGCGCCGCCATGGCCACAACCAGCGACCTCTGTTCGCAACGGATGGGCAGCACGCACAGGCGCTCGGCCATGGCTCTGGGCACCAGGCGCAGGGCGCGAGCCTCCGGCGCCACGGTCGTGCAATCGATGTACGGGATGTGCGAGACTTCCTCGAGGGCCGCTCCCAAGTCGTGCTTGGTGACGAGCCCGCGCTCAAGCATCAATTCGCCGAGATGGATGACCTTTCCTTGTTGTTCCGTAATAGCAGCCAGCAGGTCAGACGGCGAAATTTTTCCGCGATCGCGAAGCACTTCGCCAAGTTTTTTCTTCTTCATGGTTCTCCGAGCAGGGGCCCAAGCAAAGGGCAAGACGCCCCATTCAAGGTAACAAGGGGAAGGCCATTCTGGAACATGGAAAAGGCGGCGATTGTGCCAAATAGGAACTATGCCAGACAGTAGATTATCTACAAGGTACTGAGTGACCCGGATTGAAACACGCGCTGCCGGGGAGTATGCGCCACAAATGTGACGAAGCCCGGGCTGCGCAGGGGTTTGCGCGATAAATCTAGACCGTAATTTCGGAGAAAGACTGATCGAGAAGTCGCACGGCTTGGTCCACGTCCGCCTTCGCGATATTCAGCATGGGTGAAAGACGAATGACGTTGCCATAGAGGCCGCCCTTGCCGATGAGCAAGCCGTGATCGCGCGTGCGCTCCAGCAATTGGTTGGTAACCTCCGGCGCGGGCTCCTTGGTCGCGCGGTCCTTCACCAGTTCCAGGCCGATCATGAGGCCCTTGCCGCGGACGTCCCCGATGACGGGGTACTTTTCCTGCAGTTCTTCCAGTTTTCCGTGGAAGTAGGCGCCGACGGTATGCGAATTTTCGAGCAGTTTTTCCTCCTCGATGAATTCAATGGTGGCCTTGGCGGCGACGCTGGTCACCGGATTTCCGCCGAAGGTGGAGATGGTCAGGCCCTGAAACGATGCGGCGAGTTCCTTGGTGGTGATGGTCGCGCCGATGGGCGCGCCGTTGGCCATGCCCTTGGCGCAGGTCATGATGTCCGGGGTGACTTCCCAATGTTCGATGCCGAACCATTTTTTTCCGGTGCGGCCGAATCCGGTCTGGACTTCGTCGGAGATGAACAAGCCGCCATATTTTTTCACTGCGTTAAACACAATTTTGAAATATTCGGGAGGCGGAGTGATAAAGCCGCCCACGCCCTGGATGGGCTCGGCGATGAATGCGGCGATCTGGCCGCTGGTACCGGTCTGAATCAGGTTTTCGACGTCCTTGGCGCAGGCCACTTCGCAATCGGGATATTTCAGGCCGAGAGGGCAGCGATAGCAATACGGATTGATGGCGTGCGCGACGCCCACGCTGATGACCGCGGATTTCCGCCATGGCGCTTGCGCCGTCACGCTTTTGGCCAGCGCCGATCCGCCCGAATAGGCGTGACGCAGGGCGACAATGTCATAGGAGCCGGTGGCCATGCGCGCGAGCAGGATCGCGGCTTCATTCGCCTCGGTGCCGGAACTGGTGAAAAAACTGGACTGCAGGGCGCCAGGAGTGATCTGCGCGACTTTTTCGGCCAGCGCGACGATCTGCTCGTTGGGATAGAGCGTCGAGAGGTGCTGGAGTCGGTCCACCTGCGCTTTTACCGGGCCCGTGATTTTCGGATTGGCATGGCCCACGGAAATGGTCAGGATGCCGCCGAAAAAATCGAGGTACTTGCGGCCTTCGACGTCCCAGACGTATTGCAGCGAGGCGTGGTCGGCCACCAGCGGCTGCTTGTAGAAATTCGTCACCGCCGGCCACAGGTATTCCTTGTGCTTGCGGACCACTTCTTCGCTGCGCGTCATTGCTTTGGGCTGGGTCGTCATGAGGAAATCCTTTTAACCACGGATTCACGCTGATCAACACGGATAAAGAGCAAGATCAAAGTCTTTAACACAGAAAACACAGAGGGCACCGACAAAATCAGCTTCTTCGAGAAAATTCAGGAATCGAATTCAGGTTTATCTTTCTTATCCGTGTTCATCCGTGTGTATCCGTGGTTCCAATTCTTCAGTCCGCTGCCGCCGCGCTGCCCGCGGCCTGCGTGCGCGTGATTTCGCCGTAGGTTTCGGGGCGGCGGTCGCGGTAGAACTGCCAGACTTCGCGCACCTGCTGAATTTCGTCGAGGTTCAGGTCCGCGACCAGCAATTCGTCCTTATTGCGGCTGGCTTGCGCGATGATTTGTCCGCGCGGATTGCAGAAATAACTTTTTCCGTAGAATTCGCCAATCTGCCAGGGTTTTTCGGTGCCGACGCGATTGGACGCGGCCACGAAATAGCCATTGGCCGCGGCGTGGGCCGGCTGCTCGAGTTCCCAGAGATATTCGGAAAGCCCGGCGACCGTCGCCGAAGGATTGAAGACGATCTCGGCGCCGTTCAGCCCCAGGATTCGCGCGCCCTCGGGGAAGTGCCGGTCGTAGCAGATGTAGACGCCGACGCGGCCGAAGCGCGTTTCAAACACGGGGTACCCCGCGTTTCCCGGCGTGAAATAAAATTTTTCCCAGAATCCCGGATGGCAATGCGGAATATGGTGCTTGCGGTATTTGCCCAGATATTTTCCGTCGGCATCGAATACCGCGGCGGTGTTGTAATACACGCCGGCCATTTCCACTTCATAGACGGGAACGATCATGGCCATGCCGTATTTCTTCGCCAGCTTTTGCATGCGCGTGGTCGTCGGGCCGCCCGGGACCGGTTCGGTGAGGCCGTACCACTTCTGCTCCTGCTCCGCGCAGAAGTACGGGCCGTAGAAAAGTTCCTGCAATCCCAGGATCTGCACTTTGCGCTTGGCCGCGGCGGCGATCAGCTTTTCGTGCTTGGCGATCATTTTTTCCTTGATCTGCGCCAGCGTGAATTTTGTGGGGGACCATTCGCAATGCGCCTGGATGAGACCGCAACGGACCATTCGAGCCATGCCGCACCTCCGCGGAAACTGCATTGGGAGTGTACTCTGCAGCGGCGCCGGGCGACAAGTTCAGCGAGGGAATGGGAAAATGGAGCGCGCTCAACGAGCGATGGTGAACAGTAGGACAGGCTTCAGCCTGTCGCTTCTTTGCAGGGACGCCGGGCGGCAACGGATCGCGCGCAAAACCAGACAGGCTGAAGCCTGTCCTACTAAGACCTCTTGCCCGTCACCTGGCGCTTCCACAGGTCCCAATCCTTGGGGAATTCCTGATTGCCGATTTCGGCCTGGTGCGCCTCCTCAGACGTCAGAGTCTCAAGTTTCCGGCCACCCGCCATGATGTGCATTTCCGCGTTGATCTTCAGATACACGCTGCGGCCCACCGAATGCATGATGCTGTTGCCCACGGTGATCCCCCCGTGCCCGCGCATCAAGGCTCCCGGCTTGTCACCGAGAGCCTGAGCCAGGGCCTTGCCCTTGGCTGCGTCGTTGATCAGCATGTTGGTCATGCCAAAATTTTTGCGGATATCGAATGTGGGCAAGCCCGTGCCGAGGAATCCGCCCATGTGGTAAACCGGCAGAAGCGGTTCGTTGATGACGCCCATGAGGACCACGGTGGGAGTGTGCGTGTGCACGATGGATTTTACGTCCGGCCGCACGCGGTAAATCTCGCTGTGGATCCATCGCTCGCTGTACAGCTTTCGCGTGTCGCCGTTCACCGGGACGCAATCCAGATCCAGCTCGACGATGTCGCCGGGCGTGACCAGATCCGGGGCCAGCCAGCGCGAAATCCAGAAGTGATTCGGATTGGCGGGGTTGCGCACGCTGATGTGGCCGTAGCCGTCCACCACGCCCTGGTCCTGCAGAATGTGGTTCGCGGTCACCAGGTCAGCGAGCAAAGCGTCCTTATCCTGCGGCGCGTCTTGGGGAGGCTCTGCCAACGCCGGTTCGCCAAGAGGATTCGGATGCGCTTCGGCCTCCTCGCCCGCGCCGAGTAGTGCGCCCGTCAGCAACAGGCTTGAACCGGACAGAAATCCCCGGCGGCCGAATCCCGACTTGGCAAACTTTATTTTCTCCATGGCCTTCTCCTTGGCGATCGATTTGCAATCGGCCTCGCGTACCCGTGATGGAATAATCGAATTCTAATTGTATTTTCAGCACATGCGATACACCTTTTGCCGGCTCGCTGTCAATCCGGGATCGATGCGCGGATCGGGGCGACCCATGCCGGAGGGCCTCAGGTTCCGGAATTTTGCGCACGATATCCCTAAAGAAGCAAAATTAGGCTATTCTGGCGAGACTCTTGACTACGAAAACTTTGAAGGCAGCCAAAAGTTCGGTCTTACTACACCGGTTTTACCGGGCCGCGCGTCGAGTTGTCCCGAATTGCGTCACGCAGACGCAGGCCGTAGCCTTCAACATGTTTCTCGCTTTTTCTCCGATGATCCTGGTCGTTCTGGGAGCGGTAGCCGGCTCCGCCGCATTCCGGCAGGCGCTGCAGGGGATCATTGAGCGCCTGCGCATCGTGCTTCCGCCGGGAACGCTCAGCATCCTCAGTGGATTTCTGGCGCGGCATAACACTCATCCCTGGCAATGGGTCCTGCTGGGGCTGGGCGGAACGCTGCTGGCGGGAACGCAGATGATGAAGCTGCTGGTGGAAGGTTTCCGCGACGTGTACCGCGAAAAGGGACAGCAGGATTGGGTCGTAAAGCATCTGCGGGCCCTGTTGCTGCTGAGCGCCACGATTGTGCCGTCCATCTTCATCGTAAACCTGGTGGTCTTCGGAAGGCAGGTGCGCAACTGGATGCTGCATACCTCTTCGATGCCCGTGCTGATCCGGCTGCTGTGGAGCGGCTTGTACATTGTTGTCTCCATGATTATCGCGCTGTTTGTGCTCGCGTTGATTTATCGCATCGGATGTCCGGGCAATCAAACCTGGGATTCCGTGTTGCCGGGGGCGAGCGTCGCTACTTTGCTCTGGTGGATGGTGAGCATTTGCCTGGGTTTTTATCTGCGCGCGGTGCCGTACACGATGGTTTACGGAGGTCTCGCGGTGACCATCGGCCTGATGCTTTGGATGCAGCTGACGGCGACGATTCTGCTGCTGGGCGCGGCCTACAATGCGGAACTGCGCGATTCGGCGCTCTGACTTTTTTCCTCCGTTGGGAGTAAACTCGAATCCATAAAGCTTGGCCCCCGAAGGCTGGAGGCGCACTATGAGCGAACTGCGCGTCGAATGCTATGCCGGATACCGCGCCGACGAACGGCCCATCCGCTTCGCCCTGCGCGGCCACGTCTTTGAAATTGTGGAAGTGCAGGACCGGTGGTACTCCCCGGGAGCTGTTTTCTTTCGAGTCCGCACCGCGGATGGCGATTATTTCGTGCTGCGGCATGACGAAGGTCAGGATGTCTGGAGGCTGGACGCCTTCCGGGACGGTTCTTAGCAGGACAGGCTTCAGCCTGTCGGTTTTTGTGCCAAGCAGGATTGCCCGCGCCGCAACCAAACCAGACAGGCTGAAGCCTGTCCTACTGGGGCGCAACTTTTTCCGCCAGCTGGGGTTAACATTCCTGAGGCAAGGAGATCGCCCGCCTATTTTGTGACTCGAACGCCCGCGCAGGGAGCTGGAAACATGAAACTAGCCGGATCCCGCAAAACGCCGCTTCGCCGCAGCCAACGAAACTCGCTTACCGGAATTGCGGCGATGCTTCTGCTTTCGTTCGCCATATTCGCCGCCCCCGTGGTCCTCGCCGCGAAGAACAAGAAAGACAAAAGCAAATCCGCGGATGTTTCAAAGGCGCTGAAGGGCCTGCCCGTCCAGGACTTGTCGGATGACGAAGCCATTATGCAGGCATTCAACCGGCTGGGATTCGGCGCTCGTCCCGGCGACCTGGAACGCGTCAAGCAAATGGGCTTGCAAGCGTGGATTGACCGCCAGCTTCATCCCGAATCTATTGACGACTCCGCGCTCGATGCTCGTCTCGATCGCTTTTCCACGTTGAAAATGTCTTCCGCCAGACTACTCGAAGAATTTCCGCAGCCGCAAGTGGCCGCGAGGCGCGAGGGCATCACCGTCGAGGAGTACCGCAAGCAGCAGCAGGAGCGCCTCAAGCAGGTGGCGCAGGCGACGCAAACCGACATGCAGGCTGGCCCGCAAAACGACATGCAGAAAGCGGACGCGCAAGGGTTGCCCAATTTTGAAACCGGCGCGATGGACGGCAACGATCCTGGCAAGCAAAAAGGGGGAGGCAAGGGCCAGGACGGATTCGCGGGCAACATGTTCAATTACCAGGAAATTCGCACGCCGCAGCGGATCGTCGCCGAGCTTTCCATGGCGAAAGTGACGCGCGCGGTGTACAGCGAACGCCAACTGAACGAGATGATGGTGGATTTCTGGTACAACCACTTCAACGTGTTCGCCGCCAAGGGCGACGACCGCTGGCTCATCACCGCCTACGAGCGCGACGCAATCCGGCCGCACGCCATGGGCAAATTCCGCGACCTGCTCGAAGCCACGGCGAAAAGCCCGGCCATGCTGTTTTATCTCGACAACTGGCTCTCCGCCGACCCCGTCGCCTGGCAGAAATTGCAGCAGGAACAGCAGCAGCGCCGCCAGATGCGCCAGCAGCGATTCGGCGGCCCGTTCGGCAGGCCGCGGTTTCCGCAAGGGCAGGGCGGGCCGAATGCGAATCCGAACGATCCCAACGCGAAAGGGAAGAGGATGGAGCGCGGCCTGAACGAAAATTACGGCCGCGAATTGATGGAACTGCATACGCTCGGCGTCGACGGCGGGTACACGCAGGACGACGTCATCAACGTGGCCAAGGCCTTCACCGGATGGACCATTCGCGAGCCGCGCCGCGATCCGGAATTTTTCTTTGACGAACGCATCCACAATACCGGCAAGAAAACGGTCCTGGGCCATGCGATTCACGGCGGAGGAATGAAGGACGGCGAGGAAGTCCTCGACCTGCTGGCGCGCGATCCGCATACCGCGCACCACATTTCCTTTGAGCTGGCGCAGCGGTTTGTTTCCGACAATCCGCCGGCCGGGTTGGTCGATCGCATGGCGCAGACGTTCCAGAAATCGGATGGCGACATTCGGGAAGTCCTGCGCGCCATGATTTATTCGCCCGAGTTCTGGTCCAGGGACGTTTACCGCGCCAAGATCAAGACACCGTTTGAGCTGGTGGTTTCCGCCACACGCGCGGTGGGCGCGGACGTGGACGTGCCGTTCCTGCTCGTGCAATGGACCACGCGGATCGGCCAGCCGCTGTATCAGTGCGAGCCTCCCACAGGCTATTCGGCGAAGGCCGAGGCCTGGGTGAATACGGGCGCGCTGCTTAATCGCATGAATTTTTCGCTGGCGCTGACGGCCAATCGCCTGCGCGGGGCGCAGGTAGAAATCGAACCTTTGCTTGGCGGCCAGGCGGCCGCCGACCCGCACGCCACGCTCGACCATGCGATTCACGTCCTGCTCGGCGGACAAGTGTCGCCGCAAACGCGTGAGACGCTCGAAAAACAATTGACCGACCCGCAGATTTTGCAGGCCAGCCTGGACGATCCGGTCAAGCAGGTGAATGCCGCGATGATCGCGGGCCTGGTGCTCGGTTCGCCCGAGTTTCAGCGGCGCTAAGTAGCACAGCCACTCCTGGCTGTGTGGCTTTAGAGATTGCACTTGGAACCATCGGCGTTGGCTCAGGCTACGAGAGCACACAGCCAAGAGTGGCTGTGCTACTTACCGCCAATCGCAAGAACGTTTTTCACGCCGAAAAAAACGCAAGGAGATCCACCATGAACGTATCGCGGCGCATTTTCCTGAAGAACAGCGGCGTGGCCATGATCGGCATGAGCACGATCCCCGCCTTCCTGCAGAGGGCCGTGGCCTCGACGCCCATGCCCAACAAGAAAAAGCTGATTGTGCTGTTTCAGCGCGGCGCCGCCGACGGCCTCAATATCGTCGTGCCGTTCGGGGAAGAGAATTACTACCGCATCCGCCCGACGATCGCGATTCCCCAGCCGCGCCAGGGCGGCGAGGGAACCGCCGTCGATCTCGATGGATTTTTCGGTTTGCACCCGAGCCTCGCGCCGCTCGGGCCGCTGTTTCATAAAGGCCAGCTAGCCATCGTGCACGCCGCAGGCTCGCCCGACACTACGCGCTCGCATTTTGACGCGCAGGATTTCATGGAATCCGGGACTCCCGGCGTGAAGGCGACCGAAGACGGCTGGCTCAACCGCACCGTGCAGGGTCCGCACGAAGAAAACAGTTCGCCGTTCCGTGCCGTGGCCATGGGGCCGAATCTTCCACTCACGCTGCGCGGCCCGGCTCCGGCCATCGCTCTCGCCGACGTAAAACAATTTCGCGTGATGAGCCAATCCACCGCCGTGCAGGGTGGTTTTGAAGCGCTCTACGCGCAAACCGTCGACAACGTTTTACGCGGCACGGGCACCGAAACGTTTGAGGCCATCGACATGCTGCGCAAGGCCGATCCCGCGCGGTTCCAGCCCGAACACGGCGCCGCGTATCCCAACGGCCGCGTGGGCCAGACGCTCCAGCAGGTGGCGCAGCTCATCAAAGCCGACATCGGCATGGAAGTGAGCTTCGTCGACACCGGAGGCTGGGACAATCACGTGAACGAAGGCGGCGCGCAGGGACAAATGTCAAACCTGCTTCGCGAACTGGGGCAGGGCCTCGCCGCGCTGCATCAGGACCTGGGCGACCGCATGGAGGATATCGTCGTCGTGACCATGTCCGAATTCGGGCGCACCGCGCACGAAAACGGCAATCGCGGCACCGATCACGGCCACGCCAACTGCATGTTCGTGATGGGCGGCCCTGTGAAGGGCGGAAAGGTGTACGGAAAATGGCCGGGGTTGGGCCCGGGTCAGTTGAATGAAGGGCGCGATCTAACGCTTACCACCGACTTCCGCTCGGTGCTCGGGGAAGTGATCAGCGGGCACTTGGGGAGCGACAATCTGCGGACAGTTTTTCCGGGTTTCGAGAACAATCCGGCGAAATTCCCGGGTTTGTTGAAGGGGTGAGGAAATCCAAGCAAGCCCGCTCGGCCATAACGAGCAGGCGAAAGTCGCGTTTCAGACAGCACCGCCGCCCTCGTTTCTGAACTTGCAACAAGCATCAAAGACCGAGCGGTCAACTAGAAAGAAAGTCGTTTCAAACTCGATCACGATGGAAATACCACGTTGACGCATCTCGCAGACAATGATGTCGCCAACATTGAATCGGTGCTCACGACCGCTAATAGCCTCCGCTGCCGCAAAGGACTGGAGGACGTCGTAAGGCAGATTCATCTATCAAGCTCCAGAAGCCCGAATCACCAGCGAATACGAGAGCGTCTCAAGATAAATGTGCATTACGGACAAACGCCCTGCTTGCACCCCCGCTTATGTTCATCCACAACGTCCTGGTATCGAGGAGGCACGAACCCGTTGCGGTTCGGCATCTGCACTTTCGGCAGCGTCTTGGCGTCCATCACGTCGTCTTCCTTGACGATGTTGCTCTTGGACAGGATGAATGCGGTCAGAGCGTAGACTTCGTTCGGGGTCAGCGTTCCGGCATTGCCGCGGGGCATGGCGCGGTTAATGTAGTCCCAGACCGATGTTGCATACGGCCAGTATCCGCCCACGGTCCTCACGGGCTGCATCGTCTTGAGCGAATCGATTTCGGCCTGGCCTCCGGTGAGGCGCGGGCCTATCTTGGCGCCTTCGGCGTTGGCCCCGTGGCATACCGCGCATTTCGCGGCGAAGATTGGCGCGCCCTCCTTCGCGGTTCCTTGACCGGCGGGGAGGCCCTTGCCGTCGGGGCCGGCGGAAATATCCATGGACTGAATTTCCTCTTTCGTGGGCGCTCTGCCGACGCCCGTATACGAAGGCGTTTGCGCCAGAGCCGCATGGCAGGCCAGGAACGCGATCCCGCCGGCAAGCAATCTAGAAAATCGCATTTTGAACGCTCCCGTCGCGGTTCACTTTCCAGGGTTGAATGGCGTTGAAATCTCCCACGATGGCCGAAGTTTTCCTGAGATAGTCCACGTCGGCGCCCCAGAGTTTCGCTACCTCGGCGACCGTCGGCTGCACCGTGCCCTGATCGTCTGTGCAGCGGGACTGCAGGACCGCTTCCTCTCCGTTCCAATTCCAAGGAGCCGTAAATCTGGTGTGCGCTTTTTTCGCGATGGGATCGTGGAGTTGCGCATCTTTCCACGTTTTCCCGCCGTCGGCGGATATTTCGACACGGCGAATCGCGCCGCCGCCGGACCACGCCAGGCCGCTGATTTCATAGTAGCCCTGCGCCGGGAGGCGTTGCCCGCCGGATGGCCGGGTGATCACCGACTTCGGCCCCAGCTCGAATTCAAACCAGCGCGATTTTCCGTCCAGCTTTACCGACGGGTATCGGCTGGTCTCCATCATGGCCATGTAGGGCTCGTCCACCACCTGGATGCGGTGCAGCCATTTCACATTGTTGATTCCTTGCCAGCCGGGCGTAACCAGGCGCAGAGGAAAACCCTGCTCGGGGCGTATGGGTTCGCCGTTCATTCCGTAGGCCACGAGGGCATCGTCCAATGCTTTGCCGATCGGAATGCTCTTGGAATGTTTGCTTGCGTCAGAGCCTTCCGCGGTGATCCAGGTTGCGCCTTTTTGCACGCCCGCTTCTTTCAACAGCAGGGAGAGCGGGACTCCGGTCCACAGGCTGCAACTGGTGAAGCCGTGTGTGTCCTGGGGCGTCGCCGCCACGGACTTGCGCTCGGGGCCGCCGGGGCCTCCCGGGCTGCTGTTTCCGTGGCACTCGATGAAATGAAACCGCGAAACCGACGGCAGGCGCTTCAGTTCATCCACCGTAAAAATCAGCGGGCGGTCAACCATGCCGTGAATCAGGAAGCGATGCTCCTGCGGATCGATGTCCGGAGGCTCGTACCCGTGGGAAACGATGAAGTGAAGCGAAGAGGGCGTGATCATTCCGGCCTGGTCCTGCAGCGGAGATTTGAGGCCAAATGCCACCGGTTCGTCCTTCAGGCGGCGCTCCGGATTGTTAATGCTGCCGATGCGCACGGACTTCACCAGGTGCGATCGCTCTCCGTACTTGTGCAGCTCGTCGATGTCCGGCGCGGATTCTGCCGCGGCGGGCAGGGCGCTTGCGGCGGTGCCCATGGCCAATCCGGCCAGCGCGGCGCCGTTTTTCAGAAAATTTCTGCGATTCGATTCTCTTGGGTTCATGGATGTCTCCCGGGATTGCTTGTGCGAGTGTTAACGAATGGGCTAGGCGTTGTCAACGTCTTGATAGGACAGGGTTCAGCCTGTCGGGGTTTGCAATGGGCATGGAAAATCTAAAGCAGACAGGCTGAAGCCTGTCCTACTGGGCATGGCAATGCCATTCCCCTACACGCGGAATGAAAGTGGGCAAGGGGAAACAAAAAAACGGGGAGGCCGCCGAAGCGATCTCCCCGTTTTCCCGTCTTTGCGGAGGCGAACTTTTTTTGGGTGGGCTCCACGCTTCACTTGAAGCGTTCAGCGTAAAAGTAGAGCCCACACCCGTACTTAATTTGATTGCCGGATGCGCATGGCGTAAAACGACCGGTAGACGAATACGAACGACACGGCGAAAAACGCGGCGGCAAGTGCGTGCGTGAGAGTGCTTCCGGCTTCCGCGGTAAGTTTTACCGCCAAGGAAACGGCCAGCAATCCGAATAGCGTCGTGAACTTAATCACCGGATTGAGCGCCACCGACGACGTGTCCTTGAAGGGATCGCCCACGGTATCGCCGACGACGGTCGCGTCATGAAGAGGCGTACCTTTTTGTTTCATTTCCACTTCCACGATTTTCTTGGCGTTGTCCCATGCGCCGCCGGCATTGGCCATGAAGATGGCCTGGTACAGGCCGGAGATGGCGATGGAGATCAGGTAGCCGATGAAGAAGAACGGCTCGAGGAAGGAAAACGCGAGCGTAGCGAAAAACACAGCGATGAAGATATTCAGCATGCCCTTCTGAGCGTACTTCGTGCAGATCTCGACGACTTTCTTGCTGTCCTCGACTGAAGCCTTGGTCACGCCCTCAAGCTTGATGTTGGCCTTGATGAACTCGACGGCGCGGTACGCCCCGGTGGTCACGGCTTGCGTGGAAGCCCCGGTGAACCAGTAGATCATGGCGCCGCCGGTGATCAAGCCGAGGACGAAGGGAGCGTGCAGCAGGGAAAGCTTCTCGACGTTGATCGTGAGGCCGTTGGTGAGCGACATGATGATGGAGAAAATCATGGTCGTAGCGCCGACCACAGCGGTTCCGATCAGCACGGGTTTAGCCGTCGCCTTGAACGTGTTGCCCGCGCCGTCGTTTTCCTCGAGCAATTCCTTGGCGCGTTCGAAATTCGCGTCGACGTTGAAATTTTTCTTCAAGTCTTCCTTGATGTTCGGTTCGTTTTCGATCAGTGAGAGTTCGTACACGGACTGCGCGTTGTCCGTGACCGGGCCGTAGGAATCGACCGCAATCGTTACCGGCCCCATGCCCAGGAAGCCAAAGGCCACCAGTCCGAATGCAAACACCGGAGCCGCGATCATGAGCGATCCGAGTCCCTCGCGCGCGAACAGGTAGGCGACCGACATCAAGAACACCATGGCCATGCCCAGGTAGTAGGCGGAAAAATTTCCGGCCACGAAGCCGGACAAGATTCCCAGCGATGCGCCGCCCTCTTCGGCGGACGTGACCACTTCCTTCACATGCCGCGATTCGGTGGACGTGAACGCCTTCACCAGTTCCGGAATCACGGCTCCTGCGAGCGTGCCGCAGGAGATGATCGACGCCAGCTTCCACCACTGCGTGCTGTCATCGCCCAGCATCGGGATGATAACGGCCGAGATTGCGTAGGTCATCGCGATGGAAATGAACGAAGTGAGCCAGACCAGCGAGGTGAGCGGCGCCTCAAAATTCATTTTGTCGGCATTGCCAAAGCGGGATTTAGCGACGGCGCCGTTGATGAAGTACGCCAGGGCACTGGCGACCAGCATGGCGATGCGCATGACGAAGATCCACACCAGCAATTGCACTTGCACGGTGGGGCTTTTTACACCAAGCAAGATGAAGGTGATCAGCGCGACGCCCGTAACACCGTAGGTTTCAAATCCGTCGGCGCTGGGCCCCACCGAGTCTCCGGCGTTGTCTCCGGTGCAGTCGGCGATCACGCCGGGGTTGCGCGCGTCGTCTTCCTTGATCTTGAAAACGATCTTCATCAAGTCCGAGCCGATGTCGGCAATTTTGGTGAAGATGCCGCCGGCGATGCGCAGCGCGGCCGCGCCCAGCGATTCGCCGATGGCGAATCCGATGAAGCAGGGCCCCGCGTAGTCGCCGGGGATAAACAGCAGGATGAAGAGCATCATCAGCAGTTCAACGCTGATCAGCATCATGCCGATGCTCATGCCCGCTTCCAGCGGAATCTGATAAATGGGGAAGGGCTTGCCGCGCAGCCCGGCAAACGCCGTCCGCGAATTGGCGAACGTGTTCACGCGGATGCCGAACCAGGCCACGCCGTAGCTGCCGGCGATTCCGATCAGGCTGAACAGCAAGATAATCGGCAGCGTAGTGCTGATCGGTTTGTCCGGCACCGGCGACAGCACGCCGAAGTACAGCACGATGACGATTGCGATGAACACCCAGAGAAACAGCAGGAACTTGCCCTGCGTAATAAGGTAGGTCTTGCAGGTCTCGTAGATCAGTTCCGAGACTTCCCTCATGCTGCGGTGCACCGGCAGGTTCTTCAGCCGGCTATAAATGGCCAGGCCAAACCCCAGGCCAAGTACGCAAAACAGAATGCCGATCGTCAATAGCTTGTGCCCATCGATGCCCAGGAAGGAAACCTGCGAGAGGTCGGGAAGCTTGAGGCCCGCTTCGCCTCCGGGAGTTTCCTGAGCCATTGCCGCGCTTGCGCTCAAAATGGTCAGGGCGGCTACTGCCGCGCCTAGTTTCGCGAATCGGCTTCGAAGCGAGCGAATGCCCGCGAGCCAGTTACACATCAGTGATCCTCCATCGTGACTTCGGAATCTCTTGTAATTTGTCATGCTGCCTTCCGGCACACCCTTTCGCCCCGGGCCAAAAGGATCGGGGCATCCTGCGAGCAGGGATGACCGGTTATGGTGCTGGCTGCCACTCGATTTACTGCAGGCTCCATGCTTGCTGCGGTCCGCCGGGACCTTGGTATTGCCTTTCCTTAGGACATTCCGCGTAAGACTCGAGCCTGCATTCACTTAAGCACGCGGCGGATGCATTCAACGCATAACTGGAGCCCGCACCCATTAAGGGCACGGAAGTGCTTTGCGTTGTCCCTGCAAATGAAATCCGACTCAGCATTTCTCCGAGCAGGAGGCACACCCAAACCCGGCATTCGGCCCGGAACAAGGCTCATTTTTATAACATGCCGGGAGTAGGGGGTCAAACCGTTCCCTAGCGTGGATTGCCCTAAAATGGAGGTTTTAAGTCACGCACCCGCCTCGGCGAAACCTGCCCGCGACATGGAGGAGACATTGGAGGGGGGCGGCATCGAGCCTCGCCAGCCGCGTCGGTTGCATGGCGCCAACCCGTCGCATGGCGTTACACCGTAGGGGCACAGCATGCCGTGCCCCTACAAATACGGCGCTGACCTTTTCGGGCGCCCCCTGTGGGGACGGACCGCTCTTACATGGGCATTTTCATTGCTGTCGGTGGCACCAGCTTGTTCATGCGCAGGTAGATCGCCATGCCCGCGTAGTGGTCGATCAAATCGTTGGTCACGATCAGGGCCACGCCCAGGCGGGTCATTTGCCGGCCGCCGAATGCCGGGATCATTTCGGTCAAATTGGCGTCGGTCAGTTTGGCAAACGCCTGGTCGCAATAGTCCATGGAGGCTTTGAGCCCGGCGACCAGCTTGTCTTTCGGATCGGTTTCGGCGATTTTTTCGGGCATGGGCGCGGACGGCTTGAAGAGCATCGCGCAGACGCTGTTGTTCACCATGGCCACGTGCGCCACCACTTGTCCGAATGTCCGGATTTCAGGACTGGGCTGGAAACTATACGTTTCCGCGGGCATGGTGGTGGCTGCCCCGACGAGGTTCTTGGCATTATCGGTGAGTATCTTATGGACTGTAGTGCTCAACGGATTCGCCGCCGCGTCCTGCGCCTGCGCCATCAAGGGCGCCGCCAAACACAAAATTGCTAGACAGATGTATCGCCTCATCCCGGTTTTCTCCTTTGCGAACACTCGGTCCAACGAGGATACGACGGATGCGGGGGCGGTTCAAGCGGCCATGCTGGGGAGGGGCGGAATGCTGTCTGGATTTGAAATATTCTCTAGCAGGTGAGTGCAAAAGCGTTTTTGTGCGGGGTTGCACAGGAGAACCCAAATTTGAAATTTCAAATTTGAGATTTGAAATTGAAAACGCAAACTCCTGATTCTCGAATCTCTCCGGTTCAACATGGGTTTTCTCATTGGCAGGGCAGCGCCCAAATGGAAATCACAGGCGTCATACTCCATTCATGCTCGGGCCATGTCAAGCAACGCACATGCAGAATCATGGGCCAAGACGCGGGGCACGGTGCCGGATGACTCTGCTACAATCGAGCTTTTCAAATGCCCCTCATGGACACGCCGACACCGACGTTTCATCTACCCGCATGGCTTCAGGCGATTGTGGCCATCGCCGGCGGGGCCGGGCTTTTCCTGATCGCGTTTCTGGATTCCTCGGTTCTCACGTTTCCGGTGATCAATGATTTGCTGCTGATCGACCTTTCGATTCGCAACCCGGCGCGAATGCCGTATTACGCGGCCATGGCGACGCTGGGTTCGGTGCTGGGCTGCCTGCTTCTTTACTATCTCGCGCGCAAGGGTGGCGAGGCCATGTTTCACAAACATGCCGGCCCGCGGGCGCGGCACATTCACGCCTGGATCAACCGCAACGGGTTCGTGAGCATCCTGGTGACGGCGCTGCTGCCTCCACCGAATCCGTTCAAATTATTTGTGATTGCCGCGGGGGCGCTGGAAATGCCGGTGCGATCGTTTGTGATCGGCCTGCTGGTGGCTCGGGGATTCCGGTTTTTCGGCGAGGGCTATCTGGCGGTCCGATATGGGGATCAAGCCATGCCGTTCCTGCTGACGCACAAGCTGGATGTCGCGGTGATCACTCTGCTCATCGTGGCGACTCTTTATCTCGCTTCCCGTTACGCGCTTAAGCCTCCGGCGGAATCCTGAGGCCCATCTCCCCGTCCGTGAGTCCTTGTAATTCAATAATTCGTCCCGGAATCGAAATCCAGGCGCTCGGCAATCACCAGGCTCTGGGCATTCAAATCGATCACGGCGACAATGCCGCGGCGTCCGCGAAGTTCGGATGCATAGCGCATGTCGCGAATGCGCACGCGGAAGCCGGCGCCGTTCGGCTCGACATTCGCCAGCGGGAATCGCGCGTATTCCAAAAATTCAACCGCGGTGGCGCTGGCGACGGCGTTGTTCAGCGCCAGCGAAGGCAGCGGCTTGAAGTGCACCGCGGCCTGATCGGGGTCGAAATGGGCGGCGGGGCCGAGCGGGACTTCCAAATTGAACAGCGCGTTATCGGTTTCGACCACTCCGGACCACGCCAGCGGATTCGAGGGCCGGGGAAAAGCCGCCGAGACCAGCGGCGTCTCGGAGCGATACTCTCGCGCGTCCAGAAGCGCCACGGCACGCTGATGCGCGAATGCCCGTCCGGCAATGAATAGAGCTACCAGTATCAGGCCCGCGATCGCGCCGCGCTGCCGGCCATGGCGCTTCGGTCTGGATCCGATTTCTTCGTGAATCAGGCGGAAGAGTTCCGGCAAGAGCAAACCCGCCAGCAAAAAGAAAATAATCCAGGCGTCCACCGAATCCGACAGGTCCCAGGCGAACCACTTGCCGCTGAACGGCCAGAGCAGCTTCACACCGTACGCGTTCAGCAGATCGAGGAACAGATGCGCCGACGCGCCGGCCGCGCAGATTGTCGTGGCGGTCATCATTCCCACGGTGCGTTTGGGGAATTTTCGTCCGGCAATCCAGAATGCCGCGGCGATGCCCACAGCGATTGCCGCCGTCCCGATCAGCGAATGCGTGGCCGTGCGGTGGCCGCGCAGGAACGCGCTCGCGCCGGCTAATCGCGTGGACCAATCCACGTCGGCGGCCAGGCCTGACACCAGCAGCATCGGCGTAGCCATGCGTGTTGCCTTGTTGAGTCCTGCGCGGGCCAGGGCAATTGAGGCGAGCGCGTGCGTCACAGGGTTCATGGGATTTTTCTGGGGCGCAGGTTTCTGGCTGCGCGAAGTTTCGCGCCGGGGAAAACTAAAAGCAGACAGGCTGAAGACTGTCCTACTGGGCGCTTGCGAATACTACACCGAATCGGGGATGGCTAGCGTGAGGGCGTCGGGGACGATGCGGAATTCTACGGGGAGGCAACCGGCGGGTTCTCCATCCACCTGGATCAGCACTTGGGATGAGGTGGTCGACGCGCAGTGCAGGGAACTGGCCTTGAAGAAACGGACGTGGCGCGCGCCGCGCAATTTTCCGGCCCAGAGCAGCGGCAGGTAGGCGATATACCGCCACGCGCTGCGCGTGGTCACAAAGGCGAGCTCGAATTCGGGGCGCAGAAGATCGGCTTCGGTCGTGATCTTGAACGGCCCACCGTAATTTTTGGTGCGCCCCACGACGACCATCGAGGCGTCGATCGGGCCGTCGGCCATCATTGTGCGGAAAAGCGGGAATTGGTAGCGCGAAAGCTGGCGAAAACCTTCCTGCCAGTACGCGAGAATGCCGGCCTTGAGCTTGATCTCCGGGCGGACCGCGGAAACCAGTGCGCCGTCGGCGCCGGCGCCGGCAAGGCTCAGAAAATAGCGCGGCTCGCCGCTGGATTTTTCCGGAATGGCCAGGCCGAGCGCGATCCGGCGGTACGGCGCGCGAGCAATGCGCGCGGCCGCGCGGGGCAAATTCCAGGGAAGCCCGAGTTCTTTCGCCAGCACGTTGGCGGTGCCCGACGGCAGAACCGCGAGCGGCACTTCGCTGCAAGCCAGACCGTTCACTGCTTCGTTCACCGTGCCGTCTCCGCCGCAGACAATGGCCATCTGGCGTGAATCCTGCACGGCGCGGCGCGCAAGAATGGTCGCCTCGCCGGGCGCCGTAGTTTGCTGGAGCTCGGTTTCGATTCCTGCTTCGCGGAAAATGCGCCGCGCATCATCCAGTTGCCGAACACGACGGCCGCCTCCCGCGGTGGGATTCACGATCAGGACGGCGTCTCGGGTTGATGGATGCAAGCGGTTCACTCCGTTCAAATCAGAAACACAGGATAGCGCGATCCTGGAAAAATACACTGGGTTTCGGGGCTGGTATTCACATTGTATACTAAACGCCACTTCCGAAGGATTCTTCGAGGCGGCATGGCCAAGAGCGCGTCCATCGAAAAACAGATCGAAAAACTACGGGATGAACTTCGCCGGCACGAATTTTTGTACTACGTGCAGGACGAGCCGGAAATTTCCGACGTCAAATTCGACCGCATGATGGCCGAGCTTCAGAAACTGGAAGCCGAGCATCCCGAACTGGTCACGCCCGATTCGCCCACGCAGCGCGTGGGCGGCGCCCCGCGCAAAGGTTTCGAGACGCGCCGGCACTCGCCGGCGATGATGAGCCTCGACAACACCTACTCGATGGAGGAACTCGATGAGTTCGACCGCCGCGTGCGCGATCTGGCGGGCCGCGAACGCGTCGACTACGTCACCGAACACAAGTTCGACGGTCTGAGCATTTCGCTGCTTTACGAGGGCGGCGTGCTCGCGCGCGGAGTCACGCGCGGCGACGGCACCACGGGCGAAGACGTCACCGCAAACGTCCGCACCATCCGCTCGATCCCGCTGCGGGTGGATCCGGAAGCGCTGAAAAAATTGCGCCTGCCGCACGATTTTGAAGTTCGCGGCGAAATCATCTTGCCGCTGCGAGCGTTCGAGTCCCTGAACGAAAAACAGGAAGAGGATGGCGGAAAGCGCTACGCCAATCCGCGCAACGTCGCCGCCGGATCGGTGCGCGTGCTCGATCCGGAGATCACCCGGTCGCGGCACCTCGATTTCTACGCCTACTACCTGCTGGCCGGGGGCCGCGAGCCCGAGCGGCGGCATTCCGAGGCGCTGGAAGCGCTCACGAAAATGCATTTCAAGGTTTCGCCCGACTGGCGCGTGTGTCCTTCGCTCGACGCCGTGAAAAAATTCATCGAGGCCTGGGAAAACAAGCGCGAAAAGTTGCCGTATGAAATCGACGGCATCGTGATCAAGCTGAATGAAATCTCTCTGCAGCAGGAATTGGGCTTCACGGCGAAAGCGCCGCGCTGGGCCGTAGCCTATAAATATCCGGCGCGGCAGGAAACCACCGTGGTGAACGACGTGATTTTTCAGGTCGGGCGCACCGGCACGCTCACGCCGGTTGCGGTGCTGGAGCCGGTGGAAGTCGGCGGCGTCACCGTCAGCCGCTCGACGCTGCACAATATGGACGAAATCGAGCGCCTGGGATTGCGCATCGGCGACACGGTGATCGTTGAGCGCGCCGGAGAAGTCATCCCGCACGTCATCAAGGTAACCAAGGAGGGCAAGCCGCGCCGCGAGATCGTGGTGCCGGAGCGCTGCCCCGAATGCCACAGCCGCATTCACAAGGACCCGGAAGAAGTCGCCTACCGCTGCGTCAACGCCAGCTGTCCCGCAAAGCGCAAGGAATCGCTGCTGCACTTCGCCGGCCGCCACGCCATGAATATTGATGGCCTGGGCGAAAAAATCGTCGACCAGCTTGTGGAGAAGGGACTGGTGAAGGATTTTGCGGATCTCTACGAATTAAAACTGGACGACGTGGCCGCGCTCGAACGCATGGCCGAAAAATCGGCGCAGAATCTGCTCGATGAAATCAAAGCGAGCAAGGGCAACACCCTCGCGCGCTTGATTTACGCGCTGGGCATGCGTTTTGTGGGCGAGCGCACCGGCCAGCTTCTCGCCGATCATTTTTCTTCGCTGCCCAAACTTGCCGAAGCCTCGCTCGAGCAACTCGAGGAAGTCACCGAGGTCGGCCCGAAAGTCGCGCAATCCATCGCCGACTTTTTCTCAGAGCCCGCGAATCAAAAACTGATCAAACGCCTGAAGGACGAAGGCCTGAAGATGACCGAGAAGCGCGAGGCGCTGGAATCCACGCGGCTCGCGGGCAAATCGTTCGTCTTCACCGGGGCGCTGGCGCGCCGCTCGCGCGATCAGGCCGGCGCGGAAGCCGCGCGCCACGGCGCGAAAATTTCCGGATCGGTGAGCAAGCTCACCGACTACGTGGTGGTCGGCTCCGATCCCGGATCGAAATATGACAAGGCGCGCGCGCTCGGCGTCACCATCTTGAACGAAGACGAATTCGACCAGTTGCTTGCGGGAAAGTTGCCGCTCGCGGCGCAAGAGCGAGCGGCCGAATCAGCTGGCGGGAAATCGAAAGTCAAAAAATCTTCCAGTAAAAACGAGAAGGGCGCCAAGGCTGCGGCTAGGCCCTCGCGGAAAAAGGCAGGGCAGCCGGGCTTGTTTCAGTAATGTTTTTGCTGTCACGGCTCCCGCCACAATCCGGCAATGAAGAAAATTGGTTCGAGCGTTTTGGCAGAACAGACACTCTTGTCTGTCCGGTTTAGATTTTCCTGGCCGCGCACCAAAACCGGACAGACAAGAGTGTCTGTCCTACATGGACGAAACACTAAAATTTGTACCTAATGCGTATACAGTTGTGTAAAAGTTACGCGGCCCCCGACCCTCTTTACGAAAGGCCATTCTACGCTGCATTTATTTAATCGTTTGATATACAATGATTTGCGGCACACAGTTCGGCATTCCTGAAATGGTTGCACACGTGCCCTAGCCCATGTGCACTCTGGGAATGGAGATCCTAGGATCGCTGCGCTAATGATCCGGGACCGCAAATGGGGGAGACGCGAAAAATGAGGAAGTTTAGCTTATTTACGACCGCAGTTTTGGCTGCCGGTTTGTTCTCTATGGTTGGCTGCGCGACGAAGGGCTACGTAAAGCAGTCGATTGATCCGATCGATAAGAAGGTCACAGAAGTGGACACGGCTTCCAAGAGCCGCGATGCGTCCCAGGTTTCGGACATCACCAAGACCAATCAGGTTGTGGACGAAGATGAAAAGAAATTGTCCGCCACCGACGAAATCGCCAAGTCCGCCGACGGCACCGCAAAAGGCGCGATGGCTAAGGCCGACGCCAATGCCAAGGGCCTGGGCGACCTGCGCGCGGTCATCGCCAATATTGACGATTACAAGCCCGCCGGCGCCGCCGCCGTCGTGCATTTCGGAATCAACAAGTACGCTCTGACCGCGGATGAAAAAGCCAAGCTGGACGGAGTCGCCACGCAAGTGGGATCCCTGCAGCGCTACTTCATCACCGTCGAGGGCTACACGGATCAGACCGGCAACGCCGCATACAACGACACGCTGAGCCGGGAACGCGCCAACGCCGTGATTTCGTACCTCGTCGGCAGCCACAATGTCCCCGTCTACCGAGTCCACATGATCGGCCTGGGGCAGCAGAAGTTGATCGACGATGGCAAGGGCAAGGACGCCCGCGCCGCCAGCCGCCGCGTCGAGATCACCGTTTATTCCGCCAAGCCGTTGGCCTAGGCCGCGGGGATCAGCAGTCCTTCATAGTTGATGGCAAATTCTCCGAGGGAGCGCCGCCCCATGACGGGTCGCGCTCTTTCGTCTTTTACGGGCGATTTTTTGTGGCGGTACATCTTGTGTTGTCTTAATTTGACGTGCGATCGGTTTCGATGGCCGGGGCTTTAGCCCCGACGAAATGTATAGGTGGACAAGGGGTTTTAACCCCAGGAGCTTCAGGGGCTAAAGCCCGTAAAATATGAGCCGGGAATGTCCGAGCTAAAGCTCGGACCTCCGAAATCTTCCCGGAAATTCAAATTAGGACGGAACTCCCTCCTTCGGTAACCGTTTGGCACCCGTCCAAGGTGATATAATGGGAGTGGCGGGCAAGCCGGGTGATCGCTGGGCCGGTCTTCGCAAGCGGGTCCGGGCTCTACTTGGAGCCCGGCTCAAGAAGGCTGGCCGGGAGGAAAGTCCGGACACCGTGGTCCTCAGCGGCGCGAGGCTGGGATGAAAATCCCGGCGCGCGGCGTGTGGGACCAAAGGGCAACGCGCCTGGTAACGCCAGGGGGCCGTTTCTTCGCGCGGTACGCGCAAGCGAGGCGAGGTTTCGGCTACGGACAGTGCCACAGAAAATAAACCGCCGGTGCAAAGCGCCTCGGTGGCCGGCCGAAGGAAAACCTTTGGCAGGTCTTGAAGACGGCCCGCGCAAGCGGCTCGTCGAAGGCAGCAGTGCTCGGTAAGGGTGAAACGGTGGGGTAAGAGCCCACCGCTCCGGTGGCAACACCGGAGGCACGGCAAACCCCGCGTGGTGCAAGGCCAAATAGGAGGGGAGAGCTGCCCAGCTCGTCAGAACCCTCGGGTAGGCTGCTGGAGTCCCGGTGCGAACCGGGACCTAGAGGAATGATCGCTACGTCGCGCGGGCATCAAACCCTGCGGGGCGAACAGAATCCGGCTTACAGGCTTGCCCGCCAGTTTTTCGATGTTTTTGAGCTTCGGCCGGGTTGAATGACGTATTGGCCTAACGATCTGTCACCAAAAAGACGAATCCGGCCGACCATTAATTGCCTGGTATTTTCACTGAAAATTGTGAGAGCAGTGTCGCGGTTTTTTCGACATCACTCTTTTAATGTGCCTCACGAAATAATCCCTTGCTCTCGGGTGTCGGTCACCGTCAAACACGAATTCTTGGCCTCTGCTTACTGTGTGAAGTTCAATCTTTCCGCTTGCTCGTTTCCAGCGCAATTTATTGCCATGATAAGTGAGTTCACGAACTCCAAGTTCAGGAATCAGGGACTCGAATGCTTCGTCGAGTAGCCATTGCGAACGCGGTTTTTCGTTCCGTGTTAGTACGATACTCTCTGCTTCGGTTGGGAACAGATCTGCGTTGAGGCCCGTAGTTGAGGAGACGTATATCCTGTTGTTGCCGCCTTCCTGCTTAAAGAATTGTATGTGTGGGTGGCTTTTCAGAAATGATACCTCGGGCCGTAACGGAACTTTGTCCACAACATCGCCCACTTCTAGCCAACCGAAAACGATGTGCCTTCCATCGGGATCATCAGAGTCAAATTCTAGCTCGCCATCGTCTGAGATTTTCGTTCTCCGAAACCATCCGAAAAAGATGAATAGCCCGCCGCAGCACATGCCCTGGTTTATGAGATGCCCTCCGGCAGGTCCTGATTGTCCGAAAGCTGGCCTCCAAGCCTTGGGACGATCGAAGAGCGCGTCGCGGCTGAGGTCTGGGTCGAGATGGGCCCGCTTATCAGAGCTTTCCGGTTTCAACCGATCGCGGATGTCCTGTAGGGTTCGTGTCCCGAAATGAATGTTGGAGTAGCGCACGTCCGAATTCTCATAAGGGATTGGTATAGAACAGAGACAGCCGCAAGGAAGAATGGGGCTCGCCATCTTGCCGGACCCACTATCCACCCCCTTCCTGCTTATAGAGATCTTCATTGGGCAGGGGCACTCCCTTTCGCCCGCGTGCCCCGTCGTTGAGGGTTTTTAAGGGCGGGGTTCTTGATCTTGGTTTGTATCGATTCCATTCGCTGGTCCAGCCTGGGATTATCAAGTGAAAAATCCTAACATTCAAAAACTGAAGACTTGGCCGCTCGACAATTCAAAATCATGCAATGCCCAGGCCATATGTCCGGTCAATTGTCTGTTTCTTTGCCATAATTTTCACCCCTTGTCTTGTTTCTTTCCTGCGAGGTCAGAAAGTTTTATATATGACGGTCCCCACTGTCCTGGAGGGCGTGTAAGGAGCGTGGTACGCTGCGGGGGCGGTGGAACCGGTCCCAGTACCACCGGCGGCGGCACATTCGCCTGGGTACGTATCCACTCCCACGCCTGTTCTGGTAACCAGCCGGAATATGCTGGTGCAATTGGTGCCACAAACATGTAATCGTATTGGTCTAAAAAGGGCTTGAGATCGTTAGCGATTTCGTACGGCCCCTTTGCAGTATTCAGTAACCACGTCGAAGCCATGTAGTGCCACCACACACCCTCTTGCTTTATGGCGTCGAATAGCGCTGAATAGTCTCGTTTTCCCTTTAGGTCGTACGTTAAGATGACAATCATTTATTTTTCCGGGGCCGGATTGGCCGGCGGTGCGTGCTGCGACTCTCCAGATGCTGCTAGATACGCGTCCACCGCAACTTCGCCGCGGGCCGTCGTCACGGGTAGAGTCGCCAGTTCCGCTGGCCGCACTTCGTGGCCTTGTTCACCTATAGGACCAACTTGCCGATCCTTGATCCGTTGCACGATTGAAACGAGATTTCCTTTCTTTCGCCAGTACTGAATCGCGTAATACAGTGCAAATACGAATCCGACGACCGTGAAAACCAAGAAGCCGTTATAAATCTTCACGGATATAATCTCTGTCAGCAACAAGGATGCCAAACAGGTAATTCCAGTTGTCAGGGCTACAAGGCAAAATTGCAGATCCTGGCCCGTTCCCATGCATTCTGTTTGGATGCGATCTAATTCGTCGGCGGTAATGTCATAGGTTTCCAGATGCGATAGAGAGTGGCGCCGAACTGGAATGCTTTGATTATCCGTGGACATTTGCCAGTAAAGCCTACGCCAATAATTGCCAACTTGTCTATACCTTCATATTACGAAGAATCTGTTTATTCGAGCAGGGCCTTTAATTCATCAGGCGACACTTGACCAAGCGGGTGGCCTGGAGGTTGCAAGGGTCTGAAACTCGGGTCCCCCGTTCTTCATGGTTTTCAAGGGCGGGGTTCTTGCTCTTGGTCCGCATCGATCCCATCCGTCGATCCAGTCTACAACTATCAATTCAAAATCCCCAGCCGTCAAAAACCGAAGACTGGGGCACCCGCAAATTCAAGATCTCGCGCTGCCCGGGCCGCCTTTCCAAAATCGTTGCGCCGGGGCCGGAACGGGCGTAGGATGCGCGCGTGCATGAGGGCCAAATCGGGTATTCCGATTTGCGTCCTTTCCCACCGGCGGCCCACATTCAA
>JAIQFG010000145.1 GCA_020073375.1 Terriglobia bacterium | reverse complement strand
CGGACCATCGGGCACGTCTCCCGAGTGAACCAGAAGGTAGTCATAGAATATTAAACGCTGCAGATCACACACGGCGGGCTCTGCGGCGCGCAACAGCACCAGCGTGCGCAATCCACACTCAAGCGGCGAATTGAAAGGTGCGGCGGCGGCGCTCATGGAACCCACTTTAGTCGATCAATATTCGCAAGCTGGTGACAAACGCCACTTCGGTGATATCCCTCAAGGCATTCCTTGAGGGGGTGACTATCGATTTGAATTGTCCTGGCGGCCGCGATTGTTTTCTTCACGCGCTCGAAGCCGTTGGCGTGGCTAGCTTCCGCCGTGTCGATGACGCCGTCGTAGATCGCTTCCTGCAGCCGCTCGAAACAACCGTCTTCGGGAATATTGTCCCGCGTGAAATTCCGCAAGAGCTCCGCCAGGTAAAAATGGGTTCTCTGTCTGTCAAAATGTTTCCTCAGGGCAGGATAGCCCTGGAGGTCCGTTAACGCCGCCAGCGGTTTGGATAGATGGTCGCCATAGGCCTGCAGCAACTGCTCGACATATCGTGATTCGTGATCGGCAATTTCTTCCGGAACATCCGCCTTGTCAGGTGGCAAATTCACCAGCCCCCCGCCAAACCGCGCCGCGTGGTATCGGGTTTCGCGGTGCTCCGCGACGATCTTGCTGGGAGGAGCGTCCTTGATAATCGTGAAATCGAACGAATCGACGTACTTACGCAGATCTCCCTCAAGTGGAACTTCCTTCTTGGAACCTTTCAGGAGATCTCCCTTCTCCCACTGGGCGATCAGGCCAGCTTTCATGTTGGCTGGGTTTTCCAGCAATTGAAGAACTTCGGGGCCCACGCCTTGCGGCGCCACGAAATAATAGGCGCGCGGTACGGAATATATCTTGCTGAACGTGTAGTAGCAGAGCTTGGCCAGTTCTTTCCAGATGTCGCTCGGATAGAGCGCGTGATCGTAGTGTTTGCACTGAAAATTATCCCATGGTCCGCCCGCGTTGATCTCGCCGACATACCCGACCACGTCGCGGCCCTTGTCGCCAGCTCCGCTAGCCCGCCGGACCTCCCTATAACGACGGCGCAGGCTTTGGACCCACTCGCGGATGAACTCTTCCCAGTCGTCCTGCGAATACAGCTTGATTAGCTCCGATGGCTCGTGTTTCTGGCCTAGGAGAATATGCTGGTTGGTCAACCTGCCACTTTTCGCTGGTGGCGGCAGTGGTTCGAGTGTTTCAGAATCTTCAGCGTCCATCGAACGAACACCTCGGCAGAGTCGCGCGCGCTATCACTGCCACGCGGGTCACGACACCGCCCTCATCTCTTCCAGAAACTGCCGCAGAATCTCATCTATCGACCCCAGCGGAGGATATTTCGCGAGGTGCTGGCTGATTTCCTCGACAATCCGCTTCTCCGGTTTCGCGTCCTTCATCTTGGGGTCGCGATGCGCCCAATCGCGGCCCGGATGAAGCGTGTCCCACGGCGAGCGCAGGTTGGCCCTTGTTCCGGGATCGTCGCCGTGTTTGCCAAAGCCATAACAAATGCCAACTTCGGAATTCCAAATCGGCTTGAACAGGTGAATGAGGTAATCCTCCGCAGAGGTTTGCCATCCGGTTTGCACCACAATCGCCCGGTACTCGAAGTCCTCCAGCCGCAATGTCGTCGTGGCTTTCGCGATGTTCTTCCGGTGATCGTTGAGGCGATTGGACAGCCGGTCGCCCTGCTCCATTGCCGTCTTGGCGGCCTGGTCCGCGGGATCGGCCTTGCCGACATAGATCGGGTGTTCGCGCTTGGTGATTTTCGCGTAGGCTGGAAAGTTTCCCTTGTAGTAAATGGCGTAGACACCGGAACCGTAGAAGCGCTCGACGTTCGCCAGGGGCTTGCGGTCCTGGGCGATCATCGTGATGCCAACAATGCGGCCGGCGACGTTCGGATTCGAGGGATCGAAAACGAAACCCGGATGCTTGATCGGATCGAGATCCTCCATCACCTTGCGGAGCCGGTCATAGGCCTCGGTGATTATCTGGCGTACACGCTTCGCGCGTGGCGCGGCGAGCTGGGATGGCTCCTCGGCCGCGAGGGACTCCGACAGTTTCTTAAGCTGCGCCGCGAGTTGTTCCAGCTTCTCCGGTGTCGCCATCACCCCTGCCCTTTCATGCCGAGCAGGGCGTTCGCCACGGAGCGCGCCACAGTTTCCGCGAGGCGCACCGGAACGGCGTTGCCCAACTGCCGCATGGCCTCGGTCCACGGCCCGCGGAAGGTGTAATCGTCGGGGAAGGTCTGCAGACGCGCCGCTTCGCGCACGGTGAAGTAGCGCACGGAGTCATCGGCGCGCGCGAGCATGTTTTCTCCGCCCGGAACACCGTGATCTCCCACCTTGAGCGTCTTCGCCGGTTCGTCGAGCGGGCTGCCCGTATGACCAGGATAACTCCTGGCTCCAGGATTGAACGTGTGGTTTTCGATTTCGGTTTTGCGGAGTTTTTCCGGGTCTGGCAGGTCGGTTATCGCGTCGCGCACGGTAAGCCAGGGAAGCTTTTTGTCCTGAAACAAAATGACGCGGCGAAGCCGTTCGATGCGCGCCCACTGGTGGTCGTCGGGCCGCGGCCGCTTTTTGTTCACGACCCCGTGACGATCCCAGTAATCGCCACTGATCCACTTTGAATGGAACAGCGCGTCGTCCGAATAGGTTTCCTCGGGGAAGTTCCACTTCACGTCGAGATCGGAGCGGAAGCCCACCAGGAAAACACGTTCGCGGCGTTGGGGGACGCCATAGTTCGCGGCGTTCAGAAGACGAAAGACAACGTTGTACTCTGATTTCGCGCGCCGCGACGTATGGTGCCTCTCTAGTCGGCTGCGGTGTTCGCGCCAGCTTTCGGATTTCCGCCGCGTAAGGCCCGGATAGGTTAGCTGCAGATTGACATACTCGAAGTACGAGGCGAAGGTCTCTCGCATCAATCCCTTGACGTTCTCGAAAATGAAGGCCTTGGGACGCAGCTCGCGCACGGCCCGAACCGCCTCGGGAAACATGTCCCGCTCGTCCATATATCCTCGGTGCTTGCCTCCCAGCGAGAACGGTTGGCAGGGCGGGCCGCCCGAAACCACCATTACGTCGTCGCGGAGTTTTTGATAATCGAAGAGGCGCACGTCTCCCTCGTAAAGGGGCCATTCCTCCAAGGAGCGCAGGTGATGGCGCTGGTTCTCGCGAAACGTCTCGCAAGCGTCGTGATCCCATTCAATCACGGCCGCGTGATGAAATCCCGCGTTCGCCATTCCGATGGCGAGTCCTCCCGCTCCGGCGAAAAGTTCAACGCTTCGCATCGAGAAACCTCCCTATCCTCGCGCTCAATTGGCTGAGGTCGCCGAGTTGACATTCCCAGATGGTCAGCACCTTCCACCCCCGGCGCGCGAGCGCCCTTTTGTTACGTTGGTCGCGCAATTTGTTTCCCTCAAGCTTGGGTACCCAGAAGTCCAGGCGGGATTTTGGCAAGCGCGCGAGCGCGCACCGCGCGTGACGATGCCAGAAGCAGCCATGAACAAAAATGACTTTCCTCTGCGGACCGAAGACGAGATCGGGACAGCCCGCCAGTTTCCTGTCATGAAGCCGGTAGCGATAGCCGAGCGCGAACGCGAGCTTGCGAACCCGCATCTCCGGACGCGTGTCCTTGGAGCGCACGCGCGCCATGATTTCGGAGCGTTCCTTTGGAGACAACGAGTCCACCACAAAGTCTTACGCCCCCTTCCGCGGCACGAGCAACGGCCATTTGTCTGCAATATACTGTTCCGCCGCCTCGCGCACGACCCAGGCCAGCGAGACTTTTTTCTGGCGCGCGATATCTTCGAGAGTCTTGTAGAGTTCCGGCGGAAAACTGATAGTCGCCCGGACGGACGCGCCTTCGAGCGGTTCGGGGTTTTCTTTTCGCTTTGCGCCTCTGGTCAATTCGTCAGCTCGCTCGACGCGGAGTATATCACCACAATTCACCATAGCGGTGAACTCTGTGGTCGGAGACCTCAATACCCCAATCCGGTCGAGACGGCGTACATGAAACATCATAGCATATTCGTCTTTTCTTCGCCTACGCGGGGGCGCACCATCATCCTGAATCTGATTGGGAAAAAAGGAAATAGAAAAACTCCCATTCACCCCCGATCCACTGCGAAAAGCGCAGAGGTCGGCTTCTCAGAGCACCCGAAGACTTGTCTTTTTCAAACCTCTCGTAGATTACTGATTAGCCCCTCCTCTGGCGAAATTTGGCAAAGTAGGTCGAGCGGCTTCTAAGCAGACGATCAGTCTGACCCGCAAGCGAGTCGCAAAGAGCCCAGGAAAGGCCATGAACGACAATTGTTTCACGCAGTCAATTCGGATGCGACTGTGCACCAACTTACGCCATCGAAGAGATGGTACTGGAGAACTTCCTGCCGTAGCTCTACGGCTGTTATTAGCTATGGGGGAAATTCGGGGGACTCCATGCATGCGGAGAAACATTCTCGTACACCGTGCCACTACCAAAATTTCCGCTAACTCTTTTGCTTTTAGAAGTAAAATTGAAAAGGAAGGACTTCCCAGAGGTAGCACGTCTGTCTTAGAAACATCCGCGCAGAGACTTGTTGGAAAGCTAACG
>JAIQFG010000077.1 GCA_020073375.1 Terriglobia bacterium | reverse complement strand
CCGGATGAATGCTGCGTTTTTCACGGTGAACGGTTATATTAGTCTCTTGTTCCTGCTGTTCTGGGGCGCGGCCGTGGCGGTGGCCAGGCCGTGATCGGAAGTAGCACAGGCACTCTTGCCTGTGTGGGGTTTGCGATTGCGGCTGCTTTGGTGGCCGTAAGTACGACCTACAAAATCACACAGCCAAGAGTGGCTGTGCTACAAAAAAATGACCGAACTGCGCATTAACGACGAGCGCCTGAAACCGATCGCGGACAAAGTCCTCGCAGGCGAGCGTTTGACGCTCGACGACGGCATCGCCATGTACCGCTCGCCGGACCTGCTGGCTCTCGGGTGGCTGGCGAATTCGGTGCGCGAGAAGCGCCACGGCGACACCTGCTTTTTCAACGTGAACCGCCACATCAATCCCACCAACATTTGTGTCGCGCATTGCAAGCTGTGCGCCTTTGGCCGCGATCCGAACGCGCCGGGCGCCTACAATTTCGCGCTCGAGGAAATCTACCAGCGCGCCGAACAGGGCATGCGCGAGGGCGCCACCGAATTTCACATGGTCGGCGGCTTGCATCCCGATTTGCCGTTTGAATATTTTCTGGACCTGATGCGCGGCCTGAAAAAGCGCTGCCCGAGCGTGCACCTGAAGGCGTTCACGATGGTCGAGGTCGGCTATTTTTCGCGCATCTCGAAAAAATCGATTCGCGAAGTGCTCGTTGCGCTCAAGGAATCGGGCGTGGACTCACTGCCCGGCGGCGGCGCCGAAATTTTTCATCCGCGCGTGCGCAAAATCATCTGCGACCACAAGGTCAGCGGCCAGCAGTGGCTGAATATCGCGCGCACCGCGCACGAAATCGGCCTGCGGTCCAACGCCACCATGCTCTACGGCCACGTGGAGACCGAGGAAGAACGCGTCGATCACCTGCTGAAATTGCGCGAGCTGCAGGACGAAACGCACGGCTTTTCCGCGTTCATTCCCCTGGCGTTTCATCCCGCGAATACGGGCCTGGCGCACCTGCCGCCGACCACGGGCTTTCACGATTTGAAATCCATCGCCATTTCGCGCCTGCTTCTCGATAATTTCGATCACATCAAGGCCTATTGGGTGATGCTCACGCCGAGCATCGCGCAGATCGCGCTTCGCTTCGGGGCAGACGATCTGGACGGCACCGTGGTCGAGGAAAAGATCTATCACGACGCCGGCGCCAAGACCGCCGAGTTCACCCCGCGCGCCGAACTCGAACGCCTGATCCGCGAAGCCGGCCGCGTCCCCGTCGAGCGCGACACGCTCTACCGCCCCATCGATCGCTCGAAAATGTCTCCCCCGCCGGCCCCCCGGCCGGATGTTACGATTTCCATAAACTTGTAGCCTCTTCAAAGGATTGCTTTAGCGGCCGCACAATCAACACCAATCATGAATGGTGTTGAATTATCATGAAAGCTACGGTAGAATATGGCGGGAGCATTCTCATGCGACATCAATTTGTCTTGGACAAGAAATCGAATCGGCTTCTCGATGAACTGGCGGAGGCCCGCGGAGGCAATCGCAGCCTGGTCGTGCGCGAAGCCATTGCCATATACGCCGACCAGGAGGCATATCTGGAAAAGGTCGAGGCTGATCCAAAGTTCATCGAAATGATGGACAAGTCGGCTGCGGATATTCGGGCCGGACGGGTGTCCGAACAAGCGGAGGTCGAACGCCGATTCGCTAAGAAGAGAAAGAAAAAATAGTGGCCAAAATCGAATGGCCCGATTACATCGAGGATTTGTTGGACGAACTTGATCCGCAAGAAGTGTCGCTCATCTTCGAGAGAACGCGCATCCTCAGACAATTTCCTCGATTGTATCCTGTTCGGACAAAGGGAAGATTTCGCCGCCATCGGCGGGTTCTCGCCGGTCGGTGGATGGTCTACTACAAAGTGGTGGACGATACTGTCTTTATCAGGGGTTTGTGGCCGGCTCAGATTCCTTAGATTTCTTCGGTTGACTTGCTCTCCTCTGCAATATTTCCCACCCCAGCAGGGCATAAAATGGCGCATAGCACAGCCACTGAAACAGCGGATCGAATTCCCACTCGCCCAGCGCGCGGTAATTGATGAAAATTTTGTACGAGAGAAACTGCAACACGGTAAGCAGCAGCCACGCCGGGCTCGGAAAAAAGCACAGCAACGGCACGATCCATGTGAAATACCACGAGTAGCCGTTGGGCGCGAACAGCAGGACCGTGCCGATCAGCAGAAACGCCGCGCGCGTAGGGTCCACGCGGCGGAACGCGAGCCACAACGCCAGGCCGAGGACCACGCCCTCGCCCACTCCCGCCGCAATTTCATGCGATCCCGAAAACCAAAGCAAAACCGGATAAGTGCTCGAATGGTAGTTTCGAAAAATCCTCTCGTAATACTTGAGCATTCCCAGGAATTCCCGCCATCCGTGGCGGTACGGCCAGACGCACGCGGCGGTGATTGCCCCGCAGCCCACCGCTGCCAGCCAGCCGCGCAGCTTTCCGGGCCAGCCGGAGCGGACCAGGGCCAGCGGTAACAGCGTGACAGGAAAGGCTTTAGCAAGCGCCCCGGCGATGAGCGTGAACGTTGACATTGCCGGAAACCGCCGTATAATCAGCAACGTAGCGACGACCGCGGCTACGGCCAGCGCGTCGTTGTGGCCGCTGGAGGCGAATTCAACGATTACCAGCGGGTTCCAGGCGTAGATCGCTATCTGGTAGATGCGTCCCCCAGTCGACCGGATCCACCACGCGATCATCGCCAGGACGGCCAGGTCGGCCAGCAGGAACGGCAGCTTGAAACCGACCGGGCCGGGGAGCACGCGCCACGTCGCGCGAAACACCAGTTCCGAGAGCGGCGGGTACATCGTGGGAATTTCCGGCACAGGCATCGCGTACCAGCTCGGATCGCGCAGCGGCGCAAGGCGCGGATCGGTCGGAGCCACCGCGTAGGGATTCCAACCGGCGTTCTGGACGTGGCCGTCCCAGCGATAGCGGTGCAGGTCGGTCGAGAGCGACGGCGGGTACGGGAAGAGCGTCAGGCGGAAGGCCAGCGCGCCCAGCAGGACGAGCCAGAGCGCGGCGTGGTTGTCGCGGGTATGTTCGAGGGCGTAGAGGGTGATGAAGTAGAGAACGCCCGCGCCCAAGGCCAGCGCCATGAATTCGGGGATGTGGACCGAAAGATCTCCGAGGCGCGCCATGGCCGCGAACACGGCTTCGAGCGCGACGATCGAGACAAGCGCGATGGCGATTTGAGGCTGTGCTCGGCGCGGTTCGGCGGCTACCATCGGATCTGGATTCGCACGGGGGGATGATCGCTTTGAATTTTTCGCAACATGCACTCGGTTTGTTTGCCGCGGCGGCGCAAAGCCCGTTCACCAATTATTGGTCCAAGCTGACCGATCCAAACCGCAATCCCTTCCGCGGGCTTTATCAACTCAATTCGTTCGATCTGGCCATCATGATTCCGTATTTCATCGTGCTGGTGATCCTAGCCGCGTACGGCATGCACCGCTACTACCTGGTGTACGAATATTTCAAGAATCGCAAGAACGTTCCCGGCCCGCCGCCCGCGGTTGCCGAGTGGCCCAAGGTTACCATACAGCTTCCGATCTACAACGAACGCTACGTGATCGAGCGCCTGGTGGACGCGGTCGCGCGCTTCGATTATCCGCGCGAGTTGCTCGATATTCAGGTGCTGGACGATTCAACCGACGAAACGCAGGAAGTGGCGCGGGCATGCGTGGAGCGGTATCAGGCGCTGGGTTTGCCGATCCATTACCTGCATCGCATGGACCGAACCGGATACAAGGCCGGGGCGCTCGCCGCGGGCCTGGAATCGGCGAAGGGCGAGTTCGTCGCCATCTTCGACGCGGATTTCCTTCCTTCGCCGGATTTTCTGCGCCGCACGGTGCCGTATTTTGCTGATTCCAAAATCGCCATGGTCCAGACCCGCTGGACGTATTTGAATCGACACTATTCGGCGCTCACCGAAGTGGAAACGATCCTGCTTGATGGCCACTTCGTCATGGAGCATGGCGCGCGTTCGCGCAGCGGCAGCTTTTTTAATTTCAACGGCACGGCTGGCGTGTGGCGGCGCCATGTAATAGACGATGCCGGCGGCTGGCAGCACGACACGCTCACCGAGGACACCGATCTTTCCTACCGCGCGCAGCTGCTCGGCTGGAAATTTCTCTATTTGCCGGACATCGAATGCGTTTCCGAGCTGCCCGTGGAGATGAACGCGTTCAAGGCGCAGCAGGCGCGCTGGGCCAAGGGCCTGATGCAGACGGCGAAAAAAATTCTGCCGCGCGTGCTGCGCTCGAACGAATCGACGCAGGTGAAGGCCGAGGCCGTGTTCCATCTCACCGCCAACATCAGCTACCCCTTCATGGTGGTGCTCTCGACGCTGCTGCTGCCCGCGATGATTGTGCGGTTCTATCAGGGCTGGTTCCAGATGCTGTTCATCGACCTGCCGCTGTTCATCGCGTCGAGTTGCTCGATTTCCGGATTTTATCTTGCGTCGCAGCGCGCTTTATACCCGAAAACATGGAAGCGCTCGATCGCCTACATGCCGTTCGTGATGGCCGTGGGCATCGGCCTATCGGTGCGGAATGCCAAGGCCGTCCTGGAAGCGATTTTCGGGATGCAATCGGAATTCGCGCGGACTCCGAAATTCAATATCGACGGTCAGACCGGCACGTGGAAGAAAAAACTGTACCGCAACAAAGCCGGATGGATGCCGTACCTGGAAATTGGGCTGGGCCTATACTTCGCGCTGACTATTGTGTATGCCATCCAGAATGAGAATTACGCCACGGCGCCGTTCTTGTTCCTGTTCGTCTGGGGATTCCTCTATACCGGAGTGATGTCGGTGGCGCAGGGCTGGATCGAGCGGCTGCGCTTCGGCGCGCGTCCGGCGACGGCGCCTGCCGAGGCGCGCGCCGCGGCTTCGGGCGCACCTGGGTTTTAGCCGGCATTCTCCACGTAAGAACACCACGGCACTTGGTATCCACAATTTTTTCGCGCACGCAATAGACACTTTCGTCATTCCGAGCGAAGCGAGGAATCCCTCTGGGCGATTGCTTGCCGAGCGGAAAAGAAGGAGGGATTCCTCGCGGCGTTTATCCCTGTCCCTGCCAGGAGTCGGAATGACGACGTCGGGGCGGGGGCGCGGGGGCGCAGGGAGCGGGATCGGATCAGAATTGAAGGAGCCTGGGAGTGGGAATTGCAGTCATCAACGTGGTATGTTTTTAGTTGAGTGCTGTGGAGAGGTTCAGCGATGAATAAGCCCAAATTCAAGATCCGCGACGGCCTAATTTCCCTCTTCCTGCTCGGTTGTCTCGCGGCGCTGGCACCGCTGGCTGCGGCTTGGGAGCGTGAACCCAACAGCGTCTTCGCCGAGCGCCGTGCGAAACTTGAAGCCGCAATCAACGCGCCGGTCGTACTGTTCGGCTACACGGGGCACGAGGAAGCGAATCCCTCCTACGTCTTCATGCAGGAAGAAAATTTCTATTACCTCACCGGGCACAACGAGGAAGGCGCGGCGATGCTGCTGGTGCCGCAATCGGCCGCGCCGAAGGGATGGACGGGGCCGCGCGAAATCTTGTATCTACCGCCGCGCGATCTGGCCGAGGAAAAATGGAATGGCCCGCGTATGGGGCCGGACGATCCGGGGATCAAGGAAAAAACCGGGTTCGCGGATGTGGAAAAATTCGACAAGCTGCGCGATGCGCTCGCCGCGCTCGGCAAAAACTTTCCTGAGATTTACACCGAATTGCCGGGGCCGCACGACGAGGGCTATCCGCACGCGGCCAACTGGTCGAAATGGGTGAAGGACGCCGCGCCGCAGGCCACGCTGAGGGATGTGGCCTCCGACGTGGGCACGCTACGCGCGATCAAGACGCCGGACGAGTTGGCGTTGATCCAAAAGGCGATCGATCCCTCGATCGACGCGCAGCTTGCGGCCATGAAGATGATGCGTTCGGGACTCTACGAATATCAGGTGGCGGCGAAAATGGTGGAGATTCACGCGGCCGCCGGATGCGAGACAGAGGCCTACGCTCCCATCGTCGGCTCGGGCATCAATTCCACCGTGCTGCATTACAACAAGCTCGACCGGCAGATCGACGGCGGCGAAGTAGTGCTGCTCGACGTGGCCGGGCAATACTCGGGCTACGCGGCGGACATCACGCGCACGATTCCGGTGGACGGGAAATTTTCGCCGCGGCAGCGCGAGATTTACGAAATCGTGCTGGGCGCGCAGAACGCGGCGCTTGCTGCCCTAAAGCCGGGAATGACCATCGGCGGGCAGGGCGACACGAGCCTGCAGAAAATCGCCAGGGATTACATCGATTCGCACGGGAAGGACAAGGAAGGCCACTCACTGGGGAAATACTACATTCACGGGCTGAGCCATCACGTGGGGCTCGACGTCCACGATCCCAGCGGGCCGTCGCGGCCGCTGGCGCCGGGGATGGTCATTACCATCGAGCCGGGGATTTATATTCCCGAGGAAAATCTGGGCGTGCGGATCGAGGACGACGTGCTCATCACGCCCACCGGGTACAAATTGCTGACGGCGCGACTGCCGCGGTCGCCGGACGAGATTGAGAAAATCATGGCCGGAGGGAAAGCGGAGCGCGAGAAATGACAGCGCTAACTTTTCTATCCGATTTTGCGGGCGCCACTTGCTCCCCGTGAAAAAATAAAGGGCTTTAACACAGAGTTCACAGAGGACAACAGAGAGGTTCTGCTCCGGCGGGCAACGCGAACTTCAACGGGGCAACCTGCCTTGGCAACCGCAATTATCCAGGACACTCCAACTTACCTGTCGGCGATACTTTTCCACAACCTTCCCAACTCATTAGAGTAATTTTTACACGCACCTTACCGAGGCAGGCAAAGCTTTCGAATGCGATTGATCGCGCGTTAATCTTCCAGGAGAAAATTTCTAGCATCTTCTTTTCATCGAGGGCATCCAAGAAATTGGGGGGAGTGTTTCCGGATCCGGGCATTGCGGCCATTCGGAAATCCATGCCCGGAACTTCGATGAGTTGGAAAACTGCAAAATTTAATCCACATTCTTTGGCGTCTAGCCGAAGAAGCTTACGAAACCAAGGTGCCAGGCCATGGAACGGGCTCGGTTTGCGTCAGGGTTGGGGCAAGATGGCCGCGCAGTATTTTCTGGCGTGCCTGCTCTGCTGGCTGTCGCTTTCGGGCACGGCCCTTGCGCGCCCACAGAATGCAAACCCGGGCGACACTCCTGCAGGATCGTCTTCGATCGCGGGAACCGTGAACGTGGCGGCGGAGCAGGGACGGGTCAGCTACCTTGCGCACATCGTGGTGACGCTCAGCGATCCGGCTGGGGGCTCTGCGGCGAAATCCACATTCACGGACGACGCCGGGCATTTTGAATTCGCCGGGCTGGCGGCGGGAACGTACACGCTTGGCGTCAGCGCCGAGGGTTTCAAGCCCTGGAGCAAACTGATATCGCTGGGCGAAGGGCAATCCGTCGTGCAGGACATGACCATCGAGATCCACACCGTCGATGAGCAGATTGAAGTGCAGGCCGATGACATGGAAATCGCGACGGGCAGCGCGGAAATCAGTTCCAGCGTAAGCGAGCAGCCGATGGAGGCTTTGCCTCTGGCAGAACAGAAATTCACGGAGGCCCTGCCGATCAGCCCCGGTGTGATCCGCACGCACGAAGGCAGACTGAATTTCAACGGGCAGGCGGAGAACCAGGGAATTTTGCTGGTCAACTCCACCGAAACCGTCGATCCCGTTACCGGAAGTTTTTCGATTTCCGTTCCCATCGATGTGATTCAACGCATGAGCGTGCACAGCGCTCCGGACACGGCCGAATACGGCGGATACTCCGGCGGCATGACCGTGATTGAGACCAAGCCGCCGTCGGACGCCTGGAATTTCAGGCTGCACGATTTGACTCCCAGCTTTCGGGCTAAGGACGGCCACCTGGCGGGAGTCGGGATGTTCCGGCCGCGGGTTGTGTTCGGCGGGCCGTTGATGCAGGGCAAGCTCGATTTTTCGGAAGAGCTGACCTACGAAGTGAATAATCTGGAGGTGCGCGGGCTCGCCTGGCCGGTGAACGAGACAAAAACCAGAAGCGTCACTTCGTTCACGCAAGCGCGGTACGTGGCGTCCTCGCATCACCTGGTGGATTTCGATCTGAACGTTTTCCCGCTGCGCAGGCAGTTCGCCAATATCAATGCGCTGGCGCCGCAAAGCGCCTCCACCGATTACGGCCAGAACGGAATCTCTTTCGGGATTTCCGACAGCTATCAATTCGATTCCGGGGAACTGCTGAATACCGTGTTTCGCTACACGCGATTCGACAGCCACGCGCACGGCCAGGGCCCCGAGGACATGGAGATTACTCCGGAGGGATGGGGCGGAAACTTTTTCAATTCCTGGTCGCGGAACGCCAATCAGGTGGAGTTTCGGCCGGCCTTGCAATTCGCGGACATGACGTGGCATGGGCGGCACCAATTGAAAATCGGCGTGGATGTTTCGCGCAGGTCTTTCACGGGAACCAGCGCGTCGCGGCCCGTGCAGTTGCTGCGGCAGGACGGTTCGCTGGCCGAGGAAATTGATTTTCAGGGCGCGGGCCGGCTGAATGCCGCGGCCACCGAGGCGGGCGAATTTATCGAGGATCACTGGGTCCTCGATCCTCACCTGGCGATCAATGCGGGAGCGCGGTTGTCGACGCAAACCCTGGGGCGCCGCGTGGGGTTCGGGCCGCACATTGGATTTGAATATTCTCCGAGGAAAAATGGGAGGACGGTGATTCGCGCGGGCGCGGGTACCGTGTATGGACACGCGCCGCTGCTCGCCGGAAGTTTCCTGCAGAATCCGGAGCGCGCGATCAGTTTCTTTGATGCGACTGGAGCCTTAATCGCGACGCCCGTTCTCTTGCAAAACGTTTACGCGCAATCGGGCGGCGCATCCGGCCTGGAAGTTGTATCCGATGCTCCGCGCACCGCCCCGAGTACGTTTGTATGGAACGCCGCGGTGGAACGCGAAATTCTCGGCAATGTCAGCATCAAGGTGAGCTACCTGGACAGCCAGACGCGCGACCTGTTCGTGGTGAATCCGATGATCGAGGGCGGGACCGGCGGAATTTCCACGCTTGCGCTGGCAAGTACCGGCGCCGCGCGCTACCGGCAAATTGCGGCCACGGTTCACGCGCGCCCCTATAAACGCGGCGATTTGAATGTTTCCTACATTTGGAGCCGCTCGCGCGGGGATCTCAATACGCTGTCGGACACGTATATGCCATTTGAGCAGCCGGTGATCCGGCCGAATGCGTCCGGAGTCCTGCCGTCGGATGTCCCCAACCGGCTGGTTGCGTGGGGAGTATTCCAGCTTCCCTTGCGGGTGATGGTGAGTCCGGTAGCCGATGTGCATACCGGGCTACCCTACTCCAATGTCGACACGTTTCAGAACTACGTGGGCGTACCCGACAGCGGGCGCTTCCTAACATTCTTTTCGCTGGACGCGAGAATTTACCGCGAGTTTTCACTGCGATTGCCGTTCCTGGAGCGCTCGCCGAATCGCAAAATCCGGCTGGGGATGTATTCGCTGAATCTGACGGGCCGCCAAAATGCTCATGACGTGTACAACAACGTGGCCTCGCCCCTGTTTGGAAACTTCACGGGGCTGCAGAAGCGGGTCAATGGGTTTGTGGTTGACCTGGTGGATTGAGGAGTTAGCTTTTCCGCACGGTTCCCGACGAAGGTCAAGAACGAAGAGCTTTAACACAGAGGGCACAGAGAAGTTCCCTCGTTACTTAAGTTTCGGAGCACTCATTTCTTCTTTCTTTTTTCGGCGAGTTGCGCGGCTTCTTCCAGCACCTTCGAGGTGCGGCGCGAGCGGGCTTCCACGGATTGATAATAGAAAATTCCCAGCAAACAGCGGCGGCGGCGAGCGGGGGACATGAGCTGCCAGCCTTCACTCGCCTGGGCGTTTTCACGGAAGGCGAGTTCCAATGCTGGCGGAAGTTCCTGCTCCGCTTCCATAGTGGAAAAAAGACGTTCCGCCATCTGTTCTGCGCGGCGGGCGCGGGACGCGGAGCTTTTCGGCTGGGCGATCCATTTGCAGATTTCGTTTTGCATGGATTGGCTCAGGCCCGCTACCCAACGCTGCAGGGAACGTTCCTGGGAGAGCAGGCGCTTGAATTCGGCGGGCACGGCGGCAACGGGGTGCCTGCTGTCCGGCTCGATCCGGAATCGGGCGGCCATGCCGGGCGCCGCTCGGGCCCCGCGCAGCATGGCCTTGGTGACCAGCAAGCGGTGGCGGCCCTTGCCGTCCGGGAACAGCGCGGCGTGGAAAGCGAAGCCGTTGATCTCGCCTTTCACTCTCAGCTGGCCGCGCTTTCCCCAGATTTTTGCGGCGTCGAACGGTACTCGGGCCATCACCCATTGCAAGGGTGAGTCGATGCGTTCCAGTTTGGCTTGAAACACGCGCGCGGCCGGTTTCATCGTCGCCGTCCTCGGATGAGTAATCGGTCCGGCGCGACTACTTCTCTTTCAGCTTCAGCTTGCCCTTGTTTTCTTCGAGGAATTCGCGCAGCTTCGGCGCGGTGTCCAGCAGCCGGATCCACTGCTCGTAATACAATGTGACCGGAAACCGGCCCAGGCCGTAGACGCTCACGCCGCCTTTTTCGCCGATTTTGAAATCCAGTTCGCCGGTTCGGCGCGCCGTCTTTTTTTCCAGTTCGGCAATGCGAGCTTGCAGTTCCTCGTAGGTTGGTTCCGCCATGTTTCCTCCTGCCGGTATGTTTGAATCGGGGATAATTGTACTCCAAAGTGCGTGTCCTTCATGACCGCTACATTGACCGTTCGCGACCCCGGCGCTTATAATCTGGAGCCGATGGCTGGTACGGGCCGGATCGGTCTTCAGAGGCGAAAGCCGCGATAAGCCGGGCCCAGGAAAATCACGGCGGAAGCCGTGACCCACAAACCACGAGGGTGAGCACTTTTTGGGTGGCCTGCCGCACGACCCCGTAGGCATCAGGAGCGAACGAAATGCGAGCAACACAACTGCGTCCCGGAATGACCATTCGCCATGAGGGCGACCTGTACACGGTGCACACCGTCGAGCACCGCACTCCGGGCAACAAGCGCGCGGCCATGGCCACGAAGATGCGCAACCTGCGCAGCGGGTCGATCATCGACTACCGGTTCCGTGCGGAAGACGATATCGAGCGCGCCATCTTCGACGAGATCGAGCACGAATACCTGTATTCGGACAACGAGGGCTACCACTTCATGAACACGGAGTCCTACGAGCAGTTTCACTTGAACGCCGACGTGCTGGGCGAGGCGGTGTATTACCTGATTCCGAATACGACGGTGAAACTGGAATTTTATGAAAACAAGGCGATTGGCGTGGTGCTGCCGGACACGATGGACCTGACGGTGGTCGATACCGAGCCAACCGTTCAGAAGGCCACGGCCAGCGCAGTGATGAAGGCGGCGAAACTTGAGACCGGGCTTACGATCCAGGTCCCGCCGTTCGTCAATACCGGCGACAAGGTGCGCGTGGATACGTCGGAAGCGCGCTACGTGCAGCGCGTGTAATCGGCCGACAGGGGCTAAAGCCCCCTTCATTGGAATCCAGGTATGTCGTGGCTGAAGCCGCGACCCACAAAGAATGTTTGGAAGCCACGTTCTAAGCGGCGCTGGTGGAGAACGCGAGCGGCGATTCCTGCAGCAATTCCTGCAACGCACCGACCAGGTCCGCGTCCCACCATCCGCGGCGCGTCTCTTCCCACATCAATTCGATGGCCGTCTCCTGAGACAGGGCCTTGCGATAGGGCCGGTCGGTGGTCAGCGAATCGTAGATGTCCACGGTTTGCAGGATACGCGCGGTAAGCGGAATTTCCCGGCCCTTCAAGTGGTCGGGATATCCCGTGCCGTCCTGCTTTTCGTGGTGGGAGCGGATGATGGGCAGGACGTTGCGGAAGGATTTCAGGGGCGCGCAAATGCGTTCGCCGGCGATGGTGTGCTGCTCCATGATCTCGCGCTCGGCGGCGTCAAGGGGGCCGGGTTTGAGCAGGACGAACTCCGGCACAGCCACCTTGCCGATATCGTGAACGATGCCGCCGCGGCGCAAGGCGACGAGCTGCTCGGAGGATAGGCCGAGGGCTTCGCCCAGAGACACGGTGTAGCGCGACAGCCGGTCGCAGTGGCCCTCGGTGTAGGGATCCTTCGCTTCGATGCTGCGCGCCAGCGTGCACAACACGGTTTCCGCGTTTTCCAGCTCGTCCGTGAAACGCTTCAGACGCACCAGCGACCTCACACGCGCCAGCAACTCTTCCTTCTTCACGGGCTTGTTCAGGAAATCGTCCGCGCCCGCCTCGATGCCGCGAATGCGGTCGTCGGCGCTGCCCAGGCCGGTCACGAGCACGACGGGAATCAGGCGCGTCTCCGGCCGCGATTTCACCGCGCGGCAAACGGAGAAGCCGGATTGCCCCGGCATCATCACATCCAGCAGCGCCAGGTCCACGGGCTGAGAGCTAATTTCCAGCAACGCCTGTTCCCCGTTGTCCACGGCGATCACCGTGTAACCTTGCAGGCGCAGCAGTTCGGTTAGCGGCTCGCGAATTGATTCGTTGTCATCCGCGACCAGAATTGTTCCCTGAACGGATATTTTGAGCGACACGATTTCCTCCAGCGGAAAAATATGCGAGAAACGGCAAAGAGGGCGGATTCCCGCAACATGAAAGAATCGGATAAATCCGAAGGGGAGATGAGTTTCAAATGTTGCGGCTATGGTGTCAAGAGGTTGCGGCCCGCCGGCGGCCGGGAATGTTCAAACAGGAACAGAACTAGCCCGCCGGGGCCGAAACACGACTCTGCAATCGATTGGAGATTAGAAAATTCTCAGGGAAACACCCGCGCAAAAATTGCGTCCACGTAGCGCAGCTGGCGGTTCAGATCGAAAGTGCGTTCCAGACCTTCACGGTCCAGAAAGACTTTAATGCGCGCGTCGTTGACCACGCGTTGCCGGAAATTAGTTTCCGTTTCCCAGGCGGCCATGGCGTGCTCCTGCACCCACTTGTAGGCGTCCTCGCGGGCGGCGCCCGCTTCGACCAGGTCCTGCAAGAGCTGCCCGGAAAAAACCAGGCCGCCGGTGGCGTCCAGGTTGCGGCGCATGCGCTCGGGGAAAACGCGCATACCGGAAACGATGTCGGTCATGCGCGCAAGCAGATAATCGGCGAGGATGGTCGAATCCGGAAGGATGACGCGCTCGACCGAACTATGGGAGATGTCGCGCTCATGCCACAGCGCGATGTTTTCAAACGCGGCGCCCGCGTTGGCGCGTACCACGCGCGCCAGGCCGCAAACCTGCTCGCTAGAAACGGGATTGCGCTTGTGAGGCATGGCTGAGCTGCCGCGCTGTTCGCCGCCAAAGGGTTCCTCGGCTTCGCGCACTTCGGTGCGCTGCAGGTGGCGGATTTCCAGCGCGATTTTTTCGAGCGTGGCCGTGACAATCGCAAGCATGGAAAGATACTGCGCGTGCCGGTCGCGCTGAATCACCTGCGACGCCACCGGAGCCACGTCCAGCCCCAGCCGCTTGCAGATATCGGCTTCGGCGTCGGTTCCCAGATGCGAGGCGTTGCCGACCGCGCCGGAAATTTTTCCGACGGCCATTTGCCGCGCGGCCTGGCCGAAGCGCTCGAGATTGCGGCGGTTTTCGGCGAACCAGTTAGCCACTTTCAGGCCGAAGGTGATGGGCTCGGCGTGCACGCCGTGAGTACGGCCGATTTGCGGGGTGTGCCGGAATTCCTGGGCGCGGCGCTCGAGGATCTCGCCGAAACGGACCATGCCGTGTTCGATGAGGCGCGACGCTTCGCGCAACTGCAGGGCCTGCGCCGTGTCCACGATGTCGTTGGAGGTCAACCCGTAGTGCAGCCATCGCGCGGCCTCAGGATCGCCGATGGTCTCGCCGATCGCGATGGTGAAGGCGATCACGTCGTGCTTCACCTTGGCTTCGAGTTCGGCGATGCGCTTGACGACGCCGGCGTCGACGCGCGCCTTCTCGCGAATTTTTGCCGCGGCTTCTTTTGGCACGATGCCGCGGGCCGCCAGCGTGTCGGTGGCGGCCAGTTCCACCTCCAACCAGCGGCGGAATTTGCCCTCCTCGCTCCAGACATTACCCATCTCTTCGCGTGTGTATCGTGAAATCAATCCCGGCTCCCTGGGAGCACACGCCGTGGAAGCAAGGCGCGGCGGATAAGAAAATAAAAGTGGGAAAATCCCTGTTCAATAATACCTGAATTTGAAGGAGGATGTCGCGCGCGGGGATCAACCGCAGGGGCACGGCAATGCCGTGCCCCTACCCCATTTTTCCCGCGCCGCGCGTCCAGCTTGCCAACATGGGATAAACTACCAGCGATGCGGATGGCGAAAAAAATCACGTTCCTGATCCTGATCGTACTCTTAGTTATCCTCTTAGTTTGGCTCGTCCGCCGCGAATTTCCCTCCCTGGTAAACCAATCGCCCGCTGGCAACGCGCCGCCGCAGGCGCATGTGGGTCCCGCGGATATCTATCCCGATCCCGCGCGAACTCCGGGCGCGGTGAATCCGGACATTACGCAGGAAAATATCCGCCGGACGATTTGCAATCCGCGGTGGAGCACCAGATCCATCCGCCCGGAAGCCAGCTACACCAATCGCCTGAAGGTCGAACAGATCGGCGAATACGGTTATTCCGATTCCAGGCTAAGAGACTACGAGGAAGATCACTTCATTCCCCTGGAACTCGGCGGCCATCCCACCGACCCGAAAAATCTCTGGCCCGAGCCGTTTGAGACGTCCATCGCCGACGGCGGGGCGCACGCCAAGGATAAGGTGGAAAATTATCTTCACGCGGAGGTCTGCGCCGGCAGCCTCACACTGGAGCAGGCGCAGCGGGAAATCAGTGAAGACTGGTACCGCGTGTATACGGCCTCGGTCCCGCATTGAAGTGAAGCGGCCGCGGGTGTATCGTTCCGCAAGTTCAAGGGCCCCGTTCGCTCGCAATAATTCCTCGTCGACTCCGGAAGGCGGCAATCCGTGCAACGCCGGTTTGCGAGAGGCGAATCGAGACGGCATCGCCGGATTCGCGAAGCTATACCCCATGCGGCAAGGAGAATGAGATGAAGACGAAATTTCTGGCGATTGGGACAATAACCCTGGCGGTCTGCTCCCTGCTGGCCGCAGGCGCTCCAGATGGAATGCGCTGGTGGTCGTACGTGCAGTTTCTCGCTTCCGACAAACTGGAAGGCCGCAACACCGGTAGCGAAGGCCATCGCAAGGCCGCGGATTTCGTCGCCGAACAATTCCAGCGAGACGGCCTGAGGCCGGCAGGCACGCAAGGCTACATCCAGCCCGTGAAGTTCGATACGCTGCTGCTGGATGAGAACGATTCGAGCCTGACACTGGTGAAGGGCGGCAAGGAACAGGCCATGCAACTGGGCGAGGACGCCATCATCGGCACGCGCGTGGACCCCGCGCCGTCCGTGGACGCAGGGCTGATTTTTGTCGGCTACGGGCTGCGAGCGCCGGACGCTGGCTACGACGATTTCGCGGGCCTCGATACAAAGGGAAAGATCGCCGTGTACCTTGCGGGCGGTCCCGGCTCGATGTCCAGCGCGCTCGCAGCGCATTACCAGTCGGCGGGCCAGCGCTGGGCGGCGCTGAAGAGCGCGGGAATGATCGGCGCGATCTCGATTCAGAATCCGCATCACATGGATATTCCGTGGCCCAGGATCGCGCTGAACCGGTTTCAAATGACCATGAAACTGGCCGCGCCGGGAATGGATGAAACGGCCGGCGAACAGATTGCCGTCACCTGGAATCCTGCCCATGCGGACGAGCTGTTCGCGGGCACCGGCCACAGCTTCGATGAACTGGTGGATTTGGCGGAGACCGGCAAGCAATTGCCGCGATTCGCCATTCCAGCGAGGATCAAAGCGAAAACCGCGGTCCAGCGCGGCAGCGTGGAATCGCAGAATCTTGCGGCCATTTATCCGGGCTCCGACGCGAAATTGAAGGACGAGTACGTGGTGATGTCGGCGCACATCGACCACCTGGGAATCGGCAAGCCCATCGCCGGCGACACAATCTACAACGGCGCGATGGATAATGCGGCGGGAGTGGCATCGATTCTGGAAGTGGCCGACCACTTGAAGGAAGCAAACGTAAAAACAAAACGGTCGATCCTGTTCGTGGTCGTGACCGGAGAGGAAAAAGGTCTGCTCGGATCCAGGTACTTTGCGACGCATCCCACCGTGCCGGAACGCAGCATGGTCGCCGACATCAATACGGACATGTACCTGCCGCTGTATCCCCTGAAACTCACAACCGTGTACGGCCTGGACGAATCCACCCTCGGCGACGATGCCCGCGCGGTGGCCGCGCAAATGGAAATCCGGACGCAGCCCGATCCCAATCCCGCGCGCAATGTTTTTATCCGCAGCGACCAGTACAACTTCGTGCGCCAGGGAATTCCGTCCGTAATGCTCGATTTCGGCAATGAGCGGGGATCGGTGGAAGAAGCCATCGCAAAAAAGTGGCTTACCGACCGCTACCACGCGCCTTCCGACGATTTGGAGCAGCCCGTGGACAAGCAGGCCGCGGCGCAGTTCAATTTGCTGGTGGAAGCCATGATCGAACGCGTTGCGAACGCCGGCGCCCGGCCAGCATGGAAACCGAATTCCTTTTTCCGGAGGTATGCGAGCAACTGATTCGGGATCTTCACGAAGGCGCTTCAGACTGCCGCTGAATTAAGCGAAGAGTGTTACGGAAACGCGCCGTCGCGTTTGTAGGGGCATCCGCGGCGGCGGACCGTGCCCCTACAATTTCGTGCACTTCGTAATTTCGATTGACCCATCCACCAGATCGGGAATTCTTTCGTGAAAGGCCTGCATGTGCACCGTCTGGAAATGCGCGTCCAGGTCCGCTTCCTTCTTCCAGGTCTCGTAGAACACAAACAGGCCGGGCTCGGCGATGGATTCGTGCAAGTCATATGCGATGCAGCCGGCTTCCGCGAGCGTCGGTCCAACCAGGCCGCGCAACTGCTGCCGCAGCCGCGCCTCCTGGCCTGGCTTTGCGCGTATCTGTGCGATCACCGTCAGTAGTTCGCTCATGCCTGCTCCTTCGGGTTTGGTGCGCCGCGCGATTTACAAATCGAGAGTGGGGTGCGGAGTGGACTGCGAAGCGACGATCAGCTCGCCGGAAAACGCCCCGGGACCGGTGCGTCGCGCCAGGGCTTCGGCGGCCGAGATGCGCGCCACGTCGGGATTGTTATTGTTTTCGGAAAGATGCGCGAGGACCACATAGCGCGCGCGCCCATCGAACGCTTCGGTGTCGGAAAAAAACTCGCTCACCGTATGATTGGAAAGGTGCCCCGTGCGGCTCATCACGCGCTGCTTGATGTGCCAGGGATACGGCCCCACCTTCAGCATGTCGAGATCGTGATTGGATTCCAGCATCAGGCAGTCGGAATCGCGCAGGTGTACTTTCACCAATTCGGGCAGGTAGCCCAGGTCGGTGACGATGGCCACCTTCGCGCCGCTGGCGCGGAATGTGAATCCCAGCGGATCCACGGCATCGTGGGGAATGGAAATGGGAGACACTTCAATGTCGCCGACGATAAACCGCTGCCCGGCGCGGATGTGCTCGACGCGGTCCAGGCGCTTGTGGGACGTTTCCGGCAGAATGCGCAGGACCTCGGTGTGCGTCGCTTCGGTCAGATAGACGGTGGCGCGCCACTGTCCCAGCACCTGAGCGAGTGATCCGATGTGATCGCTGTGTTCGTGGGAAATGACAATGCCGTCGAGGCGGTCGACCGGGCGGCCAACCTCGGCCAGGCGCCGCAGCGTTTCTTTTTTGCCGAGACCCGCGTCTACCAGGAGACGGGTCCGCTCGGTTTCGAGCAACGTGCAGTTGCCCGAACTTCCCGATCCCAGAATGGTGACGCGCAGGCTGATGGTTTCTCCCCCGAGACCCGGCCCGGCAAATCCGCGGCCCACGGAATAATGACAAAGTGTTGGGGCGCCGTCAATCGGCGCCGGAAGTTAACAGTTAAGAATCGGGAATTATGGCCATGTTTTTTAGAACGCAAGGTTGCCCTCGCGTCGTTTCAAGTCCCGGAGGGAAATCCAAATGCGGGTCGCCGCTCGATGACAGTATCTAAATTTTCTCCCGGCCTGGCGTTTGCCTGAAAACCTCGAGCTGGCAAGGTCTCTTGTGACTTGAATCTTGAGTCGCGGCTCTCAACTCTTGACTCTTAACTTCTCATTCACAACTCTGAACCCCCAACTAGTCATCCCACCCGAGCAAATCGGCGGTCGCCTGGAATCCGTCCAGATCGCCCAGGACGGTGAGCGCGAACCGGCCAGGGGCGAAGAAATCGCGCGCGATTTCCAGAATCTCCTCGCGCGTCACTTTTTCAATCGAGTCGAGCATTTCGTCGAGCGACAGAAATTTGTGGAAGTACATGGCCTGCCGCGCCAGGTTGGACATGCGCGCGCTGGTCGACTCCAGCGAAAGCATCATTGAGCCTTTCAAGTGATCCTTGGCGCGGCGCAATTCCTCGGCGCTGACGGCTTCCGCCTGGATGCGCCGGAATTCCCCGATCACCGAGCGGATCAGCTGCTCGGCCGATTCCCGCGACGTTCCCGCATACACGGAAAGCAGGCCCGCGTCGGTGTAAGGCGAAAGATCACTGCCGATCGCGTAGGCCAGGCCCTGGCGCTCGCGGATGTTTTGAAACAGCCGCGAGGACATTCCGCCGCCGAGAATAATATTCAGCAGCGACGCCGCGTAGCGGCGCTCATGCGCCAACGGGTAGGAAGGCACGCCGATCACCAGATGAACTTGTTCGAGCTCTTTCTTGTGGCGGCGTTCGATGCCCGGGTGCGTTTTCGGAGGCGTGCGCGCCGATTCCGAGCCGCCACGCGACGCGCCGCCGAATTCCCGTGCGGCCAGGTCCACCAGGCGCGCGTGCTCCAGATTTCCGGCGGCCGTGATCACCGTATTATCGGGCGCGTACCACGAAGCGAAGCATTCGCGCAGCGCGGCGCTGGAAAATTGCGGCACCGTTTCCGGAGTGCCCAGAATCGGCTGCCCTAGCGGGTGTCCTCGCCAGAATTTTTGCGTGAACAGCTCGTGAATCAGGTATTCGGGATTGTCCTCGTCCATCTTGATTTCCTCGAGGACCACCTGCTTTTCCTTGGCGATGTCGGCGTCGTCAAATCGCGGGCGCAAGACCAAGTCGGAGAGGACGTCAAAGGCGACCGGCAAATGTTCGTCGAGAACTTTCGCGTTGAAGCTGGTCATTTCCTTCGCGGTGAATGCGTCCATCATCCCGCCCACGGCGTCCATGGTCTGCGCGATTTGCTCGGCCGTGCGACGCTCGGTGCCCTTGAAGACCATGTGCTCGATGAAATGCGCGATGCCGTTGCGCTCGGGCGATTCGCCGCGCGATCCCGTGCCGAGCCAGATGCCCACCGACACCGAACGCACGTGCGGCATCCTCTCGGTAACGATCGTCAGGCCGTTCGGCAGGACCGCTTTTTCAATGTCGCGTGCAGGTTGAGACATTTTGTAATTGTGTCACACGCGGGGAACGAACGCGAATCGTCGGGTTCGCTAAACGTCAAAGGCCTTTGTAGCGCCGGCGTCCCGCCGGCAATGTTGTATCTCTCCAAAATCGAAAAGCGCCGGCGAGACGCCGGCGCTACTGATGCGCTTCAACTCGCGGCGCCGGCTCCGTACGCGCTGGCCCGATTCAGCAATTCGATGGACGGCTGGTCCAGCTTGAGTTCGGCGGAAGCGATCAGGTCGTCCAGCTGTTTCAAATTCGTGACGCTGACAATCGGCCCGGTGATGCTGGGGCGCGCCAGCAGCCACGCCAGGGATATTTTCGCGGGCGTCGCGCCCGTGAATTTCGCCACTTCATCAAGAGCGTCGAGAATTTTTAGGCCGCGCTCGTTGAGATATTTTTTCACGGTTCTGGCGCGGGCCTTGTCGGCCATGTCCGCTTCGCTCCGGTATTTCCCGGAAAGAAACCCGCCGCCGAGCGGGAAGTAATTGATCACGCCCAAGCCATGCTTCAAGCACACGGGCTCGAGTTGTGTTTCGTACTCCTCGCGGTCATACAAATTGTAGTTGGGCTGCAAGCTCTGGTACTTCGGCAGGCCGAGTTTCGCGCTCGTATCCAGCGCCGAAGCCAATCGTCCGGCTTTGTGATTGGACGCGCCGATGAAGCGCACCTTGCCCTGCTGGATTAAATCCGCATAAGCCCGCAACGTCTCTTCCTGCGGCGTTTCGGCGTCATCCACGTGCGACTGGTACAAATCGATGTAGCCGGTCTGCAGGCGGCGCAGGGAATTTTCCGCCGAGCGCAGGATGTATTCCCGCGACAATCCCTTCTGCCCCGGGCCGCGATCCCAGCCCACTTTCGTCATGACGATCACTTTTTCGCGGCTCCCGCCGCGCTTCAGCCAATTGCCAATAATGGTCTCCGATTCTCCGCCCACGTGTCCGGGCACCCACTGGGAATAACTGTCGGCCGTGTCGATGGCGTTGAATCCCGCGGCAACAAATGCATCCAGCAGCGTGAACGCCGTGGCCTCGTCAATGGTCCAGCCGAAAACGTTTCCGCCGAAAACGAAGGGAGAGATTTCCAGACCCGAGCCGCCCAGTTTGCGCTTTTTCATTTCGATCCTTTCCACATTGGCTCCGCACCAGTTCGCACACACGTTGGATGATGCGAAGAAAAGAATGGTACACCAGGATGGGAAGGCCATCGCTTGTCATTGCGTTTGCCCGGCGCTACCATTTGCAACCACTATGAGAAACATTCCCTCAAAATCCCTGGCCCGCCGTGAATTTTTGAAATTCATGGCCGCAAGCCCGTATGTCGCCGCATTTGGAGGAGTCGCCGCCTTCCTCCGGCAAAGCGCACTGGCCCAAGGTGCCGCGCAGAAAGCAGCGCCAGCTTCCGACGTGATCGGCGCGCCTTCCGAGGCTCTCGATGTTTTCGATTTCGAGGAGGCCGCGCACCGCAAGGTGCGTGACAGCCATTGGGCCTATATGGTGAGCGGCGTGGACGACGATGCCACGCTGCGCGCCAATCGCGATGGTTACCAGCAGGTGCAACTGCGCCCGCGCCGCCTGCGCGACGCCACAAAAGTCGACATGCGCGTCGAGCTGTTCGGCACGGTCTACGACAGCCCGCTCTTCTTGTGCCCGACGTCCGGGCACAAAGCGTTTTGGCCGAACGGGGAAGAAGCAGTCGCACGAGCGGCCAAGGCGCGCGGCACGCTGCAGTTTCTTTCGTCGGCATCCTCGACCGGCGTCGAAGACGTCAACAAAGCCCTGGGCCGGCCGGTGTGGTATCAGGTCTACGCGCCGAGCACATGGGAGGCCTGCGAACAGCTCCTGCGGCGCGTGGAAGCGGCCGGATGCCCGGTGATCGCCCTCACCGTGGACAACACCACCGGCCGAAACAGCGAAACCTACCTGCGCACGCGCCCCAAGGACTTGACGCAGTGCGCCGCCTGCCACAAGGGCGAGCCGTTCACGGACATGCACGAACTTCCCATGTACGACGGCATCAACATGAACGGCGTAACGATCCTGAATCCTGCATTGGATTGGGCCTTCGCCGATCGCATGCGCAAATTCTGGAAAGGAAAATTCTTCATTAAGGGAATCGACACGCGCGAGGACGCGCACCTGGCCATCGAGCACGGTCTCGACGGAATCCTGGTATCGAACCACGGCGGACGCGCCACGGAAACCTTGCGCCCCACGATCGAGGCGCTCCCCGAAGTCGTGGAGGAGGTTGGCGGGCGCATTCCTGTTTTTGTGGACGGGGGAATTCGCCGCGGCACCGATATTTTCAAGGCGCTGGCGCTGGGCGCGAAGGCCGTCGGAATCGGGCGGCCCTATCTTTGGGGATTGGGTGCGTTCGGCCAGGCCGGTGTCGATCGCGTGCTGGAAATCCTGCAAGGCGAACTCAAAATGGTCATGGGCAATTGCGGCGCGCAGAAGGTTTCCGAGATCACGCGCGCGTACGTGGCCACGCCGGATTGGAAGATTTAGAGGGGTGCGCGTCGCAACCGTCGATGGCTTCCCTTATCGGCAGACCTTATGGTCTCCGGATGCGCATGTTAAGATGAAGACATCGCATCAGGGAGACCGCAAGTGCCCGTGGAACTGCTCGGAAAATCGGCGGAAGAACTGCGCGACTTCATGGTGTCGCTCGGCGAGAAGCCGTATCGCGGGCCGCAGATTTATCACGCCCTGTACAAGGAGCGGCAATTCGATTTCGCCGCGATGACCAACCTTCCGGCGGCGCTGCGCGAACGGCTCGCGCAGGAAGCCAGCATCACGCTCCCGCGTATCCTGCGGCGGTTTGCGTCCGTGGATGGATCCATCCGTTATCTATTTTCCATCGGAAGCGAAACCGCAAAACCCGCCCAGATCGAATCCGTATTCATGCCGCGCGAGGGCCGGCAGACGATTTGCATTTCGACGCAGGCCGGCTGCGCCGTCGATTGCCACTTTTGTCTTACCGCGCAACTGGGGCTGATTCGCAACCTCACGGCCGGCGAAATTGTGGGGCAGGTATTGGCCGCGCTCCAGGAAAATCGCGAACACCTCGCGCCGCAGACCAACGTGGTGCTGATGGGGCAGGGCGAGCCGCTGCTCAATTACGATGCGACCATGGCTGCCGTGCGCATCCTGCTCGATCCGAAAGGCGTTGGGCTCGGCCCGCGGCACGTCACGCTCTCGACCAGCGGCATCGTTCCCGGGATCGAGCGGCTGGGGAAGGAAAAAATCCGGCCCAGCCTGGCCATTTCGCTCAACGCCTCGAGCGACGAGCAGCGCGACGCGCTCATGCCCATCAATCGCAAGTATCCGCTTAGCGTGCTGCTCGAAGCCTGCCGCAATTATCCCTTGCGGCCGCGCGAATATTTTACGTTTGAGTACGTTTTGCTGGGCGGCGTGAACGATACGGTGGAAGACGCGCGGCGCGTGGTGCGCCTGCTCGCGCACATCCGCGCGAAGGTCAATCTGATCCCGTGGAATCCCGGAAATCTGCCGTACCGAGCGCCCACTGAGGAGAGCATCGAGAAATTTCAGGAGATTCTGGTCGAGAAGGGCGTTCCCTCGTTCATCCGCTATTCGCGCGGGCAGGATGTGTTCGCGGCCTGCGGACAGCTGGCTTCGTTGGAATCGGCGGGGCCGATTGTGTCGCTGCAGTAAAAATAGCGTAGACTTCAGTCCGCGCGCTTTGACTGGCGCAGAAAACGAAGACTAAGAGTAAAACCAAACAGGCTGAAGCGTGTTCTACTTTTTTGCCGCCCGCACTCCGATCACCGCCATCATCCGCCCGGTCTTCGCGCCTTCACGGCGATAGCTGAACAGCAAATCCGTGCGGCACGCGGTGCACAAATCGCTCACGTCGATTTGCGATTCCGGGACACCGGCGTCCATCAACTGCCAGCGGTTTGCGGCGCGTAAATCGAGTTGCACGCGCGGCGGGGGAGGCACGTGGCCCGGCGGCATCATCGTCAACCACGGGAGCCATAGCGGCTCTTCGCCATGAGACAACTGCTCGAACGGGCCGTCAAACCAATCCGCCGCGGGGGGAAACTGCATGGCGAACGCCTGCGCGACTTCCGCGCCGACTTCATAGCAGCAGCGGCCGATCGACGGGCCGATGGCGGCGACCACATCCGCGGGCTTCGTGCCGAATTCCATGCGCATCCGCCCCAGCGCCTTGACGGCGATGCGCGCTAGAGTGCCGCGCCATCCCGCATGAATCGCGGCCACGGCGCGCTGCCGCGTATCCGCGAGAAGAATCGGCACGCAATCGGCCGTTTGGATACCCAGCAGGAACCCCCAAGCGCGCGTCGCAAGCGCGTCGGCGCGCGGCGCATCTTCCGGGGAGGCCGCCGGAGCGGATGGAACGTAAATCACATCGGAATGAAACTGCCGGAGCGCAACCAGCGGCATCTTGCGCGCCCCAAGCGCCGCCGCAAACGCCGCGCGATTTTTCTCCACACGCGCCCGCTCATCCCAATCCGTGAATCCAAGATTCAGCGTCGGCTTGCCGTCCAACACACTTTCGCCGCCGGGCCGCGTGCTGAACCCGTGCACCAGCCAGCCCAGTTTTCCCAGCGCGCGCGACTCCAAAATCCGCAGCCCGCCCGCGCGGCGCACTGGCCAGCCCTGATGTTCCTTGCGGCGAGGCGTAGCAACGCCGCGAGGGGAACCCCCGCGCTTTGCCGTCCGGGTTTTCATCGCTCGCGCCATCGAATCCGTGTGCCCTACTCACCACTTTAACTTAACGCGTCAGTCCCTGTCTCTGCCGGGCGCGCAAGGTATACTTTTCATGGGCGCGTGGACGCATAATGCGCGCCTGAAACTCATGCCGGGTGGAGCGCCGGCCTTGGTGGCACAGGCTTCAGCCTGTGTGGGTTTGGATCGCAAACGGCAATGCGCACAGGCTGAAGCCTGTGCCACTATCGGCTTCCAGGCTTGCTTTCGCTTGCCGCGAAAGCACTTCCTGTCGGGGCGCGGCCGTTATTCGCGCCAGGAGAAAAAATGATCGTCGGCCTGGGCGTGGACATCACCGAAGTCGACCGCATCGCAGCCGCGATCGCCCGCAGCGGAGCGCTTTTCCTGAAGCGCATCTACACGCCCGCGGAAATCGCCTACTGCGAAAAACACCGCAACCGCGCCGAACGCTTTGCCGGCCGCTTCGCCGCCAAGGAAGCCGCCATGAAAGCCCTCGGCACCGGATGGGCGCGCGGCGTTCGCTGGGTGGACATCGAAGTGGTCCGCGAGCCGAGCGGCAAGCCCACGCTGAAACTTTCCGGGGCGTCGCAGGAGATCGCCCACGGCCTGGGCGTGAAACACATCGCCCTCACCATCACGCACACGGGAAACACCGCGCTCGCGCAGGTCATCTTCGAATCGTGAAAATCCGCGCAAGTCTGCCACGAAAACACAGAACGAAAATAAATCTTGGATTGAATTCCAGTGTGGGAGCCAGAAGGGGTGGGGCGATTCGCTTTTCTCTGTGCCCTCCGTGTTCTCTCTGCGTCCTCTGTGTTAAAGGTCTTCGATTTTCGGTTTTCGTCCTAGAAAGCTGCACCCACCAGCGCATCGTCTTTCACACCACCGATCCGGACATCCAGAAACTCATTGGCCGGCCAGCGGCCCGCGACGCGCACATCCAGATAATTTCCTGAAATCGCGCGAGTCCATGGCCCGGAAGCGTCCTGCCCGGTGCGGTGCAGGGTGATTGCGCGAAGGGCTTGTCCGGCTTGTGCCTTCATAAATGCGCGTTTCTTTTCCTCACCCAGCATGCGCAAATCTCGCGCCCGCCGGTTGATGACGTGCGAGGCCACCGGATCGCGCAGCTCCGCGGCCGCCGTCCCCGGCCGCGCCGAAAACGAAAATACGTGCATGTACGTCAACGGCAGCCGCTCGATCAGCGCCAGCGTCGCGGCGTGATCCTCTTCGCTCTCCCC
>JAIQFG010000076.1 GCA_020073375.1 Terriglobia bacterium | reverse complement strand
GCGCGACGGCGTCGCGGCGGGCAACGACTTCGCGCAGGCTGCCGCGCTCGACCCGTCGCTGGCCGAGGCCCACCTGCGGTTCGCGCTCGACGAGTTCTGGCGCGTGCCGGTCGACGCGCGCGAGCACCTCGCCCGCGCGATCGCGCTGCGCAGCAAGCTCGGCCCCCGCGACCAGCGCCTGCTCGACGCCGCGCAGACCTGGATCCAGGACCAGCCCGCGGACCGCGCCGCGTACGCCCGGCTGCTGATCGCCGCGCAGGCCGAGTTCCCGCTCGACGCCGAGCGCGCGCTGCGCGCCGCCGCCGCGGTGGACGAGACCGGCGATCGGCCGGGCGCGCTGGCGCTGTACGACCGCGCGCTCGCGATCGATCCGGCGTTCGGCGCCGCGTTCCGCGCCCGGGCCGAGATCCTGGCGTACGACGGCCGGCTCGACGATGCGCTCGCCGCGATCGACGAGTGCACGCGGCGCGCCCCGGAGGCGACCGCGTGCCTCGCCCAGCGCACGCTGCTCGACGGGCTGTCGGGCAACTGCCAGCGCGCCGAGCGCGACGCGCAGCGCATCCTCGCGCGCGACCCGTCGTCCGACGTCGGCTACTACCAGCTCGCCCAGGCGAGCTACGCCGAGGGCCGCCCGCTCCCCGTGGTGCGCGAGCTGCTGCGCGAGCGCGTGGCGCGGCTGCCCGACGCGCTGCGCCCGCGGTTCGAGAGCTGGCACGCCTGGGCGCTCGACGTGCTCACCGGGGACCTCGACGCCGCCCGCGACCGGGCGCGCGCGCTGGACCACACCGCCGGCGCCGACGCCGACCGCCGCCTGCACGCCCGCGCGGCGTACTGGTGGACCAGCGCGTCGATCGAGTCGGGGCGGCCGCTGGAGGCGGCGCAGCGCGCCCGCGAGTTCCTCGCCCGGCGGGATGCCTGGCTCGCCGAGCCGCGCGCGGAGGACTTCTCGATCCTGCGCGACCTCACGCCGCACCTGCTCGCGGCCGAGCGCGCCGGTGGCGTGCTGTCCCAGGCGGAGTTCGAGACCGAGCGCGCCCGGTGGGTGGAGCTATGGGAGCGCAGCGCGACCCCGGTGGCGCGCCCGTTCGTGTGGTTGCACGGCTACGCGGCGATCGCCGAGTCCGCCGACGACGCCCGGCAGGCGCTCGCCGCCGCGCCCAGGTTCGGCGTCCCGCGCTACACGCCGTTCACGCTCGGCGACGCGTTCATCGGCACGACGTACTACCTCGCCGGGCGGATCGACGACGCGCTGCCGTATCTCCAGCGCGCGGCGCGATCGTGCGTCGCGCTGGAGGTGCCGTTCGAGCACACCCAGGTCCATCTCGTGCTCGGACAGGCGCTCGCGGCGCGCGGCCGGCGCGACGAGGCTTGCGCCGCGCTCGGGGTGGTCCTCGCGCGCTGGGGGCACGCCAGGCCGCGCAGCGTGACCGCGGATCGCGCCCGGCAGCTCGCGCAGACGCTCGGTTGCCCGGGCGGCCTGGCCAGCGATCGGTGACCCGGCGATCGCGATCGGCCGTGGCTACGCGCCGGCGCCCGGCGAGGGCGCGGCAGGCGCGTGCACAAAGCCGGGCAATTCACCCCTCCGCGCGTCGCGTCGCGCGGAGCCGGGCGATCCATGCCGCGAGGTCGTCGGGCAGCGCGCGCTCGAACCGCACCCGCTCCCCCGTGGCCGGGTGGGTGAAGCCGAGCACCGCGGCGTGGAGCGCGAGCCGGGGCGCGCGCGGCACGAACGTCCGCGCCGCCTCGCCGCCGTGCTGGTGATCGCCCGCCACCGGATGGCCGATCCCCGCCAGGTGGATCCGGATCTGGTGGGTGCGCCCGGTCTCCAGCCGCGCCGACACCAGCGTCGCGCCGGCGAGGCGCTCGAGCGCGCCGACGTGGGTCACCGCGCGCTTGCCCTGGATCGGCCGGTCGATGGTCTGCGGCGCCACGTCGCCGACCGCGATCGCGCGGTACTCGCGCTCGACGTCGTGGCGCGCGAACGCGTCGCCCAGCCGCTTGTTGGCCTCGCGGGTGCGGGCGAACACGAGCAGGCCGCTGGTCGGCAGGTCGAGGCGGTGGACCAGGAAGACCTCGCCGTGGCGCCGCGCGAGCTGGTCGAGCAGGTCGCCGCGATCGCTCTCCGGGGTCGGCGCGGTGACCAGGCCCGCGGGCTTGTCGACGACGATCACGTGGTCGTCGGCTAACACGATCGCGGGCTCCGGCGGCGGTCGGTCGCGGCCGAGCGCGCCCCCGACGTGGACCTCGATCACCTGGCCGGCGCGGACCGGGCGCCCGGCGACCTTGACCCGGGCGCGATCGACGAACACGCCGCCCAGATCGATCACCGCGCGCGCCTGGCGGCGCGACAGACCGGCGACGTGCCGGGGCACGACCTGATCGAGCCGTAGGCCGGCCTCGTCGGCCGCGACTTCGAACTTCGTGCCCATGAACGACCCAGGAACGGGGGAAGCGCTGCCGCGGTGGACGCGGTCGCTGCGCGCCGGCGCGCGACTACCAGTCGTCGCCGTCGTCGATGTTGCGGCGGCGCTTCTTGCGATCGTCGTCTCCGCCGCGCTCCTTCTCCTTCTCCTTGTCGCCGCGCCCGCGGCGGCGGCCTTCGCTGGGTCCGCCGGGTGCGCCGGCGGGAGGTCCGAATCCACCGGTCGGGGCGCCGCCGAAGCCGCCACCGCCGGGCGGGCGGCCGCCAAAGCCGCTGCCACCACCCGGGGGCCGGCCGCCGTAGCCGCCGCCACCACCCGGGGGCCGGCCGCCAAAGCCGCCGCCACCACCCGGGGGCCGGCCGCCGTCGCCGCCGCCACCGCCACCGCCATCAGGAGGTCCACCGGGGGCGCCACCACCGTACCCACCGCCACCACCGTACCCGCCGCCGCCGCCGCCTGCGCCGGGGCGGGGGCCGTACGACCGTGGGGGGCCGCCGGGACCGCGTGGCTCGCGCTCGCGCGCCTCGTTGATCCGGAGCATCCGTCCGTCGAGCTCCTGGCCGTCGAGCTCCTGCAGCGCCTGCTGGGCGAACTCCGACGTCGACATCTCGACAAACGCGAACCCGCGGGAGCGTCCGGTCTCACGGTCCATGATGATGGACACGCTCGTCACCTCACGTCCGTTCGCGCTGAACGCCTCTCTCAGTGATTCTTCGGTCGTGTTGTAGTTCAGATTGCCCACGTAGAGCTTCGTTCCCACGGACGGTCTCCTGAAGATGCAGCCGAAAAAGGTCGATGAGCCGCCCTCTAGCCTATCACGGCGGCTGGCGCTCAGATCACATCACCCGGTTAGGAACCGCCTCAGCCCTGGCGTTTGGGGCTAGATTCAGCAGCCTAGGGGGTTACCTTGAAGAACTTTGCCTCCCTCAGAGGTGTAGCAGGGTTGGCCGCGGCAGCCGTCCTCGCCAGCCGGGGCCAGGCCGCCGACCGAACGGCTGCCGCGCCCGCGGTGAGCCCGATGGCAGACATCACCGATGTCTATGCCTGGATGTCCGGATCCAGGCTGAACCTGGTGATGGACGTATCTCCGCGGGACGACGGCACGAACGCGTTCGGCCCGGCGGTACTGTACGCGTTTCACCTGACCAGCAAGCCCAGGCTCGGCCTCGCCGAACCGGGCGGGACCGAGACCCAGGTGATCTGCCGGTTCGACTCGAACACCAGCATGCAGTGCTGGGTCACCTCGGGCGGCGCCACGAAGGACTACGTCATTGGCGACCCGAGCAACACCGCCGGCGTGACCTCGCCGTCCGGCAAGGTCAAGGTGTTCGCCGGCCGCAGGTCCGATCCCGCGTTCTTCAACCTGTCCGGTTTCAACACGGCGATGTCGGGCCTCGCCCCGCAACTCGGCGGAGTCAACATCGGCGATGTCGCCGGGTGTCCAGACAAGATCGACCCGGCAAGATTTGTGACCCTGCGCCTGCAGCTGGGCGACTCCCCGGGCTCCGGCTCCGACAGCTTCGTAGCGTCCAACGTGATGGCGATCGTGGTCCAGATCGACCCGGTGCTGGTCAACAGCGGGAACAACACCGTGGTCGCGGTCTGGGGATCGACCCACGCGGGGGTGTGAACGATGCGTCCCACCACGGCAAGACACCTGGCGGCCGGTTTGATCGCGCTCGCCGGTTGCGGCGGCCAGCCCGAGGCGGTCCATCACGACGGCGGAAGCCTCGACGGGGCACCGACCCCGCCGCCCCCGGCGCTCGGCTCCCAGCTCGACCGGATGGGACGCCCGCTGATCGGCACCGCGCTGATCGGCGTGTTCGCACCGGCGGCGGACCAGGCCGCGATGCGCGACGCCTACAATCGCGCGCCGGATCCGGCCGCGTGGGCGACCACGATGGTCGCGACCAGCGTGACGATCGAGGCCGAGATGGAGAACAACCTCGCGGTGTTCGATGCGTTCGACATCGAGGACCCGAACATCGCCAATGGGAGATGTGGCAACGCGCTGCGCTACCTCAGTCCGGCCGTGCCACCGGGCCCGACGTCGTCCTACCGCGTGGCGGCCGACCTGTTCGCCGACGACGAGCTTTATGTCGACACCGCATTCACGAGCTGTCCGATCTACCTGGCGCTGGAGATGCAGTATGCGACCACCGGCTCGATCACGCGGGGGCACACCACCTGCGGCGGCCGGACGCCCAGCCAGGACGTCGTCGACCTGACCTACTCGATGCTCGCGGCTGGCAGCGACGGCGTCGACCCCGCAACCAGCGACGGTGCGCCGACGATCCACGACGGCGTCGCCGCGCACGCCGACATCAAAGAATCGGTGTTCCCGTTCCTCGGGCCGCCGCACCTCTGAGTCTTGCCGTATCCTGTGCGCGGTCCATGGGGCCGCTGCCGTACCCGCACCGCGCGACGTTCCTCGCGACCACGTTGACCGTGGCTCGCGATCAGGACGCGCTGGCGCCGTACGTCGTGGCCGAGGAAGTGGGCGTGCATCCCTCGACCGTGAGCCGCGCGGTATCCAGCAAGTACGCGCACACGCCGCAAGGCGTCATCGAGCTGCGGTCGTTCTTTTCGGAATCGGTCAACGGTCCCGAAGGCAACAACATGTCACTGCAGACGCTGAAGCGGCTGGTAAAGAAAATGATTGAGGAAGAAGACACCGCTCACCCGCTCACCGACGATCTGATCGCCAAGAAGCTCGACGATGCCGGAATCCACGTGACCCGGCGTACCGTTGCCAAGTACCGCGAAGACCTCCGCATTCCCAGCACCCACCAGCGCCGGGTAAAGGTTTAGGCCGGCCCAAGTGAAGCGCCGACCCGCGCGCGACCCCCGGCAACTGGTGATCCTCACCGGGCTGAGCGGCTCGGGCAAAAGCACCGTCCTCAAAACATTCGAAGACCTGGGTTTTTATTGCGTCGACAATTTGCCGGTCGCGCTGATTCCCACGTTCAGCGAACTGCACATGCAGGCGGGCGGGCAGATCCAGCGCGCAGCGCTGCTGGTGGACGCGCGCGAGGGCGGGCAACTGGAACAGCTTCCCGCGATCCTGCGCCAGTTGCGGGCGGAGGAGCCCGCGACCCTGGTGTTCATCGACGCCAGCGAAGAGGCGCTGCTGCGGCGGTTCAGCGAGACGCGGCGCCCGCACCCGCTGGGGCACGACCGCCCGGTGCTGGAAGGATTGCGGCGCGAGCGCGTGCTGATGGAGCCGATCCGCAAGCTCGCGGACGTGGTCATCGACACCACCAAGTTCAACGTGCACGAATTGCGGCAGCTCATCACAAGCCGTTTCCAGAAGACCGACCGGCGGCCGATGCTGGTTTCGGTTCTTAGTTTCGGTTATAAGTACGGCATTCCTCCCGAAGCCGACCTGGTGTTCGATGTGCGCTTCCTGCCCAATCCTCATTTCATTCCCAAGCTGCGAAGATTTTCCGGGCGCGACGCGCGCGTGGCGCGATACATCCGTTCGTTCCCGCAAACCGCGGAATTCCTGAGGCGCGTCGAGGGAATGCTGATTTACCTGATTCCGTACTACATACGCGAGGGGAAAAGCTATCTGACGATCGCGTTTGGTTGCACGGGCGGGCGGCATCGCTCGGTGATGATGGCCGAATCGGTGAAGAAGACGCTGCAGAAGCACAAATATTCGTCCAAGGTTGTGCATCGGGATTTGGCGAAGTAGGACAGGCTCTCCTGCCTGTCCTGCCGGGCGTGGCGGGGATCGATGGGGTAGCGGGTTTTCTTGATCGGATAGTTCTTTGCTGGGGCCGCAAGGACAGGCAAGAGTGCCTGTCCTACCAAACCCATCGGCTTGACAAACGTGCAGGCGATTCGTAGCGTACCTTAGCTCGCAAACGGCGTGGGGCTTCCGGGGGACTTGGGAAATCATTGAACCAGCGCGAAGAATTCGGCAGATTACTTCGCTATATCAAGCCGTACAAGTTCCGGCTGATAGCGGGCGTGGTGTGCCTTTCGGTGGTGGGGCTGGGCGAAGGGCTCATTGCGCTGCTGATTACGCCGATTTTTGACCGCGTGTTGAAACCGGGCGCACCCGATAACCGGCTCCTGCTGATCCAAAATCCCATCACGCACACGGCGATTTACCTGAATTCGTTTCTTCCATCCAGCATTCACAGTGTCGGGACACTGTTTGCCATCGCGATTCTGGTGGTGTACATCGGGAAGGGGCTTTCGGAATTTGCGGGCAATTTGCTGGTGCAATACGCGGGAATCGCGGGCGTTACCGATTTCCGGAATCACGTGTACGCAAAAATTCTCCGCCAGCCTATTGGTTTTTTCCAGCACCACCCGACCGGCCGATTACTGTCCACGGTGATCAACGACGTGGAGCGCGTGCGGAACACGTTTTCCGAGTATCTGGCGCTCGGTTTCCGCCATATCTTCACGCTGTTTTTTCTCCTGGCCGTCCTGCTCCTTACCAACTGGAAAATGACGCTGGGCTCGATCGTCCTGCTGCCGCTGGTGATCTGGCCTGTGCGGACGCTGGGGCGGAAAATCAGGCGCTCGACGGAAAAGATCCAGGCCGGGATCGGAGAGTTGAGCCAGATTCTGGAGGAAACGGTCAGCGGAAACCGCGTGGTGAAAGCGTTCGGGATGGAGGATTTCGAGATTGGAAAATTCCGCCAGTCGGCGCAGCGCCTGTTGCGCGAGAACGTGCGCTGGATCCGCTCGGTGGTGGCCACGTCGCCGTCGATGGATTTTCTGGGCGCAGTCGTGATTGTCCTGGTGCTGATGTACGCTCGCGTGCAAATCAAAACCGGCGCGATGACTGAAGGGCTGTTTGTCACCTTTGTTTATGCGCTCTTTAAGTCCTATGAGCCGGTGAAGGGGCTGGGCACCGTCTATCAGCAGTTCGAGCAGGCATTTGGCGCGACGGCCAAGGCATTCGAGTACATCAATCTGGCCGAGGAGCCCGCGGTGGAAGACGGCGTCCCCGCGCTTTCCACTTTTTCACAAGGCGTGGATTTCGATCGCGTGAGCTTCGGATACGACCCGGAAACGCCCATCCTGCGGGGCGTTTCGTTCCAGGCGCGAGCCGGGGAAGTTATCGCCATTGTAGGATCGAGCGGCGCCGGAAAAACCACGCTGGTGAATTTGTTGCCGCGCTTTTATCCGGTGACTTCGGGCGTGCTGCGGATTGACGGCCAGGACATTCGAGGAGTCACCCTGCGTTCTCTGCGCGAACAGATGGCCATCGTGACGCAGGAGACCATCCTGTTTAACGACACGGTGTGGAACAATATCTGTTACGGCCGGCCGGGCCTTCCGCAGGACCGGGTGGATGCGGCGGCGAAGGCGGCGCTCGCGCACGAATTTATTATGGAATTGCCGAAAGGCTACCAGACCATGCTGGGGGACCGCGGCCAGCGCCTGAGCGGCGGGCAGCGGCAGCGCATTGCCATCGCTCGCGCCATTTTGAAGGATTCGCCGATCTTGATTCTGGACGAAGCGACCTCGGAACTCGATTCCGAATCCGAAATGCTGGTGCAGCGCGCGCTATCCAACCTGATGCTGGGGCGCACGGCGTTTGTGATCGCGCACCGGCTTTCGACTATTCGCCGCGCGGACAAAATTATTGTGCTGGAAGAGGGAACGATCGCGGAAACGGGAACGCACCAGGAGTTGCTCGCCAAGGGCGGGACCTACGCGCGGCTCTATGAAATGCAGTTTGCCGATACCGATGACGTGGCCGCTCCCGCAACCACTCCAGGATCGGGGGCCAAATCGTGAAGGCGGCGATGAAAACCGAAGGCATTCATTCGATGACGGGGTTTGCGCAGGCGCGCGTGGAGCGCGAAGGCGCCGTGGTGCGCATCAATCTGCGCAGCGTGAATCACCGCTTTCTGGACCTGCACCTGCGCATGCCGGACGGCTTCGAGGTGTTTGAGTCGCGCATCCGCCAGGCGGTCCGCGACCGAATTCGCCGCGGGCACGTGGACGTGAACGTGTATCACGAAACGTCCGGCGTGGGCGGGATTGAGGTAAACCGGGAAGTGGCCGCGGGTTACATCAAAGCCATGGAACAACTGCGCGGTGAATTCGGCATCAAAGCCGAGCCGGACCTGATCGCGCTGTTCCGGCTGCCTGGCGTGGTGGCCGCTCCGGGCGACGCCGGGGGGTTGCGCAGTGAGGAAACGCAGGAAAAACTGGGCGCGCAGATTGACGAGTGCCTGGAACAGGCGCTAGGGCGGCTGGAAATCATGCGCCGGGCCGAGGGCGAATCCCTGACGCGGGAGATGAATGGGATACTGGGAAGGATTTCGACGCGCTCGAAAGAAATTGAGGGGCTGCTGGTGGCGGTGCGGCCCGCGTTTGCGCGGCGTCTCGCGGAACGGCTGCAGGATTTGCTGAGCGGCGTGCAGATCGATCCGGCACGGCTTGCGCAGGAGGCCGCGCTGCTGGCCGAGCGCAGCGACGTGAGCGAGGAACTCGCGCGGCTGCGCAGCCACGTCGAGCAATTTCAAAAATTGCTTTCCGGGGCGGGCGAAACCGGGAAGAAACTCGATTTTCTGCTGCAGGAAATGCAGCGCGAAGCTAACACGCTGCTTTCCAAAACGCCCGGCGTCGAGGCCGAGGGCCTGGCGATCACCACGCTGGCGCTGGAAATCAAATCCGACATCGAGAAACTGCGCGAACAGGCGCTCAACATCGAATGACTCTCGCACAGGTACAGCAGCCGCTGGTCTTTATCGTTTCCGGGCCGTCCGGATCGGGAAAATCGACGCTTGTTTTGAAGATGCTGGAAGTTGCGGGCACGATGTTTTCCATTTCCTGCACCACGCGGCCGCCGCGGCCCACGGAAAGCGCCGGAAAATGGTATGATTTTGTATCCGAAGCCGAATTCGAGCGCATGGCGGCCCACGGCGAGTTCCTGGAATATGCGCAGGTCTTCGGCAAACACTGGTACGGCACGCCGCGGCGCTGGCTGGACGAGGCGCAGCGCAAGGGCCTCGACCTGGTCCTGGAAATTGACGTGCAGGGCGCCGAACAGGTAAAAAAGAAATTGCCCAATGCAGTGGCCATTTTTATTCTTCCCCCGGCCAGGGAAGAACTGGAACGCCGGCTACGAACGCGAGATCAGGATCCGGAGGAAGCGATCCAGCGGCGGCTGAATCGGGCGCAGCAGGAAATGCAGCGGTACATGGAATACGATTTTTTGGTAGTGAACGACGACGTGGAGCGCGCCGGGCGCGAGGTTCAGGCGATTACGGTTGCGGCGCGTTGTTTGCGGAGCTGCTTGAGCGAGCGGGCGCGAAAAATTCTGGAATCTTTTGGAGGATAGCCATCATATGGTCGAAAGCCAGGCACCGGAAAGCAAATTTGCGTTCGTCGTGGTAGCGGCGCGGCGGGCAAGGCAGTTGATGCTGGGGGCGATGCCGCTGGTGGCGAATCCGCGATCGCATAAGCCCACGCGCGTGGCGGTCGAGGAACTCGGAGCAGGCGTGCTGGAATATCAGCTGCCCGTGATCCCGGGCGAAGGCGAAGACAAGGAAGGAAAACGGCGCAAGGAATAGCGCGCCGGAAGGATTCCATGCGAGTCGCACTTGGTGTCTCCGGAGGCGTGGCGGCCTACAAGGCCGCCGAACTGGTGCGCAGGCTTCAGCAGGAAGGCATCGATGTGCAAGTGGTGATGACGCGAAGCGCGCAGGAATTCATCACTCCCCTCACGTTTGCCGCATTAACCGGACAAAAAGTAATAACCGAACTGTTTAGCGGCGAGTCGGGCGGCGCGAATGTGGAAAGCGCCATCGAGCATATCGCCGTGGCGCAGCGCATTGACCTGCTCGTGGTCGCTCCCGCGACCGCGAACGTGATTGCGAAGATGGCCCGCGGAATTTCCGACGATTTTCTGACCACGCTGTATTTGGCTACCACGGCGCCTGTAATCGTGGCTCCCGCGATGAACGTGAACATGTGGGAGCACGCGGCGACGCAGGAAAACATCGGGACGCTGCGCGCGCGGGGCGTCCATGTGGTTGCGCCCGAGGAAGGCTACCTGGCCTGCGGCATGACAGGAGCAGGTCGTCTGGCCGGGGTGGACGCGATCGCGCAGGCGGTTTGCGCGCGGCTGGGCATCGAGCACGATCTGCGCGATGAAACGATCGTAGTGACGGCGGGGCCGACGTGCGAGGATCTGGACCCGGTGCGGTATCTCACCAATCGGTCGTCCGGGAAAATGGGTTATGCCCTGGCGCAGGCGGCGGCGCGGCGCGGGGCGCGCGTGATCTTGATCAGCGGGCCGGTGCGGCTCGATCCTCCGCAGGGCGTGGAATTTGTTTCCGTGCGCAGCACCGAGCAGATGCATCGCGCCGTGCTCCAGCATTTCGCGGGTGCCACGGCGCTGATCATGGCCGCGGCCGTGGCCGATTACCGGCCGATCGCGCCGCAGGCCGCGAAAATCAAGCGCACCGGCGAACGCTTGACGCTGGAACTGGAATCCACGCCCGACATTCTGGCTGATGCGGCGCGCGGCAAGGGCGAGCGGATTATTATTGGATTCGCGGCGGAGACCAGCGACGTGGCGCGGCACGCGCGCGGCAAGCTGGAATCGAAGCAGGCGGACTTGATCGTCGCCAACGACGTGACGGCTGAGGGCGCGGGCTTCGATCACGATACCAACGTCATCACACTGTACGCGCGCGACGGCCGGGAGCAGGCTTTTCCGCGCATGCCAAAAATCGATGCGGCGCACCGCATTCTTGATCAGCTTCGCGCGCTGCGCACACCCTCGCCGCAAATTTCCGAAACGCAGCGGGTGCGCTGAACTCCGCGATGGATTCTCTCCTCACTTCACACCAACGCGAAAAATTGGAAGCCTGGCTTCGCTATTACAACGATTTGAATCTCGGCGAATTTTATTCGGACCGGAGGAGCATGGGAAAGCGCATTGTCAAGCCGCGCGCGGCGGAGGCCGCCGCCGCATCCGTTTCTGTGGCCGTCGCGGCGAAACCTGTTCCGCAGCCCGCTCCTGTTCCCGTTCCCGCGCTTCCCATCGTCAACGCGCCGTCGATGTTTGAAGTTCTGGACCGCATCGAGGGCGACACGCTCGAACTCACCCGCGAGCAGTTGGGCGAATGCACGCGCTGCAAGTTGCATAAAACGCGAAACAAAATTGTGTTTGGCGCGGGCAATCCGCGGGCCGAGCTGATATTTGTCGGCGAAGGGCCGGGACACGATGAAGATGTGCAGGGCCTGCCGTTTGTGGGACGCGCCGGAAAATTGTTGACGCAAATGATTGAGGCCATGGGCCTGTCGCGCGACGATGTGTACATCGCGAACGTGGTGAAATGCCGGCCGCCGGAAAACCGCAAGCCCGAGGAAGATGAAGTGGCGACGTGCTCGCCGTACTTGTTCCGGCAGATCGACGCGATCGCTCCGAAGGCGATCGTGTGCCTGGGGGCGACGGCGGCGCAGGCGCTGCTGAAAATTCAAGAGCCGATTTCACGGTACCGCGGCAGCTGGTTCGATTACCGGAATACGAAGCTGATGGCTACGTATCATCCGGCGTACTTGCTGCGCAATCCTGCTGCGAAGGCGGATGTTTGGAAGGATTTGCAGAAGGTGATGGGGTTGCTGGGATTGCAAGTGAAGAAAAATTCAAAGGGATAGCGAGATTTCGCAGCACCGGCGTCCCGCCGGCGATTTTGACGCTCGCCACATAACCAAAAACTGCCGGCGAGACGCCGGCGCTACGAATACCCGGCCTCAAGCGGTGCGTCCGCACTCCTGCTGCTACACTACAGTTCGCCAATGTCTCTCACTTATTGCGAAGTCGCGCTGCCGGTGCCGCTGCGCTCGCTGTTCACGTATGCGATTCCGGAGCGGCTTGCTGGGTCCATCTTTGAAGGCAGCCGGGTGCTGGTGCCGTTTCGCAACCGCGCGATGACCGGTGTGGTCACGGCCATCGCGACGCGCAGGCCGGATCCAGAGCGCGTGAAAAATGTGAAGGAAATCGTAGAAGTTCTGGATGCGATTCCCGCGCTGCCGCCGAAACTTCTGGAATTGGGGCGCTGGGTGGGCGGCTATTACGTGGCGCCGCCCGGGGAGGTATTGCGCGCGATGCTGCCTCCGCAGGTCGATCTGCGGCACGAGCGGGAATTGCTGCTAACCGATGCGGGGCGCGCGCGGCGCGGCGAACTTGATGCGGGGGTGAATCGTAGCGAGACGGAGGTCGCGGAACTGGCGCTGCTCTCGCTGCTGGAAATCGAAGGGAGGCCGGTGCGTGCGGACCGCTTGCGGAAATTGCCGGGCGGGGAAGCGGCCGCCGAGCGGCTTCTGCGGCGCAAGCAACTGGAAGCCCGGGAAGTGGCCGTGCACCGCAACGCGCGATTGCAGAAGATCGTCGCGTGGAATTCGCCGGGCGGCGAACATTCCTTCGGCTCCGGTGCTCAGCCCGATTCGCTGACCGAAAAAGAGGCGCGCATTTATCACGTGCTGGCCGAGGAGCGCGGCCCGCTGCCGCTGCCTGCGCTGGCGAAGCTCGCCAAGGTTTCGCGCTCGCTGGTCGAGCGCATGATCCGCCAGGGAAAGTTGAAGAGCTGGGAGGAGCCCCTGGCCGTCGAGGAGGATTTGTTTGAAGTCGACTACACGCCGCCGTCCAACATTCTCAACGCGGATCAGGAACGCGAGCTGGGTGCGATCAAGATCTGGATCGATGCTGGCGCGTTTCATGTGGGTTTGCTGTACGGCGTGACCGGTAGCGGGAAGACGGAAGTGTATCTGGGAGCGGTGGAAGCGGCACTGGCGCGCGGGAAAACGGCGCTGATTCTGGTGCCGGAAATTGCGCTGACGCTGTGGGTAGGGCGGCTGTGCCGCGCGCGGCTGGGGCCAAGCGTGGCCGTGCTGCACAGCGCGCTGGGGGAAGTGGAGCGCGCGCGCGAGTGGTGGAGGGTGCGGCGCGGCGAGGCTCGTGTGGTGGTCGGAACGCGGTCTGCGGTGTTTGCGCCGCTGGAAAATCTGGGCCTGATCGTGGTGGATGAAGAGCAGGAGGCGAGCTACAAGCAGGAGGAGACGCCGCGGTACCACGGGCGCGACGTGGCCATCGTGCGCGCGAAGCTCGAGGGAGCGGTGGCGCTGCTTGGGTCGGCGACGCCGTCGCTGGAAAGTTTTCAGAACGCACGGTCGGGGAAATATCAGCTGCTGCAGCTGGATTCGCGCGTGGAAAACCGTCCGATGGCGCCGGTGGAGATCGTGGACCTGCGCGAGGATTTCAAGGCCACGCACAAGGCCGGGGCGCTTTCCGCGAAGCTCACCGCGGCAATCGGCACGCGGCTGGCCGAGGGAACGCAATCGCTGATCCTCATCAATCGGCGGGGATATTCCTGGTTCGTGATCTGCCGAGCGTGCGGTGCGGGAATCCAGTGCGAGAATTGCAGTATTTCGCTGACGTATCACAAGCAGCGCGACCGGCTGGAATGCCACTACTGCGGGTTCACGCGGCGCGTGCCGAAGACGTGCCCGAAGTGCGCGTCCGAACACGTTTATTTTTTCGGAGCGGGCGCCGAACAATTGGAAGAAAAGCTGCGCGAGAAATTTTCCGGCGCGAAAGTCGCGCGGCTGGACCGCGACGCCGTGCGCACCAAGCGCGCCTACCAGCAGGTGCTGGGGGATTTCGCGTCCGGGAAAATCGACATACTGGTGGGCACGCAGATGGTGGCGAAGGGGCACGACTTTCAGCGCGTCACGCTCGTGGGAGTGGTTTCGGCGGATTCGCAGCTGAGCCTGCCGGATTTTCGCGCCGCCGAGCGGACGTTTCAACTGCTGACGCAGGTTGCGGGGCGGGCCGGGCGCGGCGCGCTGCGCGGCGAAGTGCTGGTGGAGACGTATTATCCCGAGCACTATGCGATCCAGCTTGCCGCGCGGCAGGATTATCTCGCGTTTTTTGAACGGGAATTGCAGTTCCGGCGATTGCTGCACTATCCGCCGTTCACGGCGCTGGCGAGCATTCTGGTGCGCGACACGAAAATCGAAAATGCCATCCGGTGGTCGCGGCAGCTGTCAGCGTTTCTGGCGCCGCAGGAATCGCACGGCGTGAAGGTGCTGGGCCCCGCGGCGGCGCCGCTGGCGCGGCTGAAGAAGGAATACCGGTTTCAGTTTCTCTTGAAGGCGCCGAAGCGCGCGCAGCTTACCCGAGTGCTCGCGGAATTGCTGGCGTTCAGCGAGGGAAAGGAAATTCCTCAGAAGGCTGTGCTGGTGGATGTGGATCCGTTGAGTTTGTTTTAGTAGGGCAGGCTTCAGCCTGTCGGGGTTGCGTTCGGCGCGCCACAAAAATCAAAAGCGACAGGCTGAAGCCTGTCCTACCGGATCAGGACGGGCATGGGCATGAAGCACAGAATGAAAATCAGGATGGCGACGCCGGCCCAGGCGAGGCGCGTGCGGTCGAGTTGCTCCCAGCGATTGAGCAGCGGGGGGTGACGGAAGCCGATCGCCAGCAGGAGGACGGACCACAGGATCCAGCCGCGCCAGAAAAAATAGCCGAGGGGAATCAGCAGCAGGGCCACGGCCAAAGTGATTTTCTTGTGATATTTGCTGGCCACCGAGTACAGGATGTGCCCGCCGTCGAGCTGGCCGCCCGGAAGCAAGTTCAACGCGGTTGCGAACAATCCGACCCACGCGGCTCGTCCAATCGGATGCAGCAGCAAATTGCCGGCCGGAACACCTGGCCGCAAAATCGCCACCAGAAAGCGCAAGGCCAGGGGCTGGCCGAAGACGATTGAGGCGTGCGCTTCGGAAAAGGGAACTACCTTCGAGTACAGCACTGCGATAGCCAGCGCGGGGATGGCGAAGAGAAATCCCACGACGGGTCCTGCGAGGCCCACATCGAACAAAGCTTTGCGATTGTAAATCGGCGAGCGGATGCGGATGAAGGCACCGAGCGTGCCGATCAGCGTGGGCGCGGGCAGGAAGTACGGGTAGCTGGCGGAAATTCCGTAGTATCGGCACGCGAAGAAGTGTCCCAATTCGTGCGCGAGCAGGATGCCGATCAAAGTGAAGGCAAAGGGAACACCGGCCAGCAAAAGTTGCGGGTGCGCAACAAGTGCGGTGTAGGTCGAGAAAAAATCGTCGAAATCGGGTAATTGTCCCGTGGAATAGGCCGAGGCGAATTGCGCTCCCACCGCCAAAGTGGAAACCAGCGTCAGCAGGAAAAGCGTTATGGCGATCGCCAGGGATTTTCGCTGCTGGCGCGCCTCGCGGTCTTCCCAGAATGCATTGGGAGGCAATTCCCAGGTGTTCACAACGGGGCGGAATGCTTCGATGGGAGGAGGGTCGAGTTCGTCTTGATCGCTCATGCGGGTCGTTCGCTCACAAAAGATTAGATGCGCGGGGAGGTGCGCAGGAACAGAAACGATGCGAGAGAATTATCCGGGAAGTTTTTCGTGCAGGCGCCGCGCGATGCGATCGGTGATTCAGAGAGCCTGCAATTCCTTGCCGGGCTTGAAGCGAACAGCCTTGCCGGGAGGGATGCTGACTTCCTGGCCGGTGCGCGGATTTCGTCCGATACCTGTTTTGCGCGGGCGGACGTTGAAGACGCCGAAGCGGCGCAGTTCGATGCGCTCGCCTTTGCCCAGCGCGCTCTTCATGGCCTCGAAAACAGTCTCGACGGCCTGCTCGGCTTTGGTCCGGCTCACGCCAGTCTTGTTGACTACCGCATTCACGATATCCAGCTTAATCACAACAGCCTCCCGCACTTAGACGGCAAGCTATGCTAGACATGCAGTTGCGGGTTGTCAAGCTGGACGCGCTCGGTTAAGATGCGCGTCTTTATTTCGGCGGGCTCCAAGCGGAGCCCGCACCCGTATTCATACGGAATAAAATCGCTAGAGGGTGTGCGCGCTAGAAACGCCGCCCGGGAGGCCCTGCATGTCGGTGAAGCCGGATCGCTGGATTCGCAAGATGGCGCTGGAACAGAAGATGATCGAGCCGTTTCAGGACCGCCAGGTCCGGGAAGGCGTCATCAGCTACGGGGTGTCCAGTTACGGCTATGATCTGCGCGTTGCCGACGAGTTCCGCATCTTCACCAACGTGAATTCGACGATCGTCGATCCCAAGCATTTCGATCCCAGGTCGCTGGTCGAGTTTAAGGGAGACGTGTGCATCGTGCCGCCGAATTCATTCGCGCTGGGGCGGTCGGTGGAATATTTCCGGATCCCGCGGAACGTGCTGACGATCTGCCTGGGAAAATCCACGTACGCGCGGTGCGGGATTATCGTGAACGTGACGCCGTTTGAGCCGGAGTGGGAAGGGTACGTCACACTCGAAATCAGCAACACCACGCCGCTGCCCGCAAAGATTTACGCCAACGAAGGGCTGTGCCAGGTGCTTTTCTTTGTTTCCGACGAGGATTGCGAAATTTCCTACAAAGACAAAAAAGGGAAGTACCAGTCGCAGCAGGGGATTGTGCTGCCGCGGTTGTAGTAGCACGGCCACACTTGGCTGTGTGTTTTGCAGGACCAAAAAATAATCGCCAATCTGTCAAAGTTCGCGAAAACCACACAGCCAGGAGTGGCAGTGCTACTAGCTTTCCGCGGGGAGCGGCTTGGGATCCTGCGCGACTGTGGGATCGGCGACGGCCAGGGCCAGGGGGAATCCGCGGCTGCGCCAGCCTTCGTAGCCTTCGGCGAGGGGGCGAATGCGCGTGATGCCGTGGCTGCGCAGCAGCAGGGCCAGGCGCGCGGCCGTCACTTCATTGGGGCAGGCGCAGAACAGGACGATTTCGCGATCGCGCGGGATGGCTTCGGAAGCTTCTTCCAGTTCCGCGGCATCCATATGCAGGGCTCCGGGAATGGTTTCCGGCTGTGACTCGAATTCCAGGGCGTGGCGCAGATCGACGATGATCACGTCCTCGCCCGAATCGATTTTTCCCTTGAGTTCCTCGGGCGTAATTCGCGCGATGCGCAAGTTCTTCAAGAATTTCCGGCGCTTATAAAACTTCCAGAGAATGTAGCCGGTAAATCCCGCCAGGACGATCACCAGCAGCCACTCCCCCAGATAGGCCGCGTGCGCCGCGACCCGCTCCAGTTCGCCGCTGAATGCGTAGCCGGTGCCGGTGAACGCGCTTACCCAGATGAGGGCACCGAGCACATCGAAGAGCAGGAACCTTCGCCAGCCCATGCGGATGATTCCGGCCAGGGGCGCGGCCATGGCGTTGAGCCCGGGAACAAACTTGGAGACCAGCAGAACGCGCGCGCCGCTGCGCCCGAAGCTGACCTGCGTCCGGCGGACGCAGGAATCCGGCTCCAGAGAAATTCTGCAGAGCAACTGCAGGACGCGGACACCTTTTCTGCGGCCGATCTCATACCACATGGAATCGCTGGAGACCGCCGCGACGGCGGCGATGGTTACGGCGACGCCCAGGTTCATCCGCTGCATTCCGGAAAGCGCCCCGATGGCCAGCAGCAGCGGCGCGGAAGGAATCGGCAGGCCGGCCTGCTCGACGAACACCCAGGCGAACACCAGCAGATAGCCGTGGCGAAAAACGAATTGGAGCGTTTCACTCACTTGTTTCCATTGGATTCGAGAAGAGGAGAAGGGATTCCCCAAGTTCCGGAAAAAACGAATTCCTCAAGCGGTTTGCGGCGGCGCTTTTCAATTTCGCGCCCGCGAAGCGCCTCCGGCAGCGTTTCGGGATCGGCGCTGTACCCGAGGGCGACGACGGTTACCGGCTCCCACCCCTCGGGGACATGAAACCGCGCACGCGCCGCTTCCACGTTGAACCCGCCCATTTGATGCGTGGAGAGCCCGAGAGACGTTGCCTGCACAACCAGATTCGTGGTGGCCTGGCCGAGGTCGTAGATCCCGACGCGATTGGGCGTCCCTTCTTTTTGCCAACGGGTATGAGCCACGGTCAGAATCAGGATCGGCGCCTTTTGCGCCCAGACGCGGTTGGAGTCGACCAGAACGCCGAGCAAGGCATCAAAATTCGCGATGTCTTCCCGGGCAGCCAGGAGATAGGCCCAAGGCTGTTCATTGCGCGAAGAGGGCGCCCATCGCGCCGCTTCGAGCACGCTCAATAATTTTTCCCGCTCGACGGGCCGCTCGGAAAAAGCGCGAGGGCTCCAGCGGCGAGCAAGGGAGTCATGTATAGGGGTATTGGTCTCCGCCGGCTTTTCCATTTTAGATTTTACCTTCTCCCGCTTCGGCAAGGGTGCCTGATATCTTGAACAAGAATTGCCGATTGAGCAAGCCCTCCGGCCATGACGGCCATGATTTCGTAAACTCTTGCAGATTTTCTCTGTTCCCTCCGTGTCCTCTTCGCGCCCTCTGTGTTAATGAATTTGGTTTTTTGCCGGTGCGACGAGGGGTCCGCCGCAGCTACGGTTTCCGCGTGGGCCGGATCTGCACTTCGCTGATAAAGCTGCCCGGCGCCTGCGTCACCAGCGCCGCCACCGCGTGCGCCACGTCGTCCGGCTGCAACATTTTTGCCTGGTCCTTGGCGCTCTGGCCTGAAAAATCCGTGGCCACCGAACCCGGGCAGATCACGCTGACGCGAATCCCGTGCGCGCGCAGATCCTCGGCCATGCACCCGGAGAGGCCCATGAGTCCCCATTTGGACGCGCAGTAGACGCCGCCGCCCGCGAACGTGTTCTTCCCAGCCAGGGAACTGATGTTGATGATGTGGCCCGATTTCCGGCGGATCATTTCCGGAGCGACCTCGCGGCTCGCCAGAAACGCGGATTTCAAATTTGTGTTGAGGACAGCGTCCCAGTCGGATTCGCTTTTATCCTGGAACGCGCCGAACAGGCCGATGCCGGCGTTGTTCACGAGGATGTCGATTGGCCCGAAAGTTTGCTGCGTTTTCCCGACCAGCCCGGCGACCTGGTCGGCGCGACTCACGTCCGCTTGGACCGCGAGGATTTCGATTCCCGCGGCGCGAAGATCGGCCGCGGCGCGATCCAGCTTTTGCGGATTTCGCCCGCAGACGGAAACGCGAGCGCCCATGCGGCCCAGCCGGAGCGCGATGGCCAGTCCGATTCCTCCGCTGCCGCCGGTAACCAGGGCGACACTGCGGGCAAGCGGTAGTTCACGATCCGGCGAGGCAGGATTCATCGACCCTCACTTAGCAGGCAAGTCTTATCTGGCAAGCTACTCTTGCAATGGGCTCCCTTTTCCGGGATATTTGCATCATACCACTCAGGATCGGAGGAGGTACGCCGGGTGGGCGGCTCATTACTTTGCCGCAGAAGGCAAAGGGAATGAGGCTTGCACCGTGCACGGGGAATCCATATAATCCGAGAGCTTTGAACCGACGGAAAATCCTGCATGTACTTTCTGAATCGGAAATAAAGAAATTTGCCGAGGAGGCTGGAAGCCGATGATGCGAAAGTGGACGATAACGGGCGCCGGTCTATTGTGGATCGCGATCGCGGTAGGAGCGGGCGCGGGAAAATTGTGGGCCGCGCCGCAAGCGGCCGCGGCAGCGCCGGCGCAAGCGAAGCCTACCTATACGCTGGCCGAATACAACGCCTACAAGGACGCTGATGCCGAGGCGAATCCTCAGCAAAAAATTGCGAAGCTCGACGCTTTCGTCAAGCAGTATCCCAACTCCACGCTGATGCCGTACATCTACCGCGACTACTACCTGACCGACTATGCGCTGAAGAATTTCATGGGCACCATCGAATACGCGGACAAGATGATCGCGCTGGGCGACAAGGTCGATACCCAGGGGCAGCTGGAAGCGTATGTGGCGCGCGCGCAAGCCTACTACGTCGGCCAGGGCATGAAGGAAATGCAGACCCCGGATGTGCAGACCAAGGCGCGCGACGCGGCCGTGGCGGGTTTGAAGACACTCGATGCATGGAAGAAGCCCGACCAGATGCCCGAGGATGGTTACAACCAGCAGGTGAAGGGCTTCAAGGTCCTGCTGAACTCGATCGCGGCCATGACGTCCACTTCGTTGAAGGATTACCCTGGCGCCGCGACCTTCTACAAGACGGTATTGACCATCGATTCGACCGACGCGGTTTCTCACTTCCGGCTCGGTGTCGTGGATCTGCAGATGACTCCTCCGGCGGCCAATGACGGCTTCTGGGAACTCGCGCGTTCCATCGGCCTGAAGGCGCCGAACGCCGCGCAGGTACAGACCTATCTGAAGAATCAGCTGATCCGTTACCAGCAGCCATCGTGCGACAAACTGGTTGACGACCAGGTGGCTGAACTGGTTACGCTCGCGACCAGCTCCGCTGACAAACCGGCGACGCTGAATATTCCCAGCGCCGCGGACTTGCAGAAGGCTCGCGACGATACGGCGAATTTCCTGCCGGCCCTGAAAGGCGGCGGCGACGCGGGCAAAGTCATGTGGCTGGCCAGCTGCGGGCTGGAATATCCGGATGTCGGCGTGCGCTTGATGGATGCGCCCGCGGTGGACGGAGATAACGTGACCTTGAAAGTATTCCGCGGGGCGACCCCGGAAGAAATCGAAGCGGCCACCGAGGCCAACATGGAAGTGAAGATTGTCGGCCAGCCGGAAGCCAAGAAGCTTGAGAAGGACGCCGTGGTGCGCTTCACCGGCACGCTGACCGGGTACACGCAGACGCCTTTTCTGCTGACCTGGGATAAGGCCAAGATCAACCCGGAAGATCTGCCCGAGGATAAGCCCACACCCGGAAAGAAGGGGCCGGCCAAGAAGGCTCCCGCCAAGAAAGCCGCGGGCGACTGAGGATTTTCCAACCGATTGCACGAATGGCCCCGGCGATGCCGGGGCCATTTTTTTTTGTGCAGGATGTGCACTATGTGGCGGATTATGAATTAACGATGGTGGGAATCCAATAATCGTCGGCGGAGGAAGTCGAGTTGGAAGCGGGAGTAGCACAGCCACTCATGGCTGTGTAGGTTTTGCGAACATAATTGAAATCGCGGCCGGGGGTATTTTTACAAAATCACACAGCCATGAGTGGTTGTGCTACTTGGCGGATGCCCTGGCGCTTTAGCGGCGGTGCGAACGCTGGCTGAGCTTGTAGAGGTCGATCTTGCGGCTGAGCGTGTTGCGGTGGATTCCCAGCAGGCGGGCGGCGCGGGACTGATTGCCGCGGGACCGGTCCAGGACACGCTTGATGAATTTTTTCTCGAACTCGTTGACGGCTTCGTCGAAATGAATTCCGCGCTCGACCATCTGCCCGACAAGAGTTTCCAGTTGATCCTTCACCGTCGCACACTCCGCACAAGAATGATTCGCAGCCGGGCCGTGAGGCCGGCGCGATCTATTTGAGTTCGTGGCCCGTCAGCTTGCGGTACGCTTCCCGGTATTTGTCGCGCGTGGCCGCCACCACGTCCGGGGGAAGTTCCGGTCCGGGGGGCTGCTTATTCCATCCAATGCGTTCGAGATGGTCGCGAACGTACTGCTTGTCAAAGGAAGGCTGGGCCCGGCCAGGCTGGTAGCCGTCTGCCGGCCAGAAACGCGAGGAATCGGGCGTCAACGCTTCGTCAATCCAAATCAGTTCATTATCCAAGAGCCCAAATTCAAATTTCGTATCTGCCAGGATGATCCCGCGCGGCTCGGCATAGGCCACGGCGCGGCGGTAAATATCCAGGCTGACGGCGCGGACGCGCTCGGCAAGCTCGCCGCCAATGGTTGCGGCGGCCTGATCGAAGGAAATATTTTCGTCGTGGCCCGCAGTGGCCTTGGTCGATGGAGTAAAAATGGCTTCAGGCAGGCGATCTGATTCCTGTAAGCCCGCGGGCAGGGAAATGCCGCAGACTTTACCGGTGGCGCGATAATCTTTCCAGCCGGAGCCGGAGAGATAGCCGCGGACGACGCATTCGATCGGCAACGGTTTGGTGCGCCGGCAGAGCATGGAGCGGCCCTCGAGCTGCGCGCGATACGGTTCCAATTCCGCTGGAAAATCCGTCGAGGTGATGACGTGATTGGGCAGGACGTCGCGCAGCAAATCGAACCAGAAAAGCGACAGCTGCGTGAGCACGCGGCCCTTGTCGGGGATCGGCGTCGGCAGCACGACGTCAAATGCGGAGAGGCGGTCGGTGGCGACGATCAGCAGGCGGTCGCCAACCTCATACAAATCACGGACTTTGCCGCGATTCAGGAAATGAATCCCAGGGAGATTTGTCTCCCAAACAATAGTGTTCATTTTTGGAGAAGCCACAGGATACTCGTCCCCTCAGAGAGGCGCATATTCTAGCGCAGCACGGGACGAAGTCAACGGAGAAGAAAAACGAAAAGTGGGAAGAGATGTCACGGAAGGAAAATTCAGTAGTGTGCAAAGTTTTGCACACTCAAAAATCGAAAAACTTAACACAGAGGCCGCTGAGAAAGAAAATGAGAAAGAATTAATTTTCTTGCTTTCTCTGTGTCTCTGCGCCTCAGTGGCAAATTACGCTGCATTGGTTGCGGCTTGCGCGGCAACGGGCTCGTCCCAGCGGACTGAAACCAGTTTCGAGACGCCCGGCTCCTGCATCGTGACGCCATAGAGGACGGAAGCTTTTTCCATGGTGCGGCGGTTGTGCGTGACGACGATGAACTGGGTGCCGGCGCTCATCTCCGAGACGAGTTTGGTGAAACGGCCGACGTTGGCTTCGTCCAGCGGGGCGTCGACTTCGTCGAGTATGCAGAAGGGGCTGGGTTGATAGCGGAAAATGGCGATCAGCAGCGCCAGCGCGGTCATCGCTTTTTCGCCGCCGGAAAGCAGCAGCACGTTTTGCAGGCGCTTGCCGGGCGGCTGCGCGACCACGTCGATGCCGGGCTCGCCCGAGCTGTCGGGCTCGGAAAGACGCATCTCGCCGGTGCCGCCGCCGAACAGGGTGTGGAAGGCGGTCGCGAAATTCGCGTTGATGGCCGTGAAGGCTTCCTCAAATTTCTGTTTGCAGACCAGGTCGAGTTCGGTCATGGCCTGCTGCGTATCGGTGATGGATTGCAGCAGGTCGGTGCGTTCGCGGCCCAGGAAACCGAAGCGCTGCTCGCAGTCGTTGTATTCCTCGAGCGCCATCATGTTGATCGGGCCCATCGATTCGATGCGGACCTTCATTTCATGATATTGCGCGTCGGAGGCGCGAAGTTCCTCGCCCGAAAGCAGGGCGGGGAATTCGGCGATCAGATCTTCCGGCTGCAGGTTGAGTTCCTCGATGCATGATTGACGCAGGTGGTCGCGTTCGGAATCGTTGCGGGCGCGCTCAATCTCGTGCTTGGAGCGCTCCTCGCGGAAATCGCCGAGTTTCTGGCGTGCCATGCGCAGCGAATCGTCGACTTGGGTGGCGCGCACGCGGGTGTGGTTGAATTCCTGTTCCATTTCGGCGCCACGGGCTTCCAGGCGCAGTTTTTCGGCGCGCAGGGATTCCACTTGCCGCTGGTGCTCGGCGGTTTGTCCGGCGAGTTGCTCCTGTTCCTGTTGCAGAGAATCATGCTGCAGGACAAGCGCGGCGCGGCGGGCCGCAAGTTCCTGGAGTTCGTGGGCGATGCGCGAGGCGATGGTTTCGGCGCTGGCCAGGCGTTCGGCAAGAGCAGCCATTTCGGCGCGGCGCGCGGCCAGGTCTTCCTGCTTGGCCTGCGCGGTTTGGCGCAGGGTGGACTGCTGCTCCATGGCCTGGGCAATTTCGGTTTCGGCGGCTTCGCGGGCGGCAAACACCTCACTGCGGCGCTGCTGCGCGGATTCGGCGCGGCGCTGTGCCGAGGCGGCATCGTTGCGCACGCGGGCAAGTTCGGTCTGGCAGGAACTCAGTTCGAGGCTGAGGCGCACCATGTCGCCCCGCGCCTGATCGCGTTGCAAAGTGGCGGCCACCGCAAGCTTTTCCGATTCCACGTACTGCGCCACGGCCTGCTCATGCGTCAATTCGCTGGCGCGAAGTTCTTCCTCGACGTGATGCAGCGCTGCCTGCGCTTCCGATGCCGCGCGCTCCAGTTGCAGGACCTCGGCGTCCAGCGCGCGCAATTCGCGTTTCATTCCCAGGGGACCGGATTCGGACGGGCGCCCGCCGCTCACGACGCGTCCCTGATACGTGGTGCCGTCGGGAATCACAAACATATACGCGGGATTTTCGCGCGCCAGGCGTTCGGCGACTTCGGCTTGCTCCACCAGGAACGCCGATTGCAGGCGCGGCAGGAACTGCTTGGCCGCGGGGCCCAGGGGATCACGGAACTCGACCAGGCGGTCCAGGCGCGACACGGTTTCTTTTTCGATTTCAAACGGCACGACGGGCTCGTTCGGCTGCACGTTCAGCTTGCGCAGCGAATCGACGAAGAACGTGGCGCGCCCGCCGACTTCCTCGCGCAACAGCGCGATGCCGGCGCGCGCAACGTCGAAGGTTTCCACCACCACATATTCAAGTTCATCGCGCAGAAATTGTTCGATGGCGCCTTCGTATTGCTGCTCGACCTCAGCGTAATCGGCCAGTACACCCACGGCGTGGAAGCCGTCGGATTCCTCCTTGCCCTGATGCGCGGCAAACAGTTTTTGCACTGCGTCGGCGGTGTAGGAACGGTCGTTCAGGATCTGCTCGACCGAGGCGCGACGGGCGCGTCCCCCGGCCAGGGCATCGCGCGCGGATTCGGCTCGCGCGGTGATCTCATGCTGTTCGTGACGCAGAGTGGCGATCCGCCCCTGCGCGTTACGGACGATTTCTTCGAGGCTGCGCGAGCGCTCCAGCACCGATTGCCAGTGCAGGTCGGCGGCCTGCGCGCGCTCGCGATGGTGGAGGGATTCTTCAAGCAACTGCTGTTCCTGCCGTTCGTACCGCTCGACGCTCTGGATGTGGTGAGCCAGGGCTTGCTCGGCCTGCGCCTGATCCCCGTGCAATCGTGTCAATTCCTCGCCGAGTTCGGCGGCGGATCGCCGGAGCGCGGCGATTCGCGTCTCGGTCGATTCATGCGCCCCGGAAAGTTCGGCGGACGCGGCGGCCAGGCCCGCGAGCACCGCTTCGACGCGCGAGACTTCGCCGCGCAGCGTGCTCACCGATTCGTGGTGCGTAGCGCCCCGCGCTTCCACCTGCGCCAATTGCGCGGAGGCTTGTTCGATCTCCGCGTTCAGTTGCTGCAGGCGGCCGACGAGTTCCGCGTTGCGCTGCCGGTTGAACAGGATTCGGTTTTCGCTGCGGTCCAGCTCCAGAGATGTTTGCCCGAGCACGTTCTGGTGCTGGCGCAATTCGCCTTCGAGTTCGTAGGTGCGCGCACCCAGCCGCTCCTGCTCGGACTCCCACTGGCTGACGGATTGCGCTTCCTGCGATTCCTGCTGTGAGATTGCACCCAGTAAACCGGCGAGGCGCTCGGCCTCCAGGTCCAGTTCCTTGGCCTTGCTGGCGAGCACCTGGCGCAGCAGGCCGCGCATCTG
>JAIQFG010000075.1 GCA_020073375.1 Terriglobia bacterium | reverse complement strand
AACTTTACGGCCTCCCGCGGTCTTCATGCGCGTGCGAAAGCCGTGCGTTTTATGGCGGCGGCGCACTTTTGGTTGAAAGGTGCGTTTCGGCAAAGAATTCTCCCTCTCGGTCCCGAGAAACGGACTAAGTCAAACGTGTAGTGTAGTCGAGGGCGCGGTGAGGGTCAAGAAGGTGCGTTATTGGGCGCTGGCGCGGAGTCCGCAAGAGGGGTAAGGAATTGGTCTACCGCCCGTCCCTCGAAGCCTGGCCCGCCCAAAGGCGGCTCGTCACACCTATCAATTCGCTTCCACTCGGCGTCCGTAGTCAGTTGCATGCGCGGCTTGGTACTACGTGGCCGCCTCCTCTTTTTCACTTACGAAGGAGGCAGTTGCCTCAACAGCAGAGATGAGGCTTCTTCTGAACCAAATGATTGCGGCTTCACCCTGCTTCTGTTCAACAACGTCAATGTCTCTTACGTGGCCCAAAGGGTTCCGGTAATTCTTCAGAGCCAAGAAGTGTGACTTCAGGGTCTCGCGACTTTCAAAGTGGTCTTTGAACAAATCCCAGTTTTTATCGACAATCTTATGGAGGTCCATGATATCAGCGTACTGGAGCCGAATTAGAGGGTCATCGATTCGAGTGACGACTTTTGACCTATTCCGTTCAGTTATTCGCTCCTTTATCTTGGCTTGCAAGTCGCCCGGTACAGCGGTCTTCCAATAGTCATCGCCGAGATGCGTGCGCATAATATCGTGTACGATTCGACGTAGCTTTACCTCGATTTCGTCGACCGCAAGTCGGGCTTGGTCGCGCGGCACTGGAGCTCCAGAGTTGTATATGTCTCCCTCTCCCACGGCCTTCAGGATTTCAGCCCAAATAAGTTCGGTTCTTTGCTGGAGAAACGCATCATAGTCATCCATCCATATCGGTGAATCAGCGCCCGAGGGGATCAGATGTGAACGTAAAGCTGCGTCAAAATTAGGATTATTGCCATCACTGCCTCTGAACTCGGCAAAGTACTCTGAAGGTGGTCGGTCCTTAATTTTATTGTTCAAGTCTGCCGGCAGAAAACAGAAGTTTGGCAGAAGATGGACCTCCTCGACGTAACGCTTGAGACCTTTCTTGAGAAAGTTCTTCGGAAAAATGTGGTGCGCATTCGGATCCTTGATATCGCTGAAGTGATCTTTAGCAAGTGAGATATCCGTCCCAGTAACAAAGTGTCTCGGCTTAGCGTGAGCTAGAAGACACAAAATTGCATTTCGTGCCGCGCCAGAAGCGCGGTTTATTCGCATCTTTCGGATGTCGTCCTTACTGACCGTCAACGGATAGCCTGGCAACTCCACCTTGCCGTCGATCAATTCGCGGATGGCCTTAGTATCATTAGCCATCTGCGAGGTTTGAGCCTTTGCATATCTTTCAGAAAATGCGGATCGCCAAAACCATCGATCAATCCATGTCTTGTGTTCAAGGGGGACGTTTGTTCCGTGCTCCGAAAAATAGCTTGCAAGGACCGCTAGCATCGCATAGTAGGGAATCATGTCTCCCCTGATGACCCCGTAATTGTCGCGCATCCAATCGATCGCATCACCGATGGCTTTCGAGATGCGAGGCCATAGTTCTTCGACCTTCTTACTTCTGAGTTTGAGTTCGTGTTCCGTCTTGCATTGGCCGAATTCAACGAGAGACATTGCTTGGACAAATGTGATCGGTTCCACCATTCCGAAGTCCGTGCGTTGCTTGACGCGTTCGTTGAATTCTTTCACCGCTTTTGCCAAGTCAAACGATTCCGACCAGCAATTGGCCGCGACCAGTTCAAAACGCGTTAAGCGCTTACCTCCCTGGTTAATCCGTTGGAAGACTTCGACGGCGTCCTCCAATTCCAGATTAAAAACTTTGACTACGGAAAAGGGATAGTTCCTGAACCTGTCACGGGCTTTCGAGAGGGTCTGCTTCTTTTCGAGTGGCAGCGGATCCCGGATGGCGTCGTAAGTTCCTACATTATCAGAAAGGATGTCATGAAGCGAAATGAACGTTATGTTGTCTGCCTCGGTTTCCTTGAACACTTTAATTTGGCGGCGCGCTTCGGGATCGCCTTTTTCATAGTCAGCACCGGCATCAAGGTCGAGGCAAATCCGCGCATAGTTTTCGTCGTTGATGACACTCCCCTTAAAGGTTGCCCAGATAGAGGTCAACCGTTGCTGTCCATCCAGGATAAAGAAAAGTTCCTGGTCAAGTGCCGGCGAGGGTAGCGAAAGGCTTTTAATGTCGCGGAAAAGGGTCACGTACTTACGGTCAGCTTTCCAGTAGAAGAAGCTCCCTATGGGAAACCCCTTGTAAAGACTGTCCATGAGGTCGATGACTTTTGTCGGACTCCACACGAACTCCCGCTGAAATGGTGGAAGTCGAACGCGACCATTCTCGATATCGTTCATTAGGGTAAGAAAATTGTATTTCCCGGGATCTATCGGCTCTGGTTGGGGCATGCCGTTTTCACCTCTGGTTAGGTATTATCACAAAGGCAATTTCAAATGGAAAAATTTCCCACGCGCCTAGAGATTAGCAATACTTCCTGACGGCGGGCTCGGATATTCACACAATTATGGTTGCGATTACCTGCGATGACATCATACCACCACAGCACGTCGACGCCGAGGTAATGGATTCCGATTTCTGACCGCATAGTTGATGGGTGGCCGACCCTTTCCCGTACTTTTCCGTTGAAATGCATCCACCGTGGGATGATCCCGCCGCACTACATTAACGCGGAGTTATGGGTTTAGCACGTCCGGGCGGCAGACCCTTTGCTGTTTTCAAAGGGTCTGTGTTTTGGCGATCTCCTCGAGGGCCAACAAACGCATTCGGGTTTAGGGGCTCGGAAATCAAAAACACCACACCTTCGAAAACCGCGTAGGAATGGCCACCCGAAAGTTTAAACCCGACCAAAGGTTGCGCCACCCGCGGACTGGCTGCCCTCAGGCCTGATCTTCAAAGGGTCGCGAATCCAGCAATCGTTGATACGACACAGCCCCTTGTGCAATATACAGGCGGGTGGAAGTATTTAAAGAGTCCATACGCGGTTTGCTCCTGTCGGTTTTGGTTAAGGCGCAAGCGCATCTTCACGATCGAAAGAGGAGTTCTGGCTCCCAGGCCATTTGCGCGCTGTGCAGGCCGCCGTCGGAAGGTTGGCAGCTCTATTGTTGTGACGGGGCATCTCGTCGCTCACCGGCGTGGAATTTGCCGTGGCCGCAGCGCGGAAACTGCATGCTCCCAGCCGAAACAACGAAAACGCGGCCAAATCAGCGACGCATCCCCTGGTTTTACGCTGGTCGAATTGCTGATCGCGATGGCCATCCTCTTGACAATCTCGGCGATCTCGATTCCCCACCTGGTATCCGCGCTGGATTCGGCAAGAATTGCGAAAGCCGTGGGTGACATCCATGCCATCGAAACCGATATTGTCGTCTATGAATCGGCGAACGGCGCGTTGCCGGACGACCTTTCCCAAATCGGCGATAACACTATTCTCGATCCCTGGAAAAATCCGTACCAATACCTGAACCACGCGACCATGCATGGAAATGGAGGAGCGCGAAAAGACCGTTTTCTTGTGCCTCTCAATTCGGACTATGACTTGTACAGCATGGGTAAAGACGGGCAGAGCGCCCCGCCAATTACGTCCGCCAAGAGCAAAGACGACATCATTCGAGTGGGGAGCGCGGGATACGTTGGACTGGCTTCTCAATTCTGATTCGCGCGTGATGAAATGAAAATCGAAAGCACATTTTTGCGCAGCAAGCTGGCACGCCAAATCCTGTGGCTGTTTGTCTTGTCCGCGCTGATTCCGATGACCGCGCTCGCCGTCATTTCCCTCCGCAATGTGACGGCTCAGCTCCAGGAGCAAAGCAAGTTGTTGTTGCACCAGATGAGCCGGGACGAAGCGATGTCCATTATCGAGCGGGTGCGTTTTCTGGAGGCCGATCTGGAATTGGCCGCCGCCGCTATCCGTGAAAATCCGGTAAAACCACAGGCGCGGTTTTTGAAAGACTCTGCCCAGCCTGATTCACACTTGTTGGGCCGGTTTAACGCATTGAAGCTGTTGACACAGGATGGGAATTGCCGGGCTTATACCGGCGCTTGCGATTCTCGGATGGAATATTCGCCAGGGGAACAGGAGACCCTGAAATCGGGCCAGACCGTGGTTTCCGCCGTCCCGTGCAACCGCTCCGCGCCATGCATCTTCGTGAGCCGCGAACTGGATGCCAGCCATCCCAACGACGGAATTCTAGCCGCGGAAATCGCGAACGCCTATCTTTGGAGCGAGGAGACTCTTCGCGCGGACATCGATCTTTGCATCCTTGCCCAGCATGGCGGGGTCCTGTTTTGTTCCGGGGAGACCCCCACGACGTTTCCGGCGCAGATGGCCAGCGTGAATTCCGGAGAATTTCCGTGGCAACTCGATGGGCAGGAGTATCTGGCCAACTATTGGAATTTCCCGTTGAATCAGTCCTCTTCCGCGCCGCGCTGGACCGTGGTGGCCAGCCAGAATAAATCGCAGCAACTCGCGCCGCTGGCCCGGTTCAGAACCAGCTTCCTGCTGGTTTTTCTTCTAGCGATCTGGATGGTTCTGCTGCTCAGCCTGATCCAAATCCGGCGCAATCTGGACCCTCTGACAAAGCTGATCGAAGGCACGGGCAGAATTTCGCAGGGCGATTACCAAACCAGGGTGGAAGTGAAAAGCAAGGATGAATTCGGGCAACTGGCGGATTCCTTCAACTCGATGACCGGCCGGATCGAAAAGCAGATGACCTCGCTCAAGGTGCTTAATGAAATCGACCTTGCGATCCTGTCTTCCTGGGACATCGAACAAATCGTGGACGCGCTGTGCCGCCGGATTGGCGACCTCATCCCGTGCGATCTGGTGGGGGTATGCTTGCTGGAAAATCTCGGCTCCTTCCCATTGCTAATGAATATCTACAGCCCGGGATCGGACTCCAGAAGGCAAACCGAAAGAATCGAGGCGACCGCGGAGCAACTGCAGGAACTCGCGAATCAGGGGCAGATTTCGGTCCTGGCGGCGAGCGCGTCCCTGCCGCCTTATTTCCAGCCTTTGCTGATGCGCGGAATGGCTCACTTCCTGCGAGTTACGATCCTGCTGGAAGGGCGCGCCACGGCGGTTTTTATCCTGGGGCATGCGTCGGCCCCCATCTGGGCACAGGATGACAAGGATCACGGAAAGCAACTTGCCGACCAGTTCGCCGTGGCCCAGTCCAATTCTCGCCTGATCGGCGAACTCCAGCAGCTTCATTGGGGCACCATGACTGCTCTGGCCCGGGCCATTGACGCAAAATCGCACTGGACCATGGGTCACTCCGAACGGGTGACGGAATTGGCCATCAAGATTGCCAGGACCATGGGCCTTCCACCCAGGGAACTGGACATCATTCGCCGTGGAGGCTTGTTGCACGACATCGGCAAGATCGGAACGCCGGCTGAAATCCTCGATAAGCCCGGAGGATTAACGGACGAAGAATTGGAAGTGATGCGCGATCACGTGAACATCGGGGCGCGCATCCTGGAGCCAATCCCCGGTCTGGCGGAATCGATGCCGATCGTTTTGCAGCATCACGAGTGGATCAACGGCGGGGGCTATCCGAAAGGCCTTGCCGGCGAGGAGGTCTGCTTCCACGCACGGATCTTCGCCGTCGCCGATTGTTTCGATGCCCTGAGCTCAGACCGGCCGTACCGGGCGGGACTGCCCACACAGAAAATAATCCAAATCCTGCGGGAGGGCTCGGGCAAACAATTTGACCCGCGGGTGCTGGAAGTTCTTGAGTCATTGCTGCAGCCGGAGATGGACGGGCAGGCGCCCCAGGAATTCCAAAATGCCGGGATTGAAGTCGGCTTGCAGCGGGACTGAGTAGAGGGCGACGCGTCCATGCAGGCCGCGCTATCCCGCCTGGTTTTGGCGCGGTCGCTTCCAGCCGGCGGCCATTTCTCTTTCCAACTTTTTGATCTGGATCAGGTGTTTGGGGTTGAAGGGCAGCGAAGGATAGTAACAATTGGATTCGTGCGTGCAGAAGCATCCGTCGGCAACTTTCTTGCGTCGCGCTTGCATGGCGGGAGAGAACCAGAGCTTCCGGAAATTCCAGTCATAGTCGCGCAGATTGCCGACGGGTTCGAGGATTTCGCAGGAAGAAACCGTGCCTTCGTCGTAGATCACTCCGCCGGCAGTCCCTGCATAACACTTCAATTGGGCTTCTTGCGTTTCTTCGGTCCTGGCGATCAAGCCGTGCATGTAGATATCGATGGCGGCGCGAAAAAATCCGGTATCCCCGGCATAGTGATTCTTAATGGCGCCGTGGCGCGAATCATCCTCGATCGTGCGGGCCAGCCTGGCGTAGCCGGCGCGATCGATTTCGAGTTCCTGGGAATCGGGTGCAGGGGGACGGATGTAGTTGAAATTCACTTTGTCGGGCTTCAGCTCGTGTTTCAGAAATTCATACCATTCAGACATCACAGCCTGGTTTGAATTCATGAAGCAGGTGCAGGTTTGCACGTCGAGACGCGGATATTCCTTCTTCATCGCCTGGAGTTGGCGCGCCGTGTCAATCGCGATGTCCCACGATCCCGGCTGGCGGCGAATTTTGTCGTGTTGTTCCTTCGGTCCGTCAATGCCGAGAGCCATGGTTACGTTCAACTGGGGGCATTCCTGCAGAATTTTGATGACATCCGGAAACATCCGCTTCTGAATCTGGCCGTTGGTCGTGACGTAGAGAGAGCCAAGCTTGTTGTTGGAATAGAACGCCCGCGCGATTTCCGGCAGATCGGTGCGCGTGAAGGGTTCGCCCCCCGCGAGGATCAGCGTGCCCAGGTTGCCGCCCAGCGTTTCAGAAATTCTTTCGATATCGCGCGTCTTCATCTGCAGCTTCTTGCGCGGATGGTCATCGAGCTCCTCGGTGAAGAAACAATGCGTGCAACGCATGTTGCACACCGAAGTCACCAGAATGTTCAGCAGAACAGGAGCAAACGGCTGTCCGAGAGCAAATTGAGCGTAGCGTTTTAAGGAGTCTTTCATCGCGAAATCGTTTTTGCGCCTGACTACATGTTCCTGCCATTGCGTGCGAAACACCAGAAATAACTTTCGCTGTGCAACCGCAATCGTGACAACCGATTTCGAGCGAACTCCGGTGAGGAGCGATGAGTAGCGGCCAAAGGGCCCAGCATCGAATATGCAGGCGCATTTCTAAACCGAGGGGTATTACCATGAAAACATCAATCCTAGTAGCGTTGTTAGCGGTTATTTCCTGCGTCGTCGCGGCAAAATATTTATTTTTCTCGACTCGGACAATAAGCGCTGCGCCGCAAGTGAACTTTGGCGAGTGCGTTTCCACCGTCCCCCAGGACTGGGGGGCATTTCGAGGCGGCTCGGAGCAATCGGGGCTTGCGTTTGAGGACAAGCAAGGCACATTGCGTTTTGTCACCAATTTCCCATGCAATGGCGTGGTTCATCCGGTTGCCCTGGAGATCCGGCGGGCGCCTTTGAAGAATTGAAGGCTTCTTGGGCAAATGGAATCTGGTGCTCCCGCGTGCAGGCTGGGTCAGGGTGAATTCGGTGTCCTGCTCATGAGTGCCGCTCTCGCATTTAGTGCTGGAATGCAGTTCCATTCCGTTTCCTGAATTTCAAAGAAGATATTTTTTCCCGCACAAGGGCACTCCATTGAACCACCCCGGAGGCAAGGAAGTAACGGCAAATTTTCGCACGGAGCGCAAGGATGTGCCGGCCATTGCGCGGGACATTCCGGAAGAGCAGTATGGATTCCGTGCAGCGCCGGACACGCGGGCCGTCGGCGAGATGCAGTCGCACATCGGGGCGAGCTGCAGTTTTCAAAGCCAGATCCGCGCGCAGGCTGGCCCACATTGAAACATTGCCGAAATGCAGTTGGAAGATACACTGGTCGCTGGAGTTCAATTCGCAATAAAGTTGATCCGCGGCGAACGACGACAGGCGCAGATGCGCAATATATTCAAGAACGGCATTCGGAATGCACCTATGAAATGCATTGAACAATAGCTACTCAAACGCGAGAGCGAACGCGTGACCGAAATGCTTAACCGAGGACCAGAACATCCTTGCATCCCCGGCGGCTCATCTGTCATATTCAAGGTCCATTCCAGGCAGTCAACTCGCCAGCGCGCGCGGCCAGGTCCTATCGTTCGAGAGAGAAAACCCGATTACCAATCTACCGGAGAACCTGTGAATGCAAGCGCCCTCTAGAAAACCGGCTTTGCCGTCAGAAGACAAGCGCTGGAGAATCGTGAATGGAACCATGCGGCGGCACGGTTACGCACGCGACGCCCTGATCGAAACTCTGCACACCGTCCAGCAAAGTTTTGGGTACCTGGACAAGCAATCTCTGAAATTCGTGGCCGCCTCGCTGCACGTGCCGCTGAGCCGGGCGTACGGTGTGGCCACTTTTTATCATTTTTTCACGCTGAAGCCTCCGGGCAAGCACGCTTGTCTGGTATGTCTGGGGACCGCGTGTTACATCAAGGGCGCCGCGGCGCTGGTTGCGCAGGCGGAGAAGACGCTCGGGATTGAGTGCGGGGAAACAACGCCGGATTTGAAGGCATCCCTGCTGACGGCGAGATGCCTGGGCTCGTGCAGTTTGGCTCCGCTGGTAGTGTATGACGGAGAACTGATAGGCAACGAGGATGCCGTGCACCTGCAAGGGCGACTCGAAGGATGGATGGGCTCATGATCTCGGTCGAAGAGCTCGATCAGATCGCCGAAACCGTTCGCACCGAGCGCGCGCAGGGGCGACATCAGATCAATGTGTGTGTGGCCGCTGGATGTCTGGCCTTGCACAGCGACACTTTGAAGGGCGCACTTGCGGAGCGCGCGCAAAGTTCGGGAATTTCGTGCCAGGTTCGCGGCGTCGGTTGCATGGGACTTTGCTCGGCCGGCCCGCTGGTGTCGGTCGAGCCGGGCGCGATCCTGTTTCAGAAGGTGAAGCCCGAGGATGCGGATCGGGTGCTGGATAGCCTGAAGGCGCCGCCGGCAAAACAACACACGGACTTGCGCCAAACGCCGTTTTTCAAGCGCCAGTTTAACGTGGTGCTGGAAAACTCAGGGAAGATCGACCCGGAAAATATAGACGAATACATCGCCGAGGGCGGTTACCGTGCATTGTTTCACGCATTGATCGAGATGACCCCCGCCGAAGTCGTCCAGGAAGTTGCCAGCAGCGGATTGCGCGGGCGCGGCGGTGGCGGTTATCCCACCGGATTGAAATGGGGAACCGTGGCAAAGGCCCACGGAACAATCAAGTACGTGATTTGCAACGCCGACGAAGGCGATCCAGGCGCGTTCATGGACCGAAGCGTGCTCGAGAGCGATCCGCACCGCGTGCTCGAGGGAATGACGATTGCGGCATACGCGGTGGGCGCAAGCAAAGGTTACATTTATGTCCGCGCGGAATATCCGCTCGCAGTAAAGCGGCTGGAGAGGGCGATCCGCGAAGCCCGCCGCCTGGGCTTCCTCGGAAGCAAAATTTGCGGCACGACGTTTGAATTTGACATCGAAATTCGCATTGGCGCAGGCGCTTTTGTTTGCGGGGAGGAAACGGCGCTGATCGCGTCCATCGAGGGAATGCGGGGCACGCCCCAGCCGCGGCCGCCTTATCCAGCGCAATCCGGACTCTGGGAAAAACCCACGCTCATCAATAATGTCGAAACCTTTGCCAATGTCCCGCCAATCGTTCGCCGCAGCGGAGCATGGTACTCCGCGATGGGCACGCCCAAGAGCAAAGGGACCAAGGTCTTCGCGCTTACCGGGCAGGTGAAAAATACGGGACTGATCGAAGTGCCCATGGGCGTGACCTTGCGCGAGATTGTTTTTGATATCGGAGGCGGAATGCCCGAAGGCCGCAAGTTCAAAGCGGTGCAAACCGGAGGCCCTTCGGGCGGATGCATTCCGGAGCAGTGCCTGGACACCCGCGTGGACTACGAATCGCTGAAGGAAGTGGGTTCCATCATGGGCTCGGGCGGAATGATCGTGATCGACGACACCTCCTGCATGGTGAATGTCGCGCGATACTTCATGGAATTCTGCATGAGCGAATCGTGCGGAAAATGCATTCCCTGCCGGGCGGGCACCGCGCAAATGTATGACATCCTGCAGCGCATCACGCGCGGACAGGCCGGTGAACGCGATCTTGAATTGCTCATCGACCTGTGCGACATGGTCAGCGCCACGAGCCTGTGCGGGCTGGGGCAGACGGCCCCCAACCCCGTGATCAGCACGCTGCGATATTTCAAACAGGAATATCTGGAACACATTCATGCCAAACGCTGCGTGGCCGGCGAATGCCGGATGGCGGCGACCCAGGCGGCCCGATCATGACTCAGGCCATGGAAGTCAAGACACTCAGGATTGACGGTGTGGACGTGAGCGCGCGCGCCGACCAGACGATTCTGGAAGCCGCTCGCGAGAACAACATCGCGATCCCCACACTCTGCCATCTGGACGGCCTCTCCGACGTTGGCGCCTGCCGGCTTTGCCTGGTTGAAGTCGCGGGAACCAACCGCCTGTTTCCCTCCTGCGTCACTCGCGTGGAAGAGGGGATGCAGATTACGACCAGCACGGATCGTCTCCAAAAATACCGGCGAATGACTCTGGAACTTCTGTTTGCCGAACGGAACCACGTATGTTCGGTGTGTGTCTCGAATGGGGCCTGCGAATTGCAGGCTCTGGGCCAGTCCCAGGGGCTTACGCACATTGAATTCCCTTATCGATTCCCTCAGTTGCCGGTGGACGCGTCTCACGAACGATTTACGCTTGACCACAATCGCTGCATCCTCTGCACCAGATGCGTGAGAGTATGCGGGGAAATCGAGGGCGCTCACACCTGGGACGTAATGGGCCGGGGCGAAAAAGCGCGCGTCATCACCGATCTGGACCAGCCCTGGGGCACGTCGGAAAGCTGCACAAGTTGCGGGAAATGCGTGGAGGTCTGTCCCACCGGGGCATTGTTCGACAAGTCGGACGTCGGCACCCGAGCGCGAAAGCATCCGGAGTTTCTCACTTACCTGAACGAAATGCGGGGCGGCCAATCGTGAAGAAGAAACTCGCCACCGTCTGGCTGGACGGCTGCTCCGGCTGTCACATGTCGTTTCTCGACATGGACGAAAGATTGATCGATCTCGCGGAGCATTTTGATCTGGTGTACAGCCCGATTGTGGACCAAAAGATTTTTCCGCCGGATGTGGACATCAGTCTGGTGGAAGGCTCGGTGAGCACGGACGCGGACGAGCACAAGATCAAGTTGATTCGCGAACGCACGGCGACGCTGGTCTCGCTGGGAGACTGCGCGGTCACCGGAAATGTTCCGGCGATGCGGAACGCCTTTACGGTGGATTCGATTCTGGAGCGCGCGTTCGGCGACAGACCCGTGACTCATCCGGAGATTTTTCAGGGGCTGCCTAAATTGCTTCCCCGCGTGCGGCCGATTCACGAAGTAGTGAAGGTGGATGTGTTCGTCCCCGGCTGCCCGCCGTCGGCGGACACGATTTACACGTTGCTTCGCGAACTGCTCTCCGGCGGAAGTGTTGACGTCGCTCGTTTGACGCGTTTCGGAGCTTAGGGAAAACAGGAAACCATGGCTCGCACCATCATCATCGATCCGGTCACGCGGCTGGAAGGTCATGCCAAGATCACTCTGCAGACAAACGACCGCGGAGAGGTCGAGTCCGCCCGTTTCCACGTCACCCAGTTGCGCGGATTTGAGAAATTTTGCGAAGGCCGCCCTTTCTATGAGATGCCGACGCTGATGTCGCGCATCTGCGGCATCTGCCCGGTGAGTCATCTAATCACATCGGCAAAAGCGTGCGACGCCATCCTCGCGGTGCGGATCCCGCCCACCGCGGCCAAACTGCGGCGAATCCTGAATCTCGCGCAGATCATTCAGTCACACGCGCTGAGCTTCTTCTATCTTTCGTCGCCGGACTTGCTTTTGGGAATGGAAGCCGACCCGGCGGAGCGGAATCTGTTCGGCGTGGTTCGCGCCAATCCCGAACTGGGCCGGGGCGGCGTCCGTTTGCGTCAATTCGGCCAGCAGGTCATCGAGTTGCTGGGAGAAAAACGAATTCACCCCGGCTGGGTGATCCCGGGCGGGGTCAGCGAGGCGCTTTCGGCCGAAAAGCGCGACCGCATTCTTGCAATGATCCCCGAAGCGCTGGCCATCACGCAAAACACGCTGGCCTGGTTCAAGATTCGGTTCGAGTCTTTTCGCGAGGAAGTGCGCACGTTTGCGAATTTCCCCAGCCTATTTATGGGCTTGGTCACGGGCAACGATCGCCCGGGTTATTATGATGGAAAAATCCGATTCACCGACTCCACGGGAAGAATCGTTGCTGACAATCTCGATCCCGCAAATTATCCGGAATTTATGGGAGAAGAGGTCGAGCAGGCGACGTACGTAAAATCCCCATACTACAAGCCCATGGGCTATCCCAACGGGATGTATCGCGTGGGGCCTCTAGCCCGGCTCAATCTTTCCAAGCGGTGCGGCACGCCGCTGGCCGACCAGGAATGGACCGAATTTCGCTCGCTCGAACGCGGGGCTGTGCTCAGCTCATTTCATTATCATTACGCGCGGCTGATTGAGATTCTCCACGGCATCGAACGCATTCACGCGCTGCTCGACGATCCGGAAATCCTCGATACTCACGTGCGAGCTTCGGCTTCGCTGAACAACCTGGAAGGGATCGGCGCGTCGGAGGCGCCGCGCGGAACACTGATCCACCACTACCGGGTAAACGAGCAGGGCCTGATCACCTGGGCAAACCTGATCATAGCCACGGGCCACAACAATCTGGCGATGAACCGGGGAATATTGCAGGTCGCGCGCCACTATGTCCATGGCGACAAACTCACGGACGGCATGCTGAACCGTGTGGAAGCGGTGATTCGAGCGTTTGATCCATGCCTGAGCTGCTCCACGCACGCCGCCGGACAAATGGCCATTCATGTCCGGCTGGTGAATACTGCCGGCGAGTTGATGGACGAAGTGAGGCGAAGTTGAACAGGCACGAGATCGGCGATTGCTCTGCTGATACGCATTGCTCCTCAATCGTAGTTATCGGATATGGGAATCCGCTGCGTTCGGACGATGGAATCGGCTGGCGAATTGCCGGAGTGCTGCGAGGCCGCTTCGATTCTTCGGGAATCGAAGTCATCCAGTGCCACGAACTTACTCCAGAAATGGCCGAAAACATGCGCCGCGCTGCACTGGTCATATTCATAGATGCCGCGACCGATGGATTCCCGGGCGAGGTGCGCCAGCGCCGGCTCAGCGGGTCCGGCATGAACGATTCAAGCCCGGCCCTGTCTCACGGGCTAACGCCGGAAGCGCTGCTTGCTCTGGCCGCGCATCTTTACGGAGCGTCGCCCGACGCACACCTGTTCACGGTGTGCGGGCGTTCCTTTTGCCACGGAGAGAATTTCTCGCCGGAAGTCGCGAGAGCCTTCCCGTCGGTGGTCGCTGCAATCGAAGGACTGCTTGTGGAACAGCAGGGATTGGCATTTCCGCCGCCCGAGATATCGCGCATCGCCTGACATCGCATTTACATTTGAATGCACCGCGACCCTCCCCGAGAGTTTGCGCGCCGGCACTGCCGATTCCGAATCTTGTGCTAGAATGCAGCACCTTTCCGTTTTATAAATTTAAGAGCAGATTATTCTGCCAGTCCACAGGAGGATTCGCTTGAACTACTACGGAGGCAAGGAACTCGCGGCAAGTTTTCGCACCGTTCGTAAGAATACTCTGGCCATTGCGGCGGACATTCCGGAAGACAAGTACGGCTTCCGGGCGGCGCCGGACACGCGCAGCGTCGGCGAACTGCTGGCGCATATCGCGGTGAGCTTCAGTTTTCAGTACCAGGTGCACGCGGAAGAAAAAAGGACCACGCTGGCAGGGTTTGATTTTCCGACGCTGATGCAGAAACTAACCGCCGAGGAAAAGGCGCCCCGGACCAAGCAGCAAGTTATCGAGTTGCTGACGGCCAACGGCGAAAAGTGGGCCACCTGGGTGGAAGGCCTCGACGAAAGTTTTCTTTCCGAAGCCGTGCAGATGCCGCAGGGAGCGAATCCGGCGACGCGGTCGCGCTTCGACATGATTCTCTCGGTGAAAGAGCATGAAATGCATCACCGCGGGCAGTTAATGCTGATCGAGCGCATCCTCGGGATCGTGCCGCACCTCACGCGGGAGATGCAGGCGCGGTTTGCCGCGGCGGCTGCGAGGAAGTAGGGGTAGAAATCCGTCGGGAGGTAAGAGGGCCCGCCGGTTGGAATCGGCGGGCCCTCTCTGTTTCAATGTGGAACAGGTTGCGCGAAAACTTTTTTGCTCTGCAGCTAAAGTAACCCTGGCTTTCGCCGATGAGTGGATTGAGGTGTATTGCCGATGAGCAATTCGATTCACGCTGTCCACGCAGTCAATGCTTATACTTCCACCAGCCAGGCAACCACGCAAGCGCCCAAGACCCCGGCTCCCGCCAACCAAACCGCAGTTCCGCAGGACAAAGTCAACATCAGCAGCGCGGCGCAACAGGCTCTGGCGAATAACACCAAGGCCCCGGCGTCAGGCGACGTTGACCACGACGGCGACAGCCACTAGCCTCTGAATAACCGGCATTTTTTCATTCCATACGCAATTTTGTTCCGCGCATGACGGAGGAGGCATGGAGGAAACTCCATGCCTTTTTTGTTCAGAGGGCGGAATGAGCCCATAGAATCCCCAGTTTGAGGCGGAATGCCCGCACGTCGCGTGTAGGGGCAACTCACTCCCTGCAAGTCCGGCGGCGCCCTGCTAGAATAGGCGGCGAGAGAAGACGGCGGAATTTCGCGCCACGATTCGCGGGGTCCGGGACCGATGTTTGAGAATCTGACAGACAAGCTGCAACGAGTTTTCAAGAACCTGCGCGGGCAGGGAAAACTCACGCAGGAACACGTGGACGAAGCGCTGGCGGGGATCCGCGAAGCGCTGCTGGAAGGCGACGTCAACGTGGGCGTGGCCGACGAGCTGCTCGCGCACATTCGCGAGAAGGCGCTGGGTTCCGAAGTCCTGCTGCAGCTTTCCCCCGACCAGCAGGTCATCAAGATCGTGCGCGACGAACTGGCGCTGCTTCTCGGTAAGCACGCCAAGCCGCTGTTCGCTTCGCGCCCGCCTTCGGTGTGGATGATTGTGGGCCTGCAGGGCTCCGGCAAAACAACCACCACAGGAAAGCTGGCCAAATGGCTGGCCGCGCACGGGCACCGTCCCATCGTGGTTTCCACCGACGTCTACCGCCCGGCGGCGCGCGAACAGCTGGCGCAAGTGGCCAAAGCCGTGAACGTGCCGTGCTGGGCGGGCACCGGGACCGACAAGCCGCTGGAAATTACCCGCGGTGCGATCCGCGAAGCGAAGCTTTCCGCATTTGACGTGATCCTGGTGGATACCGCCGGTCGCCTGCACATTGACGATACGCTGATGGAAGAGCTCGGAACGCTGAAGCGGGAACTGGGGCCCGTGGAAATCCTGTTCGTGGCCGATGCCATGATCGGGCAGGACGCGGTGCGCTCGGCGGGCGAGTTTCACAGAAGGCTGGGTCTGTCCGGCGTGGTCTTAACTAAGCTGGACGGCGACGCGCGCGGCGGCGCGGCGCTTTCGATCGGCAAGGTCACGGGCGCGCCGGTAAAGTTCGTGGGCACGGGTGAAAAATATGATGCGCTGGACGCGTTTTACCCCGAGCGCATCGTCTCGCGTGTGCTGGGCATGGGCGACGTGCTCTCGCTGATCGAGCGCGCCGAGCAGACCGTGGACGCCAAACAGGCCGCCGAGCTGGCCCGCAAGCTGCGCCGCAACGAATTCACGCTCGAAGATTTTCGAGACCAGTTGCGGCAGGTGCGCAAGATGGGCCCGCTTGAGCAGGTGCTGGGCATGTTGCCCAAGGTAGGCCCGCTGGCGAATATGCCGAAGGACGTGCAGATCGACGAATCGCGGCTGAAGCGCATCGAGGCCGTAATCAACTCGATGACCAATTCCGAACGCAACGACCACGGCCTGATCGACGGCAAACGCCGCAAGCGCATCGCGCGCGGCAGCGGCACGTCGGTTCAGGAAGTCAACCAGGTCCTGAAGCAGTATCTTCAGATGCGGACCATGATGAAGCAGTACGGCTCACTGGCCACCTCGGGCCGCCTCAAGGGACTGAAGCTGCCCGGCGCGTCGTAGCCTTTTCGCCTGCCGGACTATCCGCCCGTACTTCGCGGGCAAACCCTGGCCACGGCAAGGCATCTTTAGAATAGAGGGGCAGATCAGGGGCTATGACTGCCGGAAGGCTATCGTAAATTCCGGGAACCGGATATACTGATTGCCAGGAGGAAGTTTATCGTGCTGGCAATACGCTTGGCTAGGATTGGCAAGAAGAAACACCCGTTTTACCGTGTGGTGGTGCTGGACAAGCGCAAGCCCCGCAACGGAAGGACTGTCGAGGTCGTGGGAACCTACGACCCGCTCCAGAAGCCGGCGGCTATCACGCTGGATGCGGAGCGCATCAAGTACTGGCTGGGATGCGGTGCACAGCCGAGCGACACGGTCCGAAGTTTTCTGACAGCCCAAAAGATCGCCTGAGTTCCCGCTCTCCAAGAACGCGGAGGCTCAGGAAGGATCCCGCTGGCCCACGGGATCCATACAAGTGAACAATCGAGCTGATCCCGCGGATGCGAGAGCTGGAGGGCCTCATGAAAGAACTTGTGGAAGCGATTGCGAAGGCGCTGGTCGATCATCCCGAACAAGTCCAGGTTCGAGCAGTGGAAGGCGAGCAGGTGACCGTGCTGGAGTTGCACGTGCATCCGGAGGATTTGGGGAAAGTCATCGGCAGGCAGGGGCGCACGGCGAAGTCCATGCGCACGATTCTGGGAGCCGCGGGGATGAAGCTCAAGAAACGGCTCACGCTGGAAATCCTCGAATAGTATCGGATGTGGGCTCTGCATGGAGCCCGCCGAAAAAATTGCCCGCCGAACCATTCAACGGCGTTACGCTGGCTCGAATTTTGCGCCCGCGCGGCTTGCGCGGCGAAGTGGCCGCGGAAATCCTCACCGATTTTCCCGAACGATTACCCAAACTAAAAGAAGTGTGGCTCGATAACGGCCACGGAGCGTCGCGCCGCATCGCGGTGCGCAAGTGCTGGCTTTCGCCCAGCCGCGGCGGGCAGGCAATTTTTCTTTTTGCGGGCGTGGAGAGCATCGAAGCGGCTGAGCCTCTGCGGGGGTTCGAGGTGCGCGTGCCGATCGAGCAGCGCGCCAAGCTCGAGGCCGGAAATTATTTTGTGGGCGACCTGATCGGGTGCGAAGTGTGGGAGCGTGGAGCGGCGTCCGCGATGGGGGCCGTGCGCGACGTGGAATTTCCGGGCGGCGTTCCGCTGCTGGCCGTCGAGACCGGCGACGGAGAGGTGCTGGTGCCGCTGGCCGCGGAATTCTGCACGCACATTGATGTGCGGGCCAAACGCATCGACGTTACTCTGCCCGAAGGATTGCGCGATTTGAATCGCGGCTGAATGCGTTCTCAGTAGGACAGGCTTCAGCCTGTCCTACCAGGAAGCGCTGCGGTACACTGTGCCGGCCATGCGGTTTGATCTCGTCACCATCTTTCCTGAATTTTTCACCGGTCCGTTGGATTACGGGATCGTGCGGCGGGCGCGCGAAGCGCGCCTGGTGGACGTGCGGGTGCACGACTTGCGCGCCTTCACGCATGACCGCCACCGGACCGTGGACGACCGCCCCTTCGGCGGCGGCGAAGGCATGGTGCTGAAGCCGGAACCGCTGTTTGAGGCGGTGGAATCGCTGCTGGGCACGGAAATTTCCCGGGAAAATGGAGCGCGAGCCGGCGGCACGGCCGTCGTCCTGCTTTCTGCTTCCGGAAAGGTTTTTCGGCAAGAGACGGCACGTCGATTCGCCGATCTCGACCGAATTATTTTGCTGTGTGGCCGCTACGAAGGCGTGGACGAGCGGGTGGCCGAGCATCTGGCCACCGACGAACTCTCGATCGGCGATTTTGTGCTCTCCGGCGGCGAACTCCCTGCAGCCATGGTCCTGGACGCGGTCACGCGATTGATCCCGGGAGCGCTCGGCAACGAAGAATCTTCGGTGAATGAGTCGTTCAGCGCCGTGGAAGGAGAGGCCGCCGAAGCGGTTTCTCCCACCAGTCACCAGCCACCGGTCACCAGTCAACTTCTCCTGGACTTTCCCCACTACACGCGCCCGGCCGAGTTCCGCGGCTGGCCCGTGCCTGAGATTTTGCTGGGCGGCAACCACGAGCAGATCCGGCGTTGGCGCTTGGAGAAGGCCCTGGAAAAGACGCGACGCAACCGGCCAGACATGTTAGCTGCGGGCATGCCGCGTGTTCCGTAGTGGCACACCATCTCAACCCTTTCAAGCCGGTTAAAGCCTTCCGCCATCTTGGCCGATAATCAGTTGTATCAGGTCGGAACTTCATTGGCGGCATTGCTGCCCATTGACGGTGAGTGAGTTGCTTCCTTTCTGGCCGCGAAAATCATGATGGACGCCATTCTTGCCGGGTAGCACGCTAAATCCTTGCGTGGAGATTCATGGGCTCACAAAACATGTCTGAGAAAACAAATCCTGCAGGACCGCCGGGCCTGGAAGACAAGATCGAAGCGGCATCGGAACGGAATTTTGGAAGGAATTCGTTCGCCGGGATGACCTTGGCGGCCATGGCCGGCTTGACTGCATTGGTGTTGCTCCAGCATTACTTCTTCCGGCATCTGGGTGCGTGGGGGTACCAGGGGATGACGATTGCCTCCGGGACGATCGGCGTGGCTTGTTGCGCGTATTACCTGACGCACAAACTGGACTGGCTGTTTTCCGTGCATCTGCAAGTAACGCAAAAGCTCGCTTTTGAGCGGAACTTACTGAGAACGGTGATGGACAATATCCCCGACGGCGTAATGGTGAAAGACTGCGAAGGGAAATATCTGCTGTGGAACAAGGCGTTCGCCAAACTGCACGGGTTGAAATCAACGGAATCGCTAGTGGGAAAAACAGCCTTCGACTTGTTTCCCGAGGGACCTGCCGCCGCATTGCATGCCATCGACCTGGAAGTCATGAAAGCCGTCAAACCCGTCCTCGAAGCCGAACGGTCCGAAGTGGACTCCGTGGGAAATACGCATTGGATCCAGATGACCAAGGTGCCGTTGACAAACGATCGCGGCGATATCTTGGGAATTGTGGGCGTCAACCGCGATATTACGCTGCGCAAGCGATTCGAAGCCGGGTTGCTGGAATCCAAGGATGCCGCCGAGGCGGCCAATCGCGCCAAGAGCGAATTCCTGGCCAACATGAGCCATGAGATTCGCACGCCCATGAATGGAATCATCGGCATGACGGACCTGGTCCTGGAAACGCCGCTCACCCGGGAGCAAAGCGAAATGCTGGGCATCGTGAAAAATTCGGCCGATTCGCTCCTTTGTTTGCTGAACGATATTCTGGACTTCTCCAAGATCGAGGCCGGAAAACTGGATTTTGAGACCATCGACTTTTTCCTGCGCGACACTCTCGATAACACCCTGAAAGTGCTGGGCCTGCATGCGCAGCAGAAGGGCATCGAGCTGGCCTGCCGCGTGCTCCCCGACGTGCCCGATGGACTGCAGGGCGATCCGATGCGTTTTCGGCAAATTGTGGCAAATCTCATCGGCAATGCCATGAAATTCACCTCCGAGGGCGAGGTGGTGATTACCGGAGAGCTGCAGGAGGAATCCGAGGATGCGGTCGTGCTGCACTTCAGCGTCCGGGACACGGGAATCGGAATCCCACCGGAAAAACAGCGGCTCATCTTCGAGGCGTTCACGCAAACCGACAGCTCGACCACGCGAAAATACGGCGGGACAGGCCTGGGCCTGGCGATTTCCTCCAAGCTGGTTCAAAAAATGGGCGGAAGAATGTGGGTGGAAAGCGAACCGGGGCGGGGCAGCACATTTCATTTCACTATTCCTTTCCAATTTCAGAAATCTTCATCCAGAAAATATGCGCCTCCGGTCGCGGAATCCCTCCACGGGCTTCGCGTCCTGGTGGTGGACGACAACGCCACCAACCGTCGCATCTTTCAAGAAATCCTGGTGACCTGGCGGTTGAAACCCACGCTCGCGGAGAGCGGTCCGGAAGCGCTTGCAATTCTGGACCGGGCCAACGCCGAAGGAAACCCGTTTCCCCTGATGCTTTTGGACGTCCAGATGCCGGAGATGGACGGCTTCACGATTGTTGAAAAAATTAAGCAAGACGCGCGGATGCCCGTGCCGGACGTCATCCTGTTGACGTCGGCGGGCTACCGGGGCGATGGAGCCAGATGCCGGGAATTGGGAGTCAAAGGTTACCTGACCAAACCGGTGAAGCGGGCGGATCTTCTCGACGCCATTAATGCCGTGCTCGGATCCAAAGCCGTCGCCGAGGAAAGTTCCGCGCTAGTTACGTTGCACTCGCTGCGTGAAAATCGAGGGCGGCTGAAAATCCTGCTGGCGGAAGATAATCGGACCAATCAGGTCCTGGCAATGCGGCTGCTTGAGAAAAGAGGGCATGAGGTGGCGGTTGCGGGAAACGGGGAGGAAGCGCTGCAGGCGCTCGACAAGCAGGCTTTCGATTTAATCCTGATGGACGTGCAAATGCCGGGAATGGACGGCCTGCAGGCAACGCAAGCCATCCGCAAGAACGAAAGGAAAACCGGAAAGCACATCCCCATCATTGCAATGACTGCCCACGCCATGGTGGGGGACATGGAACGCTGCCTGGAGGCCGGGATGGACGACTACATTACCAAGCCGATCCGGCCGCAGCAGTTGGCGGAATTAATGGAAAGCTACGCGATCGCGGCGCCTGCGGAAAAAGTCCTCTAGAGCGCGCGAATGCGGAAAAGGCGCGCTCCGTTCATGGCTTGAATTCAATCAAAAGATTCCGAATGGGTATCTTGCCGGCGTCCTTCGATGTGTGCACGACTGCCGGGCGGAACGAGACGGTGTCCGGCACGAGTTCCCTGGTTTCCTCGCTTCCGCCCGTCCACTGCTGCACAAACGTGCGGTTCAGGAAAATGGCCACGCGCTGATTGTGGCTGTGCTCGACGCTTTTTTCGCCCACCTGCATCTTTTCTTCAAACACGGTGAAGTTCTTGCTGTCGTACAAGACTTTGTTGCCCGGAGGCGGAGGCGTTCCGGCGGCCGGGGTGGACACTTTGGGATGCCCCGGCTTGATGATGACTTCGAGAAACTCTCCATTGCTCGGCGCGGAATAAGGTTCCCCCGCTTTGAATACGCGGATGTCGCCTCGCTCCATTTTCTTTCCGCTCAATTCCACCGGGCCCAGCGCCACGAAAACGCGGTCGCCGCAGGATGGCGCGGCGGAGGCGCACGGGGCGGCGTTCCGGAATACTTGAACGAATTCGTTTTCGAGCAGCGGGCCGGCATGCGTCATCTGCGCAAATAACAAGGCTACAAGCAATAAACGCATGTTCTCGCCCCGATCGGGTGGATGGAGTGTCTGCCGCGCGAGTGTACACCTGGGCAGGCTGCCGCAGGAAGCCGGTCTCGGATATTTTAGTGGCACAGGCTTCAGCCTGTACCACTAATACCTGCCCCGCCGCGAGGGGCTCGATTTCACGCGGCGCAGCTGTGCGGTAAACTGTAGCGAATCGGATGCGCCGCATCCGCGGCCGGGAAGAGGGTGAATTGAGCGGCAAACAAATTTCTCGCAGGGATTTTGCGAAAGGCACGGGCCTGCTGATCGTCAGCTTCCGTCTGTTCGGTCCGCGCGCCATTGCGGAAGCAGCGGGACAAACTGCCGCGCGGCCGGATGCGGAACCGGAAGTGACCTCGCTCGATTCCTGGCTGGCGGTGGCGAGCGATGGAACGGTCACGGTGTTCACCAGCAAAGTCGATCTGGGAACCGGCGTGCTCACGGCTCTGTCGCAGGTGGTCGCCGAGGAACTGGACGTGCCGTTTGACCGGATCCACATGAAGACGGGAGACACCGGAAATACCATCGACCAGTCGCAGACTTCGGGGAGCCGGACACTGCACAAGGCGGGCCCGCAACTGCGACAAGCCGCGGCCGCGGGCCGGCGCGCGCTTTTGAATCTGGCCTCCGCGCGGCTCGGCACTCCGGCGGAGAAGCTTCAGGTCTCGGACGGCCTGGTGAGCGTCGCCGGCAGCCCCGCGAAAAAAGTTTCCTACGGCGATCTTATCGGCGGGCGGCGCTTCGACATCAGGATCACGGCGTCCGGGTCCGGCGCGGAATTAAAAGTGGCGGCGGAAATTCCGGCGAAGGATCGAAAGAACTACAAAATTGTGGGAACGTCGGTGCCACGCGTCGATCTGCCGCCGAAATTTACGGGCGAGTTTTCGTACTCGATCGACGTGAGCGTGCCCGGGATGCTCCACGGCCGCGTGATTCGCCCGCCGGTGGCGGATTCAAAGCCGCTCGCGGTGGACGAAAAGTCCATCGCGGAAATTCCGGGGATCGTCCGAGTGGTGCGGGAGGGCAATTTCCTCGGCGTGGTTGCGAACACGGAGTGGAGCGCGATGCAGGCCGCCGGAGCGCTGAAAGTCACCTGGTCGGATCCCGAAGTGAAATTGCCCGCCGGCCGCGACGCGGTTTTTGCGTATCTAAAAAATACAAAGAGCTACGACGATCAGATTGTTGTGAACGAGGGAAATCTGGAAACTGCATTTGCCGGCGCGACCAAAACGTTTGCGGCAATGTACCACTGGCCGTTCCAGATGCATGGAATGCTGGGCCCGTCGTGCGCGCTCGCGGACGTGCGTCCGGACCAGGCCACGGTCTGGACCGGCACGCAGGCATCCTTCCGGACGCGTAAGGAAGTTGCCAAGCTGCTGCGCCGTCCCGAAAAAAATGTGCGCATCGTGTACGTGGAAGGGGCCGGATGCTACGGCAGGCTTTGCGCGGACGATGTGGCGGAGGACGCGGCAGTATTATCGCGCGCCGTGGGCAGGCCCGTGCGCGTGCAGTGGACTCGCGCGGACGAACACGCCTGGGAACCCAAGGGACCGCCGCAGTTGCTGATCGTGCGCGCAGGCGTGGACACGGGCGGCAACATCACGGCTTGGGAATTCGAAGATCGCAGCATTCCCTGGACCGCCGCTCCGGATTATCCCAACCTGGCTTCGCGGCAAACGGGAATTCTGCCGCAGGGGCCGGGCTCGACCGGCACCGGCTCCGGCGTGGTGCCGGGAATTTCCAGTGGCGGCGATTTGTATCACATCAGGAATAGAAAAATATCATCGCCCGTCGTTCCCTGGATCCAAAACTTGATGACGCCGCTGCGCACGAACAACCTGCGCGCCCCCGGCTCGGCGGGCCGCTGTTTCGGGAGCGAGACGTTCCTGGATGAGCTCGCTGCGCAACTAAAAGTCGACCCTGTCCAGTTCCGCCTGCGTCATTTCGGAAATGACCAGCGGAAAATCGAGGCTCTTCTGGCGGCCACGAAAAAAGCCGGATGGAACCAGCGCCCTTCACCGGCCCCGGCCTCGAGCGGCAGGATCGTCGCGGGAAGGGGCGTGGCGGTCTCGAATCGCGAGGACAGCATGATCGCCGCGGTCGCCGAAGTCGAAGTGGACACGGCCAGCGGAAAAGCAAAAGTGAAGCGTGTGGTGGTGGCGCATGACTGCGGGCTCATAGCCAATCCGAACGGCGTGGAAAATCAGATTGAGGGAAATGTTATTCAAGGCGTGAGCCGCACGCTGTTGGAAGAAGTGCAATTTGACGAACGCGGCGTGAACAATCTCGACTGGCTCGGTTATCCCGTGATCCGGTATGAGGACGTGCCAGAAATCGAAATTGTGCTGATCAACCGGCCCGAGCTGGATTTTCTGGGCGCGGGAGAAGCGTCGCTGGTTCCTATTCCCGCCGCGATCGGCAACGCGATCTTCGACGCCACCGGTGCGCGCCTGCGCGACGTTCCGATGACGCCGGAGCGCGTGCTGGCGGCGCTCGCGGCTCGATCTTCTTCGATGTAGCTTCAAAACGCTTTCTCCTCGCCACATTTCCGCGGAAGCGTGCGGCAGCCGTGGTACCATCGCGCGCAACGGAGCAGCCATGAGCCGACTTCCTGCAATGCGTCCTCCCGCAACGATTCTTCTGGTGCTTGTGGCGATCGCCGCCGTGGCGGTGAGCGCCGCGCCCGCCCCGGCGGATTCCTGCACTCTTCTGGCGAACAGCATCGAGTTGCGATCGCTGCCGAACACGACCATGACTTCCGCGGAAACCGTTTCGGGCGATTTCACGCCGCCTGGTGGAGGAGCGGCGATTCGCGGCCTGCCGTCATTTTGCCGCGTGGCGGTCACGCTGAAACCAACTCCGGTTTCGGACATCAAGATCGAAGTTTGGATGCCTGCACAAAACTGGAACCAGAAGATGCAGGGCGTCGGGAACGGAGGGCTTGCCGGCACGATCAGTTACGGCGCTCTGGCTTCAGCCGTCGCGAAGGGATACGCCGCGGTCAGCACCGACACGGGGCACGTGGTGAGCGACGATTCCTGGCTGCCCGTCATTGAGCGGGAGAAGGACTACGGCTATCGCGCGATCCACGAAATGACCGTGACGGCCAAGGCTATCGTGGAGAAGTTCTACGGCAAAGCGGCGCGGCGCTCTTACTTCAACGGATGCTCCACGGGGGGCGGGCAGGGATTCGGTGAAGCGCAATTGTATCCAGCGGATTACGACGGCATCGTTGCGGGAGCGCCGCAGATATTTCCCACGCGCCTGCGCGCTGCCCACATCTGGAATTTTCAAGCGGCGTCGAACGATCCGGCGAGCAATCTTCCGAAACAAACTCTCACGCTGGTGACGGCGGCGGTGCTGAAGCAATGCGGGGGAGACCACGGCGTGGCCGACGGATTTCTGAGCGAGGACCCGCGCGCCTGCGGCTTCGTTCCCGCGCAACTGCTTTGCAAGGCCGGCCAGGATACGGGCACCTGCCTGAGCGCGGCGCAAGTCGCCGCGGTGGTGAAGATTTACGGCGGGCTGGCGGACCCGCGCAGCAAGCGGACGCTGTGGCCGGGCCTTGCCAAGGGAAGCGAAGGACCGGCCGGCGCGGGAGCTATGGGCTGGCAGGCGTTCGGGGTCGGAGGGCCGCGGCCCTTTGTGGCGGCGGAAAAATTCTATTCCCTGGCAGTACTGGAAAATCCCCAAACCGATTTCCAGACGATCGATGCGGCGGGCATCATCGACCTGGCCGAAAAGAAATTTCCATTTCTCCGGCACACCAGCACGGATCTCTCCGGTTTCACCGCGCGCGGCGGCAAGCTGCTGATCTATCACGGCTGGGCCGATCCCGGCATCTCTTCGCTCAACACCATCGACTATTATGGCGCGCTGGTGGAAGCGACTCGCAAGGAAAAACACATGAGTTTCCCGGCGGCGCTGGAACAAGCACAGCAATCCGCGCGACTTTTCATGGTGCCGGGCATGGGACACTGTTCCGGTGGACCGGGCCCGGACAACTTCGACGCCGTTGGCGCGCTGGACCAGTGGGTGGAACAGGGCGCGGCGCCGGAGAAAATTGTGGCTTCTCACCAGTCGAACGGCGCGGTCGAATTTTCGCGGCCGCTGTGCCCGTTTCCGCAAGAAGCGCGGTACACCGGCTCCGGAGACCGCCGCGACGCCAGCAATTGGGCCTGCGTGGCGCGGCAATTCACGTTTGATGCGTCGTTTTATGGAGCCCGCTAGCGGCGCGATGCGGGGCGGCAAGTCGCTTTCGTGATGCCGGCGAGACGCCGGCGCCACGAAAAGCACAAGTTCACGGGCCATCGATTTTCGCCGAGTACAGGCGCACGACGGAATCATCCTCATCGGGCTTATAAATCCAAACATCGCGATTGTGGAAATACTGGAATAGCGGACTGAGGTCCATCCCCGGAATTTCCCGCGCCCAGACGGTCTTAGC
>JAIQFG010000144.1 GCA_020073375.1 Terriglobia bacterium | reverse complement strand
TCTTCCCAGGAAAGTTCGTGCACGTATCCGACCTGGTTAGCGTCCATGAAGCACGGGTCGCACATCATGTTGCAGCGGTTGGTCAAGTCGACGGTGAGCACGGAGCCGCGGCCGTAGCGCACGGTGCTGGAGCCGTGCTTGTGCATGTCTTCGTCGTTGTGCGCCGGAATGTCGCGGCCCGGGAAATTCTGCTCGATCCAGTTCAGGAACTTCGCGTCTACGGCCATCATGTCTTCGTAGTGGCCGTGAATCGGGCATTCTTTCACCATCCAGATCTGGCCGTCACGCTCGATGATCTGGGCCTTGATCTCGCCGACTTTCTCATGCATCAGGTCGCGCCAGTCTTTCTTTCCCTCAAAGATCGCGTCGCGCGCTTCCTTCACGCAGCCAGGGCACAGCGAATCGGTCTGCCGCGGCCAGCCGAGCGTGGGCTTGGATTTTTCCCATGACTTCAGCAGCGGCTTATCCGACCACTTGGGAGTGAAGTTTGGATTGGGATTGTGCTTGTTAAAAAAATGGATGGTGTCAAAGGCCACGCCCGCCGTCTTGCACACCACATAATCCAGGGCTTTCCATGCACGTGTCCCTAATGTTTGAGGCATGTTTCAAAAACCTCCAGAATACGATTCAGTTAAAATCAAACTATAAAAGCGAGTTGGAGCCCCCAGTGATGATTTCGGCCCCTGATTTCAAATCCCTGATAGCCTACCGAAAGAGTCCCCTGCGGTCCAGCTAAAGCTTTCCCACTGTGTAGTTTGCCCGTTACCCTCAGGTAAGGTCCACAGGCTTGCGCCCAATGGGGTGGATTCGGGGGTGAACGGCGATTTGCCGCAGCCAATGGGACGGCCCCGGCAATCGCCCATGTACAGTTCTCATAAAGAGGCTTGCCGCGCTCGGTGCCCCCATTCGAACGACGAATTCTTTCTGCAAAATCTTGCGCATTTCCCGGCAAATCTGCGCAATCATTTCGCGGCCCTTCAAGTTCTCAATGAGATTCCATGGCCGCCCTGCTACTATTCGAATGCGGTGGACGAGAATGAGAAAGCTGCCGTCAACTTTCACCCTTTCCTTGATGTTGTTCTGCTGTGCCATTTCGACACTGGCGCTCACGTCGTTCAAGGCTGCCGAACTAACCTCTGCAAGTGACGTCCAGTTCCCCGGCACCAGCATTGCGAGCGGGATCGTCGTTGTGGACGTTTCGCTGGACTCTAAAGGAGAGGTTTCCGGAATCAAGGTGCAGAGGGACGTCGCCTCCCTGACGGCTGTGGCGACTTCCGCCGCCGGATCCTGGAAATATCGCCCTGCTACTCTGGGAAGAGCGCCGCAGGCGTCGGTTCTCAGGGAGGCCTTCGTGTTCCGCCCCCGCGCGATCATGGCAGCACCCCTGGCCTTTGCCCCATTGCGCCAGCCTGATGCCGACAGCCACGATGCCGAATCGAGTTACATCCCACCCGGCGTCCTTGGAGCCGTCTACCCTGCCTATCCAATAGACGCAGCAAATGTTGGGGCAGTCGTCGTCCAAGTTGCAATCAATGAGGACGGGAAGACCGGAGAGATCAAACTGATCCGATCCTATAACCCCTTTAATCGCTTTGCCTTGGAAGCCGCTGGGAAGTGGCAATTCCAGGCCGCGACCATGCGAGGGGAGCCGGTCGTCTCGAGCGTCGTCATTGCCTTCGTCTTCTCCGCCCCGGCTACCTCAAACTGAGGAGCCACTGCCACCAGGGCTCCGCCTAACTTCCGGATGGGCCATTGGCCATAGGGCCAGGGGACGCGAGGAGGGCTCTGAGTTCGAATAACCTCTTCTAAATGAATAATTTAAAGTAACACTTCAAACCAACTCCAGGCCACCCCTTCATTGACCTGACCTTCCGTACGGGTAGAAATTATCCCAGTACTCTTGTACCCAAAAATTGGCTCCAATCGCCTATCGCCTCGGACGGGCCTTCCCGGCAGAATGCATTCATACACTAAATTTCATAGGGAGGCAGGACAACATGAATCGTTGGTTTTGTATGGATTGCCGAAGCAAGGTGGAGATCGACAGACATGGCCGGTGCGGCACTTGCGATTCGGAAGCAGTGATCCTGGCGGAAGCTGCAAGCGATGTAACGCGCTCAGTTTCAATGGGTAATGCGGATAATAAGCTGGTTCAGGCAGCTGCCTAAGCTGGGAAGACGCAAATCTGACAGCAAGGAACAGACCATGACCCTGAACACGGAAGTCGCTGAAAAGAAAGGAGGTGAATAGGGACAAAACATCAGCCCGGGGGGGCAACTACTCGGACCGACGAAAAGGAGAAAAACTCATGCAGACTAATCTACGACTCTTTGGTGGTATCGCTATCGTAGCGAGCCTGCTCTGGACTTCCCCAACGTCAGCTGCAACCCAAGGGGCGAAGACGCAAAACAGGGCTAATACTAGCAAGATTCACTATGTAGGGACGGCTTCGTGGTACGGCGAGCAACATCAGGGCCGCAAGATGGCCAACGGCAAACCATTTGACCGCCGCAAACTGACCGCCGCCAGCTGGTTCTTTCCGCTGGGCACTTCCGTGCGGGTCGTGAATGTGAGTAACGGCGAATCGGTCATCGTAACCATCACGGATCGCGGGCCGAATCACAGGCTGAACCGGCTTATCGATCTTTCGGAAGCGGCCGCAGGGCGCCTGGACTATGTGGGGCAAGGGTTGACGAAGGTTTTTCTGTACCCGGTCTCTTCGTTTGAAACGCAATCGGCGGAGTTTGATTCCGCGCTGATTGACAGGCCGGCCGGCACATCCCATGCCGAACTGGAAGCACTGGCCATGAACACGCCAAACTGATCGCGTTAGGCCGCCAGGGAAAATGGGCATTCCCGCCGCGGCGGCCGAGACTAGCCATGACAATTGCGAGGGAGTACGCCGCCGCGCCAGGAACTGCGCGTTTGGCTAGCGGATAGGGGCACGGTCCGCCGCGGCGGATGCCCCTACAGAAGAGCGGCGAATCCCCGGATTTGCAAGGGCCGCGGCTCGGGACCGAATTCACTTAAATCTCTTTCCTGAAATTTCCGGGGGCCGCGCTTTGCCGCTCGCGGCAAGGGGGTGGAACACGCGCGGGTTCGTCGTATACTGGAAAAATCAATTTCTCAATTGGGGGAACGCAGCATGATCCGTCATCTGAAGTCCGGCCAGACGGCCGAGGCGAAGGCCGAAAACAGCGCGCAGGTGCGCAACACCGTGGAGGGAATTCTGACGGATATTTCGGCTCGCGGGGAAACGGCAGTGCGCGAGTACTCGGAAAAGTTCGACAAGTGGTCGCCGGCATCGTTTCGGCTGTCGGAAGGCGACGTTGCCGAATGCGTGCGGGCCCTTTCGCCGTCGACGATTGAAGACATCAAATTCGCGCAGACGCAGATCCGGAATTTCGCGCTGGCGCAGCGCGCGGCGCTGCGCGACGTGGAAGTGGAGACGATTCCCGGCGTGGTGCTGGGGCACAAGAATATTCCGGTGAATAGCGTGGGCTGCTACGTGCCGGGCGGGCGGTATCCGATGGTTGCGTCCGCGCACATGAGCGTGGTGACGGCCAAGGCGGCGGGCGTGAAGCGCATCGTGGCGAGCGCGCCGCCGTTTGGCGGCAAGCCGCATCCAGCGATTGTCGCGGCCATGCATTTCGGCGGCGCGGACGAGATTTATGCGTTTGGCGGCGTGCAAGCGATTGCGGCCATGGCGCTGGGCACGGAACATATCGCGCCGGTGGACATGCTGGTGGGTCCGGGGAATGCGTTCGTGGCCGAGGCCAAACGGCAACTGTTCGGGCGCGTGGGCATCGATTTGCTCGCCGGGCCGACGGAAACGCTGATTATTGCTGACGATTCGTGCGACGCGGAAATGGCCGCGGTGGACCTGATCGGTCAGGCGGAACACGGGCCCGGCAGTCCTGCGGTGCTGCTCACGAATTCCGCGAAGCTTGCGGCGGATGTGCCGGGGGCGATTGAAAAACTGTTTTCATGGCTGCCGACGGCGGAAATCGCACGGCAGGCCTGGAAGAATTGCGGCGAGATTATTTTGTGCGACACGCTGGACGAGATGGTCAGCGAAGCGGACCGCATCGCCTCCGAGCACGTGCAGGTGCTGACGCGCGATCCCGATTATTTTCTGCAGCGCATGACCAATTTCGGCGCGCTGTTCCTGGGGCACCGCACCAACGTGGCCTACGGCGACAAAGTGATCGGCACCAATCACACGCTGCCGACGATGAAAGCGGCGCGGTACACGGGCGGGCTGTGGGTCGGCAAATTCCTGAAAACGTGCACGTATCAGCGCGTGCTAACCGACGAAGCCGCGGCGCTGGTGGGGGCGTACTGCTCACGGCTGTGCGCGCTGGAGGGTTTTGCAGCGCACAAAGAGCAGGCGGATTTGCGCGTGCGGCGTTACGGGAAGAAGGTGGCTTAGTCCATGGAAGCATCGCGCAAGAAACAGGATTCGGAAAAGGCTTCGACCGAACGTCCGGTTGCCGTGGTCACGGGCGGCGCGGGGAGCATGGGAACGATTATCTGCGGGGCGCTGGCGCGCGAGGGGATGCGCGTGGTGGTGGGGTACAACCGTTCCGGGGAGAAGGCTAAAAGGCTTGTAGCAAGTTTGCCGGGAGAGGGTCATGCCGCGATTGCGGCTCCGGTAACAGACAGCCCTGCGCTGGCCGCGATGGCCGTGGAAGTTTCCAAGCGCTACGGCGTGTGCGACGTGCTGGTGAATTGCGCGGGCGTGACGCGGTTTGTGCCGCACGGCGATTTGGATTCGCTCGACGATGATTTGATCGAAAATATTCTTTCGACCAACGTGCG
>JAIQFG010000074.1 GCA_020073375.1 Terriglobia bacterium | reverse complement strand
CCGCGGTCCGGCACTTGAGCGCGATCCGGCTTCCGGCGAGCTCCATTCTCCGGGGGAAAACTCCTCCGCGCCGGGCGCGGGAACCATCCGCTCCAGCGTCACGCTGGTGCAGGTGGCCTGCACGGTCACAGCGCCCGATGGAACGCAGGTGCGCGGCCTGAGCCAAAACGATTTTCGGTTGTTCGAGGACGGCGCGGCGCAGGAAATCTCGTCTTTCGATGCGTCGGCCACCCCGGCCAGCATCGCCCTGGTGATCGACGCCAGCCCCAGCATCTACCATGCGCTGGCGGAAATGCGCGGCGCGGCCCGCGCGCTGGCCGAAAATCTTTCGCCCGCCGACCAGATCGCGGTCGTCTCATTTTCCGACCAGGCGCACCTGCTGCTGCCGTTTTCCACCAACCGGAATCTGCTGGACCGCGCAATTGAGTCGCAATACCTGGCGCGCGTGGAAAATTCCTCGGAGTCGCAAATTTATCAGTCCGTGTTTTACACTGCGCGCGAGCTGTTCTTCGGCCGCACCGGGCGCAAGGCCATCGTCCTGCTCACCGATGGCCAGGACAGCGGACTGGGCCTCACGTGGGACCCGCGCAGCGCTGCGCCTGCGCCGGGCGCGGCGGGATCGCGCCTGGCGTTTGACGACGTGGCGCGCGAACTGGGCGCGGACGGAATCGCCCTGTTCATCGTTTCGACGGAGAATCGCCCGCGCGGGATGACCGGCGCGTGGCTTGAGGCTCACCGGTCGGCAATACTGGTCACGGCCGAGGCGCGCGATGCGCACATGCCGCACTACACGCTCTACCTTGCGGAACTGGCGCGCCGCGCGGGAGGGCAACTTTATTTTCTGCGCGAGACGGGAAATTTGACCGAGATTTACCGCCGCATCGCGCTGGCCATCGGCGCCGAATACACGATGGGGTATTATCCATCGGCGGGAACCGCGCGTCCCGGCTGGCGCGCGCTGCGCGTGGAACTCGCCCCTGGCGCGAGCGCCCCGCCCGGCGCGAAGCTGACGCACCGCGGATCGTATTACGTTTCCGCGTTTCGGTAGGACAGGCTTCAGCCTGTCGCATTTGCTGCGTGCATGCAAAATCAAACCCGACAGGCTGAAGCCTGTCCTACTGGAAGCGAAGACCAAGGGAGCGTTCATGGCCGCAAGAATAGAAATTGAAAAATTCGACGCGTCGCATTTCCGCGTTCGCGTGATCGACGAAAAAAGTGAAACCTTCCACCAGGTCACGCTGAGCGCAAAGGATCGCGCGCGGCTCGCGGGCGAGGCCGCCGAGCCGGAGGAACTCATCCGCAGATCGTTTGAATTTCTGTTGGAGCGCGAACCGAAGGAGTCGATTCTCGCGCGTTTCGAACTTTCCGCAATTGGCCGCTATTTTCCGGAATACGAACGGGAGATGAAGCAAAGATTGTCGAAGTGACTGTAAGACCCGGAAGTTCAGGGCTTAACAGACACGTCGTAATAAGCCACCGTGCCATTGTCCCCGCGAATCGGTTCGATGCGCAGAATCTCGAAGCGGCCCTGGCGCAAGTCCTCGACGTTTTTCTGCACGGTCTCGTGCAGATCGTGCTCCAGTTCCGGCGTGCGGATGGGCGATGCGAGCAGGCGCGCGTCCACGCGATACGTGGAGATTCGCCCGGGAGCCACGGCTCGCAACTCGATCACAGCCTGCGCGGCTGGGGGCCCGATCATCGGCTGGTCGTTGAAGTGAATGAAACGAGGCGAGAAGAGCACGAACAGGACGATCGCGCCGACGGCAATGTCGTATTGCCAGGTCCCGCGCTCGTAGGACCAGAACACGACCCTCACCAAGGCTCGCCACAGCGTTCGCATGTCAGTGGGCAGGCACTCCGTCGACAATCTGGCCGTCGCGCATGTGCACCATGCGGTCGGAATACGCGGCTGCCTCCGGGTTGTGCGTGATCATGATGATCGTTTGCCCGAGTTCCTTGTTGAGCTGGCGCAACATGGATAACACAATTTCCGAATTTTGTGTGTCCAGGTTTCCGGTGGGCTCGTCGGCAAGAATAATTTTGGGCTCGTTGATGATGGCCCGCGCGATGGCCACGCGCTGCTGTTCGCCGCCGGACAGCTCGCTGGGCCGGTGCTTCAGGCGTTCTCCCAGTCCCAGCATCTTGGTTACGACCTCAAAGCGGTGCGGATCGAAACTTTCGCCGTAAATATGCTGCGCGATGGCGATGTTGCCGCGCGCGTCCAGCGTTGGCAGCAAATTGAATCGCTGAAATACGAATCCGATTTTGTGGCGGCGCAGCTTGGTGCGCTCCGCGTCGTTCATCGTGACCAGGTCGTTGCCGTCCACCAGGACGTGTCCCTTGGAGGCCTGCGCCAGCCCGCCCAGCACGTACAGCAGGGTCGACTTCCCGCAACCCGACGGACCCATCACGGTCACGAACTCCCCGGGCATGACTTTGAAGTTGATGCCGCGCAGCGCCGGAACTTCCACCTTCCCCGCGCGATACATCTTCCACAGATTTTCGGTAACGACTATCGGCTCCACTCTAGATTCCCTTGTGGATAACGGTTCTTCGGCAGGCCGGGTTATTGTAGTCGCGAATGGCGTTTCTGCCTAGGCCCGCGTTTGGCCGGGGCTGCTCTACTTTGAAGGACGACCGGAATTCGGAGGTCGGGGCTTCAGCCCCGACGAAAGGGTCGTCGGGGAAGGGGTTTCAACCCCTGAAGCTCCAGGGGCTAAAGCCCGCAACATGCAAAGCGTGAATGTCCGAGCTAAAGCTCGGACCTCCGGCTGCTCAAATAAATTTCATACTTGGACAGGACGATTTGACCGGGGCGCCCGCTAATCGTAGGAAAGGGCTTCGATCGCGTCCTTGCGGCTGGCGAGCCAGGCCGGATAGCTGGCTCCCAGTAATCCTCCCGCCAGGGCGATCGCGGCGGACCGCACAATCCAGTCCGTGGTGATCAGAATCGAAAGCGTGGGAAACGAATCGAGGAACACCGCCCGGCCGGCGTAGCTCATCGCAATGCCCACGCCAATTCCGATCAGGCAGATGAGGGCGGATTCGCCGAGCAGCGCCCGGATGATGTACCCCTTGGACGCGCCAATCGATTTCAGCACGCCGATGTCTCGCGTGCGCTCGATCACCGTCGTGTACATGGACAGCAGGATCACCAGAAATCCGATGGAAACCGCCAGCGCGATCATGCTGTCGATGAAGGCGTCGAGCCCCGGCAAATTCGCCGAGCTCATCATGGAGAGAAAATCCTTGAGCGGGCGGATTTCGTACCCGGGGAACACGGGCTTCAGGGCGTCCATCACGGCCTGCGTGTGTTCCGGGCGTGTGCATTTGATGAAGAAGACCGAGGCCTTGTCCCGCGAGCCGGAAAGGTCCTGCAGCGTGGCCAGCGGCACAAACATGCGCGATCCCTTGCCGTGCTCGACGATTCCCGCCACGTGGAAATCGTGTTCGAGCAACGTGAACTTGTCTCCTGCCTTCACCTGCTTGGCCTTGGCCGCCCAATCATCCAGCAGGATGTCATCGGGGCCCTGAAAATCGTGGCCTTCAAGAAAAACGAATCCCCCGGAAACGTCCCGAAAACTTTGCGCGTCGATCCCGTAAACGATATCCACGCTGCCCGAAGAACTGAACTGCAGCAGCACCGGCGCCACCGCCTGCACGTATTTCATTTCGCGCAGTTTGTCGGCGATCTTGATGGGCATGGGTGCGCCGCTGAACGCCAGAAACATCGACGAAGAGGGCGGCTGCAGCATGATGTCCGCGCCGATGCCCTCGATGCGCTTGGCCGTTTCCTGCAGCAGCCCGCTGGTGAGCCCCACGATCAGGATGACCAGCGCGACCTCGACGCCCACGGCGATGACGCTGACGATGGTGCGGATCGGGCGGTGCAGCACGTTGTTGATGATCAGTTGGCGGATCATTGTTGTTTGAGTTCGGGTTTAGGTTCGAGTTTGGTTCCGGGCTTGGCTTCAGGCGTATCCTCGCCCACGCGCTGCAACTGGGTTCCGGCCGGCTGCGCCAGCTCGAATCGGTCGGGCGCGATCGTTTCGTTCAGCGTGAGCTTCAGGATGCGGATCTCGAGCTTGTAATCGTCCTGCGGGCGCCAGATATGAATGTCGCGCGCATAATTGACAGGCGCGGGTGCCGAAGTGGCGCCCGCCGCCGCTCCTGTCGCCGCCGGAACCGGCTGCCAGTCCGAATACTCGATGTCGGATTCCAGGCGCCCGCCCCCTCCGAACAGCTGGACGCGGGAAACCTTCAGATCGGCTCGGTTGTACCAGATTTTCCGTGCGATTTCGAGTTTTCCGCCGTCCACTTCGCGCAACAGTGTCAACAGGTAATACCGGTCCATATCGAAATCGAATTCTTCAAACAGGAATTTCGCGCCGGGCGGAAGATCCGGCCAGAACAGGGCCTCGACAATGTGCTGAGGGCGCAGATTTTCGATGGGCTTGCTCGACGGGCGGATCAGCGCCGTGGGCCCCACCAGAAATGAATTCTTCGACGGAATATAAATCCGGAATTCCTTGCCGTCGCTGACCATGTCGAAGATATTTTTCGCCACCACCGGGGCTTGCCCGATCACGCGGACATTCGCCGGCCGCTGCGCCAGAATAAATCCCTGCACGTCGTGGTAATCCTCGATGACCCCGCTGTAGGCGGTGCCCGTGCTGGGAACCAGGTCCACCGTGGCTTGCAGGGTTTGTACGGCGCGGGCTTGATTGTTGTAATCGGCCAGGAGCTTTTCTTCGCTGGAATCGAGCTGCGGCCGAGTTTCCTGCGGAGTGACTTTATGCCGCCGCTTGATGGTTACGCACCCTGACGACAGGATCGTCGCCAGCGCCAGCAAAAGACTGCCAATTCGCACCCGTCTTCTCAGTGTCTCGAACTCCTCGTCGGATAAACATTCAATTTAGCAACCGCTCCACGGGGTGTCAACGAATGGCCGGGGATAGGATCGCTCGAAGAAACTCTGATTTTCGCGTGATTTCGTTTGCTACGGCTTTATGGGGCTGACCACTTCTTCCGCTTTGGCCCGCCAGGTACCGATTCCAACGACTGCCCCGCCCGCCGAAAGCGATACCAGGACGGGGATGAGCGCGCCGTTCTTATGACCCGCGACTTGCGCGGGGGAGTCTGGAATATCCGTAAGATTTTTGGCCGTCTCGATTTCCCGGGGAGTTGCCGGAGAGGGCCCTTCCAGAACGCCCGCCTTGGAAATCAGAAGCTTCATTCCCGCGGAAACGGTGGTCGCCTGACCGCCGGCCGATGGGGTAAAGCGCACCGCGCCGTCGAAGACGATCAGTTCGGTGGAGTCCGGCGTGGCCAGGAGAGAAAAATCCGTGCCCACAAGCCCGGCGATGCCCGCGGGCGTGCGAATTTCAAACTTTGCATTCGGCCGCGTGAGCTTCATGATTTGCCCGCGCATTCGGCCGACGGCCAGGTCCAGCGAAGTTTGCTGCCCCTGCGCGTCATGCTGCAGGACGCGCAGCGAGGTGCTTGAGCCCAGATTGAGCACCGAGCCGTCGTTGAGCGCGATCCTGGCGCGGCCCGTCGCGCTGCTGTGCAGGTCGTCATTCCAAAAAACCGGATCGGAAAGAGAGGCCGTCAATTCCCGCGAGGCTCGGGCGATCTGTACCTGCGGGAGCAGGCGCGCAACCTGGCCCGCCGCCGGACTCGCGGCGCTCTGCCCCGAGGCAGTTGCGTCCGCCGCATCGAGCGTGGCCATTTCTCCGGCGTGCAACGCAAACGGCGCGGCGTTTCCCAACGCGGTCACGTCCGCGACGCCCGAGATCGCGGAGACCTGCGCGCGTTTCCCTGCAACGCGAACTTCGGCCGATCCCGCCGTCCCTTGAGAAGTCCCGACGTTTACATGGAAAAAAGATCCGGCCACGCCGAATGAATTCCCGGCGCCGCTGCGAATCTGCACGCGTCCGTTTCGCAGCAACACGCCCCCGGATTCGACCACCAGTTCCGTCCCGGCATCGGCCAGCACCCGGCTTTGTCCAAACTGCAGCGCCGCAATCGAGGCTTCGCCGAGCCGGATCACGTCGCCGGGGAAAAGCGATTCGCCGGAAGTCATCGGCACGCCGTTCAATTCCACGCTTGCTCCGTCAACGGCGGCCGCCGTGGCGCGCGGCGCATCGGCGGGTGTCGCGCCAAGGGCGATTTGGGCGGGCATCATTCCAGCCGCGAAGATTCCGGCCAGCAGCAGAGGAAACGAAAATCGGGAGAGCCGCGTCAGTGATTCCGAGCGGCCATCGTTCACCGAGGCGTCACGAGCGGGGAGCGGAAGAGTCGCTTTCATGGGCAACCTCCTCAACCAGGGAAGTCAAATTCGCGCCGGAAAAAACGCGCGGGGTCAACGTGGAGCCCGCCGAAAATCGATTCCTCGCGCGGGCCTCACGCGCCGGCCGGGGTTGCCCGAAACTGCACAAGAGGCGAACACGCGAACGCATCGTATAAGCCCCGCAGTATAATTTCAATATGAAAGGACTCATCAGTTTGCTGATTGTTTCCGCAATCGGCATGGGCATTTACATGTATACGCTGAAGCAGGCCGCTCCGGGCCCGGGAATGGTGGCCACGCAGGCCATCAGCCTGACCGGCGTGCAGATGGATCTGAACGCCATCGCGCAGGCCGAGCGCATGTACTTCACGCAGAACGGTTCCTACGCCGACCTGCCCACGCTGGTCTCAAACGGCACGATGAACATCGCGCGCACTGACCGCGACGGCTACACCTATTCAGTCGAAACCACAGGAGAAGGCTTCACGGTCACTGCGCGCTACACCGCTCCGCCCATTGAAGTTCCCAAGGGCATCACCCCGCCTCGCTTTCCGACCATCACCATCGATCAGACCATGCAGATCCATCAGAGCGAGTAGGTAGCACAGCCAATCTTGGCGGTGTGGGTTTGTATTTTTGGTTGCGCCACTAATCCAATTTCAATCGCAAAACCCGCACAGCCGGCCCCTCGCAGGGGCTCGGGATAATGAGTGGCTGTGCTACATCACCCCGCCCGACTAGGTTTTCTTGTTTTTATCCGCCACCAGCATTCCGCCGGACGCAAAATTCGTGTGCGGCACGTCCACGAACACGATGTGCGTCGATTCGGGCTTGGCTCCCGCCTCTTCCGCCAGAATCTGCGTAATCTTTTCAACCACCTTGCGTTTCTGCTCGACCGTGCGCCCTTCGAGCCAGGAAATATGCACATCCGGCATTTCGGTTTCCTCCAGAAAAGTTTCTGCAAGAGTTTAACGCGAAAATGAGGGCGGGAAAACAGCGGCGAGGCGGGCGACGGCAATTCCGTGAATCGGCGCCGCTCGCGATTCTTATTGAACTGTCAGCGAAACCATTTGTGTTTGGCTCACGCCGGCGCTGGAGCCGTTTGCCGAAGCCGGCGCGCTCGCCGTGATCGTTACCTGGTAGGTCTTGGGAGTGCTCTGCGTGGCCGTCCCTGAACCTGCCCCGCCGCACCCAGCCAATGCCGTCACTAGGAGCAGGGCCCCCGCCAGCGAGAATTGCAGCCGGCGGCGCGCGCCGAATTTCATCCCCCAAGAGAGCAGAAACAATGCTCCGGCATAAATACCGACGAGCCGCAAGCCGGACAAGGGAGCGATGCGGTACCAGTCCTTTTTTCGCCCCGTGAAATGCAGGTTTCCCGCTTGCGCGCCCGTAATCGTCAGCGTCGTCGACGCAGCGCTCGCGTTCGGTGTAATCGTCGGCGGGCTGAACATGCAGACAGCCGAGGAAGCCGGCGAGAAAGAGCAAGTGAAACTGACCGTGCTGGTGTACGAACCGGTGGGCGTCACGCTCAAGCTGTAGCCCGCCGACTGGCCGCTGGAGATGGTCCTGCTGGCAGGAGCATTGGCCGCCAGCGAGAATGTGGCGGCGCTCACCGTCACGGTCAGCGCGGGTGAAGTGCTCGTGGCATTCGAGGCGTCTCCGCCGTAGACAGCGGTGATGGGATGCTGCCCCAGGGTTGTGAGTGTGGAGATAGTGAGGCTTGCGTGCCCAGATCCATTCAGCGCGGCCGAGCCCAACTGCGTGGCGCCATCGAAAAAAGTAACCGTGCCGGTCGGCCCGTTCGCTCCGCTGGTAGTAACGGCTGAAGCCAGCGTCACCGAAGCCCCCGATGCGAAGGGATTCAAACTGGACGTGACCGTCGCGGTGGTCCCTGATTTCGTGCTCCAGTTGCTCAATAAATTCGCGACGTTGATCGAGCCCAGGCCGGTCGCTTCATCGAAACCGGCGCCGACCAAATAGCCGCTCAGGCCGCCCGTTAATCCGGCGGGGCTGGGCGTGCTGTTATTGCACATGCTGGGAGTCGTCACCGCGCAGGAGGCGACGCCGCTCGACGCCACGGTGACATCGTGGAACACGTTATTGGCGGGTGTGGCGGCCAAGCGGTAGAGATTCGCGTTGAGCTCTCCCTGAGGCGCGCCCATCTTCTGATTAAGCAGCGCGGTGACGCCAGCCATGCTCGGCGCGGACATGGAAGTGCCGGCAAAGACGCCAACAAAGAAACTGTTACCGACAGGCCCGCAAGCGCCTAGCGCCGCCATGCATCCGAAGTAGCCGTCATGAACGGAAGCGCTGAAGGAAACGTCCGGGGTGTAGCGCCCCTGCGTGCCGGGCACCCCGGTCCCGGTTTGCCAGGAGGGCGTGGGGATAAACGCGCTGACTCCGCCTCCGGTGCCGGCCACCTGGACCTGGTTGTTGCTGTTCAGCGGATCGTTCCACGCGCCCTCGGGGATGTAGCCAAGAGCGGAAGCATTGGTCCCGGAAGTGTTGGTGGCAGACCAGAAGGGGCCGGGAAATGTGGTGTCGGCGAATTCGGTGCCGCCCACGCAGGTCACGTGACTGGAGGAGCAAAGGAAATTGGGGCTTAGAAATTGGGAAGCCGGAGGCGTGACGAAGTGCGCGTCGCATCCCGCCGCCCCGGAATCTCCCGAGGAATCGAAGACCGAGATGCCTTCGGCCGCGGCGGCGCTGAACAGCGTGTCAAAAAAGGTGACTCCCGCCAAGCCATTGGTCGATTCGCACCCGCCAAAACTGAGGCTCATGATCTGGGCGAATACCGGGGTCGTATCGACAACATATTGCGTGGCGATGTCCAGTCCGCTGGCGCCGGATTTGTTGCCGCTGATCACCAGGTCGATGGTCGCGCCCGGAGCGATGCTCCCCGCGCGGTCCACGTCCCCGGTAGCCTCGGCCTGGGCAGCCGGAACGCTAGCGACCGCGGTGGTGACTGGATTGGGCGGATTGACGCCGTTCGGAGGAACGATGGTGGTCGGGGCTTTCTGGGCCAGACCTGAAAGCGTCTGGAAATTGAGAATGTCCTGGACGTAAACGTTCGCGATTCCGATGATGGCGATGGTTTGTCCTGCGCCATTAATGTTTCCCACGTTGACGTTATAGATGGTCGCAAAGTCACCCGGAAAAATGTAGTGATTGCCGCTGCTGCTGGATGTGAAATCGGGTGTGATCCCAGACGCCGGATCTCCCGCCACGGCGCGTAAGGGGACTTGCGCGAGACGGGCATCGCCATGCGGATGAAAGGTGAGCGTCGCAAGCCCGCTCACGGACTTGATGACGCCGGCCAGCGCCGCGGGTATTTGCGGTTCGGCGGAGATGGACATGCGCTGCTCGCCATCCACCGCGAAGTAATGCAGTTCCGTGCTGAAGGCCCCGGCAACGTCCGCGGCGGCGCCGCTGAACCGCACGATCATGCGGTTGTTGGCCAACGAGTCCACACGGAGATTCCGCGATTGCAGCCAGTTCGTGACCGCATCAATGTCCTGTTGTGACGCGCCGAATCGTTCGCCCACTTCCACAGGCGTGAGCCAATGATGAAAGTTTATGGATGCCGGATCCTGCTGCTCGGTCAGAAATTGATCGAATGCCTGCTGCTGTTGCGGCGAACGGGCTAAGACGATGGCAAGTTGCTCAAGCGGCGCGCCCGCGGGCACTGCGCCGATGTCGTTTTGCGCCGATGCCCAGGCCGGATGGTGCCCGGCTAGAGAGACTCGTTCGGCGGGGTTAACCGGCCGGACGGCGAGATCGCCCTTCTGCGCGTATCCTGGTGGGCAATAGAGGAATGCCAGCGCGAACAGGCAGAGCGCAGACCATGGAAATGGATGACCGTGGAAGGCGGCTCCACGCAGGGGTTTTCCTTTTGAGCGCAAGCAGATCCTCCAGAACTTTCCAGCCCATTCCCTGTGCTAAACGGTGCCAGTGGCCCACCCTTCGCAGGGCGATGACGACGATTGCTTACCCTTGAGCCTGATCGACTCGCCGTGCGATTTCAAGGCCGTCCGTAGGCAAGCTGTGAATCAGTTACTCTGGCCGAAAGGTCACGCCACGGATCGGCATAGCCCCCTCAGACTCCCCAAGACTTACCCGGCTGGCGACCAGCCGAAGCAAAAATTAAAGTGTTAGGCGAACTCCGTTATCTTATTGATATAAATACGGTTACATTAATATTTCTTAGGTAGTTCGAGTGCCCTGAGAGTAAGTAATCAGTTCGCACCCCTTCCCGCCGATGCCGTTTCGCCCCCCGCCCCGGTTAAGTACCCTTGAAGAATACCGAGGATTGAAAAGGAGCAAATCATGTCCGCACAACCCAACCGACTGCCTTCTTGCGCCCTGTTGCCGCGCCCTGATAGATCCACTTTGCTCTGTGCCGCCCTGCTAGGCGTATTTGCCTTGGGCGGTCTGAGCGCGCATGCGCAGGCCACACCCGCGCCAAGTTCAGGCGTATCCCGCACGGCCAAAGCCGTCACCTACCGCCGCGGGGGCGTCGCGAAAGTCTCGTTGCAGGGCACCACCTTAATGACGGGGGCTTTCGGAGAAGCCAAAGTCGAGAACAAAGGGAATCGTGTGGAAATCGAGGCCAATTTCCAGGGTATGGTCCCGGCCACCAAGTTTGGCTTCGAATATCTGACCTACGCGCTCTGGGCCGTTTCGCCGCAAGGCCGCGCCGTCAACCTTGGCGAAGTCCAGGTGAAGAACGGCAGCGCGCAGGTGCAGGCCATCACGGACATGCAAACCTTCGGCCTGGTGGTGACCGCCGAACCGTATTTCGCGGTATCGCAGCCGGGAGATGAAGTGGTACTTGAGAATGCGGACGTGGCGGGCGGCCAGGCCATCGGCGCCACCTATGAACTGGTTCCGCACGGTGTGTATTCCTCCTCCAACACCAAGATCGAGAACCTGATTTTCGGGATCGACCGCAAGACACCCATTGAACTTTTCCAGGCGCGCAATGCCGTGCGCATCGCCAAGAATGCAAACGCCGATAAATATGCCGGTTCGGCGATCACCAAAGCCGATCTGCAGTTGCAGCAGGCGGAGGACGCCTATACCCGCAAGAGCGACAAGAAAATCGTGATCTCCATGGCGCGCGACGCTGTGCAGACGGCCGAAGAAGCCCGCGTCATCTCCGTGAAGCAGCAGGCTGAGGAGCAGGCCCAGGCGCAAGCCGAAGCCGACCGCCGCGCCGCCGAGGAACGCACCGCAAAAGCGCGCGCCGATGCCGAAGCGCAGGCCAATCTCCGCATGCAAGCCGAACAGGCCCGCCAGCAGGCCGAAGCCGCCAAAGCCGAAGCCGAACGCATGAAGGAACAGGCCATGCAAGCCGCAGCCGAAGCCGCCAAGGCCAAGGAAGATGCCGACCGAGCGCGCGCGGCCGCCGTGGCCGAGCAGCAGGCGGCGCTGGCGCAAAAGCAAGCCGCCGAATCCGAGGCGGAAAGGGCGCGGCAGGCTGCGGCAAAAGCGGAGGCCGAAAAAACAGACATGCGAGCGCAGCTTCTGGCGCAGCTGAATTCCATCCTGCAGACCAACGATTCCGCGCGCGGCCTGATCGTGAATATGTCCGACGTGCTGTTTGACACCGGCAGCTTCACGCTGAAGCCCGGGGCGCGTGAAAAACTGGCGAAGGTTTCCGGAATCCTGCTGGCGCATCCCGGACTGACCATGCAGATCGAAGGGCATACCGACAGCGTTGGCACCGACAGCTTCAACGTGCGCCTGTCGGAACAGCGCGCCGACGCGGTTCGCGATTTTCTGGGCGAGCAGGGCGTTGCGCCGGATTCGATTACCGCGCAGGGATTCGGCAAGGCCGAGCCCGTGGCGACCAACGACACTCCGGAAGGCCGGCAGCGCAACCGCCGCGTCGAAATCGTCGTGAACGGCGATTCCATCGGCGCCTCGACGAGTGCGTCCGCGCGCCCCGCCGGCCAAACTTCGCTGCCGCAAAGCTCGGCGAACCTCCCGAAGGATGACGGAACGCAGCCGCAGCCTGCGAAATAGCGTGCGTGCGGCCGCTGATGGTTTTCGTAGCGCCGGCGTCCCGCCGGCAATTTGCCATTCCGCACAAATTCCAAAATGCCGGCAAGATGCCGGCGCAACGCCTGCAATCCATCGCAAGAAGATGAAGTGCGCCGCATTCCCGGTGCATCCACGCCGCCTGTGCTAAACTAGGCCACGGATGCACCCCCACCTCAAATACCTGATCGAGCTCCAGGCCGTCGACTTCCGCCTGATTGAAATTCGCGAGCGCCTGAGCAAATTCCCGAAACGCCTGGCCGAGGTCGAGGCGCGCGTCACCTCCGCCAAGCAGCAAATTACCGCCGCAAAAGACGCCCTGCTCACCGCCCAGAAGGAACGCAAGACCTACGAGATGGACGTCGAGCAGTGGAAAGAGCGCGCCAAGAAATATCGCAATCAGAGCGGCGAGGTCAAAACCAACGAAGCTTACAAAGCCCTGCTGCACGAAATTCAAAACGCCGAGGACGAAGCCGCCAAGGCCGAGGATCGTCTGCTCGAGCGCATGGTGTCGGGCGAGGAATTTGACCGGCAACTGAAAGCCGCCGAAGCTGCCGTGAAGGAAGTGGAAGCCCAGGCCAACAAGGAACGCCACACAATTCAGGCCGAATACAACGCCGCGCAAAAGGAACTGGCCGCCGCCGAAGCCGCGCGCGCGGCCGCCGTCGCCTCAGTGCCGGAGGATCTGGTCGATCACTACGAGCGAATCGCCAAGCGTCACGGCGGCGTCGGCCTGGCGGAAATTCGCGGCGAAGGTTGCGGCCAGTGTGGCGTGCACATCCGCCCGCACATGATTCAGCTCCTGCAGCGCGACGGCAACGAAGAGTTCTATCATTGCGAGACGTGCACGCGCATCCTTTATTACCCCGATCATTCCGTTTCGCCGGCCGCGCCGCCAGCGCCCTCCGCACCGGATTCTTCCGCTGCGTCTTCCCCAAAAATTTGAGAGCGAAGTAGCACAGCCACTCCTGGCTGTGTGCTTTCCTACGCCAAGCAGGGGTCATCCCCCGAACTTCGATTGCAAAACCCACACAGCCAGGAGTGGCTGTGCTACTTCCCTCCGCCCGCAGCTTTTTGTTCCCCGGGGCAACCATAAGTTTCGGGGCAGAAGTTCTCGGCCCGCAAAAAGAAGCAAGCCTTCCCGTGATAACATCGAAGTCCGTCAAAAAAATTATGAAACCCACACACAAATCTTCCGGGCGCCTTTTCGCCGAACCGGAATCGCCCTCCACCAAACTGGACGGCGCGTACACCGCCAACATCGACGGCGCGGCGCGCGGCAATCCGGGTCCCGCATCCTACGGCGTGGTGCTGCGCCGTCCGGACGGCAAGCCGCTCGAATCCATCGGAAAATATATCGGCCGGCACACCAACAACGTCGCGGAATACTACGCGCTGATTGCCGCCCTGGACTATGCCGAGGCCAACGGAATCAAGCGCCTGCGGGTCCTGAGCGATTCACAGCTGATCGTGAATCAGATCAAGGGCCTCTACAAAGTGAAGCACCCGGACCTGCGCCCTCTTCACGAGCGCGCGAAAAAACAGGCCGCGACCCTCGAAGCTTTCACCATCCAATATATTCCGCGCGAGGAAAATCGCGCCGCCGACGCCGCCGCCAACGCCGCGCTCGACAGCACGAGCAGTGTCAAGCCCGCGTATGGGTCAAGCCCTGCTCCCGCATCCAAGCCTGTTTCCGCGCACAAACCCGCGGCCCCGCCGGATCCGCCAAAGCCGACAGCCGCGTCCAGGCCGGGCCTTTACCTGGACGACCTGCGCGTCGGCCTGCGCTTTACCTCCGGCCTGTACGAGATGGATGAGGATCGCATGAAGGAATTCGCCGCGGAATTTGACCCGCAGCCGTTTCACCTGGACGACGGCGCCGCGCGGCACACCGTCTTCCGCGGCCTTGCGGCCAGCGGTTGGCACACGGCCGCCGCGACCATGCGTTTATTAGTGACAGGCGGAATGCCTTTGGCGGGAGGAATGGTCGGGCTCGGCGCGGACATCGTGTGGCCCAGGCCCACGCGCGCCGGCGACACGCTGCGAGTGCAGAGTGAAATTACCGAAATCATCCCGTCGCGCTCCAAGCCCAATCAAGCCGTCGTCACCGTGCACTGCATCACCGTGAATCAGAACGGCGAGGAAGTGCAGTCGCTGACGACAAAAATGATTGTTTACAAACGCCCTGTTTAAGAATTCAACTCCGAAAGAGTTGTGTTCATCGTAGCGCCGGCGTCTCGCCGGCGCTACAAGATCGTGACGCGATACGCTTCTTCCACGAATCTTCCTGAATTCACCATCGGGAGCAACGAATGGCCGAAGGGCCGTCGATGTTGTAGGGGCACGGCACTGCCGTGCACTTACCGGGAAATTGCGCGGAAGGTCAACTCTTCCATCTCTATTTCATCACGTAGGAACGATACAGCGTATCGCGTTGCGCGGGGACGAACCCGGCGTCTTCGATGATTCGGCGGAGCTCGCCTTCATTGGTGCGGTTACGGACGCCGGCGGCGAACACCACGTTTTCCTCGATCAGGATGCTGCCTACGTCGTCGGCGCCGAATTGCAGGCCCACCTGGCATACCTTGATTCCCGGCGTCAGCCAGCTCGATTGGATGTGATCGATGTTGTCCAGATACAACCGGCTGATGGCCAGCGTCTTCAGATAATCGACGGCCGTGGCTTCCGGCACTTTTTTCCCCAGCGGAGTATTTTCCGGCGCGAACATCCACGGGATGAACGCGGTGAACCCGCCGGTGTCTTCCTGAATGCGGCGCAGGCGCTCGAGGTGATTGACGCGGTGGCGGTACTCCTCGCCGCAGCCGAACATCATGGTGGCGGTGGTGCGCATGCCCAGCGAGTGCGCCACGCGGTGCATGTCTTCCCATTCGTCGGAGGTGCACTTCAGGCGCGAGATGCGTGCGCGGATTTCGTCGTCCAGAATTTCCGCGCCGCCTCCGGGAATCGAATCGAGTCCCGCGGCCATCAGGCGCGCGATCGTTTCGCGCACGGTCAGTCCGGAAACTTCCGCGATGCAGCCGATTTCCGGCGCGGAAAAGCAGTGAAGGTGCACCTGCGGGTAGCGCTCCTTGATCGAGCGCAGCAGATTTTCGTAATACTCGACGCGCAGGTCCGGGTGCAGCCCGCCCTGCAGCAGGATGCCGGTGCCGCCCAGTTCCAGCATCTCCTCGATCTTCTCGTAAATGGTCTCGAACGAGAGCAGGTAACCTTCCTTCGATCCCAGCGGGCGGTAGAACGCGCAGAACGAGCAGTATTCCGTGCAGAAATTCGTGTAGTTGATGTTGCGGTCGATCTGGTAGGTGGCCACGCGCGGATCGGTTTTCTTGCGGCGGACTTCCATGGCCGCCATGCCGATGCCGATCAGGTCGTTGGAGCGAAACAGGTCCAACGCTTCTTGTTGTGTGAGTGCCATTGGTTCCTCAAATTACGAAAAAAGTTAACGGTCGTCATTCCGGGTCCCGGAAGGGACCGGGATAAACTCCGCGAGGAATCTCTCTTGGTTTTTCACCTTCGCCAAGAGAAAAAAAGAGATTCCTCGCTTCGCTCGGAATGACGACTTTAAATATTGGCAGGGCAAAAAAGCAGCCCGCCTAGCGCTTCCGCGCTACTTTTTGCGGTGCTGGGCGGCCTTCGCCCACGAACTCAATTTCCCGCGCGCGCGGAATCAATCCGGCCCGGGCGCACTCCTCATAATACAGCCGCAGGCCCGCCAGATTCTCCTCGTCCAGCGAATAATCGATATTCTCGGTCAGGTAGCGCTCCAGTTCCCGCGGAGGCAATTCCAGTTTCATGGCCGCGCCCTCGGCGATGTCGCCGATATGCGCCAGGCCGAATTCGCGCGAGGATTGAAAATCGGCCAGCATTTCCGGCGTGACCACGCCGCGCCGCGCCACCCAGATCGCCAGCACCGCGGGCAGTTTGGTCATTTCCCGCCACTGCTGCGCCACGTCGTACACGAACAGAGTCTCGATCCCTTTCACCGGATGCTCGTCCTCGCCGTCGCCGCAGCAACAGCAGGCTTCGGCGCCCGGCACTTTCGCTTCCAGCGCGTCCACCTTCAGCCGCAGGCGCAACGCCGGATCGCCGATCACCACGGCGGCGTCGGCGCGCGCCAGCATTTTGTCGGCGTCGGGCGGCATGTCGATAAATTCAGGAGAAATATTCCAGTGCCGGCGGCACAGGATGCGCGCCAGGGCCACGGTGCTGCGGGAATTGGTATCCAGCGCGATGCTCTGCGCCATTTCGATGGGCACCTTGGAAATGACCAGCAGGCTGCGGACTTCGTTCTTGGCCGCGATGGCCATTCCAGGCAGCGCGACCACGTTGTCCATGCGCTGATATTCGATCGAGGGAATGATGCCGACGTCCGCGCGCCCCGCTCGCAAATCCTCGGCGCACTGCGACGGCACGGCAAACGAAAGATCGTATTTTCCAACGAGCGGGCCGTCGGTAAAGCCCCAGACCAGCGGCGCGGTGTTCAGGAACTCGACGATGGAGATACGCAGTTTGCCCATATTCATTCAAGCAACGGGAGTTTTAACTATAGCATAGGGCGGGGGGCAGGCTGCATGGTGGAGATACACACAGGCATTCCGATTGGATGCGCGAAAGGCCAGTTTCCGATAACTCCGTTTCACAGGACTTGGCCGAGCATGATACAAAAGCCAAATGGGTGATGGTCGCCTTTTCGCGCATATCGTTTCCGTGCCTATGACGTATCTGGTTTCTTAAATTGCGGCTGTCGCTCCTCGAAAACACGATTGAGTTCCGCAACCAAGAGAAGTAGCTGGTGTGGGTTCTCTTCATTGGAGAGTGCCGAGAACAATTGTTCCCAACCTACCTGGATCAGCGCGAGTATCTGCTCCAGAATGTCCCGTTTCTTGTTCGGGTCCTGTTCCAGCGCGTACTTTCTCTGAAGCTCTTGCACTCGTTCGACGACCAAAATGGAGGACCCCCGAGCATGTTGGAAACGCCGAGGACGTTATACTGGCAGCGCCCGCTAGCACCATACAGTGAACATGGCAGAAACACGGCTTGGGAGCTAGTAGGCCTTCGTCACGCCGCTCATTCGCTCTAGCAGCTAGGTGGCACCCCCAGTACTATCAGCACTCCAGTGATGTCCAAGTCCCGTGAAGTCGCCTTTTCGGAATGTGCCTTTTTTGGCAAAAAGCCAGTTACCGATAAGCCCGTTTATCAGGCCCTATCGGGCCAAGGCCAGAAATACCTTTATGTAACTCTTTATTATTGCATCGGTTTAGATGCAGAATGCGAATTCACATTACGACTCATTTTGGTGTCTAAGATTGTATGAAGATACGACGCGGAATCTCCCGAGGCATCGCACATTTTGGTTGGAGTTCAGCATCTATCCTGCTTTTCTTCTTTTTCATCTATCTGTCTGGTCCGCCTCTGGCAGCACAGGATGTAAGCAAAACGCTGAGCACAAATATTTGTGCCATTGCTTCTCATCCAGAACGGTTTGATGGAAAAATTGTTCGATTGAAGGCTCGCGTCGGCTTATGGCTTGAGGTCTTTGGGATCACAGACCCGCGCAGTGAGTGCAAGAATAGTTTTTGGCTTACATACCCGCATGAGGCTGACACCATTCGCCCCGAACCGCGTATCACGCGCATTCCGGTCGAACTTCGGAAGGATGAGCAATTTGAACTTTTTGAAAAATATCTAGATGCGAAAATGTATCCACGTTTTCAGGAAACGCACTGCTTTTGCAAGAGATATGAAGTCGTCGCTACGCTTACGGGCAGAGTAGACGTCGCTAGTGAAGTTCAGCGGGGTTTTGGTCACCTGAGCGGCTGGAAGGTCCAATTTGTTCTCCAATCAGTATCAAACGTCACGCCAATAGACCTCTCAGTTCAATATGATCCAACAGAGTATTCGACAGAGCCAGTGGAGCCGCAACCCAAACAATGGCGAAAACCCACTGCCAAGTCTCGATAAGTCGTCTTCTCGGAATGTGGCTTTTTGTCCCGGATTCCCGCATTTCGAGAGGGCCGTTTCTCGGGAGATGGACAACTCTGGTGTTCTTGCGAGATTGGCGATCCGCTGGGATAATGTCGCGTATGCGACTGTTGCTTTCTGAATTGAATTGCAGATTGGCCATTACTTTGACGATCGTCTGTTTTTTGGATTTAGGAATCTGCTTCGCGCATCAGAATGCGTCGAAAAAGGCCGGACCTGAACCAACCCTGAAGTGTCAAACTGACGGAGTCAGGTTAGAAGGGAAATTGACGGATCGTACGTTTTACGGACCTCCTGGATTAGGAAAAGATACCCACGAAAAGGCATTCCTGCTGGACTTAATATCTCCAATAACCGTCGAACCTAGCGACAGTGCAACAGCCGATGGCAGCACCTGTTCGAGGACATTTAGGCACGTCCGTCAGGTACAGCTATTTTTTGATCCTTCCAAGAACTCCGAAGCGCAGAAAATCTTAGGCAAGGTAGTTGCCGCCGTCGGATTGCTAGACGAGGCACATCTTCCGAGCCAACATACAGATGTCATCATGGATGTCGAAACTCTCAGTGCGAAATAATTGCGAAATCCAGTGCAACCCAAGACAGAAGTACATCAGCCCCTGAGATGCTGGCCAAGTCCCGAGAAGTCGTCTTCTCGGAATGTGGGAATTTGGCCAACCCGGCCCAAAGCCACATTCCGATAAGCCGATCAAGACATGACCCAAGGTAATGCTGTCTCATTGGCGTGTGCCAATCGATATGCTGGGTAAATTGCGGGCAGGCCAGAGAAGTCACTGCCCCTTTGGAAAGCTAGTTAGTCATTTTCTTTGCTTCGGCTCTAAGCTTGGCCCAACGCTTTTTTGCAGCCTTCCCAATCTTCGCTCTGGCAGCAGCAGAAAGAACACGTTTAGTACTCTTAGTCACTTTCTTGTCGGCAGAACGGCCCAAAGCCTCGGCTGCTGCCTTGATGCCTTTCAGTTTGTGCTGAATTGATGCGACCTGTTTTTCAAGCTTGCGCTCTTCACGCCTGATTGCTGACAGAATGTCCATGAATCCTCCGATATAAAATTTATCCTATGGCGATAGTCATACGCCAGATGAATCACCGAAGGCTCAGACTATGCCGCTGATACCATTTTCCCAAAAGCGGTTGATCCACAAAAAACAAGAATCAAGATGATCTTGAAGTTGCTACCACGGCCGATAGGCCCTGAAAAAGAGGATTCTCGGAGACTGACCCCGCCAGGTTCTTCGATGATAAACTGAGCAGCGACGAATCGAGGATTCCGTGAGTGTGAAATGCTGCAAATGCAAGAAGCGAACTCGGAAGTATACTGTGGTCTGCGAGCGTTGCGGACATCGGTTTTGTAAGGTTTGTGACGGAACCCAGAAAAAATAAGGAATACTCTTACCTGTTGCATCTTTCCGCTAATCCAATCCCACATTCCGAGAAGACGACGCAATATAAAGGGACGCCCCTGGAGTAGGTTGTTGAGTGTTGGCCTCATCGCCTACCGAAGGGAGCGTCCCCAATGAACGACACAAAGTATATCGGCATGGATGTCCACAAGGAAAGCATCTGCATCGCGATCGTGAATTCCGCCGGCAAGATCGTGCTGGAATGTGTGATCGAGACGAAAGCAAGCATCATTCTGCAGTTTATGGATGGGTTGCGTGGAGAGTTGAATGTCACCTTTGAAGAAGGAACCTGGGCTGCCTGGTTATACGACCTGTTGAAGCCTCACGTCACGAAATTGGTGGTGTGCGATCCGCGAAAGAATGCTTCCATGAAACAGGGCAACAAGAGTGACAAGATCGATGCCCGCCGGTTGGCCGAGCTGCTGCGCCTGGATCATCTCAACCCCGTCTATCACGGCGAACACGGGCTACGAAGCCTGAAGGAATTGGTGCGCAGTTATCTGACCATCACCAAAGATCTCGGACGAGTGATGTCACGGGTGAAGGCGATCTATCGCAGCTGGGCCATTCCCTGTACGGGCAAGCAGGTCTATGCGCCGCAGCATCGTGCCCAGTGGCTGGCGAAAATCACCGAGCCGGGGGTACGCCGCCGGGCAGAGTTTTACTACCAGCAACTCGACGCGCTGAGGTCCTTGCGTCGGGAAGTTCGGCGCGAGTTGCTGGAGGAAAGCAAGAAACACCAGGCGTGGATACAGCTCTGCCAGATTCCTTCGATCGGTCCGATCCGGGCGGCCGTGTTGCTGGGCATCCTGCAGACCCCGCATCGGTTTCGCACCAAGCGACAGCTGTGGACCTTCGGCGGTCTGGGCATTGAGACCTACAGCAGTGCCGATCACCGCTATGTCGAAGGGCAACTGCAACGATCCAAGAAGCCCGCATCGATTCGCGGGCTGAACGAAAATTGCAATCACGATCTGAAGAATCTGCTGAAGGGCGCGGCGATCATCGCCTCGACCAAGCCGGGTCCTTTCCAAGAGTTCTACGAGGCCCTGCTGGCCAAGGGTATCCGGCCGGAGATGGCGCGTCTGACCTTGGCCAGGAAGATTGCCACCATCGTATTGATTGTGTGGAAGAGAGGAGTGTGCTTCGACGCCCAACATCTGAAACCACAAACAGCTTGAGTGTCTCGGACCGAATCCGCTCCATCCTGGGGATTTTCTCTGGCGGTGGCCGTTGGGTTCTGGAGACACTCGGGTTCGAGAGCGAGTCTCAGCTGTGAAGTTAGGCGCTGTGTCCCTCGGGCACTCAGTCTCACAGACGACCCTAGGCCCTCTCGGATAACCCGAAAAAGCTATGGGCCACGAGTCCCAGATAGAACTATGGTCGCCACTTGACCACCGTACTGCTTGCTGGTTTCGGAACCGACAGGCTTCGTTGCAAAGAAGCGATGAAAACCGCTGGTAGAGAAAACCCCAATCGCTGGGTCACCGTGCCCAGCACCCGAGTCCATGGCGCGGAAGTTCAGAACAGATCTCGCTCGATCACGTGGGCTGGGAAGCAAGAAAAATTCCGGCCACAGGACACGTGTTTCTTCTTGACTTCCCCCTTTATAGAACTTCACGGGACTTGGCTTCTGCCAAGTTACGGGAATACCATATCCCCTATGAGGTTGATTAATGAAATGCCGCTCGAATACAAGAAAACGTTTAGTCCCGGTGAGAATCTGTGGCCAGTGGCTGTGAAGCTAAGCCTGAGTGATGTGGCCCAACGACCCAACACGGAAATCGTTTCGTGTAAGGAATGTGGTGAACAGTTTGGCATCCAAAACGCTATCGCTGCGATAAGACCTATGCAGCAGTTGAAGGAGCAACTGGAACAGTGGCTTGCAAGGGATCACGGTGACGAGAAGCGGCATCGGGACCGCTACGAATTTCGTTTTTGACGCCTCAGCGGGGTTTTGCCACTGGACGCAGAATGCCAAAACCCAGTTGCCGATAACGCGACTCCACTGAACTTTGCCTGAGATTTAGCTGGCGACCTCGCTCACCCCAGCTTTGAACTTCTCATACACCTCCCAACTCGGGTCGCACGCCGTGTGAATCTCGATCGGGAATTTTGGCATGTCAGCGAACGCATGGTTGAGTCGTTCGATAAATTCATCTTCAGACCTCGAATAATAAGTCCATTCACGCAGGTCCTCGCCTGTAGATATTAACGCTAGAGTTGCGAAGCGATCTCCATTAAGTACTGACTGCAAGGTGTCTTCCAAGAGATTCATCCTGTCGTGGTCTTCCGCATTGGGCATACCGTTAACCGATTGGTATTTCCAGACAATTATGATCCGAATCGGCTGGGAACCCCTATCAAACGTCGCACTCAACTGTTTCGCATAGCGGAAGATGATCTTTCTCCCGCTGTTTGCATTGGTGGATATTGCGGTCGCCCACATTTGCACATCTGAATCAAACGCCATAATCGGTAAGCCTTCTCCCAGTGAAGATGGGCCTAATCCCATTCAATTGGGCCCCAAGGTTTAGCATCTGCAGCTGCTTTTGCTTCTTCAATGCTCAGGTATTCATCTGAGCCCTGCACTGGCAGTAAGAAATAAAGAAAGCCGTCGTTCGTCTCCGGGACTGGCCTTGTTTCGATAAGTTGGTCGTCCTCATCAAAACGCGAAAATGCGAAACGGGCGGGTTTCGCCCACACTTCTATCTTCATAGGGACGGTTCGATCATAAAACCATGTACCGCTGCCAACTTTCCTATAATCGCGCTCTTCCCAAATGGCGAATATGCTCATGTCTTACCTGCTGCCGTGAATAGTATCGCGTTCGCGCCTGAGAAACAGGATTCTACTCCAGGATTTCCCAAGTCCTGTGAAACGGGGTTACCGCTAACTGGGAATTTGAACCTTTTCTCATGACTTGGGCCTCCTGTTTTTGGCCAGTTTTAATGGCGGAGGGAACAAAAGACTCGCAAAAGATATTCCCAAAAGCCCAAGGCCGAGCGTGGCACAAATCGCGATTAGAACGAAGATCAAGGCCCCGTGGCCGAGGTTCAATGCGATGACTATTGCGACCAGAAGACTACACACCCAAACTTCCCTTGAGTAGGGCTGGTCATAAGCTAATGCACTGTGGCAGTGGGGACAAACCAAAGGCTTTCCCAGCGGAAATTCATTGGGGTAAATGTTCACACCGCAAGCCGGGCATATTTTCGAGTATGCTGAAGCCATCAACGTCCCTTGTTAACTCTCAGAGATTATGCATATCGACTGGCCTCCGAACACCAGAATGGCCAACCAGCGTTCCGGCTTTGATAACGTCGCTGTTGAGGCCAAGTCCTGAGAAATGGGATTATCGAAATCTGGGAATCGGGCAGTTGCCAGCCACCGATAATCCAACAATGATCAATTAGACCGTAGCCTACTGAATTTCCAGCCGAGGTCAAAGCAGGCTTGAGTCAATGCCAAGAGAGCATAGGCGAGTGTTAGCGCACCCGCAAGGTAGCCTCCCAGCGTGCTTCCATAAGTCGCCGGAACACAAGGATTCGGCCCGTGCAATCGGTACACTGCTACCCAGAGAAAAATCGCACCCAATAGTAATCCTAGCCAACCGTCAGGGAACAGTAAATCAATGTCTTCAAGTGGGCCTGATTCGAGCGATGACATAGTGGAAGTGGATCGCTTCGGCAGATTACGCTTCACGCGCCAACCAACCCAATTCAGGGATTCTACAAACGCGATAGCCAAACCTAGCACCAGAAGGAATGAAAGAAATTCATGCCACCCAGCATTGGAACATGGCGGTTGTAGAGGAATGTAGGTCGCGGGATACTCTCTCGCATTGTCAGTCGAGAGCAGGATATACACGCCTGCAAGAAACAGGACAGCTCCATCCCGAACGAATACGCGAGGCCACCCGTAATCACGCATTAGTCGCCTATTGTAGCAAAGGCATTGACCCGGTATTAGCCCTGTGATTGCCGCGAAACGTTGACCTCATGAGGCAAATCCACAATCAACTCAGTGATTGGGCCTGAGAAACGGGGTTATCGGATAGTGGGTGATTAATCCGAGTATTTGGTCAAGTCGCAATGGACACAGTGCCGCGTCAAAAAAACGGGCGGCAGAAATGAAAAACGAACAGCCACTGATCGGCTCACTTTGGAGTAAGTCGTCGAGAAGTATTTCCCGCAGCGAGGGCATCTCCACGATCTCAAGCGTATGTACACGTAGAGATACAGGATGAACCACGCACCCGCCAACACAAAACTCGGCTTGAACGGGCTAAATACCTTCGAAAACGCGAGGAAAAGCGCAAAAACGCCAACGCCGCCAAGAGAAAGAGCCAAGAACCAATTTCTCAGGAGACGATACTCTCGCCACGCGGATTGGTATTCGCTCACGGCGCGACGCATTGTACCAAACGCTTGTTGTGGGCCGTGGACCATTTGATTCAAGTCCTGTGAAACGGCGTTATCGGAACCTGGAATTCTGGCAGATCCCGTAGCAGGATTCGGACAACCACTCTAGGGGTCAAACTGCGCTCCAGTCGATATGATTCGCGGATCAATTTCGAGACGAGGCGTAAAACCAATTGTCACGCAAATGCTCGATTTCGACGAAATTTCCGCCGAAGTCGTCTTGCCGAGGAGGCGTTCCATCGGTTGAGTAGACAAACCCGGCGAAACTGGACAAAACACCCCTGAAATCGAAAAAGAAGATTAACTGAGCGTTCGGGCGACGCCATCGCATGATCTCTCCACCAGTCGAAAGATAAGACTGCCACGGCTGCAACCCTATGAAATCGCCTCTTCCGCCGGATACCCGAATGCGGCCATCCAACTTACCAGCGGCTACCTCTCTGACAACTGCCATCCGGGCGCTGTAGTTCATATGAAAATCGAATTGCGTGGTGATGTAGTCAAATGGAACATACAGGACCATAAGCAGCGTGAGGACATTCACAGTCACAGGAGGCAGCATTAATCGAGGGCCGCGCTTTCGAGCCCGTATCAGGTGAACTATCGACCACGCGAATGAACCTAAAAGCGCAATCCACAGGCCATCTTCGAGGAGTGGTTCCAAGAATACGGTCAAAAAGTTGACAAGCGTCCACCGGAAGACGTTTGCAACTATTTCTGCGCCCAAGATGCAGGTTGCAAAGGTCAGTGCGCGACTGCCAACCAAGTGGTATTTTCCCCGCGAAACGAGTTCGGTAGCCACCATATTCTAAACACCTAGCCGGTAATAATTGCGATTGGTGGACCAACAGAGAGCGGCACACCGTAGGACATTTCATCGTTGAACAGTTTTGCACCGATAGATATAGTGGACACAAATGCGCATCCTGCGGCCACAACCCCACTTATAGCGGAAATAAGCAGAGCGAGCGTTCTTGCTGAAAGATTGTCAAAGAGTTTCATTATTGCTGGATGACAATCCAACTAATCGTACTGCTCCCTGCCTTGATGTCCAACAAAGATGGAAGAGTTATGCCGCGTCAAAGCCAAGTCCTGAGAAACGGGGCGGTCTCAATGGGTCATCGCAACACTTGGTCAAAGTCTTCTTCTAGAGGCCTATGAGGCTGATTTCGTTCGCGGGGATCAAATCAAACAAAACAAAAGCCCAGTCTAGGTTCTGATTGAATCCTGCCGTGCAGGCCGGGCCTCATCGGGAAGTATTGCTGAATCTGTTGGTTAGAGGGTGTTGCGTTGACCGGTTGAGCTGGCGCCGTTTCTCAGGACTTGGCTCTCCATTAGGAATCTACTGCCGATAGTCACGAGAGCGGGACATAAAATGTTATCTTTCTTGCGCCATGCTTTTGCCGCTTATTGCCTTCGTGATGGGTTGCGTAGTCTTCAACGTCGCGGGATCGGTTGTACTTAGCCGACTTCCCCAGTTGCCACCGACTCGACCCAATCGTTTTGTGTTTGTCATCGGTGCATTCCCCGGCGCTGCCGCGCTTGGGTATCTTCACGAAATGGTCTTTGCGGATTCACAGCATGAATTGCACAGCGTCGCAGCCGTGCTTGGGTTCTTTGCAGCAATGGGCGTAGGAGCGATTCTTGGCGGAACCACGCTAGTCTGGCTCAAATCACAACTAGCTAAGCGCATCCGGCAATAGTCCATTATTCTGATTGGGTCCGGCCATATTCCGATAACCCCGTTTCACAGGGCTTGGCCCGAATTTGTGCGAGCATCTACGGCGTTGAAAACTTCGGCAGGATTTCCTTTGCCAATGATCGGACCTGTTCACGAAATTCGTTGGTTACGATGATGTGGCTGTCAGCATCGATCCCTTTCATCCGAAACAATGGTCGAAGCTCCTGAAGTGCCGCGTTGTTAGCGTACCACAAAAGATAAAGGCGACGGTAGGGCATATATGGGTCAGCTTCACCTGTAGTGATGCTTTCGAGCAATTCTCGGGCTTCCTGCTGAAAGGCGGTCCTGCGGCGTTTGACTTTCGATATCGGAGACATGGCTGGCCGATTATGTCATGGTCCCTGGTTCGCTAAAAGGACGCCCGAAACCCACATTTCGATAACGCCGTTTCTCAGGACTTGGCCTGGCCTCTCTGCGAAAGAAGAGTTGAGCGTACTAAGCAAGTTTAGTTACCATCAGATTACACATAGCCTAAAGACGAGATTTCCTTCCTTTCCAAAAGATTATCATCGATTCCCGTGCAGATTAGCACC
>JAIQFG010000073.1 GCA_020073375.1 Terriglobia bacterium | reverse complement strand
GACGATTGCGGAATTGCCGCTGAACGGGCGTAATTTCGTCAGCCTGGCGGGACTTGCCGCGGGCGTGGCACTGCCCCCTGCGGCGACTCCCCTGCCGCGCCTCAGTGGCAGCCGCCCGCGCACCAACGAATACATGTATGACGGGATCTCCGTGCTGCAGCCCGAACCCGGGCAAATCGCGTTCGTTCCCATCATCGACGCCATTCAGGAGTTCAACCTTCAGACCAACGACGCCTCGGCGGAATTCGGAAGATTCAACGGCGGCGTGATCAACCTCACGACGAAATCCGGCACCAATCAATTCCACGGCACGGCATTTCAATTTCTGCGCAACGAAGTGCTGAACGCGCGCAATCTGTTTGCCCCGGCCACGGCGGCAAACCCGAACAAGCCCGAGTTCCGCAGAAACCAGTTCGGATTCGTCGCCGGCGGGCCGATCATTCATGACAAGACTTTCTTCTTCGTGGATTACCAGGGCACGCGCCAGCTTCTCGGCCGTACGGTGACTTCGACGGTGCCCACGGTGGCTGAACGCGGCGGAAATTTTTCCGCGCTGCTCTCATCGCCCTACTTTGTCACTCCCGGCAACGTGATCACGGCCACCGCCGCGGGCAACACTCCGTTGATGACCACCGACACGAATGGAAATCCCGTCCAAGTCCGCCAGGGAATGATTTTTCGGCCGTCGGATCGCCGCGCATACGCCGGAAACACGATCCCCACCGGGACCTTCGACACGGTCGCCGCGACATTGCTCAGTCTCTATCCCCAGCCGACTTCCTCGGGAGCGGCCAACAACTTCACGCGCGCCGGAAACGAACCGGACACGGCGGACCAGTTCGACGTGCGCATCGATCACCGGTTTAATGGCAGCAACCAGGTCTTCGGACGCTACTCGCTCGCAAAAGATTTCACGCAGCCCGTGACACCGCTGCCCGACGGCTACGGGAACACGACAACGGGGGCATCGACCGGCCCGCAGGATACGCTTGCGCAGTCGTTCGCATCGAATTATCTGCATGCCTTCACCTCGACGCTGACGAACGAAGTTCGCGCCGGATATACGCGGCGGTCGATCAACCGGCAGGGCCTGCTGGAGAGCCAAACTCCGTCGCAGGGCCTGAATCTGCCGGGTATCCCGACCAATGCGGCATTCAACAACGAATTGCCGACGTTCCTGGTGAGCGGTTTTCAGCAGCTGGGGCCGCAGGCAAACGTAAACTCGATTTTCAGGACGGACGTTACCGAACTTGCTGACACGGTCTCGGTTGTGCGCGGACGGCACGCAATCCGCTTCGGGGTGGACAACCGGATTTCGCGCCTGGACGTGATTCAGCCGCCGTCGCCGACGGGTTCGTTCACGTTCAACAACTTGTTCACGAATTTCATCAATCCCAGCGGCGTAACCGGGTCGACGACCACCGGCAACCCGCTCGCCGGTTTTTTGCTGGGCCAGGTGCAATCGTTCTCGATTGACCTGCAGCAGAAGATATTACGGCCGCGCGCATGGTTCCAGGAATGGTTCGTGCAGGACAACTGGAAAGCGACCAGCCGGCTGACGCTGACCGGCGGCGTGCGTTACACGCTGAATTTCCCCTCGACCGAATTGGACAACCAGGGCGCCGTCTTCAATCTGCAGGCGCAGAAACTTCAATACCTGGGCCAGGATGGATTTCCGCGGTCGGCGCGGACGCTGCACTGGAAGAATTTCGGCCCGCGCGCGGGCCTTGCCTATCGTCTGACGAACAAGACCGTCATCCGCTCCGGGTACGCGATCGTGTTCTTCGACCAATCAGGGATCACGACGCCGTTTACGAACCCGGCGTTTCCGTTCGTCCAGACCGCGACGCAATCGAATGTGAACAATTCGACGCCCGCGTTTGTCCTCGCGAACGGCCCAAGCGTGCAGCCCATCCCCCTTACTCCGAATGCCGGACTGGGGTTGAGCGTCTATTCCGCCGATCGAACGCTCGGATCGGGATACGTGCAGCAATGGAATTTGGCGGTCCAGCGCGAGTTGACGCACAACCTGTCGTTTGAAGTCGCCTACACCGGATCGAAGGGCACGCACCTCGGCGTTCCGGACTACAACCTGAACCAGCTCACCGCGGCGCAGCTCGCGCTGGGAAGCTCGCTGCAGCAATCCGTGGCCAATCCGTTTGCGGGACAGGTTCCCTCCAATCCCTCCTTGAATGGGGGCACCATCCCTCAGGCTCAGCTCCTGAAACCCTTCCCCGAATTTCAGAACGTGATTCTCTATCGGAACAACATCGGAAATTCCAACTACACGGGCGTTTCGGCAAAGCTGGAAAAGCGGTTTGCGAACGGATCGGAACTGCTGGCCGGCTACACGCACTCGAAACTTATCGATGACGCATCGTCGGTGTTTGACGCTTCGATCGGGCTCGGATCGGTGGCGAACTTCCCCATGGCCGATAGCTATAACCGTGCGCTGGAACGCGATGTTTCGACCGGAGATATTCCCAGCACCACGGTAATCAGCTATACCTACGATCTTCCCATCGGCCCGAATCACAGGCTGCATCCCGAAGGCGCGGTTGGAAAATTTACGAACGGATGGCAGGTCGCGGGGATTGTGTCGCTGGAATCCGGCCTTCCCTTGGCAATCACGCAGACGACGAACTTCAACGCCTTCGCGGGATTCGCCACGCAACGGCCGAACTGTGTCGGCGATACGTCGCTGCCTGCTTCGCAGCGGAGCGTGGCTCAATTCTTCAACACAGCGGCGATTCAGGCGCTTTCCACCACCGGGATCGGCAACTGTTCGCGAAATCCGGTGCGCGGACCCGCCTATCGCGACGCGGACATCGCCTTCATCAAGCGCACTGGATTCGGGGACAGATTGAGCGTGGACTTTCGCGTGGAAATCTTCAATCTGACCAACACGCCGCCGCTGGGGGCGCCGAATGTGAGCAAGGGCAGCGCCGCGTTCGGCACGATCACGTCCGCGGGTGATCCGCGGGTAATTCAATTGGCGCTGAAATTCAACTTCTGAGAATTTTCGTTTGGCGCGGCGGGGAAAAATCAAAAACTTAAGCGTTTAATACAGAGGACACAGAGGAAGAAAAAGAGAGAGAACCCTTCACCCCAAAGGCGTAAGAGGTCGCGTAGCTTGCTGTTTTTTTGTCTGGTCTTTCCCTCTTTTTGGTTTTCTCTGTGTTCTCTGTGTTAAAGCTTTTCCGGTTTAGAGTCGCGTCCCATGCCGGCTCGCTCCGCCCTCAGGTGACGATGCTCGGATAGAGCCTGGTGGCCACGGCCATCACCACCGCGAACGCCGCAAGCAGCATCAGAAAATCGTGGCCAATGCCGAAGGCGCTCGATCCGCCCATGATCATCAGCGTGCGCAGCGCGTCCACCTGGTAGGAGAGCGGGTTCACGCGCGAAACGGCGCGCAGCCATCCGGGCATCAGGCTGAGCGGGTAGATCGCGTTGCTGGCGAAAAACAGCGGCATGGTAAGGACCTGGCCGATGCCCATGAAGCGCTCGCGCGATTTCACCAGGCAAGCGACGATCAGCGAAAACGTGGAAAATATCGCCGAGCCCAGCATTACCGCGGCCACCACTCCAGCCAGTGCGAATATCCCGAACCGCAATTGCACGTGCAGCAGCGCGGCAATGACGTACACGAACACCATCTGGCACAGGCTGCGGGCCGTCGAGGAAATGGCGCGGCCCAGGACCAGCGTGCTCCGCGGCGCGGGGCTCACCAGGAATTTCTGCACGATGCCCAGGTCACGCTCCCAGATCAGGGAAATGCCGTAAAAAATCGCTCCGAACAAGACGCTTTGCGCCAGAATTCCGGGTGCGATGAAATCCAGGTAGCTGATGCCTCCGGTGGGAATGGCCCGCGCGCGGTTGAAGACCTGTCCGAAAATCAAAAGCCACAGGACCGGTTGCACCATGCGCGTGAACAGCTCCACGGGATCGTGGATGAGCTTGCGAATATCGGATTCGGCGACGGCCAGCGTCTGGCGCAGGTAATTCGCGCCCGGAAACGGCTCAGCCCAGCCGCTGAGTGGTGCTTCGTGTGCGAGCGACATCCCTGAGTTCCCCTCCTTCGGAAATCGTGGCCCCTGTGAAATGAATGAACACGTCGTCGAGCGTGGCCTCGGCGCCCACTTGCGCCTTAAGGCCCGCGGGCGTATCCAGCGCGGCCAGCACACCGCGATGCATCACGGCGACCATTTCGCAAAGATGGTCGGCCTCTTCCATGTCGTGCGTGGTCATCAGAATCGTGGTGCCGAATTCGCGGCGCAGTTCGCGAATCCGCTCCCACACCGATCGTTTCGCCGAAGGATCCAGGCCCACCGAGGGCTCGTCCATGAACAGAACCGCCGGGCGATGCAGCATGGATTGCGCGATTTCCAGGCGGCGGATCATCCCGCCGGAGTACTGGCGCACGCGCTTGCCAGAAACGTGAGCCAGGTCCATGAACTCGAGTGCTTGCGCAATCCGGCGGGCGCGCTCGGCGCGCGGCATTCCGTAGAGCTTGGCCGAAATCAGCAGGTTTTCGTAGCCGGTGAGGTCGCCGTCGGCGGAAAGCATTTGCGAAACGTAACCGATTTTGCCTCGCACCAGTTCGGGATGCTGCACCAGATCGTAGCCGGCGATTTTTGCGGTACCTTCGCTCGGAGGCAACAGCGTGGTGAGCATCTTGATCAGCGTGCTTTTGCCGGCGCCGTTGGGGCCGAGCAAGCCGAAGGTTGCTCCTGACGCGCAGGAAAAATTCAGATGGTCGACGGCCACCAGCGCGCCGAAACGGCGCGTGAGGGATTGAACTTCGATGGCGTTCAAAGTCGCGTCCGGAGCATTTTCCATGGGCCCTACAGTTTACCTCTGAAATGGATTTGATGCGCATTGCGGCCCTGCGGCCATATCTGCCCGTGAATCGCCAATGCACCAAAATCGCAAGCTTCTTATTATGAACGGCAGGAATCCCAAACGGCAGTGAAACTTTAGCTGTCGGTGGCCGTCCATAGAAAGTAGGATAAAGTATCCGTGTGAAATATCGCTGGTTGGAGTGCACAACAATGAAGCGTTTCTTGTTCCATTGGGTGGCCGCTGCCGCCTTGTCGCTGTGTATCGCGGGCGGGGTGGCGTCGGCGCCGCAGCAAATCGCGCCCGCCCAAGCCGCTGTTGTTCCCAAGGTGCAGATTCCCATTCAGCAATTCACGCTGGAAAACGGCTTGCGCGTGGTGCTTTCGGAGGACCATGCCGCACCGACCGTATCGTTGTGCATTACCTTTGACGTGGGATCGAGAAACGAGTTGGCTGGGCACACCGGGTTCGCGCACCTGTTTGAGCACATGATGTTCCAGGGCTCGCAAAACGTTGGCAAAGGCGAGCACCTGATCCTGGTGCGTGTGAACGGCGGGGACGTCAACGGCACGACCACGCAGGACTCCACCAATTATTTCGAGCGCGTGCCGGCCAACCAGCTGGACATGGCGCTGTTCCTGGAATCGGACCGCATGCGCGCGCTGCGCATCAACCAGGCCAACCTCGACAACCAGCGCAATACCGTCCAGGAGGAGCGCCGCCTGCGCATAGACAATCAGGCCTACGGCAAGACCTACGAGATTGTCGACGGCCTGGCCTACGACAGCTTCGCGTACAAGCATTCGGCGATGGGTTCGATGGACGACCTGAACGCGGCGAGCCTGGAGGACGTCGCGAGTTTTTTCAAGACCTATTACGCGCCGAATAACGCGGTGCTGACGCTGGTGGGAGATTTCAAGACGCCCGAGGCGCTGGCAAAAATTAAAAAATATTTCGAGGATATTCCTTCGCAGCCCGCGCCGCCCGCCGTGGACGTGGCCGAGCCCGCGCGGACCGCGCAGCGGCGGCTGCAGGTGGAAGACTCATTCGCCAAGCTTCCGCGCCTTGACATCGTTTACAAGACCGTCCCCGGGAACACGCCGGACTGGTACGCGCTGGACATGCTCGGCGACATCCTGTTCGGCGGGACGTCCTCGCGGCTGTATCAGTTGCTGGTGAAGGAAAAGGCCGTGGCCTTGCAAGTGGGCGGCGGAATCGCCGAAAGGCGCGGCCCGTCGTTGTTCCAGGCGATTGCCTTAATGAAACCGGGGCAAGACGCGGGAGAGGTCGAAACGCTGATTAACGAGGAATTTGAACGCGTGAAGAAAGACGGAGTGACGCAGGCGGAAATGGACAAGGTTCGCATCCAGGACCGGCTGGCGCAGGCCGCGGGACTGACCGGCACGCTGAATCGCGCGCGCACCATGGGACGCGACGCCGTCTATTTCCACGATCCGGGCCTGATCAATACCGCGCTGGTGAATTACAGCGAAGTCACCGCCGCCGATATTCAACGCGTGGCCCGCCAGTATCTGGGCGCCGAACAAAGCACCGTCGTGCTGACTGTTCCAAAGGCGCAGCCGCCCCCAACGCAGGAAGGCCCGAGGGAAAAACAATGAGATTCACGATGCGTGGAAAATTTTTTCCGCAGGCTGCCGTCGTCGCGGTCCTGGCCTGTGCGCTGCCCGCGGCGGGCTGGAGCCAAGTCGACACCGGCCAGGATAAGGCGATCCCCCCGAGCAAAGTCGAACGCCTGAATCGCGCGCCGGTATCGAAGGAAATTTTGAAGGTGACGCTGCCGCGCCCCGTGGAGACCACGCTTCCAAACGGAATCCGCGTCTTGATCCTTGAGGATCATCGCTTTCCACTCGCCGCCGTGGAATTTGACATCGACGGCGCGGGCCAGATGTACGAACCGGCGAATCTTCCGGGCCTTGCCGTAACCACGGCGCGCATGTTGGACCAGGGCACAAAGACCCGCACGAGCAAGCAAATTGCCGAGCAAATCGATTCCCTGGGAGCGAGTCTTTCTGCTTCCTCCGGGTTCGGCTCCGGTTCCACTTCCCTTTTCGCCTCGGGATTGTCGGACACGTTCGATCAATGGTTCGCGCTGGCCAGCGAGGTTTTGCTGCATCCTAGTTTTCCTGCCGACGAACTGGCGCAGTACAGGTCGCGCGCCAAGCCTGCTCTGCTGCAGCAGCGCGCGCAGCCCGGGTTTCTGGCGTTCCAGACGATGAGCCGCGCGTTGTACGGCACGTATCCGGCTGCCGTTGTGTCGTCTACTCCGGAATCGCTGGACGCAGTAACGCCCGAACTGCTCGCAAACTGGCATGACGCGCACTACGCTCCGCAGAACACGGTGCTGGCGATTTCCGGCGATGTCCACGCGGACGCCTTGATAGCGAAGCTTCGCCAATCGCTGGCCGAATGGAAGCGGTCGAAAGAGACCGTGAAATTGCAGCCCGCGCCGCCGCCCGCGACACAGACCAAAGTATTTCTGGTGGACCGGCCCGGTTCGGTGCAGACGACGCTGCTGATGGGCAACTTGGCGATCGACCGGACCAATCCGGATTATCCCGCGCTGGTGGTGCTGAACGAAGTGCTGGGCGCGGGATCGGCCAGCCGGCTGTTCCTGAATTTGCGCGAAGAAAAAGGGTACACATATGGCGTGTACAGCAGCGTGACCGCGCGGAAATACGCAGGGCCGTGGACCGCGGGAGGAGACCTGCGCACGGAGGTGACCGGCGGGGCGATGACGGAATTCCTGCGCGAATTAAACCGCATTCGCGACGAGAAAGTGCCGGACGATGAGATGGATGCGGCGAAACGGACCGTGGTCGCAAGCTTCGCGCTGTCTCTGGAATCGCCGCAACAGCTTATCGGGTACGCCATCACGCGCAAGGCCTACAACTTCCCCGCCGACTACTGGGACAAGTATCCGGCGCAGATCACGGCGGTCACGGCGGACGACGTGCAGCGCGTGGCGAAGAAATACATCAATCCGGCGACCATGCAGCTGGTGGCCGTCGGCGACGCCGAAAAAATAAAATCGGTTCTGGAAAAGTACGGGCCGGTGGAGATGGTGGACGCCTCAGGCAAACCGGCAGCGGAGCCCGCGAAGTCGCCGGGAGGAAATTCGCAATAGCCGGTTCAGGCGCTTCATTTGTTTACTGCCGTGAAGAAATTGACGCTGACGGTGGCAAGTTCCGAGGGCGGGAATCGGAACTGGTAGCGCGGATCGGCCTGCAGCCCGGCCTCGCGGCAACACTTCAGGAAAACAGGAAGCTCGACCAGATATTGATCCGAATAGCCGTGCGTGCCGTCGTAGGCCACGGCGGGCGTCCTGGCCAGATTCGCGGCGGTGATTTCCGGCGGCAGGGTGTGAAGTTCGAGGACCAGCAAACCGAAGCCGCCGACGTAAGGCGCCCAGCGGCGCAGGTGCCGCACCAGATTTTCCTCCAGTTCATCGCACGGGATCTCGTCTCCCAGATACGCAAACGCTCCGGTGGAAGTTCCGGCACGCGATCCCTTCGCATAATTCGCCGGGGGCGAATAGGGCCGGTTGTGATCCAGGAACGAGCGAACGTGAAGCAGATTGTGAACGTCGTGCCCCAGCGCATCGAGGTCGCTGGCCAGTTGCGCGGGCCGGTTGATGTCTCCGGGGATTACGAAATGCGCGGGAATTTTGGCGCTGCGCAACCTTTGCTTGGTGATCCGGCGGGCCACTTTATTGAAATCGGCGCCGACGATCAGAAGCGGGTACTTATCGAGGGCGGCGCCGCGGGCCGTCTGATTTTTCACCACGCCGTACAGGTGCTCGAGCAGCGTGCCGTCTCCGCAGCCCATGTCGCAGATTCCTTGCGGCTGCTTGGCGATCGGGCGATTGAAAATCTCCACGATAATTTCATCCACCTTCCGGAAATATGTTTTGTGGGCGCCGCCGCTTCCCCAGACGTTCATGCCGCGGTTGACGAGCAGTTCGGAGCCGGTCTCATCGACGCGCGGAATGCGCGCGTTGCCGAACAAGAGCGTGCTGAGGACGTTCATCAAGGGAAGGTAAGAAACGGTGACGCCGTAGGATGTTGCGATCTGCGCGGCATAATGCCCCGCGGGCGTGAGCCACACACGCGATTGCTCGCGCGCCATCCAGCCTTGCAGCGCCAGAATCTCAAACATCAAGGAAATGCTGCCGCGATGCCCGAAAAATTCGCTCAGTGTCAGCGGTCCGCGGCCGAGGCTCTCCAAAACTCTCCCTCGGGCCAGGGCCACCATGGCCGGACCGACAGTCATACCGTCCAGGTGATGCTGGACTTCTCGGTGCACTTCACGTTTTTGGGAATCTTCTTCGGCGGGGATGTTCCAGCGGTCTTCGCTTCTGGCGACCATGGTGTGAAGGGACGGCAGAAGAGTTTCGCCGGAGCTGCCGAACAGGAAATCTTCCAGGAAGATTGCCTTCGGGAGAAAGGAGACAGCCTCCGCGTAGAGCGGAGCGAGATTTGCGCCGATCCTGCCTTTGGCGGTGAGAGCGTAGCTGAAATTGCGGGTTTCTTTTTCCCTGTGCTCCTCCAGCCAACCGCAGGAGGCGAGCAGGCGCAGCGCTACGCGCAGGTAGCCCCGGTTGCCGTGCGTCTGATCTACGATTCGATCAAGGCTGACGGGCTCGAGTGAAACGCGAAATTCGTCGAAGACTTTGCGGTCCCAGAGCGCCTTGACGGTGGGAACCAGGACCATTCCGGCGAGGTGGTGGAAGATGCGGGCGCGGACCGCGGCTTTCTCGTCGTCGGTGATGGAATGGCTCGGCATGGTTTCTTACGGGCTGCCGTATGAATTATTTTTTGGCACAACAACTTCCGGCTACGCGGTTTGCGGGCCGGACTTTCGCTGGTGGCCCAACCTTAATTTGAAAAAACCACACAGGCAGGAGTGCCTGTGCTACTTAGACCCTTCCCTCAAATAAATCCCTGCCGTCGACCAGGGCGCGCATTTTGCGGTCCGCGACGCTGCGCTGGAGCATCCAGAAACCGCAGTCGGGGTGAATGTAGCGGAGCCGCTCGGCGCCCAGCGCTTTTACAATTCGTTCGATGCGCGACGCGATCAGGTCCGGGCTTTCGACTTCGTTGTCCTTGATATCCACCAAGCCGATTCCCAGGCTGATGCTCGGGTCGAGTTCGGAAAACAGATCGATTTCATCGTAGCCTCGCCGCGCAAACTCCAGGACCAGGTGGTCGGTGCGCAACGAATTCAGAAATGGAATCATGTCCCGCCAGAATCCACGCAGCATCGGCTGGCCGCCGTAATTGCCGAAACAGATATGGACTGCTTTCTCGTTCAACACGCCGTCCAGAACGTGGTTGATGGCTTCGGCGGCCCACGGAGCATCCTCGGGAAATCCGACGATGCTGGCCTCGTCCAGCTGCAGGACGTCCGCCTCGATGAATTCAATCTGGCGGCGAAGCACGGCGGCCAAATCCATGGCCAGTTCGGCGACGTCCTTGTAAGCGACGTTTGTCAGGACCCTGGCGAGCATGTGCGGGCCCGTACAGGTAAATTTCAGAGGCGCCTTGGTCAGGGCGCGCACGAATTCGTAATCCCGAGGAAGATTCAAGGTTCCTTCCTGAATCTTGCCGACGGCCATGCCGGCTGTGAGGAGGCGGAAACCGGAAGCGCGGTCCGCGCGGTAGCGGTCAAAATCGGAAAGAGTGAATTCCTTGCGGATGCCGTCCATCTGGGAGACGAAATAATCCACCATGCCGTTGGTTTCGGGATGGCTGGGATTAAAGCGCATCAGTTCCCCGTCGGTGACCAGATCGAGCCCCGCGAGTTCCTGAGTTTTCAGGACAGCCATCACGGCGTCGCGAAGAACCAGGCGGGAGGTGTTTCCAACCATCCAGGAGGGGACGGGGTAGCTGCCGACGGTCGTGGTCTTGATTCGCGAAGGCATGAAAATCTCCTGGATCCGGAATGAGTCGGAGCGATTACGCGCCGAATGCGGCTTTGGTTTCCGGGCGCAACAAATACCACAGCGCAAGCAAATCCACGGCCAGCAGCGAACCGTTCCACGCCAGCGCGACGTGACTATAGCTGAGCAGAGTGGCGATCGAACCCAGGCAGGCTCCGGCGCCGATCAGGATGAATAGAAAAATGGTAAAGACGCGGGCCACGTTGCGCATCCTGAAGATGCCGATCGCCAGCACCACGTGCAGGGCTCCAAAAAGCAAGAAGATTACGCCCGCGGCGGCTCCGAGCGCCGCGAGCATGGCGGCGACGATCCCGTGCGTGGGCGCGGTGGCCGACGCTCCCGTCGTCCCCATGAAGAAAAAGAGGAATCCGACGGCGGCAAATCCCAGACCCGCGACAATCATCAGGACTCCGAGGACATTGACTCCCATTGGGCGGTGCATCGCTCACCTCTTCGGCCAAGGATGCTGAATTGTGAATGGCTGCTCCAGAGATTACCACTAGTCAGGAGTTCTCACGACGTTCCTTGTGCCAGGAAGAGGAACCGGGGCCGGGGCTGCAACACCCGGGCATTGCGTAGCGCCGGCGTCTCGCCGGCTTCTTCCCGCCAGGATAATGAGAACGAAGCAAATTGCCGGCGAGACGCCGGCGCTACAAAATGCTTGCGGAGGTCAAGCGCGGCGCGGCGCTGAAGGGGCTCGGCGGCAGGCCACAAACAGGAGGGTCCCGGCAATCACGGAAACGACGCTGGCGGCCTGGGCGTTGGAGAGGCCATAGAAGGAGCGCGGGTTGATGCGAATGATCTCGACCAGAAACCGCGCGATGCCGGTGAGGACGAGATAGGCCGCGAAAATCATTCCGTTTGGCGCGCGCGATTTCAAGCCGCGCTCGCCCAGCTTCCAGAGGATCCAGAAAATCAGGATCGCCACGAGAAACTCGTAGATGGGCGTGGGATGAACGCGGTCGGTGGTCGGCACGATTCCGTTCGGGAAGCTCATGCCCCAGGGCAAAGACGTCGGGATGCCGTAATCGCCGTCACCCGAAAGCAGGCAACCGATGCGGCCGATGCCGTAGCCCAAAGCCGCCGCGGGCGAGGCCACGTCCAGCATCAGCAGCGCCGGAATCTTAAAACGCCGGGCCAGCAGCAACAGAGCGAGGAATCCGCCGATCACCGCGCCGAAAAATGCGAATCCCATGGTGCTGAACAGCTGCGGCCACGGATCGGCAAAAAATTCGGCGGGGCTTTCGAGCAGGTGGTAGAGGCGCGAACCGGCCAGGCCGGCGAGGCCGGTGATGCCGATGATAGCCTCGGCGTCGGCGGAAACGCGGCGGCGCGCGAAATCGGCGCGCAGGATAAAGAATGCGGAGATCAATGCGACGGCGACCATCAGGCCGTAGGTGCCGAGCGTCACGGGGCCAAGATGAATGAAGGGAAACAAGAATTCTCCGGGTTTCGCGCGGGCTTCGCGTTCCCAGCCGCATGGCTCCATGCGGAGAAGATTCGCGAGCCGGAATAGTATAGCCGAGATACGGCAATGGCGTTGGCGCGCGGCGTGGAAGGTTTCGTAGCGCCGGCGTCCCGCCGGCAATTTGTGGATTGCTTAAACTCAAACGCTGCCGGCGAGACACCGGCCCAACGAAATCCATGCGCTCCCGCGCAGAAGGCTTGCAAGAAGAATCGTTATTTTAATTCGTGTGAAGACCGGGGGCGCGCTCCGCCCCATCTACTTCAGCCAGACCTTGGGGACCACGGACATTCCGGGGCGCAGGCGGTCGAGGCCCTGTTGGCCGGGCTTCAGGTGAATGCGCACGGGCAGGCGCTGCACTACCTTCACGTAATTTCCCGTGGCGTTTTCGGGCGGCAGCAAACTGCTGATGGAACCGGTTGCGCCGGGCATGGCTTCCACGGTGCCGTCAAAATCCTGGCCGAAGGCGTCGACCGACACGGTGACCGATTGCCCGGGATGCATCTGCCTCAACTGGCTTTCCTTGAAATTCGCGGTGACCCACAAATCGCTCAGGTCTGCGACAGTTAGAATTCGTTGTCCTTTGCTCACGTGCTCGCCCACCTCGGCGGTGCGCTTGCTCACCACTCCGGTCACGGGCGAAACGATCCTGCAATAGCTGAGGTCCAGCGCGGCGCGGTCGACATCGGCCTGCTTGGCCTTCACGTTGGCCTGGCCCGATTGCAGATTGGCCCGGGAGATGGCGACCTGATTGGGGGCGCTGACGTTTGCCAGCTGCAGCTGGCTGCGCGCCTGATCGAGTTGCGCGCGGCGCTGCTCCACGATTTTTTGCGCAGATTCGGCCGAGGAGCGCGCCGAATCCACCGAAGCGGCCAGCGCCTTGGCCGTGGCCACTACCTGGTCGTATTGCGAGCGGGAGACTTCGTCTTTCTCGACCAGCGATTTATAGCGCGCGACGTCCGCTTGCGCCCGGGCGTTGTTGGCCTGGACTTCCTGCAATCGAGAGGCGGCCGCGGCCTGATCGCGTTCGGCGGCGGCAACGCCCGCCTCGGTGTCGGAAATTTCCGCATGGCTGGTGGAAAGGCTCGTCTCGGACGCGGATCTGGCAATCGGCACGTTGGAACCCGCAACGCGAACCTCGGCCTGCGCTTTCAGCAACTGCGCCTGCGCCTGCTCGAGCGCGACCTGATAATCGCGCGGGTCGAGTTCCACCAGCAGATCGCCGGCCTTCACCGATTGATTTTCCTCCGCGTGCACGGCGATCACCTGGCCGTCGATCCGCGCGGTGATTCCGTTGAGGTGGCCATCCACCTGGGCGTCGTCGGTGGATTCGTACGTGCTGGAATAAATCCAGAAGGCGACCGCCCCGATCAGGATCACGGCGCCCACCACGAGCGCGAAAATCAGGTTCCTTCGGCGGCCATTGGTATTGCTGCCGGCGGACGGAGAATTGGTCTGATCGACGGCCATGATTATTGACTCCTCAAAAGAGTGCGAATGATTTTTTCCGCCTGGCCCACCGCATGAGCCACGCTGGCCTTAGCCAGATTGTGCGCGTTCAGGCTGGCAATATAATCCTGCTCCGCGCTGGAAACGGCTTCCTGCGCCTGGACGACTTCCACGGTGTCGGCCACGCCGGAAGAAAAACGGTCGCGTGCCTGCGCCAGTTCGTCCTGGGCGAGTTCGCGGCGGCTTTGAGCCACCTGCACCTGATCGGCGGCGGCGTTCAGATCCAGGTACGCGGTGCGGACCTGGGCCTCGACGCGCGCGCAAAGTTCGTCATACTCGGAACGCATGCGCTGCAAAGACGCGTCGGCCTCTTCGATGTCGCCTTTGGAATGTCCGCCGGCCCAGATTGGAAAGCGCACCTGGGCGGTGGCCGAATACGAACCGTGCGAATTTCCGGGATTCACGCCGGCCAGTCCGTAGTCGCCGCCGATGTCGAGCGTGGGATAGCGCTCGGCGTGAGCCGCTTTGACGGAAAGTTCCGCGGCGCGCACTTGGGCTTGCGCGGACTTCAGATCCGAGCGGTTGTCCGCGGCCAGCGAGATGGCCTGGGGGAGCGTGAGATTTTCCAGCGGCGCGTAGGGCAACGCGTCAGTCAATATTAAATCCTCGCCGGCGGGAAAACCAATCAGGCGAGCCAGGGCGATTTTGTCCTTGGCGTACTGGGCCTGCTCGGCCGTAACGCGCTGTTTCTGCGTTTGCAGCTCGACCTCGCTGCGGGTCCTGTCAATTTTGGCGGAGAGCCCCGCGGAAAATCGGTCCTGCGCCTGCTGGTAGATGGCTTGCGCGGTGGCCAACTGTCCCCTGGCCGAATCGACGCGCGCCGATTCGGCCAGCACTTCCAGGTATCCGGCGGTCACCACGTAGACGACCGTCTCCCGGGCGTTGACAGCGTTCAGGTCCGCGGCGCGTTGCGCTTCGCGCGAGGATTGATAGGTGCGCAGGGCCTGCAGATCGGCCACGCGCTGCGTCAGCGTGGCGCGCAGGTCGAAATAGTTGGACGGCCCAAGAACCTGCGGAAATGTAAACGGACTGCCGGGCGGAAGTTTGAAGCCGAATGCGGCGAGATCGATTTGCTGGACGGTTTCGCGCAGGCCGGTGGAAAGATTGGGCAGAAGGTCGGCGCGGGAAGCGATGACGGCGCCCTGCGCGTGGAGCGAATCCTGCAGCGAAAGCACGGCGCCGAGGTTGTAGCGCAGGCCGCGTTGCAGCGCGTCATCGAGAGACAGTTTGACCGGTTGGTCTGCGGGAACCCCGGCGGACGCCGGCGGGCTCACGCTGCCCTGGAACGGGCCGGACTGGGCAGACCCGGCGGACACCAGCGAGAGCGCGCCGAAAGTCGGAACGAGGAGACGAAAGCACAGGGTTCGCATGGGGACCACTCGATTCTTGGGACTTGCCGGTTGCGCCGCCCTCGCCATCCGCTTTCCGGGTGCGCGCAACACGAACCGCCCGGCCGGGCAATTAGCGCTTGCCAGCGCCGCGGCACCAAAGTAAGATACATACACGTATGTATGATGTCAAGCGACGGGCCGCGGTTAGATGAGACACCTTTCCATGCGCCTGGCCCTGGCCCACAAAAAAAACGACGCGCGGGTGTCCGCGGGCCGCCGGACCCGCTCCCGTCAGGCCGAACGCACCGAAGTGACGCGCCGCAAACTGCTGGCCGCCGCCAAGCAGGTCTTCGCCAAGAACGGTTTTGAAGCGGCGCGCCTGGAGGACATTTCCTCCCGCGCGGGCTACACGCGCGGCGCCTTCTACGCCAATTTTGAGAGCAAGGAAGACATCTTCTTCGCCTTGTTCGAGGAATGGGTGCGGGAACGCATCGACTCGGTCACCGCGGCGCTCAGCCGGCACACGGATCCCCAAGAAAAACTCGCCGAGCTCCGCAAGCACTACGCGCAACTCGCCAAGGACCGCCGCCTGGTCTTGATCTCGCTGGAATTCAAGCTGTTTGCGCTGCGCCACCCGGAAGCGCACGCGCGCTTGCGGAACCGGCACCGGCGCATCCGCGCGTGTTTCGGCGACCTGTTTTCCGAGCTGCTGCGGCCGCTGGGAAAAACGCTGCCCATTGCCAATCCCGCGGCGTCCACGTGCATGGGAGCGGTGGCGCAGGGGTTGCTCCTCGAGCACCTGGTGGACCCCAAGACCCTTTCTGACGGCGACGTTCGACACGTGCTGGGTTTGTTTTTCGATTCTATGTTTCAAGTCGGCGCGGCGTAGGTTTGCGGCTTGGAGCAGCACAGCGACTCTTCGCTGTGCGGGTTTTGCGATTGCAGTAGAGTCGGCGGCGTAGGAGCGGACTACAAAATCACACAGCCAGAGTGGCTGTGCTGCACGGCTGGAAATTGTAACGGAAGTTCGGGGCTCCGCATCACACACTATGCAAGAGCGCGCGACCCGGCCGGCAGCCGGACCCCGTGATGGATCGCAGCAAAGCCCCGAACCGGGATTTGTCTTCAGAGTGACCGGCAAGAACCGAGTCCAGTGCAGCGGGAGTTTGCCCGCACAAAGCTGGAAAGGGCCGATCGAAAGCCGGGCCGCGCGTTTCGGTCCGTGAACCGGCCGCCGCTGGACGGGCCAAGGAGTCGGAATTCAGCATGTGGATCGTTCGCCTAGCCCTGCGGAGGCCCTACACCTTTGTGGTGATGGCGCTGCTTATCCTGATCGTGGGCTCGCTAGCCGTTTACACCACCCCAACGGATATTTTCCCAAGCATCGATATTCCGGTGATCAGCGTGGTCTGGTCGTACACGGGCTTGTCGGCCGAAGACATAGCCGAGCGGATCGTGGTGTCCTTCGAGCGCGGCCTTTCGGCGACCGTGAACGACATCGAGCACATCGAATCGCAGTCCCTGAACGGCCTCGGCGTCATCAAGATTTATTTTTATCCCGGCGTGCATATCGAACAGTCGCTTGCGCAGGTTACGGCGCTGGCGCAGAGCGCGGTCCGGAGCGATCCGCCGGGAACCCAGCCGCCGTTCATCATCAATTACGACGCTTCCTCCGTGCCGATTCTGCAGCTGGCGCTTTCCGGAAAAAATCTTTCTGAACAGCAACTGAACGACTTCGGATCCAATTTTCTCCGCACGCAATTGGCAACCGTGCAGGGGGCGGTGTTCCCGAATCCTTACGGCGGAAAACCGCGCGAAGTTGTGGTGGACCTGAATATTCCGGCGCTGCAGGCCAAGGGGCTTTCTCCCAACGATGTGGTCGCCGCGATCGGCGCGCAAAACCTGATTCTGCCGGCCGGGACCGTCAAAATCGGCTCGCTTGAAAACGACGTAGACCTGAACGGCAGCCCGCAGACCGTGGCGGAACTCAACGACTTGCCGATCAAGACGGTGGGAACGAATACGATTTACGTGCGAGACGTCGCGCACGTGCGCGACGGCAATCCCCCGCAGACCAATATCGTGCACGTCGACGGGCAGCGCGCCGCGCTCATGACCGTCATGAAATCCGGGAATACCTCGACACTGGACATCATTGCGCGGATCAAGAAACGATTGCCGGTGGTCTTGCAGGGGCTGCCGCCGGAATTCCAGGCGCGCCCTATTGCCGACCAGTCGTTGTTTGTTCGCGCATCGATCAACGGGGTTGTGCGGGAAGCGGCGCTCGCGGCCTGTTTTACGGGGATCATGATCCTGATCTTCCTGGGGAGCTGGCGCAGCACGCTGATTATCGCGGTGTCAATTCCCCTGTCGATTTTGACCTCGATCATCGTGTTGAGCGCCATCGGGCAGACCATCAATATCATGACGCTGGGCGGGCTGGCCCTGGCCGTGGGAATTCTGGTCGATGACGCGACCGTGACCATTGAAAACATCAACCGGAACCTGGCCATGGGCAAGGAAGCGATTCAGGCCATCCTGGACGGCTCGGAGGAGATCGCCGTTCCCGCGTTTGTTTCGACCATTTCCATCTGCATCGTGTTTGTGCCGATGTTTTTTCTGACCGGCGTGGCGCGGTACCTGTTCGTGCCGCTGGCCGAAGCAGTCGTGTTTGCGATGCTGGCGTCCTATTTGCTTTCGCGGACGCTGGTGCCGACTATGGCGCGGTTCCTGTTGAAATCCCACGAGGAAGAATCGGCGCAAAAATCGCTGGCCAGCCGCAATCCTTTTGTGATGGTGCAAGGGCTTTTCGAGCTGTGGTTTGAACGATTCCGGGATGGGTACCGGACGATTCTGCGCTCGTGTCTGGCGCACAGGGTAGTGTTCCCGGCGGTTTTTCTGGCTCTCTGCCTAGGCTCGTTCGCGCTGCTTCCCTGGCTCGGCAGGGATTTTTTTCCCAATGTGGATTCAGGACAAATCAAGCTGCACTTGCGGGCGCCGACCGCGACGCGCATCGAGGAAACCGCGGCGTTGTGCGAGGACGTTGAGCGGTCCATCAAGCAAGTGATTCCCGACCGGGAAGTGGCCAGCGTAATCGACAACATCGGCTTGCCCTACAGCGCATTAAATTACACCTACAGCACCTCGGCGCCGGTGGGGCCGGAAGACGCCGACATCATGATCTCCCTGGCCGAAAATCACCGGCCCACTGAACAGTTCATTCACGACCTGCGGTTGCGCTTGACTCGGGAGTATCCGGGCGTGATGTTTTATTTTCCCCCGGCCGACATCGTCACCCAGATTCTGAATTTCGGCCTCCCCGCGCCCATCGATATCCAGGTGATCGGGCGGGACGTGGAGGCAAACCATGAGTTCGCCAATAATCTTCTGGGGCAACTGACCAAAGTCACCGGCATCGCCGACCTGCGCGTCCAGCAACCCTTCAACCAGCCGAAACTGCACATCAACGTGGATCGCACGAAAACGTTGCAGGCCGGCTTTACGCAGCGAGAAGTGGCGGGCAACCTGCTTGTCTCATTAAGCGGCAGCTTTCAGACTTCGCCTTCTTTCTGGCTGGATCCGAAATCGGGAGTGTCGTACACCGTCGCCACCGAATCTCCGCAATACGGATTTGAATCGCTGCAGGATCTGGAAAACATTCCCGTGACCGGAAGCAGCCACGCGCCCTGGCAAATGCTCGGGAATCTGGGAACCATCACGCGGGGCGCTGGAATGGCCACGGTTTCCCATTACAACGCGCAAAACGTGATAGACATCTTCGGAGCGACACAGGGGCGCGATCTGGGCGGCGTCGCAAGCGAGGTCGAATCCATCGTCGACCGCAGCCGCAGCCAGCTTCCCCGCGGTTCGCAGGTCATCGTCCGCGGGCAGATCGCGACGATGGAGTCCTCCTTCCTGGGATTGCTGGCCGGACTGGCGTTCGCCATTCTGTTGATTTACCTGCTCATTGTGGTGAATTTCCAGTCCTGGCTCGATCCGCTGATCATTATTTCCGCGCTGCCCGCGGCGCTCGCCGGAATTGTGTGGATGCTCTTTCTGACGCACACGACGATCAGCGTGCCGGCCCTGACCGGTTCAATCATGTGCATGGGCGTGGCGACGGCCAACAGCATTCTGGTGGTCAGTTTTTCCAAGGATCGGGTCCGCGAGGGGCAGACGCCTCTGGACGCGGCCGAGGAAGCCGGGTTTACGCGTTTCCGGCCGGTCGTTATGACCGCGCTGGCCATGATCATTGGCATGGTGCCGATGGCCCTGGGACTGGGCGAAGGCGGCGAGCAAAACGCTCCGCTGGGACGCGCCGTCATCGGCGGGCTCGTGTTTGCGACCGTGGCAACGCTGCTGTTTGTTCCCGCGGTGTACAGCCTGATTCACGGGCTGCGCAAGGACGCCACTAAATCGGCGGTACTCGAACTGCCCGGCGACTAGATTTTCCGGAGTATTCGGAGGAACAGATGTGGGTTGGTTCAAATCGGCGGAACGCCGCGAAAACGCGGGGCGCGGAACGGCTCGGACGCCGCGGCTCGCCGTCTTCCGGTTCCGCCATCATGCGCGTAGTCCTGTTCTTGCTGATGCTGATTGTAGTTGCCCTGGCGGTGATTTGGGGAATCTCCAGCCGTCGCAGGGCGAACGCGCAACTGGCACAGGAAACACAGGAGCTTGCCGTTCCCGTGGTCGCCGTCATTCATCCCAAGCTGGGCGCGCAGCAGCAGGAAATCGTTCTGCCCGGCGACATGCAGCCGTTTATCGACGCGCCGATTTACGCGCGGACCAACGGCTACCTGAAGAAGTGGTACGTGGACATCGGCGCGCGCGTTAAGGCCGGCCAATTGCTTGCCGAGATTGACGCGCCCGAGGTCGACCAGCAACTGCTGCAGGCGCGCGCGGACCTGGCCACGGCGCAGGTGAACCTGCACCTGGCGGAAATCACGGCGACCCGCTACAAGGATCTGCTGAAGACCGAATCGGTGGCGCAGCAGGACGTGGACAACGCCATCGGAAATTACGATGCGCGCAACACCGCCGTTTCTTCGGCGCAATCCAACGTGAAGCGCCTGCAGGAAATGCAATCGTTCGAGAAAATCTACGCCCCGTTCGACGGGGTGATCACCGCGCGCAACACCGACATCGGCGCGCTGATCGATTCGGGAAGCAGCGGGGGCACGGCCCGCGAACTGTTTCACATCGCGGCCGTCAACCAGCTGCGCGTTTACGTCAACGTTCCGCAAATCTATTCCGCGCACATAAGATCGGGGTTGCGCGCCGACCTCCTGCTGAACGAATTCCCGGGCCGCAAGTTTGAAGGCACGGTGGTGCGGAACTCCGGCGCGATCGACAGCAACACGCGCACGCTGCTCGCGGAAATCGACGTCAATAATCCGACCGGAGAACTCAAGCCCGGCGCGTACGTGGAAGTTCATCTGAAGCTGCCCTCGTCGGTATCCACGTTCACGCTGCCTGTGAACGCGACCATTTTCAAATCCGCGGGCATGCAGGTGGCCACGGTGAAAAACGGGAAAACCATCGCGTTGGTTCCGATCACGCCGGGCCGCGATTTTGGCGCGGAAATCGAAGTGCTCGCGGGATTGAACGCCGGCGATTCGGTGGTCGTCAATCCTCCCGATTCGCTGTCCGACGGACAGGAAGTCAAAGTGTCGCAGCCGCAGGCGGCCGCGAAGAGGCAGCCATGAGGGCATGTTGCGGCAAAATCCTGCCGGCGATTCGGCCGGAAAAATCCGTCCCGCCGGCCACGCTACCGGCATTGTGCCTCGCGCTTTTGTCGCTCACCGCATGCTCGGTGGGTCCCAAATATTCAAGGCCCACAACGCAGATCCCGCCAGCCTACAAGGAAACCGGAACTTGGAAACCGGCTGAGCCCAGCGACGACATGCGCAAGGGCAAGTGGTGGACCATTTTTCAGGATCCCGAGTTGAATGCCCTGGAAGAGCAATTGACGATCTCGAACCAGACGCTGCGCGCTGCCGCGGACCGATTCCAGGAAGCCCGGGACGCCGTGCGCATTTCGCGTTCCGCGCAATTTCCGCTGGTGACGGTGAACGCCTCGGCTACACGCCAGCGCCAATCGAGCGACCGCGCGCTTAAGGGCGCGACCTCGCCCACCTATTACTCGGATTACTTTCTTGCCGGTGACGTTTCGTACGAACCGGACGTGTGGGGCAGGGTCCGCATGGTCGTGCAGTCCAGCCGCACGGCGGCGCAGGCCACGGCCGCCGATCTGGAAACCATCAACCTTAGCCTGCACGCGGAACTTGCGCTGGACTATTTGACGCTTCGCGGACTCGATGCGCAAAAACAGCTGTTCGATTCCAACGTGGGCGCGTTTGAAAAAGCCGCGGAACTGACGCAAAGCCGGTTTCAGGGAGGCCTCGCTTCGCGCGAAGATGTGGACCTGGCGACGACCGAGCTGGAACAGACGCGCGCGCAGGACATCGACATCACTTCGGCGCGCGATCAGTTCGAGCATGCCGTCGCCGTGCTCGTCGGCCAGCCCGCCTCCACCTTTCATTTGCCCGCGGTCGACCAGATGCCCGCCGCTCCCCTGATTCCCGCCACCGGATTGCCCACGGAATTGCTGGAAAGGCGCCCGGATATCGCCAGCGCGGAAAGGCGCGTCGCTCTGGCGAACGTACAAATCGGATTGGCGCGCGAAGCCTACTTCCCTACTTTTCTGCTCGGGCTGCAGGCGGGCTTTGAGTCTGGCAAGTTCACTTCCTGGCTGACAGGGCCCAGCACGCTCTGGACGGTGGGCGCCACGGCGCTGGAAACCGCGTACGACGCCGGAAAACGCCGCGCAATTTCCGATCAGGCCAAGGCCTCCTACGACGAAATGGCCGCGGATTATCAGCAAACGGTGCTCACCGCGTTTCAAGAGGTGGAAGATTCGCTTTCCGATTTGCGCGTACTCGAGGAAGAATCCAAAACGCAGGATGCCGCCGTCGCCGCCGCGAACCGTTCGCTTGAGCAGGCCACTAATCGCTACAAAGGCGGCCTGGAAAATTATCTGACCGTGATTACCGCGCAGACGGCGGCGCTTTCCAATCAGCGCACCGCGGTCAGCTTGCTCACGCGCCGCATGACGTCCACGGTCCTGCTGGTGAAAGCGCTGGGCGGCGGGTGGGACGTTTCCAAACTGGCTCCGGTGGATTAGAATGCAGCCACCCGAATGGCTTTGGAGATCGCTGCTCCGAATTCCGATAGATGAAGGGATAATTTGATGATGCGCAATCCTCGCAAATTTTGCGGCCTGGCCTGCTGGGTCATTTTGCTCGCGATGGCGGCATCCGCGCTGGCGGCAGCGGGCGGGTACCACCTGATCAAGAAGATTCCGATTGCGGGCGACTCCGGGTGGGATTACGTGGCCGCGGACACCGAAGGCCGCCGGCTGTTCGTCTCGCACGGCACGGAAATCATCGTGCTCGATCTCGATTCCGGCGCGATCGCCGGGAAAATTACGGGTGGGGACGACACGCACGGCGCCGCCGTCGCACGGGACCTGGGACGCGGCTTCATCAGCGCCTCCGATCCCGGTTCGGTGACGATTTTCGATCTGAAAACGCTGGCGGTGATCGACAAGGTGCGCGTGGGCGACGACCCCAACGGAATTATCTACGACCAGAAAACGGGCCGCGTGTTCACCGCGGATCGCGGCAGCAAACGCCTGACGGCCATTGACGCCAAAACCGGAAAAATCGTTGCCACCTCGGAAAATCTGGTTGGCAGAACCGAGCATCTCGCTTCCGACGGAGCGGGCCACATTTTCCTGAACATGCAGAGCCTGAACACCACGCTGAAGTTCGACGCGCTAACGCTGAAGCAGCTTGCGACCTGGCCCACCGCGCCCTGCGGCTTGCCCAGCAGCATGGATATGGACCGCGCGCACGGCCGCGTTTTCGTCGGATGCCGCAGCGGCCACATGGCCGTGCTGGACGCGGAAACTGGGAAAATTGTCGCCGCGTTGCCGATGGGGAAAGGCGTGGACGCCTGTGAATTCGATCCCGCCACGGCGCTGATTTATTGCTCCACGGGCGCCGACGGCGCTCTGTGGATCTTCCACGAAGACACGCCCGACAATTATTCGCTGGTCGAATCGGTGAAAACCCAGGATGGCGCCAGGACCATGGCGCTCGACCGGAAGACGGGAAACGTTTACGTAGCCGTCGCGGGTTTTGGCCCGCGCCCGGCGCCCACGCCGGATAAACCCGCGCCGCGGCCGCCGATTCTTCCCGGCACGTTTAACGTTCTGGTGATGGGGCGGTAAAGATCGAGCGTCGTTCATGCCGTAGGGGCACGGCGATGCCGTGCCCCTACAATTGCAATATCGCCCTTCTAGTTCTTGTGATTCTTGTCGCCGCCGCCGTGTTCGACCTTGCAGATTTCGCACATGGTCGGCGGCTCCGTGTTGTCCACCAGATGCTTCACCTGTTTTAGCGTTTTCAGGTAGGCGAAAACCGCCTTCAGGTCTTCGTCCGTCATGTTCCGGTAGACGAACCAGGGCATGATCTGATTGAGCGTGCGCGCTTTCACCACGCCGGTTCGGATCGTTTGCAGGAATAACGCTTCATCGTAGTACGGAATTCCCGACGGGTCGGGCGTGAGGTTCGCGGTTGCGACCTTGCCCCAGGGGCCGTCGAAGATTTGCCCTCCGGCATAGTCCATTCCGGCGAGCGGCTGGCCATGGTCATCGATGGGCGTGTGGCAATCGGCGCAGCCGGCTACCTTCACCAGAAATTCTCCGCGCTTTACAGGCTGTGACTGGTCGGGATCGAGAACAGGCGCGGTAATCGGCTCGGGAACACTCCGAATCAGGTATTTCACCGGAAAAATAATTTCCGTGCTCGGCAAAGAGTTGCGCACGGGCGGCAGCGACCGGATGTACACGATGATCGACGCCAGGTCCTCGTCCGAAAGGTGCCGGAAATTCTCGTAGGGCATCATGGGAAACAGGGTGCGGCCGTCGTGTCCGATGCCTTCGCGAATCGCCCGGGCCAATGCGTCGTCGCTCCAGGTGCCCGCGCCGGTTTCGGGATCGGGAGTAATATTGGGCGCGGTGATCCGGCCGGGCAATCCCTTCATTACCGAAAAATCCATGCCGGCGCCTTCCATTCCCGGGACAATTGGAGCGTCATGCTGGGTCCAATCGTGCGGCGAGTGGCAATCCATGCACGGCGTCACGCCTTCGACCAGATATTTTCCGCGCGCCCATCGCTGCGGCGTGCGTTCAAATACGCGGCCGGTCAGCGGCCGGGCGCGCGGCCCGATGAACGGTCGCCATCCGATCGTGAACGTGATGGCTGCTGCCAGAAGCACCGCCAGGCATACGACCACCGCCAGAACAATTTTCATGAAGCGCATCACAGTGCAGCCTCCCTTTTTCCAGGTGAAACTGAAAATGTTTATTCGATCATGGCGACGCGGCGCGCGTGGCGGCCGCCGGCGAAGGGCGTGGCCAGCCACACCGTCACGATTTGCAGCGCCAGTTCCTCGGGAATCGTCCGCTGGCCGAGCGAAAGAACGTTGCTGTCATTGTGTTCCCGCGCGAGCCGGGCCGTCTCCACGCTCCAGCACAGCGCGCAGCGCACGCCGGGGACTTTATTGGCGACGATGGCCTCGCCGTTTCCCGACCCGCCCAGCACGATCCCGCGTTCGCACTCTCCGGCGGCCACCCCTTGCGCCGCGGGCCGTATGAACAGGGGATAATCCACCGGCTCGGCGCTGAACGTGCCGAAATCCTTCACCTCATGGCCCAGCCCGGCCAGCAGGATTTTTATTTTCTCTTTGTACTCGAACCCGGCGTGGTCGGAACCGATCGCGATTTTCACGGCCCTCAGGATAGGGTGCGCGAATTCCGGCTGTCAAGCGCGGAGGCTGTCCAACACGCAAGTAGGGGCATCCGCCGAGGCGGACCGTGCCCCTACGCTTGAGGCGGGCGGGGTGTTACTTCATGCGCCCCAGTTGATAATCGAGGTAGGCGATCTGGCCCTCGTAATCGTACTGCGCGCTGACTTTGGTGATCTCCGCCTGCGTCTTGTTCAGTTGCGCCTGGCTCAGTTCGACGATCGAGCTCAGGCCCAGGCCGTAGCGCGATTGCGCGAGGTCGAACGCCTGCGTGGCCTGGTTGAAAAGCTGCTCGGTCACCGAGAGGCGCTGGAAGGCGGAATTGGCGTTCAGCCAAGCGGCGCGCACGTCGCGCACAACCCGGTTTTGCAGATCGCGCAGAAACTGCTGCTGCGCGTTAGCACGCGCGGTCGCCTCATTTTTGCGCGCGGTGAACAGGCGTCCGTTGAAAATGGGAACGTTCACGTTGAATCCCGCGGCTGCGTAACGGCTGGCGAGCGTGTCCTGGCGGAAGGGGATGAGTCCCGCGACACCCACCGCCGAAATCGTGGGCAGCCACAGTTCGCGCTCCGCGGTCGCGTAACTCTGCGCCGATTTCACGTTGAAGTCCTGCCCGATCAATTCGGGACGATTCTGCAGCGCTTCCTGAACCAGCGGCGCGAAGTCCGCCGGCGGCGAAGGCTGCGGTGGCTGGTCGGCAAGCACAAACATGCGCTGATCGGAATATCCGAGTGCCGTAGAGAGATCGGCGAACGAGGATTGCACGTCGTTCTGCGCCTGGATCAGCAGGAGTTGCGCCTGCGCCAGATCCACATTCGCGAAACTTGCGTCCAGCCCGGATTTCAAATTATTTTTCTGCAGCGCGCTGGTCTGGTCGGCCACCAGTTGCCGCGATTTCACGGTCTGCTCGGCCACCTGCAGAACGGCTTGGGATTTCAACACGGCGAAATAGGCCTGATTAACGCGGAGCAGAACGTCGGCGCGCGTGGCGGTCACATTTTCCTGCTGCGCTTTCGCGTGCAGGTTGGAGCTTTTTACCAGTTCGTAGGTCCGGCCGAAATCGGTGACGAGTTGGTTCACGGCCACGCCGTCGGCGAAACGGTCATAGATAATCGGATTGTTGAGGACGCCGGCGGCCACGCGGCTGTTGTGCTCCGCCTCGACGCCGGTGAGGCTGCCGTAGGTTTGCGGATAGTAGGACGACTTAGCTTCAACGACTTGCGCGGCCGCGGCCGAGGCCAACTGCGTGGCCACCTGAATTTGTGGATGATTTTGAATGGCAATCTGTTCGGCTTGCTGAAGCGTGAGCGATTGAGGCGTCTGGGGCGCCTGCCCCCGGCATGGAATGGCCGCCGCCAGAATTGCAGAGGTGAGGAACGCCGCTGCGCCGCGCATTATCGCGCCTCCTGAGGAGCCATGGATGCGCTCGCCGCTTCGCGGCGCTCGTAGATGAGCAGGTACGCCGCGGGAACCACGAACACCGTGAGCACGATGG